>CANJII010000026.1 GCA_947474435.1 Chitinophagaceae bacterium | reverse complement strand
GCAAAACTACAAGATGCATTTGGAACCGGGACTGCAGCTTCGGTAGCTCCTATTTCTCATATAGAATATAAAGGCACAGTTATGGAACTGCCTGCAATTGAAACAAGAGAAATATCAAACAGGTTGAAAAAGGATTTAGAAGGAATTAAAACCGGAAAAGTGACTGATAAATTTAACTGGGTCACTAAAGTTCAATCACATCTATCAGCTTTGGTTTAAAACAAGAAAGCCATTCTGAAAATATTCAGAATGGCTTTTGAAAAATTTTTAACGAATTTTATTGATTTCCGTTAGTTGCTGTACTATCAGCATATGGGCATAATGTCCATTCCCATTTAGTTACCTCATTTGTTAATGGATTAGTAACTGATTGTCTGAATTTTAATTCCTTTTCGCGAACTTCAATCAATTCATAAGATTGACCAGTTACCTGGTCTACTCCATCGGTTAATTGTAACAATTCCTTATTTCTAAAATCACCAACTCCTCCGGCCATTGTCCAAAGACCTTTAGTTAATACTGTTGAATCCTTCCAGATATATGAAGTATCAGTACACTGCGGAATATTTGTATTCCAATCTCTGGTAGTATTCCAAACCCAGGTGTTTCTAAAAATATAAAGTCCATTGTCATCAAACTCCATAATGTAGGTTTTCTTTCTAGTATAGTTCATTGTACCAATACATCCCCAAAGGTTTGGGACTGTAGTTGGTGTATCACTAATTGAAATATTATCAATTAATGAATCTGCGTCGTTAATCCGATACGAACAAACCTGCCAAACGCCGGTAACCCGATGTTTGCGAGAGCGGAATGAAATAAGGGGATCTTCATTCCCTTTCTTGCAGCCGTAAAAAATTTCTCCAGCGGTTACAATAACCAAAACGATTAAAAGGAGTTTCTTCATGTTATTCTTTGTTTTTTGAATGTGGGCAAATATAATTGAAATCTTCATTCAGACATCAATTCAAAAAAAATGGTTGCATGATTACTTACAGATTCAAAATATTCAATTTAAATCTTAATTAACCTTTCCTGTTAACATCGGTACAAATTTAAAATTATCGAATACTTCTTCTGTCCAATCTCCCTCTGAAATGCGGGTGATTCGTTTCATGCTTTGCACATTTTCGCCAACTGGAATGACTAACCATCCGCCAACCTTTAATTGTTTTAATAATTGCTCAGGAATAAATGGTGCGGCAGCGGTTACAACAATTTTTTCGAAAGGTGCAAAAGTTGGTAAGCCGGCAAAGCCATCGCCATAAAAACATTTAATAGATGAGTATCCAAAATCGGCGAGCATGGGTTTGGTCTTCTCATACAATTTCTTTTGTCGTTCAATGGTGAAAACTTTGGCGCCCATTTCAGCAAGTACCGATGCCTGGTAACCGGAACCTGTTCCTACCTCTAAAATTTTTTCACCTTTTTTAATTTCCAGCAAAGAAGTTTGATACGCAACGGTATATGGTTGCGAAATTGTTTGTTCTTCGCCTATCGGGAAGGCTTTGTCTTCATAAGCTTTTTCCAAAAACACCGAATCAAAAAAATACAAATGACGGGGTACACGGTTGATTGCTTCCAACACCTCTTTATTTGTTATTCCGCGTTTGGCAATTGATTCCACCAATTTTTTCCGCATTCCTTTATGCAGGTATGTATCCAGTTTTTCTTTGTTGATCATTTTTATAAGCTGAGCCAGTAAACAAATTTTAAAACCACTTGACGATTTTTATTTCCAAAATTTATGGTTTCATAATTATCGCTGTAAACTAAGTACAGATAACTGAGCGGTTTGAATTGCCATTGCAACCTGCAATTCACATTAAAATTTTCGACCTGTGTATTGTATTGTAAAAATGTAGTAAAGAAAAGATCATGGGTAAAAGTGAATTCCAGTTTCGGACCAACCAACAACAAATAAAAATTCTGAAACGGCAAAGGCAAATCAACCTGATTGTAATTTAAAGAGAGCGAGAGATTTGCATAAGGTTGAATTCGATAGGTGACTGTTGAATTTAAAGTCAGTTTAGTTCCCGTATAAAACGAACCATACTGCGCATTCAAAGTGTAGTTGAAAATTTTTCTGAGATTCGAATTAAATTTCATCAAAACACTTTGATAGGAATATTTTCCCGGAAGAAAATAAAGCGTGTCTTTCGGATTGAGTGAAGTGGCATATTGAAGATTCAAATCAGTATGGTCAATGTCAATTTCAAAAATAGCGCTGTTCTGAAAATTGGTTTGCAAAATCAGTTCCTGATAAAGTTCTGTATGTTTAAATTCTTCATTATAATAATCACTGCTATAAATTGATACCATAAAATTATTCATCCTGGTTTTCAGATTTCCGGAAGGAAAAAATTTTCTCGATACAGAATTTTCCAATCGCCAGTATGAATTTCTGACAACTGTTTTTATAGCTGCATCATAATTATATAATCGTGGAACAAACCCAACATCGGTTAAAAAATTTTTTCCAACATATTCATGGTTGTAAATGAACTGCCAGCGTGATGAATTATAGGTCCAGAACGCTGCATGGGAATATGCACGATAACCACTCACCATATTATTTGAATACATAAAAAAAGCAAAGCCCACCAACTTGTTGTTTGCCGATGCCAGATTGTATTGAATGCCTCCTACCCGATTGAAATCTTTTTTCTGCAATTCAAAATGGTTGAACGCTTGCCGATTCACACCGATGAATGCAATGTTTGAGCGCGAAAATATTTTTCGCTGATAAGCAACCACCGAATAATTCTGTCCGCTGATTGCATTTGTTCCAATGGAATCATCAGCCGTTTGAATACTCATTACTCCTATTCTGTCCTTGGGAGTGAGTTTTCCACTCAATCGTAAACCACCTTGAATGGGAATAACATTTCCATTGCTCAATCCAACATTGCGGGAGAAGAACGGACGGATTTGACGAAAACCAAACTGACCAAACAAATCGCTGTTCTCAATAAAGAAACTTCTTTTCTCGGGATAAAATAAATTGTAACGAGTGAGATTGGTTTGTTGCGCATCCACTTCCACCTGACTGAAATCAGGATTAACAGTTATATCTAAATTCAACGAACTGCTCACGGCAACTTTTGCATCCAATCCGAAATTCGGTTTCGCATGAATATCATTTCCTTCAGTTGCAATAGTATTTACTGAACCAATGGCATATGGAATCAACGAAATATTCTCTCCGGTTTTGCCCAATGGTTTGTCCCAGAATAATGTTCCGGTAAATGCCAAAGAACTCGGATTAAAACTTCTCGGCACCGGAACCCAACCTGATTGTTCGTTGCGCTTTAAATCATTGCGAATAAAATTGATGTACCACTTATCTGCATTCGGTTTAAAGCGGATGCTGTTAAATGGAATGGCAATTTCGCAAGTCCATTTTCCGTCTTCAATTTTTGTTTCCGATATCCATTTCACATTCCAATCAGTGCTCACACCAAAACCGCCGCCGTTATCAATGCTGCCTTCGCGCTGCACATTGTATGGATTTACTCCGAAGTTGAAACCATTTGTGCCATCCTGAAACGGGTCGAGCACTACCGCAAATGCATCAGTAACCGGATAAGAATAATCGCGCTTCAATGATTGAATTACATAATGCCCCGGCAATTCATCAAAGCAAACTGCACTCACATAAAAATAATTATCGTCGTATGCAACACGACATTCTGTTTTGCTTTTCGAAAAGGAAGTATCATAAGGCAGTATGGCGAAAAAATCTTTTGCCACATCTGCCAATTGCCAATCGGGTTCATCCAACACTCCATCTATTTTAAAAGGTGCAGTTGCGTGATGAATGTGTAACAAATATTTATCATGGACCGATTGCGCCTCCGAATACGCACTGAAGAGTGAAGAGATAAGAGTGGGGAGTAAAAAAGAGTAAATAAATTTTCGTAATCGCATTGAAGCAAACATAAAATTATGTTGCAATTAAAAATTGCGTGGTGCTAACATTTGTTTGTTAGAGTGAAAATACTTTCACTTGTTATATAAGTGAATTGCATTAATAAATCGTTATGGCTTCAATCAGTGCAAATTGATAAATAAAACAATTTAGATGCCCCATCATCATTGTCGGCAACTGCAATAGCTGAAATATAATTTCCACTGATTTTTATTGTTTCAATGGCTTCTAATTTATCAGTTAAAATATCGCCACTATTACTTTTTAATGGTGTAAGTGCTTCTACTTTCGCATCTGTATCATTCACCAGTTGGAGCAAGCCGATGTAGCTGCCTTTAATTGCCCCGTCATTAATAGGATCAATTGTTTCTTCAAGCGAAGCGGTGAAAAGCATTTCGTTTTCGCTAACAACACAGGCACCCGAAAAACCAATTTGAAATCCATTGACCACAGGCAGTTCAATCCTAATTATTTTAAACGGTGGTATATCGGTCGCATCTTCATGAAGCACAAATGCTGAAAACTTTTTCCAGGATAGTAAAACAATAAAATTTTTTCCCCGATTAAATAACACCAGCTTATCGCCGGCTAATGCAGCGCCTTCTATATTTAATTCTTTTTCTTTCAATCCAACACTGCTTCTGATAGCATTGTATAAATGCTGCAGTGACAGCTTATAACATTGACGGGTATTTTCAATATTCAGTGCAAACATTGATTCCCTATATGGGCTCAGGCCACCTGAACCAAAAACAAACAAGTATTGCTCGCCTGCCATCTCTCCTACAGCGCAAGCTTCAAAATCGTGTTTCGTTACTTTTGCCAAGCGCTCTTCAGAATCATTTTCATACAATTTTATTCTGTTGAAATCTGATTGGCCAATAGTTGATTTAACAACATATGCAGCATCGTCACCTATCATCCAAATAGAGTTTCCTTCTATTGCCAACCCTGAAGCGGATGAGATAGCATTGGTTATAACAATCTTTTCAATTTCGATTTTCAATGAAACTCTTTTTTACTTAATAAACCTTCACGAACTTTCGGTATTAAAGAAAGACACTCAATGGATAAATCATTATTCTTTCACAAACTGTTTAATCAAAACGCTTCCATCATTTTTTCTGATGGAAACAAAATATTGAGCGGCTGATAAATTACTGACATCTATCGTGTTTGAAGATTGTGTGCCAGCAGGGTTACTGTAATCAGAGCCCTGCGTTTGAGTAATAAGAGTTCTTCCCAACAAATCTTTTATTTCAATTTCATCGCCGATTGAAAAATCAGCCATAACCGTTAGCAACTGCGAAACCGGATTTGGATAAATGGTAAAATCAATTTTTTCATTTTCCATGATTTCATCTTCCATGCGAAGAGGAGTGTTGAATGTGCTGATGGCAGTCCATGGCGAAGTTGGAATACCTGATGCACTGCAAACAGTTTGCATGCGATACTGATAAGTGGTGTTTGCTGTCAATCCGTTTAATTGTTTAACTGTGAGCGGCGAATAAATGGTGTAGGTAGTCCATGCAGTGGTGCCAAGTTTTCTTCCTGAAAATTTAAAAGCGTATGCATTGGTAACAGTATTCCAATTAATAGTTGCGTGTGTTTGTGTCAGATTGGAAACTGTTACACCATTTGGTGCCACGCAGTTAACGAGTGTTGTAAAAGTTTGTATCGGCGACCACGAGGAATAGGTTATTGCATCAGTACACTTTACTCTCATGCGCAAATCATAAGTAGTGCCCGGAGTTAGTGCAGTTAAATTTTTTGAAGTTGCTGTTGCTAATGCTGTTACAGTACTCCATGTAGTTGTGCCGGTAATTCTTTTCTGAATTTGAAACTGCGAACAACACTCCATACTCCAGTTGACTTTTGCTGATGTGGATGTAATGTTTGTGGTTGTAATGCCTGATGGATAAGTGCAAGTGCAGATTGGCATTGTGTCAATTGCAGGAATGGAACCTGTGTGTTGAATTGTATTTGGAAGGCAGGTGATTCCGGTGTTGGAGATATTAAAACTTGAAACTCCTCCATTGAAAATCTGTAAAATTGGCATACAAGAAAGTGCAGGATTAGTTCTAACATCAAAGAAATAAATACTTTGAGGTAAATTAGGAATGAAGGTAAGTTGATTATAACTGCAATCGAGAGAAATTAATCCGGAAGGTAAGAAGGGAAGAGTAGTAATCTGATTATAATGACAAATAAGGACGAATAATGAGTTGGGCAAACTCGGAAGAGAATTGAGCTGATTATACCCACAGTATAAACCACCAAGATTAGGAGGTAATGAAGGCAGTGAAGTGAGCTGATTATATCGACAATCTAAAATTTCAATGTTATTTGATAATATAGGAAGTGTAGTCAACTGATTACTGTAACAATATAAATTTTGCAAGGTTGCAGATAAAGTCGGAAGAGATGTAAGCTGATTTTCTTCGCAATTCAAGGTTACCAAATTTGCGGATAATGACGGCAATGAAGTAAGTTGATTTGAACCACAACCAAGCTCCAATAAATTTCCAGGCAAATTTGGCAAAGAAGTAAGTTGGTTAGTGAAGCAAAATAGAGTTGTTAAACCAGATGGTAAAGAAGGTAAAGAAGTGAGATTACAATTACCACAATTGAGTAAAGTCAAACCAACAGGAAGTGAGGGAAGCGCCGAAAGCCAGGTATTTCCATTACAATTTAATACTTGAAGACCGCTTGGCAATGCTGGTAAAGAGAAGATTTGATTTCCACTTATATCAAGTGTTGTTAAAGTTCCAGGCAATTGTGGAAGAGAAGCAATTGGGTTATCTGAACAGTTTAAAGATTGAAGATGATCAAAATATTGAATACCTGTAAGGTTGGAAATACCTTGCCATCCGAAATTAATCGCAATCGCATTCACAACCGCACTGCAAGTTGTATCCATCAAAGTTCCATTCATGCATGAAGCATAACCATTTGCATTCAACCAGTTTCTGAAATTCGCATCCGGAATTGTAACCCACTGCGCTTTACAAAAAGAGAAAGAGAAAATAATAAGCAAGGTTGTAAATATTTTTTTCATTGAAGTGTTGGTTTGGTATAAATGTAAATAAAAACTTCACTCATAAATTTAATAACTTAAAGAAAATGAAAACTAAAACATATCATTCATTTTATAATCGAGATGTCATTGCGAGAAAACTGTATTCAGTTTTCGAAGCAATCTTTCAACATAAAATGTGGTGAAATAATTAGCAATTTTTTTGCGGGTGCTGTGCCGAAGGATTGCTTCGTCGAGTGAATACACTCTCCTCGCAATGACATTTTCGTTATTGAATTTTTTCGGTGGACTTGACATTCTCGATTTCAATCAGAATTATAATTCCACCTCCACAAACTCAAACTTCTTCCCGCTGAACAAACCTTTATCGCTCAGTTTCAAATCAGGAATAACGAGCAATGCCATGAATGAAAGAGTCATGTACGGTGCATTCAGTTTTGTTCCGAGTTGTTTGGCGAATGCATCAATGGAAGAATAACCTTCAGCAACTTCATAAGCATCAGCATTGGTCATGATACCGGCAACAGGCAGTGGTAAAACTTTATCATTCATTCCATCAGTGGAAGATAATCCGCCTTTTGATTTTATAATTAGATTGACTGCACGACAAATAGATTTATCATCCACACCAACACAAATTATATTATGTGAATCGTGACCAACACAACTTGCAATAGCTCCGCGTTTCAATCCGAAATTTTTTATGAATGCAATTGCCGGAGGAGCATTGTTGTATCGATTAACTATTGTAAGTTTTAAAATATCTTGTTTAACATCGCTCACTATAAATCCATCTTCAGTTTTTGCATCAACAATAATTTCATTGGTAATTAACTGCCCTTCGAGTGCTTCTATTACTCTGATTTTTTTTTTGCCGTTTGATTTCAGTTTAAAATCATCCCGATGTTTTTCGGTGCAATTAAAATTGTTGATGATTTTTTCAGGAATGCTTTCGATTAATGACGAGCCTCGGCGCGTGTCCTCACGCGTCGAAATTTTCGGTTCGAGGGGACTCGAACCGAGGCTATAGGCGGGACTCGAACCGATGCTGTTGTTTTCGGCAACCAACTTTCCACTAATAAATGTCTGATGCACTTTAAAATCACTCAGATCATTCACTAAAATAAAATCAGCGCTATCTCCTTCCTGCAATAATCCATGATTGAGATGGTAATGTGTGTGTGCATTCAAACAAGCAGCGCGCAATACATCAAACAAATCATATCCTTTCTTCACAGCGCGACTCACCAATTCGTTAATGTGACTTACCACTAAATCATTCGGATGTTTATCATCAGAACAAAACATTATCAGTTCAGGAAATTCTTTCAGCAATGGAATCAGTGCTTCAAAATTTTTCGCTGCACTTCCTTCCCGAATCAGAATTTTCATTCCGTGTTCTGCTTTAAACTTTCCTTCTTCGTAAGTAAAACATTCGTGGTCGGTAGTTATTCCTGCGCTTATATATTTCAGTGCTTGTTCACCCGTTAACCCCGGCGCGTGCCCATCAACTGGTTTATTTAATTTAAGAGCAGCGGCAATTTTCCTTTTCACTTCTTCATCATCAAATAAAACTCCCGGCCAGTTCATCATTTCCGCCAGGTACTTGATATCATCTCGTTGTAATAATTTTTCTACTGCAATAGAATCCAATTGTGCACCTGCTGTTTCAAAACTCGTTGCAGGCACACACGATGGCGCTCCGAAGTTGAACCAGAATGGAACCTTGTTTCCGTTTTCAATCATGTACTCCACTCCTTCCACACCCATCACATTTGCTATCTCGTGAGGGTCACTCACCGTGGCAACAGTTCCATGAATAACCGCAAGCCTTGCGAACTCTGATGGAATCAGCATGCTGCTTTCGATATGTATGTGCGCATCAATAAATCCGGGCAGAATAAATTTTGAGTTCGCTTTTTCAACTCTTGCAATAGAAATTATTTTTCCTTCCTCCACAATTATTTCTGCCGGAAATATTTCGCGGTTGTGTATGTCAACTAATTGTCCGGTGATTTTCATTATCTGATTAATTCCTGACAAAGAAATAAAAACAGTTGCAAGGAAAATTATTTTCTTCTGAATGAAAATAATTTATTCAATAAAAAATCTCCGTGCACACAGCTCCTACGCGCAAATTTTTTTTTCAGAATGGATTTGAAAAATCAGTATTGATTGTAAACGATGTATCAGTCAATGTTTTTAAAAATGCAATGAGACTTTGCTTCTGATAGTCAGTTAAATTCAATCCGCTTAAATGATTGGGCTTCGACATGATTGGGTCTAATGTTGCAGACATTACTGTTGGTGCATTATAAAAATCAATGACTTGTTCCAATGAATGAAACCGTCCATCGTGCATATATGGGCCAGTGAGTTCTATGTTGCGGAGAGTGGGTGTTTTAAATTTTCCTTTGTCCATCGGGTTTCCTGTAACAGTATATCTTCCATAATTCGCTTCTGTAAAAGTTGTATCCAATCCGGTGTTATGAAAATCCTGGTCGGTAAATAACATCACGCCATGACAATGAAAACAATCACCCGCTTCCGAATAAAAAAGATTAAACCCATCGAGTTCCTGATTTGAAAAATTAACTTCTTCGCGCAGGAATTTATCGAACTTAGAATTTCCGCTTACAAGTGTTCGTATGAATTGCGCCAATGCATAAGCAACCTGTTGTGCTGTAATTTGCTTAGTGCCGAAAGCTTTAAAAAAATAATACGGATATTCTGCATCTGCATTCAGGTATGAAACATTGGTTTCAAAAAATTCTTCCACTTCAAATTTCATCGCATCTTCAATTGTTCCTTTCACTCCGCCGTTCCATAAAAAATAACTGCTGTAACCGATGTTGATGTGCGGTATAATATTTCCGGGTGTGCTGAACGCTTTATCCTGATGGTGACAAGTTCCGCACGAACGCGCCTGGTATTTATCAATGATGTTATCGTAATACAACATCCTTCCAAGGCGAATTCCTTCAACCGTCATTGGGTTACTTGTACTCAACTGCATGTAGGGAAAATCAGTTGGATTTACAAAATGATAAGCGGTTGGATTGTAAATCGCTGTATCTAATTTGCTGATTGGTTTTTCAACTTTCTTTTTGCATGCATTATTTCCAATCATAAACAATGGAACAATCAGAATGAAAACAAATATCCGTTTCATCATTAATTAATTTTAAAAACATCCACACCGTTTTTTACAATCTTCATCATTGCTACTGAATCACCCATGATGGATGCACCATCAGTTTCAAAATCATAAGTGATTGGATTTCGAAACCACTCATTGATGTTCATGGTCAATTGAAAATATTTTATTGGATATTTATAATTCACCTGAAACTTCTGATTCAACTTTATCGGAATTGAAAATCCAGTTCCTCCAATGTGAATGGCGTAACCCATCTCTGTTCCGCCCACTGAATATCTTCCTTCAAGCTTCATAAAGTGATATCCTCCACCCATTACATCAGGCCAGAACATATCCTGAAAATCAGCTTGCATCGGTAACGAATCATGCACATTGTATTCAGGTTTTATTCCTATCAGAAATGAAACCCGCTCATAATATCCGAACGGAATTCCCTGAATTGAAATAGAATTTTTTCCGATGTCCTGCGAATCAAGAAAATAAAATCCGGTATCGCTCCAAACTCCTGCTGAGTTATAAAATTTGAAATCTGAAACGATGTACTGAATTTTCCAGACTGAATAAGGATAACCGTTCGGAGTGGTATAAAGCATTTCCATGTTTTGAAGTGCGACATGGTCCACTTCATAATTTATTTTAAAATGAACAGTTCCTTTTGTGGCCTTAGTAATGTGAGGCTGTACCATTCCTTTTTCACACGACTGAAAAACAACAGCAAAAAATAAAGCGAGGAAAATTTTATTTGTCATTTACTAAGTGTTCTGATTTTATTTCAACTAAAAAAATAAAAATGAATCTCAGTGAAATTTCAGTGTTTCAAAATGAGTACATATATGACTTTAAGTAAATGATTTTAATCACCTGAATTCATAATGCAGAACAACACACCTAATCACTTTTTATTTTCAACTTGCGATTAATTTGACAAAGTATTATACAGTTTATCAGACGACTGTTAATTCATTGGAACTATAACCGTCGGTTTTGCGTAGAATCCATTGTAAAGTTGCGAACCAAATAAAATCAAAACATGAAATCAAAAATTACTCTGTTCCTCTCCTTCATTCTTTTAAGTTTCGGAGCATTTGCCACATCACATTTAATTCAGTTCGGAGGTTCCGCAGGTATGGCATATAGTCCAAATGTGGTTTTGGCTAATGTTGGTGATACAATAATCTGGGGCGGTGATTTTAGTTTTCACCCTTTGGAATCAACATCTGTTCCTTCCGGCGCCAACACTTTTAATGTTACCAGTGGTACTTCGTTCATTTATGTTTTATCAGTTGCCGGAGATTACAATTTTCATTGCTCTGTTCATTTATTTACTGGTCAGGTAAAAGCATCTGCAAGTTCAACTGAAACATCAAATATTGACCATCAAAGCGAAATTTTAATTTATCCGACTGGTGTTCACAATTTTTTAAAAATCAACATGCCTTCATCTGGCAAATCGCATGTAGCTGATATAAAAAACATTGTTGGACAAACAGTTTTATACATGGATCTTTCAAACGGCAGTATAAATACTTTAGACTTTTCGGGTCTCTATAACGGAATATATTTTGTGGCAATCAGAAATGAAATGGATATTGTAAAAGTAGTGAGAGTTGTGAAAGAATGATTTTACAAATACAATAAAAAGATACCGCCCTTCAATTTTTTTTGAGGGGCGTTTTTATTTTTCAGACAATTGATAAAAAAGGGAAATAAATTGAAGCAAAAAAACTTCCTGCTATTATTTATACCAGGTGATAATTGTTCAATTTTTAAATTGTCGCTACATTTAGACTTCAAAAAAAATACAGATGCCTTCAACAGAAAAAGAACTTTCGTTGCTTGTTGTTGATGATCATAAAATGTTTTGTCAGGCAATTCAAAATTCATTAAAACAGAACTTGAATATAAAAGAAGTTGAAATTGCATTTGATGGTGAAGAAGCGGTGGCTATGATGAGAGAATACCAATTTGATGTAATTTTTATGGATTACAAAATGAAACATATGAATGGAGACGAGGCGGCAAGAAGAATTTTAGAATTGTATCCGCACATTAAAATTATAGCTATCAGCATGTTTGAAGATAAAGAAACAGTTGAAGCTATGTTTTCAGCAGGTTGTCTGGGTTATGTACTAAAAACTTCAAGCATTGAAACTTTAAATGAAGCTATAGATAAAATTTGTGCAGGTGAAAAATACATTGATCCGGTAATTTTTAATACAACTTCTCTGTTAAAATAATATTTCTAATAAATCATAACAACTTATTTTATTTGTTCTTAAATAAAAATTTGTTAATGAAAATTTACATTCCATTAATATTTATAATTTCAGTTTCAATTCAATCATTCGCGCAAAACTGTACCACACCGGTGAGTAATGATGAAGTTCAGATTCAATATAAAAAAATAAGTACGCAACCAACCGATCAGTTGAAACTGAATTACCTGAATGCCTGGTTGCGCGGTCGCTGCCTCTTGAGCGATCATGCTTACCAACTCGCTTCTGTTTTTTATGATGATGGAATGCGATTACAGTTTGCTTATTCCGCATATCCGAATATTTATGATAAACAGCATTATTATGCCTTGTTCGATGCATTCAATTCACTCTCTTATGCATTTCAGTTTTATGATTTTGTGAATCTTACTAATTTAGGTGGGCAAGTTGTCATAGATCCGCCTCCACCAATAAATGTCAAACTATTTCCTGATTTAAATTATCCTTCGCCGGTTGGATACAAAGGAGTAAGTGGTTGCAGTTTACCAATGAGCGATAATGATTTTATGGTTCTCGTAATTCCTGTTACCGAACAGCAAGGTGATGTCAACCGAATGAACGCAGCAACTCAATTCATTCAGAGTAATTGTGTGACCATTGCTCAAATGATGATGCTCGCTACATTAGTTCAACTGGATTTAAACCGGATGAAATTTCTGAAACAAAACCTTGCTAAGTGCTACGACATTCAGAATTACAGTTTTGCCGAACAGGTTTTCAGCACACAGGTTTATAAAAATGAATGGAATGCGTTTGGCGATGCAACAGTGAAATCAATGCTTCCTCCTCCGGTGGTGGTGGTACCGATTTGTGTGGTAACTGATGCTGATATGAGTTCAATAATTTCAAGCATAAAAAACTTAAGTTTCTCCGGCACAAAAATCAGCACTGCCAAACAAATTATTCAAAGCAAAAAATGCTTTACTGTTTCGCAAATGAAATCGATTGTTTCGATCATGGATTTTGAAGGTGATAAATTAGAAGTGGCAAAATTCGGATATGACTATACTATTGACCATCAGAATTATTATCAACTGACTGATGTATTTGACTTTGACAGCAGCAGCAATGATTTGCTTGCATTTTTGAAAACAAAAAAATAATCAGTCAGCACTTTCGTAATCTGCAATTTTCTTTTTCCTTTCTTCGGAAACCGCAACAGTTTTATTGGTTGAATAATCGAAACACACAATAACCGCTTTTGTTTCTGCCATTATTGTTTCCACTTCCTTTTCAGCTTTTGCAATCACACATTCCATATCAAAACTTTTTGTTCCCATTCTGGAACATCTTGTATAAATAAAAATTTCATCGCCAAGAACAATCGGTAATCGAAAGTCAATTTCCAATCGGGCGAGAATCAGTCCTTCGAGTTTGCTCCACACTCCTTCTTCAGCCACCACATCGTCAAAATATTTCATCCGTGCATACTCAATAAATGTGGAATAGGCTGAGTTGTTGGCGTGCCCCATCATATCCATATCAGCAAACCGGACCTGAATGGCTGTTTTGTGTTTGAAATTTTTCATAGGGCAGAAATACAAATAAGAATATGGATTTTAACTTTTGTTGATGAGAATGTTAATACTGATAATGGATTTAAGAATAAATAATTTATTATTGCCACCAATAACAAAAAAAGTTATAAGTAATGGGAAGACCACCTACAGTGCCGAAAAAATTTAAAGACGGCTTTTACATTGAAGTTTGCAATAAGGGTTCAAAAAACGGAGTAAAAATCTGTTGTCCGGATAAAAAAGCGATGCTGGAAGCTAAGCGCGTATATGAAAAAAATAAGGATGTTATTATCTGGGGCGAACATGTAAACGGGAAATGGATTACTGAAAAAATCCTTCCTGCAAAAATTTAATTTCCTTCAATTTGCTTTTGGGATCGGCACTGTTGACGGTTTCAACAAACGCCCAAAAAAAACAATCTCCGGTAAATTTTTTAAGCCATAAAGGTCATTGTCACCATGGCAATGATTTTGTTTGTATATCTATGAACAACCATAATGCAAATTAACCGATCTGTTGTTCAACTATATTTTTCGCCTTCCCACTTACTGATCACGCAGGTTGCAACTGCATTGCCAATAACATTGGTGCATGCACGCCCCATATCGAGCAACCAATCAATGGCTAATAATAAAGTAAGCCCTTCAACCGGAATACTGAACATGGTTAGCATACTTGCAATTACAACCAAACTAGCGCGCGGAACTCCGGCAACTCCCTTGCTCGTAATCATTAGTATCAGCATCATACTTAATTGTTGGGTGAAAGGAATATCCATTCCATAGGCTTGTGCAATACTGATGGTAGCGAAAATCATGTACATAATGCTTCCGTCTAAGTTGAAAGAATAACCAAGCGGTAAAACAAAACTTACAATGCGGTTACTGATTCCGAATCGTTCCAATCCTAAAATTACTTTAGGCATTGCAGCTTCACTGCTGGCTGTGGTAAATGCAAGCAACATGGGTTCGCGCACATGAGCTATGAGTTTAAAGAATGGTATTCCAAGCACAAGGCAAATTCCTAACAGAATAACAAAAACAAAAAACAGCAAGCCACCAAAAAAGCAAAGTATAATTCCGGCGTAACCAGATAAAATTCCTAAGCCTTGCTGTGTAATTACTGCCGTAGTTGCACCGAATACTCCGAGTGGGGCAAGTTTCATTACATAACCTGTAACCTTCAACATAACATGACCAACGGCATCAAAAAAATCTATTATTACTTTTCCTCTTTCGCCGATGGATGCAGTGGCAACAGCAAAGAACAAAACGAAAACTATAATTGGTAAAATCTGATTCGATGCCATCACATTCACAATGCTGTCAGGAAAAACATGCGTGATGAATTCATGAATATTAAATCCATTGGTGCTGACCGGAACTACTGAATTCAGCGTGGTTAAATGCAATGCTTTACCAGGTTCAAATACATTTACTATAACTAAACCGGTAAGTAAGGCAAGTAGTGTTGCACTTAAAAAATAGGTTATGGTTTTCAGTCCGATGCGGCCAACACTTTTAAAATCGCCAACTTTAGCAATGCCCGTTAAAAGCAAACTGAAAACCAGCGGGGCAATAATCATTTTAACTAACCGCAGAAATATTTCGCTCAGTATCTGAATGTTTGAAGCAAATGCTTTCTGTTGCTCAACATCAAGGTGAGTGGTCCGATACCATTGCCCGATGGCAATACCAAGTATCATTGCAATAATTATTTGTGTGGTGAGATTTATTTTTTTCATTTCAGTTGAATTTCAAACCGAGCTAAGAATACAAATAATTTCTTTCTGAATTTTAATTTCAATTATAACAATTACATAAGTCGTTATTTAAATTGCAACGGTTTAATTCAAAATCACTGTCAGTTAATTAAAAATGAAATCACTTATTCTTCTTCGCGGATTACCCGGCAGCGGAAAATCAACACTGGCAAATTTGCTTTGTGAAAATGGAAAATATCCTGTCCTAAGCATTGATGATTTTTTTACGGATGTTGAAACAGCTGAATACAAATTTGAATTCGCTAAAAATCATTTGGCTTACAAACAGTGCGAAGAAGAAACTAAAAACCAACTGAAGAAAAATTGCGAAAAGGTTTTTGTCGCCAACACTTTTACACTTGAATGGGAAATGGAGCCTTACATTAAAATGGCCGGCAAATACAATTACAAATTATTTGTTGTGACAGTTGAAAATTATCACCGGCATGAAAACATTCACCTTGTATCGAATGAACAAATTGAAAAAATGGCTGCGAAGTATAAAGTAAAATTATACTGACTTGAAAAAATAATTTAAAAAAGAGTGAACGATTCAGCGTTTCGCGGTTATAACTATCCATAACAAAAAAAATTTCAAATCTCATGCGAACCAATTTCTGTTTCATCATCCTCTTTACCCTTCAGATTTTAACTGCAAAAGCACAAAAACCCGAACCTGTTTATGGCATTGCCAGGCAACATCAAACAAATGAGTGGTACACACATCAAGCGGCGCTCTGGAAAACCGAAACAGAAAAAAATCCTTTGAACGCTCAGGCCTGGGAATACTATTATCGTGCAAACAGAAATTTACTGGTTTGCAGTGATAAAAACGAACCGATTGTGCAGGGCATGACAGATTCACTGGAAGGAATTATGAATAAAATGAGTCAGCTGATTCCTGAAACTTACGAATATAATTACCTGCTCTATTACAATGGGATTTTAAAAAACGACAGGGAAAATAATTACAGCAATTTATTAAAAGCCTTTTCAATAGACCCAACGAGAACAGAACTTTATCCTGATTTAGTGGTGCATGCTGAAACTACCGGAAATGCAAAAGAGAAAAAAGAATACCTGACCAAGTGGTACAACTTAAATGAAATATCACCTGGAATATTGAACTGGGATTACAACCTCTTGATGTCGGTGGCAAAAGATGGAGTGCTGATAACCAACGGCGATAATGATACATTCCCTGCGTGGATGTTGCAGGATGTAAAAAATATTCGCACTGATATTAAAGTCATAAACCTGAGTTTGTTTTTACTGGATGATTACCGCAAAGCCTTGTGCAATGAACTTGGAATTATTTATCTGGAAATTGATTACAGCAAAATCACAAGCACTGAACAACTGAATACTTTGATTGGAGAATTTCTGATGAACAACATAAAGAAGCGTCCATTGTATTTCGCTGAAAGTTGCGATCCTGCTTATTTCAAAACTTTTGAAGACTCCATGTATCTGGAAGGATTAGCGTTTCGTTTCAGCGAAAAAAAATACGATAACATTCCGGTGCTTCAGAAAAACATGGAACAGAAATTTTTATTGGATTACCTGCAAATAAGTTTCATTAATGAATTGAGTGAAGCAATTGTTTACAATATGAACGGCAATTACATTGCCCCTATGATTTCGTTGTATGATTATTATACAGAGAAAAAACAAAACGAAAAGGCTGCAAATTATAAAAACATGATTATGGCAATTGCCGAAACTTCAAACATGAAAACTGAAGTGGAGCATTACTTTAACAACAAGAAATAATTCAATTCGGAACTTTGTTGAAGCAATATCCAATGTTAACTGATGAAGAATTGATGGCTCGCATTCAGAATGGCGACCGGCAGTGCTTTGAAGAATTGTATGACCGGTATCACAAACGATTATTCAATTTTATTTTCCGGTTAGTAAATGACAGGGAAAAAGCCGAAGACTTTTTGCATGATGTATTTATAAAAGTTATGGAATCGCACGATCGGTTTGATGTGACACGGAAATTTTCTACCTGGATTTATACAATCGCGATAAACCTTTGTCGAAACGAAATGAGAAATCAATTAAACAGAAAACAATTGATTGCTTTAAATTTTATTCCGGATTTTATTTCGCCGGCTATTCAAAATGAAAACATTGATAAAAGAAATTTCAAACACGAACTGAATAAACTCATCGGCGAAATGGATGAGGAAAACAAAACCATTTTGCTGCTGAGGTTTCATGAAGAATTAAGCATTCCGCAAATCAGCAGCATTGTTGGTTTAGCTGAAGGAACAGTTAAATCACGCTTGTTTTATCTGCTGAAAAAAATGGCTAATCAGTTGAGTGTTTACAATCCAACCAATTAAAAACTTCAATTCAATATGAAAGAAATAAATCCATCAGAAAAAATAATTGACTTGCTCGGTTCAAAAAATTATGAATTTCTTTCGCAGGATGAAAAATCTGTTGTACTTGCCGAAATGGATAAAGAAGAATACAGTCAATTATTTGAATTGCATCACAATCTGAATTCTACCATACAGGAGAATTCAATTTCACCAACTGAAAATCTTAAAAACAAATTAATAACTGCATTTGATGCCCATCATTCAACTGCAGAAAATAAAAAAAACAAATTGCGTTTTTTGTATTTGAAAGTTCCATTGTACCAACCCATTGCTGCGGTCTTCATGGTGTTTTTATTTCTGACTTCGGTTTATTTTTTATCTGATTATTCTTCCGTCACAAACGAGCGAATCGTTTATAAATATTTAACCGACACAATTTATGTTAAAACCGAAATAACGAAACAAACTGAAGCATTAGATAACAAAAGCATTACGAAATCAGAAAAAGAAAATACCGCAACGCATAATACAAGTTCATACATTCAGAAAAAAAACAACTTAGAAAAATCAATGCCTGCAACTTTATGCAGAAGCATAAAAGATGATAGTGCTTTAAAACAGTTTATGGTGAGTTTGTAATTGCTGATTTATATCAATTTTCATCACCTGCATATTTATTTACATTCGCAAAAAAATTCAATATGAAAACATCAATTACATTACTCCATTCAATCTTACTTTTTACATTCATTCTGCTATCACCTCATATTTCAAAATCTCAAAACTGGCAGGTTGGAACTCCGGTTAACATGGTTTTAACATCAAACATGTTTCATAGCAACTATTGTTTTCCAACAGCCGACCAGCATTTTATTATTAGTGGCAGTACTGTTTCAGGAGTTGACTATTATCTCTATGTCAATTCAGCTCCATTTGATTCGGTTTACATTTTTCCAGGTAATGACACCCTTGCTACTGGTGATTCAATGCTTATTCCTTCTGGGTCCAATTATTATGCTTTGTATTTCTTTAACACAGGTGGTTTATTAGATATGTCAATCAAAGCTGTTGGAGTACCAACAACTATAGGACAACCTCATCCATGTCAGCCTAATAGTTTGTGGATTACAGATGGGATGTTGTTTGATGAAGAACTAACTCCTGTCATCAATAATAATTGCATAGTTGAAGCAGGATTCAGTTTAACAGTAGATATTTTCGGAACCAACTCCGATTGCTTTGAAACATGTTCGGGCATTGCAGATGCCAGTGTATCAGGTGGTACTTTTCCATATTCTTTTTTGTGGAGCAATGGTGATACAACTACTGCCACAACCGATTTATGTGTTGGAGTTTATGCAGTAACAATAACAGATGCCAATGGAACCACTGTAACCGATAGTGTTACTATTTCCAGTCCGCCTCAAATTGTTGTGGATACTTTTATTACCGATGCTTCATGTATTACTTGTGCTGATGGCTCCATAACTATAGTGGTTTCGGGAGGAGTTCCGCCATATGAGATAAACTGGAATAATAATGATTCAACAGCTACAACCAGCAATTTATTACCCGGAGAATATTTATACATGGTAACTGACAGCAATGGATGTATTGTAAAAAGTCCGTTGACTGTTGGAGTTGCTTCCGGAATAAAAAATACCGAAACTAATGAAGCAATAAAAATTTATCCTAATCCTGTTGCTGATGAACTCGTTATTTCCAGCCATCAAAATCAATCCGGCTTAATTGAAATAACGGATGTTTTAGGTAGAATAATTTCAACTTCAATTACTTTCAATAATAAATATGAAATGAAGATTAAAGTAAGTAAAATACCAGCTGGTGTTTATATTATTTCGGTTCAATTAAGTGATGGAAGTTTTATTATGAAGCAATTTGTAAAAGAATAATTTTTCAAAAAAAATTATTTCTGAATTAAACTTCAGAATTGAATCCGGACAACAGATATGTTTTTATCGCTTGTCGGGATTTTTTATTCAATTTTTCTCATTCCTTTATAAAAGTTTAAAGCCGATCGTTAAAAAGGTAACCTCTAAATCAAAATTGCAGATTTCATTAATAGAAAATACACATTCTTTAATGATATTGCACCATCAAACCAACCCATGAAAAAAAACAATTACTCCCAACGATCATCAGTGAAATTCTTTTTTGCTTTGATGATAATTCTTTCTGCTTTTCTTCCTGCAAAAGCATTCGTTTCAGGTTACACTTTTTCATCTTCCACCACTAACTATACAGCTATAACCGGCACCACTTTATTCACTGGTACATGGGATGATGGTGTTTCAACCTTACTCACCATTCCATTTACTTTCACTTATAATGGAACCGCTTATACTTCATTAGGAGTTTGCACAAATGGATTTATTACAATGGGTTCTGTGCCTGCCTCGTCAACTGTTTATTGCGGATTGCAGGCAGCAGGTTTGAATTCCATTGCAGGATATGGAACTGATTTGGTTAATGCTTCTGCTACTTCAACCATTATTTATGGTTCGAGAGGAACAGCGCCTAACCGACAATTTGTTATTCAATGGACTGATTGCGATCACTACAATAATGCAAGTGCTAACCATTGGACATTTCAGATTATTCTAAATGAAACCAGTAATACTGTGCAAGTGGTTTGGGGACCAACTACTGATGCAACAACTACTGGCGCGAATACATGTGCCGATGTTTCAACTGAGTCTGGAAATATTGGGTTGCTTGGAGGTTCAGCTTCAGATTTCAATATCCGAAGTGTTACAAACGGAACAAACACATGGGCAACATCAATTGCGGGCGCAGCATTAACTGCAGTTTGCAATATGTCGTCAACAAATTTTCCGGCTGCAGGATTAACATACACATGGACTCCCGGTGCAGTTTTACCAATGTCATACACCTCAAGCACAACCATCTATCTGAATAATGGAGCAGCAGTTTCACGAAACACAACCGGCAATCAGATATTGCAGGTTCAGGTTGTAACAAGTGGAACTACTACACCACTCAATTTAACAAGTGTAACACTTTCAACGGCGGGTTGCACAAATCCTGCTACTGATATTACTAATGCAAAAGTTTATTACACCGGAATCAGTAATACATTTTCATCAGCCACTCAATTCGGAGCTACTGCAAATAATCCGAACGGCACATACACTGTTACAGGTTCGGTTTCACTTTCTGAAGGAATTAATTATTTCTGGATTACTTACGACATTACTGCCAATGCAGGGTTCGGTGATATTTTATCTGGATGTTGTACACAACTTATCGGATCAGGAACAATGGGGGCACGCACGCCAACTGTTACATGCCCTGCCGGAACACAAACCATTTCGCAAATAGGAACATGGACTCCTGTGGCAACTTTAGCACCCCACCCAAGTGGTGGTGGAATGCTTTTGCTTTCTGACGGTACAGTTTTATGTAAATCAACAGGAGGAGGAGCAGATGGTTATGGAAATATTTATGACAAGTTAACTCCGAATGCAAATGGCAGTTATGTAAATGGAACTTGGTCATCCATTGCACCCATGATTAGTACCCGATTGTTTTATTCTTCACAAATTTTAAAGGATGGTCGTGTATATGTTGCAGGTGGCGAGTATGGAGCCGGATTGGCAAAAGGTGAAGTTTATAATCCGTTGACAAATACATGGACAGCTACAGCAAATAATCCTTCGGGAAATGTGAGCGATGCAAACTCAGAAATTCTTGAGGACGGAAGAGTGTTACAGGCATTGGTTGCGGGAAGTTTAACAGGTACAAATATTTATACTCCATCAACAAACAGTTACACAACCGGGCCAACAGCTTTTGGTATTCATAACGAATCTGCATGGTTGAAATTACCTGATAACAGTGTGCTTTATGTTGATCGTCTTTCAACAAGTTCTGAAAGATATATTCCTGCTACAAATACATGGGTGCAGGATGCAGCTTTACCTGTTTCATTGTACGATCCGTTTGGTGATGAAACCGGAGGCGCATTACTCCTTCCTGATGGTCGGGCATTTTTTCTCGGTGCACTTGGGCATACTGCTTACTACACTCCTTCGGGCACTACAAGTCCGGGAGTATGGAATGCGGGCCCTGATATTCCAGGGGCACAAGGAACTCCTGATGCTCCAATGGCAATGATGGCAAACGGAAAAATTATTTGTACAGTTTCACCAATTCCTACTTCAGCAAATCATTTTCCTTCACCAACAAAATTTTATGAGTTCGATTATCTCACAAACACCTTTACCCAAATCGGTGTACCGGGAGGAGGAACCTCACTTCCGATTTCATGCTACATCACAAATTTTGTTGACTTACCGGATGGAACAGTTTTATATTCGATTCAGCAAAACGCAGGTGCATCTCAATACTATGTTTATACTCCGGTTGGAAATCCGGTTGCATCAGGAAAACCGACAATTAGTGCAATCAAGCAAACTACTTGTACAACATTTAAAGCTTTCGGAACAAAGTTCAATGGCATTTCTCAAGGTGCATCGTATGGTGATGACTGGCAGATGTCAAGCAATTATCCTATTGTCCGTTTAACATCAGGGGCTAATGTTTATTATGCTCGAACAGCTAACTGGAACAGCACTGGTGTTATGCGTGGAAATTTACCTGATTCAGTTCAGTTTACAACACCTGCCGGTTTGCCTGCCGGAACCTATTCATTGGTGGTAGTTGCAAATGGAATCAGTTCTGATCCGGTTTCATTTACACCAACACCTTCGCTAAGCAGCACATTAACACCAGCCGCAATTTGCAGTGGAAATGCTTTCACATACACACCAACCAGTACAACAAGTGGTGTAACATTTACATGGACACGCGCTGCGGTTGCAGGCATCAGCAATGCAGCGATTACAACTCCGCAATCAACAAATCCGAATGAAGTTTTAATCAACACTACCGGAAGTCCTGTGAGTGTGGTTTATACTTATACAATAATAGGAGGAACTTGCAGCAACACACAAAGTGTAACAGTAGTTGTAAATCCTGCATCAGGAACAGCAGCAACAATAACCGCCGGCGGACCAACTACTTTCTGTTCTGGTGGAAGTGTTTTGCTTAGTGGAAACACCAATGCCGGAACATGGAGCATTGGCGGTGGAACAACACAAACTCTTTTAGCAATAGCGAGTGGCGATTACTATGTTACAAATGCTTCTGCGTGCGGAGTTTTAATTTCCAATCACATTACTGTAACAGTTAATCCAAATCCAACTGCATCAGTAATTACAGCAGGCGGACCAACAACTTTCTGTCAAAGTGGAAATGTTTTACTCAGTGGAAACTCAACAGGTGGAACCTGGAGCATTGGTGGCGGAACAACTGCAACTTTAACAGCAACAACTGCCGGAGATTATTTCACCACTACTTCTAATTCATGCGGAAGTGTTCAATCGAATCACATTACTGTAACAGTTAATCCAAATCCAACTGCATCAGTAATCTCAGCTGGTGGTCCAACAACATTCTGTTCTGGTGGAAATGTTTTACTAAGCGGAAACTCAACAGGCGGAACCTGGAGTGTTGGTGGCGGAACTACCTCAACTTTAACTGCAACAACTGCCGGTGATTATTTTGTAACAACAACAAATTCCTGCGGAAGCACAACATCAAATCACATTACTGTAACAGTTAATTCTTTACCAACTGCATCAGTAATCTCAGCTGGTGGTCCAACAACATTTTGTTCTGGTGGAAATGTTTTACTCAGCGGAAACTCAACAGGCGGAACCTGGAGTGTGGGTGGCGGAACTACCGCAACATTAACTGCAACAATTGCCGGTGATTATTTTGTTACAACAACAAATTCTTGCGGAAGCACAACTTCGAATCACATTACTGTAACAGTTAATCCAAATCCAACTGCATCAGTAATCTCAGCTGGTGGTCCAACAACATTCTGTTCTGGTGGAAATGTTTTACTCAGCGGAAATTCAACAAGTGGAATATGGAGTGTGGGTGGCGGAACAACTGCAACTTTAACTGCTTCGACTACCGGAGATTATTTTGTTACAACAACAAATTCTTGCGGAAACACAACTTCCAATCACATTACTGTAACAGTTAATCCTAATCCAACTCCATCTGTAATCACAGCAGGCGGTCCAACTTCTTTCTGTTCTGGTGGAAATGTTTTACTCAGCGGAAATTCAACAAGTGGAATATGGAGCGTGGTTGGCGGAACAACTGCAACTTTAGCTGCTTCGACTACCGGAGATTATTTTACAACTACTTCTAATTCTTGTGGAAGTGTTGAATCAAATCACATTACTGTAACAGTTAATCCTAATCCAACTCCATCTGTAATCACAGCAGGAGGTCCAACCACTTTCTGTTCTGGAGGAAATATTTTACTCAGTGGAAATTCAACTGGCGGAACATGGAGCATTGGTGGTGGAACAACAGCAACTTTAACAGCGACTACATCAGGTGATTATTTCACAACTACTTCTAATTCTTGTGGAAGTGTTGAATCAAATCACATTACTGTAACGGTTAATCCTTTGTCTGTTGTTTCCTTTTCAGGATTAGCAAGCAGTTACAATGTAACTGCAGCTGCTGCAACACTCACAGGATCTCCATCAGGAGGAACCTTTAGTGGACCCGGAATTTCAGGCAACACATTCACTCCTGCCACTGCAGGAGCAGGCGGACCTTATACAATTACCTATTTATACACAAATGCAAATGGATGCAGTAATTCATCATCACAACAAACAACTGTTGTAAGTTGTACACTTCCTGGAAGACCCGGAACAATTACTGCAACTGGTGGCAACACAAAAGTTTGTCCTGGCGATTCAAAAACTTATTCAATTGTTGCAATTTCAGGAGCAACTTCATATACATGGACTCCACCTACAGGAGGAGTTGTAACAAGTGGTCAGGGAACTGTTACAGTTGTGGTAAGTTACACAGCAACATTTACAGCATCTGGAACATTGAGTGTTGTTTCAAATAACGCATGTGGAACAAGTACTTCACGAACTCTTACTATTACTCGCAATACTCCTGCAACACCAAGTACAATAACAGGCCTTTCAGCCGGAGTTTGTGGAAGCTCAGGAGTTCCATATTCAGTAACCAATGTTGCAGGCATTACATACAACTGGACTTTCAGCGTTGCGAATGCATCCATTGCAAGCGGACAAGGATTGAATGGTGTAACTGCTAATTTCCTTCCTGCCTACAGTACCGGGCAAATTCGTGTTACCGCGGGTAATGCTTGCGGAATTAGTGCTCAGCGTACTTTAACTATAAATGCAATTTCATCAATACCAGCTTCAATAACAGGTTCAGCTACTGCGTGTGCGAATCAATTTGGTGTTCCATATTCAACAGTTGCAGTTGCAGGTGCTGTTTCTTACACCTGGACTTGTCCGACAGGCGGACATATTTCTGATGGTGTTACTACTTCTGCAAGTACCACCCTCACAACTACTGCAACAAGTGTAACAGTTAATTTCGGAGGCTCCACAGGAAATGTAAGAGTCCGTTCAAATAATGCATGTGGCTCAAGTTCTTACCGAACTAAAGCTATAACATTCAATTGCAGATTGGATGGAAGTGAAATGGAAACGAACTTCAGTGTTTACCCGAATCCGACTGATGGCGCATTTGTTGTGGAAATTTCAAACCCTGAAAATTTCACAACATTAAAAATTGAAAATATTCTGGGACAAACTATTCTGACAAAAAATATTAACGGAGAAAGCACCTTGAATATTCAATTCCCGAATGAGGTTTCGAAAGGAGTTTACATGATTCGTCTCATTGGAGAAAATGCAATTGACTCGAAACAAATAGTTTTGCAATAAATAGATGAAGACTAAAAAGCCATTGCATAAAAATCTGCAATGACTTTTTTGTTTTCCACTTTGTATCTTCCTGAAATATTAGTATTAAAAAAGTTATCAGTTAACTTTACTTCATTCTGTTTGTTTGCTAATCAAAAAAATCATGAAATCATCATTTTACATATTACTGAGTTTGTTATTTATCTTGTTTTCTATTCAATCAAATGCTCAGGCACCTTATTGGAACTGGGCTTCAACAGCCGGTGGAACCAACAGCGATCGAGCAAATGCAATGACTTATACTCACGATGGAAATTTATTAGTCACTGGTTTTTTTCAGGATACAGTGATATTTGAAAGCACAACACTTGGCGTTATAGGATTTGGTTTGTTTATAGCAAAATATAATTTGAATGGCAATTTGATCTGGGCGAAAAAAGTTGCCTCTGCAAGTTATGGGATTGAGCCGCAAAAAATTTTTGAAGACAGTACGGGCAACATAATTATTACTGGTTATTTCGGTGATATTATTGATGGTGGAAATATATCATTTACTTCTTCAACCGATTCATTCACATCTTATGGCAGTCGGGATATTTTTATAGCGAAGTTTGATATAAATGCAATATTCATTTGGGCTAATAATATAGGTGCCATTGAAGATGAAAAAATTGCCTCCTGCATAACTGATGAAACTATTATTATTCAGGGCTCTCGGTTTTCACAATTAATAACAACAACCGCTAATTCTTCTGATACATTATCAAACGATTTCACATGGCATGTATGGTCTGCTATTTATAACACTTCTGGCCAATTGCAGTTTTTATCTGATCTGATTAAAAACACTTCGCAGGTAGTTCCAATCGGAATTTCGGCAGATGAACAACAGAACTTTTATTTTTCAGGAAATTATTATGGCAAACCAATTATTGGAACATTACCGGATACTGCACAACTCAGCAATGCAGGAGGTCTCACAAATATTTACCTGATAAAATTTCATTGGGATTCAGTTGAAATACAAAGAGTTTGGTGGCAATTCATTGGTGGTACAGGAAATGATTACCTGCACGGAGCAGATGTAAACGGTACAAATGAAATTTTACTTACAGGTACATATGCCAATAGTGGATATTTCGGGAACGATTCGGGAAGCATTGTTTTAAATTCAGTGAATCCCGGAAACGAAAATTTTATTTGCACCTATCAATCCAATGGAAATTTAATTTTTGCAAAAAATTCCGGTTACAACATATCAGGTTCAATTACTTCCACTCAAATTATTCATGATGATTCATTAATTTATTTATGCGGAAAATATTCAGGAATTAATTCACCTGTTTTTGGCGAAGGCGCTGATACTTTTTCATCCTTACCTGCAAAGAATTTTTTTGTTGCTGCATATACTGACTCAGGTGTTCTTCACTGGGTTCGCGGAAGTCTTAGTTCATTTATTGATGGATTAAATGCAATAACTTTAGATGATTCAGGTCATGTTTACACAGCAGGTTATTACACACTTTATTGTGTAATTGATACAGGAGAAACCGACAGCTTATACATTCCATCGGCAGGTGTTGATGATATTTATATGGGAAGATTAGGATATAAAATTACCATTGAAGACACGGTGATTATTGATACCACTTTCGTTCAGAATTTTATTGAATCGAATTCACTTTTTGCATATCCGAATCCTGCAAGTAATTATTTAAATATTGATTTGAATAATTCTTTCCGCCAAAGTTCAATTGAAATTTATTCTATAAACGGAAAAATTATTTTCAATGAAAACTTATCGGCAGACACAAAAAGAATATTCCTGAATACTTCAAACCTCATGAGTGGAAATTATATCATCAGAATAAAAACTCCATATAAAATGTTGACCGGAAAATTTACGGTTATTAGGGAAGAGTAAGATTCAGCTTTTTTATTTGCTGAAACATCGAGCCCGTTAGTAAAAACTATTTAATTTCACGATTCAATTTAACCCTGTTGAATTTTGAATATGAAGTTAAGTAAAAAATCAAAATTAATTCCGGTCATAATATTTGTTTTTTTCTATTCCTGTAATTCTTCATCCGAAAATAATTCTGTTTCTGAAATTAAATCAACACTTGATTCAGCATGGACAGAATCAAGTGCCGAAAAAAATATTTCATTCAAAGTATTTATTAATGATTCAACAGAAAAATCAGCAGGTTTTGGTTATGATATTTTAATGAATGATCAAAGATACATTCATCAATCAAGTATTCCTGCGGTTAATGGAAATCAATATTTTAAAACTGAAGACGAAGCAAAAATTGCGGCCTCATTTGTTTGTTATAAAATTCAAAACAATATAATGCCCCCGACAATTACCATCAATGAACTGGACAGTTTGGGAATCACCTTTAAATAACTTCAATGAAAAAAATTTTCTTCTTCCTCTTCATTGCTTCCTCGTTGCAAACATTTGCTGATACTACCGGATATTATGTTTGGGTACAGAAAGCAGAATTTCCTCCACTTGCCCGACACAGAGCAATCGGATTTTCAATTGGCGATAAAGGATACATGGGATTAGGACATGTAAATGCGGGAGGAGTAAATATTGCCTATCCTGATTTTTGGGAGTTTGATAAAACTACAAACTCTTGGGCGCAAAAAGCTGACTTTGGCGGGGGAACACGATTTGGTGCAGTTGGTTTTTCAATTGGCAACAAAGGATATGCAGGTACTGGAACCTCAGCAGCTTATGTTGATTACAACGATTTGTGGGAATACAATCCTGTATTAAATACATGGACACAAAAAGCACCAATGCCGGGCGTTGCCCGCGATGGCGCCACCGGATTTTCAATTAATGGAAAAGGATATCTCGGTTTAGGTTATTATTCTGATTGGTATGAATACGATCCGCTAACAAATGTGTGGTTAACAAAAGCAAATTATCCTTCGGCTGTACCTTTTTATTCCGCATCGTTTGTAATTGATACGGTCGGATATGTTTGCACCGGTGAATACACTTATCCTTCACAACTAATGTCTTTTCATCCTTCCATAAATTCATGGATTCCGCAATCTCCATTTCCAGGGTTGGCAAGATTTGGCGCAACCGGATTTTCATGTAACGGAAAAGGTTTTATTGGTTTAGGTTGCGATTATGGCTACAGCGATTTTAAAGATTTTTACGAATACAATCCACAAACAAATATTTGGGACACGCTTACTGAATTTCCGGGTTCACGGCGGCATTATGTTCCGGGATTTAATATCGGAAACAAAGGATACTGTGGAACCGGTACCAATGGAACCAATCTGAAAGATTTCTGGGAATTTTATTATTACATACCATTTATCGATACAACAGGAATTGAAACAACTGATGAACTCGCCGCATCTAATGCAATTGAAATTTTCCCAAATCCGATTTCAAATTCTGCAAACTTTCGAATAAAAGTTTCTCCGGTTGATTTCGCATTGTTTACTGTTTCAGGCACAAAAGTTTATGAGGAAAAAAATATCCAGAATAATTATCTGTTCGATCGAAAAAATCTACTGAGTGGTATTTATTTTTTTTCGGTTTCTGTTCATGGAAATAAAATTCAAACAGGAAAAATTATTTTGCTATGAATTTAATTTTAAAAAAGTTTTTTGTTTTTACGCTGCTATTAAGCACAGTTCAATTTGCAAGCGCTCAATGGATTTGGATAAAAAAAACTTCTCTCCCATCCGGAAATAAACGCGATCGGGCGGTAGCATTTTCAATAAACGGCAATGGCTATGTTGGAACCGGATTAGATTCATTAAACATGGTTCGAACTGATTTCTGGAAGTATGATACATTAACCGATTCGTGGTCTCAGGTTGCTGATTTTCCAGGAACTGCCCGTCGCGATGCAGTTGCTTTTGTCATTGATAGTTTTGCATATGTTGGAACCGGAATAAATGATTCATCGGCATGGGGAACAATTATGGCGGATTTTTATCGGTACGATGCATATCTGAACAACTGGTTGCAAATTGATTCAATGGGAAGTGGTTTATCATATGGGGTTTTTAAAGCCACCGCATTTTCTGTTGGTGGAAAAGGATTTGTTTCAACCGGAAGAGTGTGGGGTTATCCGACTTACGAAACATGGATGTATGATCCTGCACTTGACACATGGATTCAAAAAATGAGCTTCCCGAATTTTGGTGGACGAAATGGTGCTGTAGCATTTTCAATAGGCAGCAAGGCATATCTGACTACAGGCAGCGACGATAATTATTTCTATAATGATTTATGGGAGTACGATGCAGCTTTAGATTCATGGTCTCAAAAACAAAACTTTCCAGGCACGCCGCGTATTGCAGCAGTTGCATTTACTATTGACACTTTAGGATTTGTTGGAACAGGAACTGATGGTGGATATAAAAATGATTTTTGGTTTTATAATTCATTTACCAATCAATGGAGTTATGTCAATCAATTTCCGGGCGATGCACGAAGAGCTGCTACTGCATTTTCAATTGGTGAAAATGGATATCTTACTTGTGGTAAATCAGAAACTGGAACCAAACGCGATTTATGGAAACTCAAATATCTTGAACCACCAACCTCTATTTTGAATGTCACAGCATCATCAAATTTTTATGTTTACCCCAATATAATAACTGCCAATTCATCTATTGGTTTAAATGGAATTCCACCTGGCAATTATGAAATAAAAATATTTGATTCATCAGGAAAACTTATTGATAAAATATCTCGCATCGACAACAGCATTTTCTTTTCATCTGAAAATTTTAAACGCGGCGAATATTTTATTCAGTTAATATCTGACTCATATTTTGCTCAATCAGCAGTTCAAAAAATAATCATTCTGTGAGAAATTTTTACTGTTCAATTATACTTTTGATATGTTGTTCAATATACTCAGATGCGCTTCCGCTTTGGATAGCTGCACCCTATTTTCCAAATACAGGCCGAAGTGCATCAACTGTTTTTGTTATTGGCGAACAGGCATTTGTTGGCTTAGGATACGATGGTGTTGATTTAAAAAAATCGTTTTACATTTTTAATAATTACTCTCATCAATGGTACAATGCTCCTGATTTTCATGGATTCCCGCGTTGTGCAGCCGTTAGTTTTGTTATTGGCAACAATGGTTATGTGGGCACCGGAACAGGACTTAGTACTTTCTCCAACGATTTCTGGAAATACAATTCACTTAATAATACCTGGAGTCAGGTTGCAAGTATGCCGGGAGATGCCCGGCATTCAGCAGTTGCATTTACCGTTTTCAACAAAGGTTATGTTGGTTTGGGATATTCAGCCACAGGGTTAAAAAAAGATTTATGGCAATACAGCGACACAACTAACTCATGGACACCGAAAAATGATTTCAATGGAGCTGAAAGAAAATCAGCTTCGGTTTTTGTGTTGGATAACAAGGCATTTATTGTGAATGGCGATAAAGGTGAATTGACAAATGGTTGCTGGCAATATGATGCAGTGAATGATTCATGGATACAGAAAACTGATTTTACAGGAACACCTCGAAGTGGCTGTGTTGCATTTACATTAAACGGAAAAGGAATTGTTGGATTGGGTTACGATACACTCAATCATTATTGTAATGATTTTATGCAGTATGATACACTTACTGATTCGTGGATGCCATTCGATTCATTTCCGGCAGCTGGACGAAGCGGGGCTGTTGCATTTTCATTTTCTACACGCGCCTATGTTGGGCTAGGGTACGATTCGTTGTATCTTAGAAGTGTATATTACTACGCTGCATTGAATGATGAAGTGAAAGAAATAAATACAGCCGGAAATAAAATTTCTTTATACCCGAATCCTGCAACAGATCATTTTACATTGAGTTACGATTTCGAAACAGGTAAAAAACATTACTTCAGTTTGTTTGACATAAATGGAAAACGCTGGATGCACTCATTGCTATCTGAATCAAAAAATACGCTTGAATTCAAAACCGATTTACTCAACAATGGAATTTATTTTTATAGAATTGAAACGGAAAATAAATCCGTTACCTGCGGAAAAATTTATATATTGAAGCAGTGAAAATATTTTTCTGATTTTAATTCCTGATGAAATGCAACTCCTCATCATTAGTAGTTGAGTCTTCATCAAAAATTAATTCACCTTCTGATTTTAAAATCAACAACCAGTTCTTGCTGATTTCAATTAATGGTGCACCTGTACCAATTGTAATTACAAATTGAATGGTTGAAGAATTATATGACCAGGTACCGGTTTCATTAATACTATTATGGGTCGCTATAATTGAACTGTCGTTATTAAATACAAATGAATAACCGCTGAAGTCATTGGTGTGATCCACAATTCCAATATGATAATAACCAACCTTCCAGTTTCCTTTTATTTCAAATGCCGGTGGAGTTGTTTCTTTCTTTTTACATCCGAAAAAAATCAACAATGCAAGTATTACAATAAAACCAAAACTGTTTCTCTTTCTGTTTTTTGAAAATTCAATCACACTCAAATTTAATTGAAGTATTTACATTCTGATAATCAACAAAAAATCATTATGAGCTCAAGCGATACGCAGAATTATTTTTCTGGATAAAATCAACCTTTTATAAAAATGGATCAACGAATCATTCTATAAATTTCCTATTAGACACTTACTTTATTGGTTGTTGAAACCATATACCATTCAGCACAATGCATCGTTATACATTTCAACCTGAATAATTGTAACCATTTTACGCTATGGCTGAAAGAACCTCCAACCGATTAAAACCCAAGAAAGAAGAAATTGATTTAGATATAGATGATCAATTTGTTGAGTTAGCCGAAACAGAAGAAGAAATTACAGAGGAAGAAGAAGAAGCCGAAGAAACAATTGCGCCTAAACCAATAAAGAAAAAAACAACCCGCGAAAAAAAACCTGCTGACGAAAAGGAGAAAAAAACAAAAGAGAAAAAAGAAAAAACTCCTTCATCATTCGCGCAGGCAATTCTGTTTCTACGAAGCGATCGGTTTAAAAAATTAAGCGGATTATTCCTTTTGTTATTCACAGTATTTCTTGCCGTTTCATTTATCTCCTATTTTTTCACAGGTGCAACCGACCGTTCAACCATATATCCTTTTAGCTGGACCATATTTTTTGATGAAACCATTAAAGCCGGAAATCACATGGGGAAACTCGGTGCTTATGTTTCGCATTTGTTCATCTGGAACGGATATGGATTAACTGCATTTCTCAGTTTGCCATTTATTTTTTCATACGGAGTGAATCGATTGCTGATGAATAAAATATTACCAACTGTAAGAATATTCAAACATTGTTTTTCACTCACACTTATTCTGGCACCGTCACTCTCATTTATTTTTCAGAATAAAACTTTTCCGTTTGGCGGAGCATTCGGTATTTACATCAACGACATTCTGTTAGGATACCTCGGGCAAATAGGAACCGGAACTTTGCTTTCGTTCGCAATACTTGGGTACCTCGTGGCTGTTTTCAATTTTAATTTTAAGAAAGAAGAAAAACAAACCGCTGTTGAGCAAAATGATGATTCACTCCGACATTCTATTGTTACAGTTGATAAATCAAATGCGTTCACGATTGTTCCAACTCAAGTAACACCTGCATTCAGCGAAACATCAAACAAAAAGAAAGAAGAACCCTCCAATGAATTTTCATTGTCAAATAGTTATACTGCCGAGCCGGTTGTTTCATCTCAGGAATTGGAAATAAATCAGGAAACAGAAACTGAAACAGAAGAACCTTTTAATCCTGATTACGATGAAGATTTAGAATTGGATATTGTAGAAACTCCGGTAGAAGAAGCAGCAGAAGAAATTGAAAATGTTCCGCTCGGCTTGTACGACCCGACTCTTGACCTTAGTAATTATAAATATCCCGAATTGGATTTACTGGAAGTTTATGGAAGTGAAAAAATTAAAATTGACACGGAGGAATTAGAGCGGAATAAAAACCAGATCATCGGCACATTACAGAATTATGGAATTGAAATTCAAAAGATAAAAGCAACAGTAGGTCCAACTGTAACTTTGTATGAAATTATTCCGGCTCCGGGAGTTCGCATCAGCAAAATAAAAAATCTGGAAGATGATATTGCACTGAGTTTAGCGGCGCTTGGCATCCGCATCATTGCACCTATTCCGGGTAAAGGAACCATAGGAATTGAAGTTCCAAACATCAATAAAGAAGTAGTGAGCATGCGAACCTTGCTTGCTTCTGAAAAATTTCAGAACACCACTTATGACTTACCCATTGCGCTTGGTAAAACAATCAGCAACGAAATTTTTATTGCTGATTTATCAAAGATGCCGCACCTTTTAATGGCGGGTGCCACCGGCCAGGGAAAATCAGTTGGTATAAATGCGTTGCTTGTTTCATTGCTTTATAAAAAACATCCATCGCAATTAAAATTTGTTTTGGTTGATCCGAAAAAAGTGGAGTTGAGTTTATACAGCATCATTGAAAAACATTTTCTGGCAAAACTTCCGGGCGAAGAAGAACCCATTATTGTTGACACCAAGAAAGTAATTAATACACTTACCGCCTTATGCATTGAAATGGATATGCGATACAATTTACTGAAGGAAGCAGGTTGCCGGAATTTAAAAGAATACAACGAGAAATTTATTTCACGCCGGTTGAATCCGAATAAAGGTCATCGCTTTCTTCCCTATATAGTTTTAGTGATTGATGAATTTGCCGATTTGATTATGACCGCCGGAAAAGAAATTGAAACACCCATTGCACGATTAGCTCAGTTAGCAAGAGCAATCGGAATTCATTTAATCATTGCCACCCAGCGACCTTCAGTAAATATTATTACCGGAACAATTAAAGCAAACTTCCCTGCACGGATTGCCTTTAAAGTTTCTTCTAAAATTGATTCAAGAACTATTTTAGATACAGGTGGAGCAGATCAGTTGATTGGTCGTGGTGATATGTTGATTTCAATTAACGGCGAAGTCATTCGTTTGCAATGCGCATTTATTGATACTCCTGAAGTTGAAAAAGTTACTGAATTCATTGGTCAACAACAAGGTTATCCGGATGCTCATTTATTACCTGAAGTGGTAGATGCAGAAGCGGAAGGTGGCGATGATGCATTTGATGCTGATGAAAAAGATGAAATGTTTGAAGAAGCAGCCCGATTGATAGTGATGCACCAGCAAGGTTCCACTTCGTTAATACAACGCCGCATGAAATTGGGATACAATCGCGCCGGAAGATTAATGGATCAGTTGGAACAAGCCGGAGTGGTTGGCCCAAATCAAGGCAGCAAGGCACGCGAAGTATTAATTAAGGATAGTTACGCATTGGAACAGTTCTTGAATAACCTCGGCGAGAAAGTATAAATTCGCCGCCTTCATGAAACTAATCGCCTCACTCCTGCTCACCGCAACTTCACTTTTTTTAGTTGCCAAATCGTTCGGTCAGATTCCCGATTCAAAAACTGCTGCAACTATTCTTAGCGGGGTAAGTGCCAAATACAAAACATATACATCGGTGAAGGCAACCTTCACCATGAAAACTGAAGGAGCTAACAACAAGGTTTCTGAAACTCAAACCGGAACCGTTTATGTAAAAGGAAATAAATACAAACTGGAATTAGCCAACCAGGAAATTACTTGCGACAATGTAAAGATCTGGACCTATTTAAAAGATGCCAATGAAGTGCAGGTAAACAATTACGAACCCGATGAAGATGCCATAACTCCGACTCAGATTTTTACTATTTACGAAAAGAATTTTTTATGCGGATATGTGGAAGAACAGACCATAAATGCAAAAATTTATCAGGTGATAGATATGACACCCAACGACAAAACAAAACCTTATTTTAAAGTTCGCTTGTTAATTGATAAAGCAGCGAAAACTCTTTACTCAGCAAAAGTTTTTGATAAAAACGGAAGCCATTACACTTACGAAATTGTAAAACTCACCCCTAATCCGGTATTGGTTGATACTTATTTTACTTTCATCACCAAAGATCACCCGGGAGTTGATGTAGTGGATTTGAGGTAATTCTATTTTACTTTTTTCTCATTCAGTGAATTTTTATTCGTGAATGATATTGGTTCATCAAATTATTTATTGAAACCAAAGGACACAAGCGAGGAATAGGTGATGAGGGATTTATTTTGATAATACCTATTGATCAAAATATACATTCATGATTTTTGCAGTTCCCTTTTTCATTGTCAAACTATTTCTATCTGAATACATTTGTGACAGGCAATAATTATTTTTAATCTGAAGAATTAATAAAATGATAGTCATGAAATTCGGCGGAACCTCGGTAGGTTCTGCGCAGCGAATAAAAAATCTGGTGCCATTAATCAATAATGGTGAACGGAAAATTGTGGTGCTCTCTGCCATGAGCGGTACTACTAATTTGCTCGTTGATATTTCAGCATCGTTATATACAAAAGATTTTATGAAACTGAAATTGCAAATTTCAAATCTGGATCTTCAGTATAAAAAAGTAATTGCCGAATTGTTTTCAAAAAAAGATTCAATTGAAAATGCAAGTGAATTATTAACTGAGCATTTGAATTTTATAAAATCATTCACGCTCGATTTATTTACAGTGAACGAAGAGAAAGCCATACTTGCTCAGGGAGAATTAATATCAACTGCCTTGCTGCATTTATATCTGACCGAACAAAATATTTCTTCAGTGCTGTTGCCTGCTCTTGATTTTATGCGCATTGATGAAACGGAAGAACCGGAAGTTCCATTCATTAAAAAAATGATTTCAAAAACACTGGAACAATTTTCAGCTGAAAATTTATTTATCACGCAGGGTTACATCTGCCGCAATTTGTTTGGTGAAATTGATAACTTGAAACGAGGCGGTAGCGATTACACAGCCACCCTCATTGGCGCCGCAGTGAAAGCAACTGAAATTCAGATATGGACTGACATTGACGGACTCCACAACAACGACCCGCGCATTATAGAAAAAACTTTCGCTGTTACTGAACTCTCTTTTGATGAAGCAGCGGAGTTAGCCTACTTCGGTGCAAAAATTTTGCATCCCACTTGTGTGCTTCCTGCCAAGAAAGAAAACATACCGGTGCGATTGCTCAACACCATGCAACCAACCGCCACCGGAACCATCATCTCAAACAAACCTGCACCCGATAGAATAACAGCCATTGCCGCCAAGGATAATCTCTCTGCAATAAAAATAAAATCGGCGCGCATGCTGCTCGCTTATGGATTTTTGCGTGCGGTGTTCGAAGTGTTTGAGCGATACAAAACTCCCATTGATATGATTTCAACTTCGGAAGTTGCGGTGTCGCTCACCATTGATAGTGATAAACACTTAGAAGAAATTATAAGTGAGTTGCAGCAATTCGGATTGGTGGAAGTAGATAAAAATCAAACCATCATTTGCATTGTCGGAACTTTCGGCGCTGATAAACAAGGGTATGCATCGCGCATTTTCGATTCATTGAAAAATATTCCCATCCGCATGATTTCTTATGGCGGAAGCGAAAACAATATTTCACTGCTCGTGAATTCTGATTTGAAAAAAGCTGCATTGGTTTCATTGAACAAAGGATTGTTTTAAAAATATTTATGTTCAGCAAATCCTTAATTGAGAAATTCCAAACCATTGAAACTCCATTTTATTATTATGATCTGGATATACTTAAGCGAACAATAGCTGCATTAAAAGCCGAATCTGAAAAACACAATTTCCATATTCATTATGCTTTAAAAGCAAACACCAACCAGCAGATACTTAAAATTATTTGCGATGCAGGTTTCGGTGCCGATTGTGTGAGCGGCAACGAGGTAAAGGCAGCATTAAAAAATAATTTCAATCCATCATCCATTGTATTTGCGGGAGTAGGAAAAACCGATAAGGAAATTATTGAATCGCTCACTGCCGATATTTTTTGTTTCAATTGCGAAAGCATGGAGGAAATAAAAGTGATTAATGAACTCGCTGCTTCGCTCCATAAAAAAGCAAGAATTGCACTGCGCATTAATCCGAATGTAAATGCCAACACGCATCACTACATCACCACCGGACTCGAAGAAAATAAATTCGGAATTAATTTCTGGGAACTCGAAGCAGTAATGGAAGTGATCAAGAATTCACCAAGCATTCAACTCATTGGTTTGCATTTTCACATCGGCTCGCAGATATGCGACCTCGAACCTTTCCGCTTGTTGTGTACCCGTATAAATGAAATTCAGCAATGGTTCAGCAGCCGCAACATCACCATCATTCACCTCAATGTGGGAGGCGGATTGGGAGTTGATTACCACGAGCCCGATAAAAATGCTATACCCGATTTTAAATCGTACTTCAATGTGTTTCATAAATTTCTCGAAATAAAAAAACAACAGCAGGTGCATTTTGAATTGGGGCGCTCCATAGTGGCGCAGTGCGGTGCGCTTATTTCAAAAGTGTTGTTTGTAAAAAAGGGAAAAAAAACCGACTTCATTATTCTCGATGCCGGCATGACCGAACTCATTCGCCCCGCCTTGTATCAGTCGTATCATAAAATTGAAAACCTTACTGCCGCTTTTAGGTCTCAGCAGGATTACAGTAAGCAGATGGAACACTCCGAACATCAAGTCGGAGACCCAGTGTTAAACATAGCTGAAACCAAGTACGATGTGGTAGGCCCCATTTGCGAATCGTCCGATTGTTTTGCCAAGGCATTGTTGCTGCCAACCACCGTGCGCGGCCATTTATTTGCACTCCGAACAACTGGCGCTTACGGGCAGGTGATGAGTCTGGAATATAATCTGAGGGAGAAAGCGAAAACAGTTTATAGTTAAGTAAAATAATTATGTTTTTTTTGGGAGCGAAGCAGTGACATGAATTCACTATTACAATATACATTTCAGAATTCAAGATTCCAAAATTCCCTTCATATTTCCATCCTAACCATAAAAGAATATTTTTGTTGAATGATGATTGAAGGTCAGCAATTTGCTGATGCAAAAATTTTCATGAACCAAAATACTCTGGTATAATTTATTTAGATTTTTTGTCTCAGCAGGGTTACCTTTTTCGGAACCCTGCGTTTAATCATCTCACAAAAAATTGCTATGTTCCAAATTGCAACGACATTGTAACACCAGGATAAACCAATTTGGTTTTTCTGTTTCCATTATAATATTTCAATCGGTGTTCAAAGGTTTTATAAAAATCAAACTCAGTTAACCCCAATTCATAAAATGCATTGAGCCGCAGGTATGTATTGTATTTACCTTTTTTTGAAACATTAAAATTAAAACCAGCCACACCTTTTACTCCTAATGAATAGCCATTAAAAATATTGCTGAAGCCATCGCCTTGCGATTCAAGAATAACATTTGATGCCTGATCACCCGCTTTGTACTTTTCAGTACTGTTACAGATACTCAGGTTTCCTCCAATGAAAAACCAGCGAACCGGAAAAACATTTAACCCAAAATTTAAATTAATATCTGTGGTGGCAACTGTACCTGAAATGGTATCGCCGATATTCTGATAATGATGCCCCCATAATAAATCACCACCTGCTGCAAATTCAAAAGCATTGTGATGATTAATAAATCCGAGAGAGATTCCATATCCTTTGTCAATTGAAAATGCTTTTGGAAAATTCAACGAATCAGAAAATTCAGTTAAATAATTTGCCAATCCCGGCTTCGATGGTTTTATATAATTAATTCCGATTTGAAAATAACCGCCATCCATGTCGCTAACAGATTGAGCGTTGCAGGTTGAGTAATTCATTAATTCCAAAATACTTATTACAAAACACAACGCAGTTTTTATCAATTTCATTTTTGATTCTGTTTAATTTTTTATCAGATAATGTATAACAAAAAAAATCGCCCCCATTTTGAGGGCGATTTTTGTCGGAAAGGGTTTTCAAAAAAAAATCAATGCGAATTCCTTTGTTTGATTATGGCCAAATGCCAAGTGACATATATGCTCCGGCAACTTTGTTTATAGAAACTACAAACGCAGCAGTGCGATGATCTTTTATTTTCTTGCTTCCTTTCAGTACTCTTCTGATATCGTGGAAAGCGCTGATCATTGTTTCTTCCAATCCGCTGTTTACCAAATCAACTTCATCCGGACCGTGAGTTAAACCTTCGCGTTCGCCATCAGTAATTTTCTGTCCGGTAATTCTTTCGATGGTGCTTACAAATTTCAGGTTACTGTTTTCAGTAAATCGTTTATCCATTCTGCCGAAACGAACATGCGATAAATTTTTCAACCACTCGAAATAAGAAACGGTTACACCACCTGCATTCAGGTACATATCAGGAATAATGTAGCAACCTTTCTTTAACAATATTTCTTCAGCATCAGGTGTTACAGGTCCGTTTGCACCTTCAGCAATAATTTTTGCTTTCACACGCGGAGCATTTTCTCCGGTAATCACATTTTCCAATGCAGCAGGAACCAAAATGTCGCAATCAAATTCCAAGCATGCACCTGCATTTTTAAACACCTTAGCATTAGGATATGTTAAGAGTGAACCGTGTTCAGCTTTGTACTTCATCACATCATTCAAATCCAAACCTTTGGCATTGTATAATGCACAATCAATTTCAGCTAAGCCAACAATTGTAGCACCAGCTTCCCAGAAAAATAATGCAGAGTGATATCCAACATTTCCAAGACCTTGAACTACTACCCGCTTGCCTTCAATTCCAATTGTTAAACCAAGTGCTTTCATATCCTCAGGCACATTGCACAATTCGCGAATACCAAAAAACACTCCGCGACCGGTTGCTTCTTTTCTTCCACGAACTCCACCCTGACTCACAGGTTTTCCGGTTACACATCCGTAAGCTTCTACTTGTCCGGGATTGAATGCAACATATGTATCCAATATCCAACTCATTTCTCTTTCACCTGTTCCATAATCAGGAGCAGGAACATCAATGCCGGGTCCAATGAAACCTTTCTTCATCAACTCCACTGTGTAACGGCGGGTGATTCTTTCGAGTTGATCTTCAGTATATTTTTTAGGGTCAATTTTAATTCCGCCTTTAGCTCCACCAAACGGAACATCAACGATGGCGCATTTGTAAGTCATAAGCGATGCAAGCGCCATCACTTCATCCTGATTTACACCCAAGCTGTAACGAATTCCACCTTTACAAGGCACCTTGTGCTGACTGTGTTGCACGCGGTAGGCTTCAATTACCTCAACACGATCGCCAATCTTTATGGGGAAACGCATTTGGTAAACACTGTTGCAAGCTTTGATTTGATCCAGTAAACCTTTTGGATACTGGGTGTGTGCTGCTGCCTTGTCGAAATACCTTTCTACATTACCGAAGAAACTGTATTCATGATTAGCTGCGCCTTTTTTCATTGATTATTATTTTGGTTTGAAATGTGGTTATTTAATTTTTTTTCCATTCGCTTTAATCGCAATTCCTGTGAGATTAAAAACAGCAGAAGGCCGGCAAAAATAGTAAGCAGCACTGCAATCACAACATAGATTTTCCCATTGCTGCGCATTAAATCAGCCATTTCAACATTTGTATCAGGCCGCTGTGCAAATGCAGTAACAGTAATGATTTGAAGAAGAAGAAATGAAATTATTTTTTTCATAGCCGGGGAAAATTGTGAATAGTCAAAGGTGAAATGTGAATAGTATTCATCAGAATTTACTATCTAATTGTTTTGATGAATTATTCATTGAAATATTATTCATACTGAAATGAAGTTCGCGATTAACAATTTCGGTTCTTGAAATAACAGTGGTTATCCAGGTACCAAATAAAGTCCAGCCGATTACCGCAGGATAAAAAACCATTCGCATGTTGCTGTCTAAATCATAGGCATTAAACCCGGGATTGCCGCCATTGCCGGGATGCAATGAATCAGTTAAGCGGGGAACAATAAAAATGATTGGAATAAATGTGAAGTAGAAAATAATATTTGCTACAGCCGAAACACGGGCGCGCTTATCCATGTCATCCATGCTGTTTCGCAAAACGAAGTAGGCAAAGTATAAAAGCAAACCAACGGCTGCTGCATTTTCTTTCGGGTCATTATTCCAAAAAACACCCCATGTACTTTGTGCCCAAATCATTCCGGTAGTAATGCCGCAACAACCAAACAACAAACCGACCTTGGTAAAAGAAGCTGCGATAATATCATCTTCCATTCTACTGTTCCGCAAAAATTTAATGCTAAAAATCATTCCGAACAACAACATTAAAGTCATTCCAAACCACATGGGAACATGGTAGTAAAGATTGCGTATGGTTTCGTGTAAAATCGGAAGCGCAGGAACTGTGGCCATCATTCCTATAACAATCGTAAAAAGCATCAGCATAATTGCCAACACTTTCCACCACCATTTCCGCATCCAGTTGTTAGTATTCATTTATAAGGCGGCGCAATAATAAGATAGTCTTAGATTTATCAAAGAGATTTTTATCATCAAAAAAAATGCTTATTGTTAACAGCCTATTGTAACGCAAAACTGCATATTGCATACTGATAACTGTTTACAGATTTTAGTCTCTCCACAAAAACGGAAACAGCAGCATTGCCATCACCAGCATTACTGCATCCAATGAAATCAATAAAGCAAAATCTTTTAATGGCCATTCTAAAATTCCACCATACAATGCTTCGCGGGATAATTTCACTAACAACAAAAGAATGGGAACCACAATGGGGAAACTGAGTATGGGCATTATCATGGCGCTGTTACCTGCCTTTGAAGCGAGTGCACTCATGAGTGTGAATGTGAGTGAGAAACTGAAACTACCGAGAATAACAACCAGCAAAAAATAATATGGATGCAGCAATGGATTTCCAAGCACCACACTGTAAATAATTAAACCAATGATGCAGAGGATTAACATCAACGATAAATTGTAAATCATTTTGGCTACAATAATTGCATACGGACTTGCAATGGAATAATAATAAAGCCATCGCGCCCTTCCTTCCTGTAAAAAACTTTTTGCTACAGCATTTACTGAAGTAAACAACATTACAATCCAGAAAAGTGTGAGCCACATTTCGGGTTTCAATTCCATGAACGAAACATAAATGAGAAAAACAACTGAGGCGAGATAGAGTATAATTCCATTGAAAGCATATCGTTGTCGCCACTCAATGAGCAAATCTTTTTTTATTAAAAACCAGATTGATTTTGAAAAATTCATTCGTGCGGCGAAAGTAAGTTTGATAAACTGCGGGTACAAATTCAAATTATTTCCGATTCATTGTATATCAGTATCATTTTAAAATTTTTATGATAAGCTTATTGAACCTATTAATCCATTTTATATTTACTCGCTGTGAATAAAATCCCTTCTCAAAAAAAACCTTACGGCTATATCAATCAATTTCTCAGCAATAAAAATTTGCAGGCGGTTGTTTTATTTTTTGTTGCTATCGGAATTTATGCAAACACTTTCAATCACGAATATGTGTATGATGATATTATCGTGATTCAGTCAAACGCCGTTGTGCAAAAAGGAATTGCCGGAATTCCTGATTTATTGACTAAGGATAGTTTCTTCGGATACAACAAGGGTAACAGCGATTTAACAGGAGGAAGGTATCGTCCGCTTTCGTTAATCACCTTTGCAATAGAACACGAGTTGTTTGGAAGCAATGCACCATTCGAACACATTATTAATGTGTTGTTGTATGCATTGACTTGCGTGCTGTTGTTGTTTACACTTTATCTTTTATTCCCTTCCTTATCACCTCTGATAATTTTTGGTGGTACACTATTATTTGTTGTTCACCCAACGCATACTGAAGTTGTATCGAACATAAAAAGCCGCGACGAAATACTTTGCCTGCTTTTTATTCTCTCAACATTTTTCTTCTGGATGAAATTATTGAAAGAGAAAAAAGTGCTGTATTTAATTTTTGCATTGTTCGCTTTTGCGCTTGCATTATTATCGAAGGAGCAGGCGATCCTACTGTTGGTTTGGTTGCCGCTTGCATGGTGGCTGAATAAAGAAACATCAGTGAAACGAATTTTGATTTCGCTTTTTCCATTCATCATTGTTGCAGTATTTTATTTATTCATTCGTTCATCGTTTGTTGGAACAGTTGGTGATAGAATTTCAACTGATGTGATGAACAATCCCTACCACCTCGCAACAACTACCGAAAAATTCGCAACCATCATTTGGGTTTTTTTTCTGTATTTGATTAAATCACTTTATCCATACTCGCTATCTTACGACTATACCTTCAACGCAATTCCATATTCAAACTTTTCGCAACCACAGGTTTGGTTTTCCCTGCTGTTGTTTTCGGCAATGAGTGTATGGATTGTTATTTCCATATTCAAAAAACAGTATCATGCACTTCTTTTATTGATTTGGTTGTTGCCAGTCATTTTGGTTTCCAATTTATTTTTCAATGTAGGCGCCCCTTTCGCCGACCGGTTTTTATTTCTTCCTTCCATTGGAATTTGTGTGATGATGGTTGGAACATTATTTATGGTTTATAAAATTCAGAAAGACGAAACAAAAAGAAAGCTAACGATTTTCATTGTAGTTTTAATCGTGACAGGTTTCTATTCATTTGAAACTTTCGAAAGAAATTTCGATTGGAAAAGCAATAAATCAATTTTCGCTGCTGATGAACCAAAGGTTCCGAACAGCGTGAAAGCAACTTTGAATTATGGTTCCATTCTGATGACCGAAGCTGATACTTCAAAAGATGAAACAATCAAACAAGAAAAACTCGACAGCGCATTTCATTTATTCAAAAGAGGAATTGGTGTTTACGCAACCGCCGATTTATATAATCACCTGGGTGCTTATTACAACCTGATAAACCAAACTGATAGCTCAGAATATTATTACCAGAAATCAATTGGGGTTAAAGATTTTGCAATGGCCAAATCCAACTTGCTAGGAGTGTTACAGAAAAAGGGAGCGAAACTTCATACTGAAAAGAAAGAAGATTCTGCACTGTTAGTTTTCAGAAAACAAATAGAACTCGATTCAACTTATGCCGATGCTTACAATAATATCGGCACCGTTTATTTCGCATTACAAAAATTTGATTCAGCAGAATTTTATTTCAATAAAACATTAGTACTTCAACCAACACATCAGTTAGCAACCAGCAATCTTGCAAACACATATCTCAACAAAGGCAATCATTTCTTTCAACTAAATAATTATGATGTTGCTTTAGAATATTATATCAAAGCAATAAAATTCAAACCCGATTATGTTGAAGCTTATGCAAATGCAGGAGTAATTGAAATGCAAAAGAAAAATTATTCAGCAGCAAAAAAGTATTTTGAAACAGCACTTCAATACAATCCGCAACACGAATTTTCAAGAACGAGGTTGATGGAGTGCGAAAAATTTATTTCAAATTAATTCTACCATTCTCATTAAGGAACTTTCTCAACATTCAAAACATGCTAAACTTTCGTCTAAACACTTTTTCAACCTAATATTGCATCCTCAAAATTTCCATTTCAAATGATAGAAGCACCAGCAAAACCTAAAGCCAAATCAAAAACTGTAAATCATAATTTTTTAAAAGCATTAAAATTGAAACAACTCAGTTCCGGTGCAAGTACCGGAGTTGATTGGCTCAAGACAAACGGCGAAGTGTTACACTCCTATTCTCCCGTTGATTCGCAACTGATTGGTTCCGTTAAGCAGGCAACCAAAGCTGACCTCGATAAAATTTTAACAACAGCAGAAAACGCGTTCAAACAATGGCGATTAATTCCTGCCCCTAAGCGCGGCGAAATTGTTCGCCAGATGGGAAATGAACTGCGCAACTATAAAGAACCACTCGGACAATTAGTTTCTTACGAGATGGGAAAAAGCTTGCAGGAAGGTCTCGGCGAAGTACAAGAGATGATTGACATCTGCGATTTCGCAGTCGGACTTTCGCGCCAGTTATATGGTTTGAGCATGCACAGCGAGCGCCCCAATCACCGCATGTACGAGCAGTATCATCCCCTTGGTGTGGTCGGAGTTGTCAGCGCATTTAATTTTCCGGTTGCAGTGTGGAGTTGGAATGCAATGCTCGCATTGGTGTGCGGCGATGTCGTGTTATGGAAACCATCTTCCAAAACTCCAATCTGCGCAGTGGCAGTTCATCAACTGATGGAAAAAGTTTTGCGCGACAATAAAATTCCTGAAGGAGTTCTTTCATTAATAATCGGAAGCGGAAAAGAAATAGGCGACGAAATTTTAAAAGATGCCCGCCTTCCGTTGCTAAGTGTAACAGGTTCAACCCGCGTGGGTCGGCATGTGGCAAAAATTGTTGGCGAGCGATTCGGAAAAACCATTCTCGAACTCGGCGGCAACAATGCCATTATCATTTCCGAAAATGCAAATCTTGATTTAGCCATTCGTGCCGTTGCATTCGGAGCCGTCGGCACTGCCGGTCAGCGCTGCACCTCCACACGCCGCTTAATCATTCACGAAAAAAATTACAACAAAGTGAAAGAGCGGCTCCTCAAAGTTTATTCGCAACTCACCATCGGCGACCCGCTCGATACAAACAACCATGTCGGTCCGCTCATTGATAAAGATGCCGTGCGCCAGTTCACCGAAGCCATTCAGATTGCGCAGGCACAAGGCGGAAAAATTTTATTCGGCGGCAGTGTCATGTCGGGCAAGGGATACCAAAGCGGTTGCTATGTGCAGCCATGCATCATTGAGGTGAAAGGGAATTTGCACATTGTAAAAGAAGAAACCTTCGCGCCCATTCTTTACCTCATGAAATATAAAAATCTCGACCAAGCCATTCACCTGCAAAACGATGTTCCGCAGGGTTTGTCGTCAGCCATCTTCACCGAAAATATGCTCGAGGCAGAAAAATACCTCTCCACTGCCGGTAGCGATTGCGGCATTGCCAATGTAAACATCGGAACCAGCGGAGCCGAAATCGGTGGCGCATTCGGTGGCGAAAAAGAAACCGGTGGCGGGCGCGAATCAGGCAGCGACAGTTGGAAACTCTACATGCGCCGTCAAACCAACACCATCAACTACGGCAACTCACTCCCCCTCGCGCAGGGAATTAAGTTTGATGTGTGAATACAATTCACTCAGTAAAATAATTAGGGCAAGCCCCCAAGCATTGATTACAATGCAAGCGGTCAGGCTGTCATTCCAATCTTTTATTGATTACAATAAAAGGATTTTCCCTTCAATCCTTCTTGCGGCTGACGCACTCATTTGCTCTCACAAAAAAAGCCGCAGTGTTAGTGCGGCTTTAATTTTTTTCTTTAAGAAAAATTTATTTCCCTTCTTGATTTTCATATTCCTTTTCCAATCTTTTATTTTTCTTTAACTCATTCCAATTTATCATATAGGAAATTCCCAAACCATATTGTGAACCTCTGTTAAAGAAATTATAAGTTTCATTCGGAGTAGGATTCGTATAAATGAAACTTAAATAATCAATTGTTGAACTTGCCTTTGAAAAATATTTTAGGTCGCCCGTAATTGTTTTTATCAACCCCTTTGATATTAGCAAATGAATATCAAAAACAGATTCTCTTTTCGAAGTAAAAGTTATTCCAATTTTAGAAATGAGATTTATGGCAATCGGTTTTACATAAGTATAGTTAGAATACCATCTTTCAAGGTAAACAGAATCTCCTTCTTGATAGGAATGACTAAAATGTTGGCTGCCACTTGCAATCGGTTTCCCAAAATTACCTCCCGATAAACTCGCCATCAATCCTGCTTCAACAGTAAACATGCACTTCTTTTCATTTCCAACTTTATAACCTATTGAAATAGGAAGAAAAAAATTTGGTCTTAAATTTTCAGAAAAAACATCAACATGAAAATTCTTGTTATTGATTTCAGAATAGGGTATATATGGTTTATACCAGTTAACAGCAATTCTCTCTTTATGAATTCCTATTCCACTTGATAGGTAAAATCTTTTAGTTATATCATAATTGAATTTCAATTGACCTTTAAACATCCAATCTGAAGTTGATTTTAAATTCATACCACTTGAATTTTGCTTATCAACTTTTAAATAATTATTAGAATAATCAACTGATAAACCAAAGGAAAGTCCTTTCTGTGCAAAGGACTTTCCTGTAGTTGTCAAAAAAATAATTACCAAAATTAATATCGTTCTCCTCACGACATTAATTTTCTATTGCCAGAGATTTAAATAAACTGCCGTTTCAGAATTTACATAATGTAAAGAGTGAAGCCCAAGCTGATGAACATAAATTGTATGAACACCCGAACTCCAAAAATGAGAAGGTCCCCATGTTGTAGTTATTGATTTTGCTGTAGTTCCATCATCAACATATGCCCCTGTCAATGGAACATTCATTCGGTTGTTGCAATCTACATCATAAAAATCTCCCCAAATTTGGTCATGCAATGTTGTTGCTTTATCCTCAGCCCAATTACCATTCGATTTCTTTTTGTAATTAATCGTTTTAGTTCCAACTTCACTAACCATCCAATTATTACAGACCCATAATTTACAATCAAATTTTTTGTTTGAATTATTTGCATAAACCGCCCCTCCCCAAGTTTCCATCGTTCCCTTACATGTACCAATAACCGGAGCAGTTACAGTAATATCCTGACAAACAGGGTCGCTTACACATCCAGTTATATTATTCGTTACAGTTAAACAAACATGTTTAATTCCTGGCAATGCAAAAAGATGTGTTGCATCCTGAGTTGATGCAGTTCCTCCATCGCCAAAATCCCATGCATAAGTAAAGTAATAAGGAGCACCAAAATTTATTGCATTAAAATTTACTTTTAAATCCTGCATGGTATATGTAAAGTGAGCCCAACAATCATAAATAGTATAGACATAGCTTGAAGAACAATGGTCAGAAGAGCAATATATTGCTAATGTAACAGTATGTGTAGTTGCTCCATCCGTATAAGCATGAGTCGGATTTTGTGCCAAAGAATGAGGTGACCCGTCTCCAAAATTCCAATCATAATTTGTAATCGTGGTTGAAGAAGTTGAATGGTCGGTAAAGGAAAAAATCTCTGAAGGTTGCTCATAAATAGAAAAATTTGCATCACAATCTCCATCTGTTTTATATCCTGACCAATAGATTTCTCCCAAAACAGAACGCTCTAACACATTTGGAAAATGATTATAGTCCAATGGATTCTT
>CANJII010000025.1 GCA_947474435.1 Chitinophagaceae bacterium | reverse complement strand
CATCGTAAATTCCGTTGATGACTTTCTTCGCCACTTCAATCGGCTCCACATGTTTTGTGTCAAGACCATAGCAAAGCTTGTCAATGCGCGCTGTGATTTTGTCGAACTTTACCTGTTCTTGTTTTCCGTCTCTTTTAATTACATACATAAGATTGGGGTGGTGTTTTGGGAGAGGTTATTTATAAAGTTGATTCGTTTATTAGTTTATTAGTAGCAACAAAACTGCATACTGTAAACTGCCTACTGAATTACTGGTATTTAAAAATCTGCTTCTGTTGTGAAAACATTTTCTTCCTTCTTGCTCATCACGCCACTCTTTTGATAATCGCCTACACGCTTCTCGAAGAAATTTGTTTTTCCCTGTAATGAAATTAATTCCATGAAGTCGAAAGGATTAACTGCATTGTACAATTTCGGATAACCAAGTTGATGCAGCCAATGGTCAGCAACATATTCAATGTATTGTGCCATCAACTTCGCATTCATTCCAATCAAGCTGACAGGTAACGCGTCAGTAATAAATTCCTTTTCAATCTTCACTGCATCGCTGATGATTTCATACACTGCTTCCTTCGGCAATTTATTTTCAATGTGCTTATATAATAAGCACGCAAACTCACAATGCAATCCTTCGTCGCGACTGATTAATTCGTTGCTGAAACTTAAACCGGGCATCAGTCCGCGTTTTTTCAACCAATAGATTGAACAGAAACTTCCACTGAAGAATATTCCTTCCACCGCTGCGAATGCAACTAATCTTTCAGTGAACGAACCGCCGGTAATCCAGCGTAAAGCCCACTCTGCTTTTTTCTTTACGCAATCAACTGTTTCAATTGCATGAAGCAGTCTGTCTTTTTCTTCTGCATTCTTTATATAAGTATCAATCAGTAATGCATAAGTTTCGGAGTGAATGTTTTCCATCATAATCTGGAAACCATAAAAACATCTTGCTTCCGGAATCTGAACTTCGTTCATGAAATTGGTCGCGAGATTTTCATTCACGATTCCATCGCTCGCTGCGAAAAACGCAAGCACATGCGAAATGAAATGTTTTTCATTTTTATTGAGCGAGTCCCAATCCTTAGTGTCAGACGACAAATCAATTTCTTCAGCAGTCCAGAAACTTGCTTCGTGTTTCTTATACATCTGCCACATATCGTTATACTTAATAGGCAGTAAAACAAATCGGTCCTTGTTCTCCCTTAGTAGTACTTCGTTGCTTAAATCCTGTTTCATTTTAAATATTTTTGAATGGTTAAAACCACTGTTTTCGTTTCGGTTAGAGGCGACGATTCCTTTTGTCTCTTTTCTTTCGAAAAAAAACATCCTGAAAAAATTACCTCAAATTGTATTTAGGATTCGGGAAGAGTTTTTCCTTTTTCTCCGTAGCCATTTTCTCAACCCGTGATTACAAGTATAACTTTTATCAATTCAATAAAACAAGAGTGTTGATTAACCTTTATACACTTTGCATTGTTCAAATTCTATTTCACATCGCTCAACTGCATTGAAATTGGGGCGCTTATGAATTCAATGTGTGTGGAAAATTTTTTTTAGAAAATATTTTTGCACAGCGCTTTCAACTTTCAAATTTTTTTTTAAGAAGAACTATTAAAAGTGAAATGTCCCTGGTGAATTGTCAATGAGAATTCGCAGATTTCAGAATTTCTGAAAATTCAGAAAATAAAATCGCTCAATGAAAACTAAAAACATTTGAGTGATTCAACTTGTAACTTGAATATTAGTTTTGCGCGCTTAAGAAAATAATGATGACAGAAAATAAACCGGAAAGAAAATCAACCATCAATGTTGCAGTTTCATTGGATGAAAAACTGATACCCGAAAAAATTGAATGGGATGCAACAGACTCCAGCCTAGATGGATGGAAAGAATGCAGAGCCATCATGCTTTCCATGTGGGATCATAAAGCATCAAACGGTTTAAGCATTGAATTATGGACCAAGGAAATGACAGTGGAAGAAATGAATTTATTTTTCTTTCAAACACTCATGACCATGAGCGATACTTTCGAGCGCGCAACTATGAATAAAGAATCAGCAGCAGATATGAAGGAGTTTGCTAAGTCTTTTTTCGAAAAAATAAAAGCGAAGGAAAAGAAAACTGCATTATAAAAATTTCAATCCCCATCATTGAGTTCGACAAAAACTTTCCTGAAAAAAATTGTAAAGCCATTCGCTTCACTCAATTATTTTATTTCGAAGAAGAAGTATGAATACAATGAATGGAAGGAAGGAGTTTCGGCAGTGGTTGTTGCGCGAAATGAGTCTTACAATCTTCCAATTGTATTGGAAAGTTTAGTTGGTTTTGCTGATCAGATTATTTGCGTTGACAATGGTTCATCCGACGATAGCGTGGTGAAAATAAAATCGTTTCAAAAAAAATATGAAGCAGAGATTCTGGTGGATTTGATTGAGGCTCCCGGAAAATTATTGAGCGAATGCACCAACATCGGATTGCAACATTCTAAATACAACTGGCATTTGCGGTGGGATGCCGATATGGTTTTCAGGCAGCGAACGGGAAAATATAATTCAATGTTGCTGAAGGAAAAGATTATGAAAATCAAGTGGCCTACAGCCATCCGTTTAGAGCGCATAAATCTCAGCGGCGATTTTCATCATGTATCAAAATTGTTTGATGTGGTGGATCAGGGCGAACCCTTTTTAGTGAAGCGGATTAAAAATTTTCAATACCAGGAAGCAGGACGGTTTTTCTTTTTAAAAATGCCATTCTTCTATGATGTAATAAAAATTCCGGAACCAATCGTTTTTCATCTGAATCAATTAAAAACCATTGACAGGTTACTGCGTCGAAATGCTTTTGTAAACTGGCGGCAAAGTGTAAATGAAAAAAATTGCACCGATGACTTTGAAACCTTCCGGGAAAAATGGGAATTAAAAATGTTTGGAACCAATAATCATGAGTCGGCTAAATATCGGTTTCATAAAAAATTTGTTCTGCTTTATTCTGAACCGCTTGATATGAAATTATATGGTCCTTATCCCGAACAAATTCAAAAAGCAATTGACACAGGCAATGAACGATTCAGTTATATATACGAAAACGGAAAACCTGTTGCGCGATTGGATAAAGAAGATTCTTCTCTTGAAAATTATACTCCAACAAAAGAAGATTTAACATGGGATGTTATCGCTCATCTGAAAAACATTTTATCAGAAAAAGAACAGCAGAAAATCGGAATCTGATTCTTCTTTAATTTTCTACTAGATAAAAAATGCAACAACAACAATCGCAATCAAAACTGCGAGTCGTTGAATGAAAGGCAACTCGGTTGAAATTCGTTTCAATAAAATTCCGATAACAGCACCAACCAATCCAATCACTATTCCACCCCCAACAGTTTGTGCATCCAGAATATCAAGTGAGTTATTCAACCGATAAAATAAAATCACTGATGCAAACACAAATCCAGGTGTCCACAAAAATTCCATTGTTGATGTCTTTGAATTTTTACTCATAAAAAATTATTGCTGCAATCTGCGAAAAAATTCTCTACAAAAAAACTACAGAGACACGGAGAACACAGAGAAACACAGAGGTTGAATATATTTTTCAGCAAAGAAATTCTCCGTGCAACTTCGTGTTCTCCGTGTCTCCGTGGTGAATATTCCAAATAAATATTTCTCAACAACTCGCCACTTTTAACAATTAACAAATAACCAATCACTTTATTTGTTGCATGAATTTTTTGGATGAACTGAACGGAATGCAGCGCCAAGCTGTGGAGGCAACAGACGGACCTGTTATGATTATTGCCGGCCCCGGTTCAGGAAAAACGCGCGTGCTTACTTTCCGTATTGCATACCTGTTACAGCAGGGAGTTGACCCGTTTAATATTCTCGCGCTCACCTTCACCAACAAAGCATCGGCCGAAATGCGCGACCGGATTGAGAAGTTAACAAACATCGAAGCCCGCAATCTGTACATGGGCACTTTTCACTCGGTGTTTGCGCGCGTGCTTCGCTACCATGCCGACCGCATTGGCTATCCGACCAACTTCAGCATTTACGATACCGATGATTCGCGCAGTCTGCTCAAAGCCATTATCAAGGAACTCGGCTTGAACGATTCGCTCTACAAACCCAATGTGGTTCACAACCGAATCTCATCTTCAAAAAACAGTCTGGTCGGTCCCGCTGAATACCAGCAGGATTTTAATATTCAGGGCGACGACAGTTCTTCCGGTCGCCCGCGCATTGGCGAGATTTACGAAATCTACCAGCGACGAATGCAGCAAGCCGGTGCAATGGATTTCGACGATCTGCTTTTCAAGATGCACCACATGCTCGAAAATTTTCCCGACATACTTTACAAATACCAGCAACGATTCAAATACATTTTGATTGATGAGTTTCAGGATACCAACTACGCGCAATACAGCATTGTAAAAAAACTCGGCGATGTGCATCAGAATATTTGCGTGGTGGGTGATGATGCGCAAAGCATTTACTCTTTCCGCGGCGCAACCATCGCCAACATTTTAAACTTCGAGCGCGATTATCCCGAAGTGCAAACATTCAAACTCGAACAGAATTACCGCAGCACACAACACATTGTTAAAGCCGCCAACAAAGTAATCGGCAATAACAAGCTACAGATTAATAAAGAAATCTGGACCGAAAATCTCGAAGGCGAAAAAATAAAACTCATTCGCGCGCTCAGCGACAACGACGAAGGCAAGCTCGTTGCCGACAGCATTTTCGAAGAGAAGATGCGCCACCAGCGCCATCACAACGAGTTCGCCATTCTCTATCGCACAAATGCACAGAGCCGTGCGTTTGAAGAAGCCATGCGCCGCCTCAATATTCCGTATGTCATTTATGGCGGATTAAGTTTTTATCAGCGCAAAGAAATCAAAGACCTTGTCGGCTACCTCCGGCTCTGCGTCAATCATCACGACGAAGAAGCCCTCAAGCGCGTTATCAATTACCCCGCGCGCGGCATCGGGCAAACTTCAATTGACAAAGCAATGGTCATTGCCAAAGAAAAATCAATGCGCCTGTGGGATGTGTTGCTCAATGCCGCCACCGAAATGCCCGGCAACCGCAGCAACAGCAACATCGAAAGTTTTATGTACATGGTAAAAAACTGGGCGAACCAGTTAACCATTCTCAATGCCTATGATGCCGCAGCACTCGTGGCAAAAAACAGCGGCATACTCAAAGAACTCTACGACGACAAAACAGTTGAAGGACTCAGCCGCTACGAAAACCTGCAGGAGTTGCTCAATGGCATTAAAGAATTTACCGACAGCGAAGCGCCCGACATCACAGCCGACGGCGAAATAAAAGATGAACTCACAAAAGATAAATCGCTCGCCGCCTACCTGCAAAACATTTCGCTGCTCACCGATGCCGACAAAGACACCAACGACCACGACCGTGTGCGCATGATGACCATTCACTCCGCCAAGGGGTTGGAGTTTCAGTGTGTGTATGTGGTGGGCTTGGAAGAAAATCTTTTCCCCGGTGCCATGTCGCTCAACAGCCGCGAAGACCTCGAAGAAGAGCGCCGCCTCTTCTATGTCGCCATCACGCGCGCCAAACAAAAGCTCACGCTCTCCTATGCCAACACGCGCTACCGTTATGGCTCCCTCACTTACTGCGACCCCAGCCGCTTCATTGACGAAATTGACCCCAAGAGCATTGATAATATTTATTCAGCGCCGCAAAAAAATTTTTCGCACCCCAATTTTCTCGGCGAAGACACTTACAGCAAGCCCGGTTATTATTCCAATAAAAAATCGTCCGCTTCCGCTGCTGCACAAAAACCCGCTGCACCAAAATTTACTCCGCCGCCATTTGCTTACAAACCCGCTGTTGATTTCAAGCCCGACGATTTCCGCGAAATAAAAGAAGCCATGGAAGTAGAGCACCAGCGCTTCGGCATCGGAAAAATTCTGAAACTCGAAGGCAGCGAATTCGAGCGCATCGCCACCATCGAATTCAGCGAAGCAGGCACAAAAAAAATATTACTCAAGTACGCGAAGCTGCGGATATTGAATAAGGCGGAGTGATTTTTTTTGTTTTGGGAAAAGAATACAGACGGGGCTGGTTTGTCTTTGTGGGTTTGTCAAAACGCGGGCTTGTCTTTTCTGCATCTGCCTTGCGGCAGTAGATTTTGCGTTATAGCGTTTTAGTTAAGTTATGAAGCAGCACGGAAACATTCCGAGCTGGGTTCAATTTGTGTAACCCTGCTGAAACAAAATTTGTTAAGCAAATCGAATCATTCTATATATTTGTCAAACAAAAAAATTAAAATATTATGGTTAGCATTAATTCAACAATAGGTAATAAAAGTCATAATATTTATGCAGATGTTTTAACTATACAAAATCATATTAATAAAAAAAAATGGGGCGGAGCAATATTAAAATTAAAAGAAGATGGTGTTTGTGGAAATAAAACAATAGAAGCAATAAAAGCGATTCAGAAATTTATTAATGATCAGCAATCACAAAGACAAATTATTCCAATAGACGGCATTATAAGTCCATCAGGTCCAACCTTTAGATATCTGAAGCCATTTGAATTTCTTGGTACATCTTCAAATAATTTTAAGACTTATGATAAAGCTGCTGGATTATATGGAACAGCAAATACGATATTTACTATTAAATCTATAGCAGAGCAGTTCCTTCGATGGCAGCATTCAATTCATGCGACACCATTAATTCTTATCCAAATTGGTGATATTAGTTTTGAAGATGGGAAAAAAATGTATGAACATCATTCACACCGAATAGGGTGTCATGTAGATATTCGGCCAATTTCAAAAAATAAAAATAGTTATTCACCTACAAAGATTAATGATAAAGATTATGATCATGAACGAACAAAAAAATTAGCAGAAATTATTTTATCACAATCTCAGGTACTTACAGTTTTATTTAATGATAAATCGATTCCTGGAGTTAAATCTTATGCTGGTCATGATGATCATCTTCATATAAAGTTAAAATTATAAAATCAATATTTCGTTCAAGCATGTTTACTATAATCAGAATCCGCTGCGCTCGATGTGTCAGGAGGTTCTGCTTTGCAATCGAGCTGTATTAAGAAAGCCGGTTTGCAACCGGCATCATCATCAAACCTAATAATATTCAACTGCAATTTTGTTTTCACCAGCAGGTTTTCTCGCGCTCACAAACTTAACTTTTTTTAGTTTGTTGGTGTTTCTCCCCTCCCGCCCCTGCCTGTGTGTTTTCACCAGCAGGTTTTCTCGCGCTCACAAACTTAACTTTTCTTCCAAACAAAAAGGCCCCGAAGAAAATCTTCAGGGCTTTCAACTTTAATACTTTCTAACTTTCAAAACTTTCCAACTGTTAAGGAATATCAATCGGGTCAACCGTAACAGTAGTAAGAGTAACAGCAGTCGCTTGCACAATCACCTGCTTACCATCAACAGTTGTAACAGTAATATTATGTGTAACAGGTTTCAATCCCTTCAATTCATACACACCATCTTTATTAGTGTAAACAGTTTTTTGTCTCAGCAGGGTTACTGTAATCAGAACCCTGCGTTTTATCGCTCACAAAATAATAAAATATAAAAAGCAACCGATGGAAATTTCACCATCACCACATCAATAACAATTCAACAAATAGAAGTCATTAATTTATTAGGCGAAAAAGTTTATACGCTCTGGTGTAACACCCCAACACTAACCCTGAACCTCACCACATACAGCAAGGGAGTTTATTTCATCCGCCTCAAAACTGAAGATGTGTTGGTGATGAAGAAGGTGGTGATGGAGTAACAACTGATTTGAAGATTTGGTGATTTGAAAATTTGAAGATGAATTGCGAAGCAATCATGAATACAATTTTTAAAGAAATGAAATAGATGAATAAATACAGTAGCTATTAAAAAATTTATTCAATAAAAAATATTTCAACTCTTATAACTCCTTTGTATTTACTCCTATAACTCTTAGTTAAATGTATTTGTATTCTCTGCGACTTTGCGTCTCTGCGGTAAAGTGTATTTTTTTGAAAAACAAAATCCACTACCTTTGATTCATGACAGAATTTATTCTTAAAATTCCTTCCACCAAAAAAGGAAAAACACTGATTGAGTTTCTCCGTCAGATTGATTATATAAAAATGGATGAAGCATCGGCAGCATCTGTTTTTCAAATGGGATTGAAACAATCGTTCGCCGATTTGAAAGCCGGAAAAACAACCAAGTGGAAAAATAAAACCATCCGGTTGAAGAATGAATGAACTGAAAATTGAGCAAACTGATTTTTTCAGAAAGCTGATTAAAGAACTCAGAAAAAGATATCGCCACATTGAAAAGGATATTGACAAATTCATTGGCACCATTCACGAATTAAACGACCTCGGCATTCCGCTCGGAAATAATTTGTATAAAGCACGGATAAAAAATTCGGATGCTTTGCGTGGTAAAAGCGGTGGTTACCGGCTCATCACTTACCTGCAGTTAAAAGACAATAAACTCACCCTGATTTATATTTTTTCGAAGAGTGATATTACCAATCTTTCAGAAAAACAATTGGATGAAATTGTGCTGAAATCTTTTAAGCACTGATTCTTTCAGCACTGTAACACCCCAACACAAACCCTGAACCTCACCACACTCAGCAAGGGAGTTTATTTCATCCGCCTCAAAACTGCTGATGGGTTGGTGATGAAGAAGGTGGTGGTGGAGTAAAGAACAACTCTCTCTCCCACATCTAACATTCAGCGTTGTCACGCATCCACTCTCTCTTTAGCAAGAGAGAGCGTTTGATAAACGATGGAGTATTCTTTAACAGTTATAGAAAATATTTTTTTTCTTTGTCTGATTAGAATTATGAAAAGAAAAACCGCTTTACACTTTGATATTGAAATTGATAAGCTGACTAACTCGATTGAAAATGTTATTTCAGGTGAGGTATTTCAAACAGATTGTTTACTTCTGAAATCAATTACAGGAAGTAGTTATAAGAAAAGTGAATGGGATTTTAACTGGCAGGCAGAAATAAAAAATCAATCGAAAGAAGTTTACAAGTTAATTACCATCTCAAATCCACTCATCATTCACGGTCTAATAAGTATCAACGATGAAGGCGACCATATCTTCATGCACCTGATTGAGAGTGCCGCTTTTAACAAGGGAAGAAAAAAATTGTATCACGGTGTTGCAGGCAATCTCATCGCATTTGCCTGTAAAAAATCTTTCGAGAAAAATTATTTCGGCGTAGTTGCCTTCGAAGCAAAAACAAAATTGATAGAACATTATAAACAAACACTTGGCGCAAAGCATATTTCTGCAAACAGAATGTTTATTGATACAGAAGAATCGCGTACTTTAGTAAACCAATATTTTCAAAAATTCCTGTGATGGCAAACATTAAAAAATTAGATGACCACGATGTTGTTTTTGTCAATCGTCCGTGGACTGATTCAGAGAAAAAAGAATTCAGCGCATTTCTGAAAAAGAAAAAAGCAAAAATTTCTCGTAGGAAAAATATTCTGACTGACAGAAAACCGCAGAGAACTGCTTTATAATTTTTAGCAATAAAGTATTTTTATCAGACGAAAAAGTTTATTCGTTCAGGTGTAACACCCCAACACAAACCTGCACCTCACCACACTCAGCAAGGGAGTTTATTTCATCCGCCTTAAAACTGCAGATGGGTTGGTGATGAAGAAGGTGGTGGTGGAGTAAAAGCTGATTTGAAAATTTGGTGATTTGAAAATTTGAAGATGAATTCATTCGCTATTAAAAATTTATTCAATGAAAGTCTTGCAACTCCTTTTGTATTACTCCTATAACTCTTAGTAAAAATGTATTCAAAGAACAATCAACTTAAAAACACAAGACAATACTGAATTACTTTTTTCTGATTTTCCTTTTTGGGTTTCGTGCGGTATGAAATAAGGCATACACCGAAATTTCAGTCCGGTAAATTTTATAAACAATTACATAAGGAAACTGATGGAGCACCGCCTGCCGATAATTTTTCTGTATCACCGAAAAACTTTCGGGATGCAATTCAATGTGCTTCAAAACGGTGTGCGCATCGTTGTACAAATCGCGTTCAACTTGTTCGCCTTTTTCTTTGTACCAGCTTAGTGCTTCAGCAAGTTCGGCAATAAATTCTTCCTTTAATAAGAAGACCCGGTTTGATTTCATCCTCTCGCAGAAAGGGCTTTCTTCAACTCACTCAGTTTATATGATTTGCTTTTCCCGGCGAGATGTTTTTTTTCGCGCTCATCCAGAATAGATAATTGCTCAGGTGTTAATTTATAATCCTGTTCCTTTCTCTTATCAGAAACAATGGTGAGAACCGCCTGAAGAAAATCTTTATCCTCTATTGAATCAACTACTTGTTGAATGTTTTTCTTAAGAGAAAATGTGGTCATTGAAAAATATTTTTTGTAAAGCTAATTTTTTATAAAGTAATTATCAGCATAGTTTTTTAAATTCAATTTGTGTCCTCACCAATCCGAAACTGTTCATGCAAAATAGTTAAAAACAAAAAGCACCCGATGGAAATTTCACCATCACCACATCAATAACAATTCAACAAATAGAAGTCATTAATTTATTAGGCGAAAAAGTTTATTCGGTCCGGTGTAACACCCCAACACAAACCCTGCACCTCACCACACTCAGCAAAGGAATTTATTTCATCCGCCTCAAAACCGCAGATGGGTTGGTGATGAAGAAGGTGGTGGTGGAGTAAAGAACAACTCTCTCTCCCACATCTAACATTCAGCGTTGTCACGCATCCACTCTCTCTTTAGCAAGAGAGAGCGTTTGATAAACGAAGGAGTAAAATTTTTCTCTGCGACTTTGCGTCTCTGCGGTTAAAATATTTTTTCAGCAAAGGAGTTTATTTCATCCGCCTCAAAACTGCAGATGGGTTGGTGATGAAGAAGATGGTGGAGTAATACTTTTTAAAATTTTAAATTTATAATAGAAGTGGATCTTCTTAAAAATATCAAACCAGCTTATCAATCGCCGCAGCCAGCTTTCTGTCTTTCTCGGTTACTGTATCACCCATTGAATGAGTGCTGAGTTTCATCACCACTTTATTATAAACATTTGCCCACTCGGGGTGGTGGTCCATTTTTTCGGCAATGAGCGCAACCCTTGTCATGAAGGCAAATGCTTCTGAAAAATCTTTGAACTGAAAAGTCCGGTGCAGTGCATTTTCTTTTTCTTCCCACATATTAATCGAAAATTAAATTGTCTCTTGATTTCAAAACTGTTACATCTACCAGTTTCACTGCCTGCACATCGGTTATTCCTTTCAGTTGTTTGAGTATATTCACTTCTTCGCCGCAACATTCACCTTTAATCATGAAAAGGAAATCAGCAAATTTCAATTCGGGCAGAAATAAATTTCCGTGGTATTTATTCGAGAGCAGATTGTATTCCCATTGCATCACTTCATCCTTGCACGAGAAGCGGCTGAACTGCGCCATTAAATTTTTCTTGTGAATATTCACTTCAATATCTTCTTCCCGTTTCAGCTTTAAAAAAAATGCTTTCTGAATCTGGTAACTCAAATGATAGTCGCGCAGCGTGGTGGAAATAGCAAACAGTTTGATATCGAAATCAAATTCGAATTGTAAAATCTCTTTGTGTTTTGCTTTGCGCGCTTTCATACTGGCGGCTCAAAGATGTGGGCAAAAAAAAGCGATTTGCCTGAGCGAAATCAACTGAAATGTGTGTAAGTGTATTGCGTTTGAAAATGAGACGGCAGTTGCTTTTATTTGCACCCTCAATTAAAAAAACTAAAATTAAAATTCAATTATGTCAGACATTGCTGCAAGAGTAAAAAAGATCATCATCGACAAATTAGGCGTTGATGAAAGTGAAGTAACCAACGAGGCAACTTTTACCAACGACCTCGGTGCCGATTCACTTGATACTGTTGAACTCATTATGGAATTTGAAAAAGAATTTAACATTTCTATTCCCGACGAACAAGCTGAAACTATTACTTCAGTAGGTCAGGCGATCTCTTATGTGGAGCAAAATGTAGCTAAATAATTTACTTACATTTTAATGGAGTTAAAACGAGTTGTAGTTACTGGGCTTGGTGCAATTACTCCCCTTGGCAATTCTGTGTCGGAGACATGGGATAACATGCTGAAGGGTGTAAGTGGCGCCGGACCTATCACTTATTTCGATGCATCGAAATTTAAAACCCGCTTTGCGTGCGAGGTGAAAAATTTCGATGCCTCGTTAACGATGGACAAAAAAGAAGCCCGTCGTCTCGATCGTTTTACGCAGTATGCCATTGCTGCTGCTCACGAAGCGTTTCTTGATTCAGGAATTGATTCAGAAAAAATTAATCGCCGCAAAGCCGGTGTGATATGGGGTTCGGGCATTGGTGGTATTCAGGAAATCACAACAGAATTAGAAAGTTATTACAAGACAGGAGAAACTCCGCGCTTCAATCCTTTCTTAGTTCCGAAAATGATTCTGGATATTGCGGCAGGACACATTTCCATTCGCTATGGTTTTAACGGACCTAATTATGCAGTGTGTTCTGCGTGTGCAACTGCCACCAATAATATTATTGATGCATTCAATCTAATTCGGTTGAACAAAGCTGATGTAATTATTTCAGGTGGAAGTGAAGCTCCTGTTACCATTCCTGCATTGGGTGGTTTTTCTTCTGCGAAAGCATTGAGTGAAAGAAATGATGACCCGCTTACTGCCTCTCGTCCATTCGATAAAGACCGCGATGGTTTTGTGATTGGTGAAGGTGGTGGTGCTTTGATTCTGGAAGAACTGGAACATGCAAAAGCGCGTGGTGCAAAAATTTATGCTGAAGTTGCAGGTGGCGGAATGAGTGGCGATGCGTATCACATTACTGCTCCGCATCCTGAAGGTTTGGGTGCGCAGTATTCAATGGAGAATGCTTTTGAAGATGCGGGCATTCGACCTGAAATGATTGACTATGTGAATGTGCATGGAACATCTACCCCGATGGGCGACCCGATTGAATTGAAAGCAGTTGCAAAGATGTTGGGTGAGCACATTTATAAAACAAGTATCAGCTCCACCAAGTCAATGACCGGACATGGATTGGGCGCGGCAGGTGCATTTGAAAGTATCGCCTGCATTATGGCTATTAAGGATGGAATTATTCCTCCAACTATTAATCTGTTTAATCTCGATCCTGCTATTGATTCAAGATTAGACCTTACTCCGAATGTGGCGAAGAAGCGCAATGTGAATTATGCACTCAACAATACTTTTGGTTTTGGTGGTCACAATGCTTCAGTGATATTCAAAAAATATTCTGAATAAATTTTGCGTCAGCTTGCGCGACAAATCATTGCGGGATTATTTTCCCTGAATAAAAAATTTTCAAATAAGGTACATCACCTCACCGGGTTTTATCCAATTAACTCGCAATTGTATCATCTGGCGTTTCTGCACAGTTCGCTTGCATCAGAATCCAATATGAGTAATGAGCGGTTGGAATATTTAGGTGATGCGGTTCTAAGTTTAGTGGTTGCAGATTATTTGTTTTTGAAATTTCCTTTTCGTGATGAAGGATACCTCACCGACCTGCGCAGCAAAATGGTGAGCCGGAATAACCTGAACAACATTGCTTATAAAATGGGAATAGAAGAAATGCTGCAATACAACAAGAGCGATTCTTTTCTCAGCCGGAAATCTATTTCGGGTAATGCGCTCGAAGCGTTGATAGGTGCAGTTTACCTCGACCACGGATACAACGGAGCCAAACAATTTATCATGCGCAAATTAGTAGCACAGCACATGGATATTGAAGACCTCGAAACTTCGGAGTTCAATTACAAGAGTAAAATTTTAGAATGGGGTCAGAAGAATGATGTGAAAATTGATTTCGTGGTGCTGGAAGAAAAGCGAACCATGCGACACAGCTTGTATAAAATCGCTTTGATGGTTGATGGCAACGAATCAGGCATTGGACAAGACACCAGCAAAAAAAACGCAGAAAAGAAAGCTGCGAAGGAAGGGTTTGCTAAATTGGGAATTAAGGAAAAAGGATAATTGAGTAATACATTGAATAACAAACTCAAAAAATGTTTTCTCAATACTCAAACTTTCCAAACTCAGATTCAATGGTGAGTTTAGGTTGAGAGCTTGCTTCGCATCGGCCAATAATTTGTGCTTCGATGCCGAATGATTGTGAGATGCGGATGATTTCATTTGCTGATTCTGCGTTGCTATAAATTTCCATTCGCTGCCCCATGTTGAACACCTGGTACATTTCTTTCCAATCTGTTTTTGATTCCTGCTGAATCAATTTGAAAACTGCCGGAAGCGGAAATAAATTATCCTTAATGACATGAACAGATTTATTGAAGTGCATCACCTTGCGCAATCCGCCACCGCTGTTGTGAATGATACCGTGAATATTTTTTCGGTGACTCTTCAGCATTTCAAGAATTACGGGAGCAAAAGTTCTTGTTGGTGAGAGCAATAATTTTCCTGCATTCATTTCTGCACCATCAACTTCATCAATGAGTTTCCTGCTTCCGGTGAAAACTATTTTGCGCGGAAGGTCTGTATCGAAACTCTCGGGATATTCATCAGCATAAGTTTTATTCAATACATCGTGACGCGCAGCCGTGAGTCCGTTGCTGCCGATGCCGCTGTTGAATTCATCTTCGTAGTTTGCTTTTCCGCTTGAAGACAAACCAACAATCACATCACCTGCTTGCAAATTAATTTCAATCACATCACTGCGCTTCATGCGGCAAGCAATGGTGGAGTCAACACTCACGGTGCGGATAACATCACCCATGTCTGCAGTTTCGCCTCCCATGTAAACAATGTCCACTCCATGCTGCTTCATCTTTATGAAGAACTCGTGATTGCCTTCAATGATTTGCTGTAACACTTCGCCCGGAATTAAATTCTTGTTGCGGTTGATGACTGAAGAAAAAATAAACGGGCCGGTTGCACCCACGCACAATAAATCATCAAGGTTCATCACGATGCTGTCTTGCGCAATTCCTTTCCATACAGAAAGGTCTCCGGTTTCTTTCCAATATAAATAAGCAAGAGATGATTTTGTTCCGCTTCCATCGGCATGAATGATGTTGCAATAATTTTCATCACCACTTAATGCATCTTCATAAATTTTACAAAACGCATTCGGAAATAATCCCTTGTCGAGATTTTTTATTGCAGCATGAACATCTTCTTTGTTCGCACTTACACCGCGCTGACTATATTTTAACTCTTCCATTTTAGTAAGTTTCGAGTAAATACAAGTAAGCTTCGTGTAAATACAAGATTTTTAATTTCATTTTGTTTTTCTGATTTTAAGAATGAGTGCTCCAAGCATTCTCTGAATTTCTGAAACTTTTTCTAACAATTCTTTTTGTTTTGATTCATTGATAAACTTAAGGTCGTAACAAAGAAAAATTAAATTCTCTACTTCGTTTGAAGAACCTAATGCAGTATCAAGGAAGCGACAAAAATCTGCATCGCTGTTTTTGCCTGCACCTTCAGAAATATTTGCAGAGCTTGCAATAACTGCTCGTCTGATTTGAGAAATAATTCCGAATTTTTCTTCTGAAGGAAATTTTGATGAAGTCAAATAAATATCTTTTACAAAAGCTCTGCTCTTCTGCCAAACAATCAAGTCTTTAAAACTGTGCATTTACTTTCTTGTATTTACTTGTTGCTTACTCGCTGTTTACTTGTATTTACTTTTTCAAACAACCACATTTATCATTTTCCCTTTCACTACAATTATTTTCTTCGGTGCTCTTCCTTCAAAATATTTTTTCAGAATTTCCATATCAAGAACTTCTTTTTCAATTGTTGAAATTTCTTTATCGAGTGCAAAAGTGATTTTTGTTTTTGTTTTTCCATTGATGGCGATTGGATATTCAAAAGAATTTTCAACCAGCAATTCTTCTCTCACTTTCGGGAATTCAGTTGTAACAATAGCCCCCTCAACTCCCCCTAAGGGGGAGCTTTTGTCCTCCGCCAATTTCTGCCAGAGAAACTCAGTGGTGAACGGAGCGAACGGAGAAAGTATGAGCAACAAATCTTTCAGCACTTCTGCTTTGTGACATTTTAAATCGGTGAGTTCGTTTACGCAAATCATGAATGCACTGACTGAAGTGTTGTAAGAAAGTTTTTCAATATCGTCTTCTACTTTCTTAATGGTCTTGTGCAGAATTTTTAATTCATCATTGGTGGCGGCTTCATTTGTCACTAACCATTTTCCATCATCGCTGTAAAATAATTTCCAGAGTTTGCGCAGGAAGCGGCTCACTCCATCAATTCCTTTTGTGTCCCACGGCTTGCTCATTTCAACCGGACCGAGAAACATTTCATACATGCGGAAACAGTCGGCGCCATATTTTTCAATAATGTCATCAGGATTGACAGTGTTGAATTTGCTTTTACTCATCTTTTCTATCTCAACACCACAGATATATTTTTCTGTTTCAATTCCTTCCGATACAATAATTGCTTTTTCAAATTCAGAATTTGATTTCCTGAATTTTTCAATATCTAAAACAACTCCATCCACAATACTTACATCAACATGAAAAGGAAGAATTGAAACTTCATAATTGTTATTGGGAGATTGAATATCCCATCCTGAATTTTTTAGAATAATTTCTCGTAATTCTTCTTTGCTTAAATCTTTTCTATTTACAAATCTTTCATAGTAATTCCATGAAACAAAAATTGGAAATTTATATGGAACATTATCTGAACTATTTTTATTCTTAATGACAATTCTATATACAAATCTTGAACTTCCAGTTATCATCCCTTGATTCACCAATCTCTTTGCGGGTTCTTCAATATCAACCAAGCCAAGGTCTTTCAAAAATTTTGTCCAGAAACGGAAATACATTAAGTGCCCCGTGGCGTGTTCGTTGCCACCGATGTAAAAGTCAACCTGCTTCCAGTAATCGAGTTTGTCTTTTCCGGCAAATGCATTTTTGTTGTGGGGGTCCATGTAACGAAACAAGTACCAACTGCTGCCAGCCCAACCGGGCATGGTGGTTTTCTCAAACTCAAATTTGTTTTTGTACTTCCAGTTTTTTGCATTCGCAAGAGGCGGCTCGCCGGTTTCTGTCGGCAGATATTTATCTACTTCGGGCAAGCGAATGGGCAAATCATTTTCATCCACCACCCTCGGAATATTTTGCTCATCATAATAAACCGGAATGGGTTCGCCCCAGTAACGCTGGCGACCAAACACCGCATCGCGTTGTTTGAAATTTATTTTACGCTCACCGATTTTATTTTTCTCAATCTCATCAATTACTTTCTTTTTTGCCTCCACAGTTTTCAATCCGTCGAGAAAAGCAGAGTTGATATTTTTTCCTTCGCCTTCAAAAGCTTCAGCCCCACTCCGGCTCTCCCCTAAGGGGATAGAGTTGGTCGCGCCTGTTCCCTTCCCCTCAGGGGAAGGGTTAGGGATGGGGCTAACCACTTCAATGATTTCGAGATTGAAATGTTTTGCAAAACCATAATCGCGGCTGTCGTGACCCGGAACTCCCATCACCGCGCCGGTTCCGTATCCCGCCAAAACATATTCGCCAATCCAAACCGGAATTTGTTTTCCGGTGAACGGATGAATGGCATGAGTGCCCGTAAATACTCCGGTGATTTTTTTCACTTCGGTCATGCGCTCGCGCTCACTTCTGTTCTTAGCGTAGAGCACATATTCTTCCACTTCTTTTTTATGCGAGTCGGGAGTGATTTTATTTATCAGTTCATGCTCAGGCGCCAATGTTAAAAATGTTACACCGAAAATTGTGTCGGGGCGAGTGGTGAAAACTTCAATCTGTAATTTAGAATCTGCAATCTGAAATTTTGCGGATGCTCCTTCACTTCTTCCAATCCAGTTTCGTTGTGCTTCTTTAATGGATTCACTCCACTGCAAATCATTCAAACCACGCAGCAATCTTTCAGCATAAGCCGTGATGCGCAACATCCATTGCTTCATTAATTTTCGTTCAACCGGATAGCCGCCGCGCTCGCTCACTCCGTCTTTTACTTCATCATTCGCCAGAACAGTTCCCAATGCAGGACACCAGTTCACATACGCCTCAGAAAGAAAAGCCAACCTATACTGCATCAGAATTTCCTGTTGCTCACTCTCGCTAAAATTCTTCCATTCATCCGCAGAAAAAGCCTCACCCTGCCCTCTACTAAGGAGAGGGATTTCCCCGTGAGCAGCTTTCACATTTGCATTTCCTTCTGCTCCGAAAATTTTTTCGAGCGAAGAAATATTTTCTGCTTTATCCGTTGTGTTGTTATACCATGAGTTGAACAACTGAATGAAAATCCACTGTGTCCATTTATAAAATTCGGGGTCGCTGGTTTTTACTTCACGGCTCCAGTCGAAACAAAATCCCATCTTATCATACTGCTCACGAAACCGTTTAATGTTTTGTTCGGTGGTGATTGCAGGATGTTGTCCGGTTTGAATCGCATATTGTTCAGCAGGCAATCCGAACGAATCATAACCCATCGGGTGTAACACATTGAAACCCTTCATGCGCATGTAGCGCGAATAAATATCGCTTGCAATGTATCCAAGCGGATGCCCAACATGTAGACCCGCGCCGCTCGGATACGGAAACATATCGAGCACATAATACTTGGGCTTTCCGCTCTCAGCATCACCAACCCGATAAATATTTTTATCGCTCCAGAATTTTTTTATCTGCTCTTCTATCTCGCTAAACTTGTATTCCATATCAGGGGCGCAAATCTAATAAAGCAATCGGAGGTGAAAACTCATTGGCAATACAACTTTCAAATAAAGATTCAGGTGTTAATTAATTGCGCAATTCAATTATAAAGTCTGAATGAATGCGTTCTAATTTCGGCGCATGGCAACCAGTAAAAACAAATCACGACGACGATTTAAACCTTCACATATATATAGCATCATCAGCACAGCATTGGTTTTGTTTGTAGCAGGAATATTATTTCTGATTTTATTACATGGAAGTAAAATGTCGGATTACCTGAAGGAAAACATTTCGTTCACGCTGATATTAAAGGATAATGTGACTGATGATGCCGCAAAAAAATTATTGACTGAACTCAGCACGCATTCATTTGTGAAAAGCGCCGATTACATTTCAAAAGCACAGGCACAGGATATTTACATTGAAGAATTCGGTGACGACTACAGAGATATGCTGGAAGGAAATCCATTGTTTTCTTCCATCGACATAAAGATGAATGCGAACTATACTCAGCCCGATAGTGTGATGTCCATTCAAAATAAATTACAGACTAATCCGGCTGTTCAGGAATTTTATTATGAAAGTAAATTGGTTGAACTTTCTAATAAGAATTTCAAAACGCTCAGTATCATCATTATTATTTTGAGTTTATTACTTGGGTTTGTTGCATTTACTTTAATTGATTCTACCATTCGATTAGCGATGTATTCACAACGATTTCTTTTGCGAAGCATGCAGTTAGTCGGCGCAACAAATTCCTTTATCAGGAAACCATTTTTACTGAAAGGCTTGTTGAATGGATTTTTAAGCGGGATTATTGCTGTTGCACTTCTGATAACTTTACTAAATGTGATGTTGAATATTTTGCCCGACTTAAAAGCACTACAGGATTTCAATCTCACTATTTTACTTTTTGCGGGAATCATTTCTCTTGGAATACTCTTCACGATAGCAAGCAGTTTTATGGTTGTAAATAAGTATCTGCGGATGCACCTCGATGAACTTTATTAAATTGACGATTTAATGCAATAAAAAATCTTTTACCGAATTCGGATTATAAATTACTTTCGTCATCGCGAAAAAATAAATATGGCAACCATTAAAGACACCTCAAAAAAAACGACTTACGAAAAAGTTGAATTTCTTTTTAAAAAAGAAAATTATTTAATCATTATAACCGGAGTAGTTGTTTTAATTATCGGTTACTTACTTATGTCAGGTGGGTCACAAAAACCAAATGAGTTTAAGTACGATGAAATTTATAGTTTCAGAAGAATTACACTGGCTCCGATAGTTGTTATGATTGGTTATGTAATTGTAATGGTTGGAATTTTAAAGAAACCCAAGGAGTAAGATTTTATCCGTATTGTTACCCAATTGAGATTATTTTATATATTTTCACGGGCTGATAATTTAAAAAATGAAAACCAGGTTTATAAATGGTCAGTACAAAATGAAATCTAATTTTGATTTCAGCGATGATATTTTGTTATCACCAAATCATAAATTGAGTCATATCGATCAATTAACAGTTAAAGCCGAACTTACCGGAGATTCTGAAATTATTATAAATGCCGTAATTCCGTTTGAAGGAAAGTTAATTATCACCCGCTCAGGAGAAAAAAACGCATTACCCCTTGTTTCACTTGAAGTTAACAAAGGATATTTTATGACGACCATTCCGGTTTCAATACACGACGAAACTGAAGAATTACAATGCATACTCTCTTTTGGTAATAAAATTCAAAAAATAGTTGTTGAGTTAATGCACGCAGAAATGCATATATGATAAAACAGAAATTATTTTTTCGGTTGATTCGTATTTTGTTCGGGAACTTTATTCTGTTCCTTTTTTAAATCTTCCAGATTCCCTTTCGGTAAAACAAAATCAGGCATCACTTTCAATGCTTCGTTGAATAAATTTTCAGCAGCTGCATACTCATTCAATTGTTTTGCAATCACTCCTTTAATATTTAAAGCTGCTGCTTTGTAAGGTACTTTCTGTGTATATCCCTGACCGACATTCACATCTATTGTTCCTTTTTCAGCATCGGGATTTTTAAGCAACAAATCAATATTTGCAGAACATTCTCCCAATCTTGCCAATGAATATTGCAATACAATTATCTGATAGAGATGATACAGGTTCTGAGTTTTAGGATACAACTTTTCATAATATTCCAATGATTGTTTTGCATCTCCGGCTGACTGTAATGCAATGGCTACCATTTCTGTTAACCTGATGTCATCAGGTGTTTTAGTCAACAACTCTTTTCCAACAAAAACTGCCTGATCATAAGCACCACGCATTAAAAACAATCGGGCCAGTGTATCTTTCCATGCACTGTTTAAGCTGTCGGTACTTATTATTTCATATACACTTTGAGTGGCAACAACCAAATCATTGTAATTCATCGCCTGATTATATGTCTTTACAAAAAAAGAAATATCACCAGTTGGATTTGTAAAAAGCGGTTCTGATTTTACATTTTTTTGAGCGAATAAATTTGCTGTCCCACAAATCAGGAATAAGAAAGCTATTAATTTTTTCATGAAAATTTTTTGGATTATTTCCGGTTTCAATATTAAAAAGAAAAAGCCACAAAAAATGTGGCTTTCAACTTAGTTGCGGAGGTAGGACTCGAACCTACGACCTTTGGGTTATGAGCCCAACGAGCTACCAACTGCTCCACTCCGCGATGTATCTTAATTCCTTTCGGAAATTATTCTTGTTGGATTTGCATCAATCTTTCCTTCGATGCGGGGTGCAAATGTAACGGCAAACTCTACAAATAAAAATTATCCTATTGAAACTTGTTTATTATTTGAATTTACTTTTAAATTCTTCTATCAATATTTTTATTTCATTCCTTCCAATTCCGCTTTTAAAATACTTTTCTCGATACATAGCTTCAGACTTAATAAAATATTCTTCCTTCAATAATAAAATCCAAGGACGAAATTTTACAGTATAACCTTTAATTCCTAGTTCATTATGTGATAATAATCGTGCTTCAAGATTTGAAGTAAAACCCGTATAAGATTTTTTTGAGGATGGAGAATATAAAATGTAAACCCAAAACATTAGGTCATAAAAATAACAATTTATAAATTTTAAGGATTCGAACCTTCGTCCGCCGTTGGCGGATATGAGCCCAACGAGCTACCAACTGCTCCACTCCGCGATGTATCTTTAATTCCTTTCGGAAATTATTTTTGTTGGACTAACATCAATTTTTCCTTTGATGCGGGGTGCAAATGTAACGGCAATCTGCGCAAATAAAAATTATGCGGTAAAAATAACTGACTTTTGCACCTCATGAAAAAATTTCGAGCCGGTTTTGTAATGATAATGGGTAACCCTAATGCAGGAAAATCAACTTTGATGAATGCATTTCTGGGTGAGAAAATTTCTATTGTTTCTCCTAAAGTTCAAACCACTCGACATCACATTAAAGGAATTGTAACTGAAAATAATTATCAGATTGTTTTTTCCGATACGCCGGGTTTATTGTTGCCGAAGTATGAATTGCATAAATCAATGGTGGAAGAAATTAACAGTGCTTTATCTGATGCAGACTTAGTTATTCCTGTTGTTAGTGTTTTTGAAAAAGAAACGGAATGGACCAATCATGCTGAACTTTTACAAGGAGTGAAGAAACCAAAACTTTTCATCCTGAATAAAGTTGACTACTTCAAAACAGAAGAAGAATTAACAGAAGCAATTAATAAATGGAAAGTATTTTTTGGTATTGATGAACTAATTGCTGTTTCAGCATTGAAAGAAATAAATATTGACAAACTGAAGGAGCGAATTGTTGAACTGCTTCCTGAACATCCGCCCTATTATACCGAAGACGAACTCACTGATAAATCGCAACGGTTTATAGTTTCAGAAATCGTTCGTGAAAAAATATTTGAACAGTTCCGTGAAGAAATCCCCTATTCAAGTGAAGTGATTGTAACAGATTTTAAAGAAGCGGAAGACATCATTCGAATATACTCCAGCATATTTGTGGAGCGCGAAAGTCAGAAAGCAATTTTGCTTGGTAAGGGTGGAAGCGCCATAAAGAAACTCGGCATCTCAGCACGGGAAGAGTGTGAAAAATTTCTCGGAAAAAAAATATTTTTGGAACTCACAGTTAAAGTAAAAGACAACTGGAGAAACGATAAATTAGTGTTAAAGCAACTTGGATATAAATGAATAATACAGTAGCAATAGTCGGGCGACCGAATGTAGGAAAATCAACATTATACAATCGATTGGTGGGTGAGCGCATGGCAATCGTTGATGATTTCAGTGGCGTAACGCGCGACCGCCTTTATGGTATTGGCGAGTGGAATGGAAAAACATTTAACATTATTGACACGGGTGGATTCGTTACACATTCTGATGATATTTTTGAATCGGAAATTCGTAAGCAGGTTGAAATTGCCATTGACGAAGCCACTGTAATTATTTTTTTAGTGGATGTGACTTGTGGCATTACCGATTTGGAAATTGATATTGCCGATATGCTTCGCCGAACCAATAAAAAAGTGCTGGTGGCAGTAAATAAAGTTGACAACAATGCAAGGCTTTTAGATGCCAATGAATTTTACAGTCTTGGTTTCGAAGATGTATTTTTCATTGCCTCTATCAGTGGCAGCGGCACAGGCGAATTATTGGATGAAGTAGTACTGAACATTGATGATACTGCTGAAGTTTTAAAAACAGATATTCCGCGTTTCGCAATTGTTGGTCAGCCGAATGTTGGAAAAAGTTCGATGGTAAATGCCATGCTTGGTCAGGACAGAAACATTGTAACCGACATTGCCGGAACTACCCGCGATTCCATTCATACTTACTACAATCTTTTTCACAAAGAATTTTATTTAGTTGATACTGCAGGAATTCGTAAGAAAGCAAAGGTGCATGAGTTCCTTGAATTCTACTCTGTGATTCGCGCCATAAAGGCAATGGACGAAGCTGATATTATTGTGCTGATGATAGATGCCACAACAGGTATTGAGCAACAAGATCTGAATATTTTCAGTATGGCAGTTAAAAAGAAAAAAGGAATTGTGTTGGTGGTGAATAAGTGGGATCTGATTGAAAAAAACACAAAGACCACTAAAGTGATGGAAGAAAGTATTCATCATCGCATTGCACCGTTTAAGGATGTGCCCATTGTTTTCACTTCAGTAGTTGAAAAGCAACGGATTTTTAAAGTGATAGAAGAAGCCATTAAAGTACACGAAAACCGAAAACGAAAAATTTCTACCTCGGTGTTAAACGAAGTAATGAGCAAGGCCATTTCCGAAACACCACCTCCATCCTATCGTGGCAATTATGTACAGATAAAATATGTAACTCAACTGCCAACTTACTTTCCGGCATTTGCTTTTTTCTGCAATCACCCTGCTGAAATAAAAGAACCGTATCGAAATTTTCTCGAAAACCAACTGCGCAAAAACTTCGACTTTCATGGCACTCCAATTCAGATATATTTCCGAAAAAAGTAATTGATTACTTGTAGGTTATGTAATCGTGGTTATTTTTGCGCTCATTAAAAAATTTAAACCCACAATGAAAAAAATTTTCACCATCCTGGCTGCTGTGGCTGTAGTATCCCTCGCTGCATGCAACTCATCTACAGAAGGAACTGAAGGATCAGATTCTACTGCAGTAACCCCTGAAACAGAAGCTGTAGATTCAGTTAATGTTGTTCCTGTTGACACTGCAAAAGTTGACACAACAGTAAAATAAGTTGAGAGTTAGTCCGGCTTAATGGATCCGGTTGGACTGATAAAAAGTTGATCAACTTAAAAAAAAACCCCTCAGGTATTCCTGAGGGGTTTTTTTTATTATACTCTATCATTGAAATCGTTAAATAGAAAAACCTATTTACTTAATTATAAATTTTAAGACAATTACTTTATCCTCATTAGTAATGGCAACCTTCTTTCTTAATTCAGCGATATATAAACCAGGAATAAAATTTTCGAGAGATATTATTTCTTCAGAATTATCAATCTTTTTTGTTATAATTTTTCTACTTAGAACATCATAAATATTTATATCTCCTGAAAGGTATTGATTCTTTTTGTCAAATAAATGAAGTTGCTTCTGATCAATAAATAATAAAATAGTGTCCTTATGAAGAGGTAGATATGCTACATCCCAATCTCCGGCTAATACTGGTAAATTAGGCTGAGAATTATATGCGTAATCATACACAACAAACCCGTTCCCAATTCCATATCCTTCCCTTCGAGAAATTCTCGCCCAACCAAAATAATTAAACCCTCCAACATTTAATTTCAACCCAATAAAATGAACCCCCAAACTCCAAACTCCGTATGTAGAATGATCTCCGGAACCTGAACCGTAAGATCCTCCATATGCATGATTGAACATCCAATGCCCATGAATGGCTCCTCCTTGATTAAATGTTTTATTTCCATTAATAGTATCTCCTGTTTCCAATTGAGCTGGAAAAACTCCTGTAATTTCAGATACCACCTCATTGCTATTTAATCTGTTAATGCGACTATTGCTACTCGAATCAGTTGACATTCCGTTATATGATGTACGGTAGTCCCAATATGAAAAGTTAAAATCTGTTATACCATCGTTATTTAAATCCAGATTCCAAGCCCACCCTAAATCATTATAAATATCTGCATCAGGATTTACATCTGTATAAATAATCTGCGCATCACTTTTTTCAGAATGCATTGCAAGGTATCCTGTTGACAATATAATATAAGCATTTAATTTTTTTTTGAAAGATTCATTCATTCTTAACAATTTTCTATTTTATAAAAGTAATCAGTTACTATGAAAAATTATTTCTTTCCCATAAACTCTTTGTCTTTGCGGGTTTGGTGGAACACGGCTAAGCCGATGTTGGTCGCCTGATCAACAATACTAATTCTTCAACATCTCCACCGCCTTCAACACATCATTATCAGAATTATTCAGAAAACGGAAATATTCATTCTCATCTTTCAGCATACGCGCCGATAAACTTTCAAGTTGGTATAGCAATTGTTTTTTCTGAACCGGATTCAACTCGCTGAAATTTATTTTCAATACAGGCTCAATATGTTTAATATCGATTGCAGTAAACACGCGCGAATAATTTATGGCAAACTGATAAGCAGCCTGCTGAATTAAGGTTTGACTCAATCCGGGAATATTTGCGCCGAACAGTGTCGTATCAACCGACACGAATACATCGGGTACTATGCCACCGCCACCATACACCACTTTACCTGATTCGGTATAATACTTTGTAGTGTCGGTTAGTTTAATGCTGTCTTTATTGGTAAGCTCGCCGTTGCCATAGCGATTGAGCAAGTCATGATAATAATTTTCGGTTCCGTCTTTATACGATTTCTGAATGCTGCGCCCTGAAGGAGTGAAGTAGCGTGCAATGGTGAGGCGCAATCCGCTGCTGTCGCTCAATGTGTATTGCTCCTGCACCAGTCCCTTGCCAAACGAACGGCGGCCAACTATTGTAGCCCGGTCGTAATCCTGCAAAGCTCCCGCAAGAATTTCGCTGGCCGATGCACTCTCATCATCAATGAGCAAGCACATTTCACCCGTTTCAAACAAACCTGTTTTGCCGGTGTAGTATTCCTTTTTCGGATACACACGACCAACCGTGTAAACCACTAATTTTTTTTCAGAAAGAAATTCATCGGCAATGTCAACGGCAATGTCCAGCACACCGCCGCCATTGCCACGCAAATCGAGAATCAGTTTTTTCATTCCCGATTCTTTCAATCGGTTCAATGCGCTGTGCATTTCGTCTTCAGTGGTTTCGCTGAACCGTTCCATTTTAATGTATCCGATTTCTGCATCAATCATATATGATGCTGTAACGCTCGACAGTGGAATTTTCCCTCTGATAATGGTGAAGTATTTAATTTCTGATGTGCCTCTACGCTTCACACCAACTTTTACTTTTGTTCCGCCCGTGCCTTTCAGTTTTCCTTTTATTGAATCATCAGCATAATTCTTTCCCGCCACATTCACATCGTTTACTGTCACAATCTTATCTCCTTTTTTAATTCCGGCTTGTGATGATGGACCACCCTGTATCACATTCACAACCGTAGCCGTATCGAACACCGGAAAAAATTCTATTCCCACTCCTTCAAAACTTCCATGCATTTGCTGATTCACCTCCTGCAATCGTTGGTAAGGAATGAAAACAGAATGCGGGTCGAGTTGCAGCAACAATGCTTCAATACCTTTTTGCTTTACAGATGCAAGATTTACGGTATCAACATACTTTGCTGTGATATAAGAAAGCACTTCATCCATTGTACTTGGTTTTCCATTTGCACCGAACGAAATTTTATCGCCTCCGGAAAGCAGCATTCCCATTTGAATTCCCATGACCAATACAACCGCCATCATCACCGGCATCCATATTTTAATATTTCCTTTCATTGGGAGCAAAGAAACAAGGTTTTCATCAGCATCTACATCAGGGGAAATAATTTTTTCTTTTAAGGCGAATATTATTTCTGCACTGTTGAAGTAATTACTTTTGCCAGCAATGCAAAAAACAACAGAAGAAAACAGCCGGTATAATCATTTGGAACAAATGAGTGTTCACGATTTACTTACAAATATGAATGGTGAAGACAAAAAAGTTGCTGATGCCATTGAAAAAATAATTCCGCAGATAGAAGCATTAGTCAATCACATAATTCCGAAAATGAAGGAAGGCGGAAGATTGTTTTATATAGGCAGCGGCACAAGCGGACGATTGGGAATTGTAGATGCATCAGAATGCCCGCCAACATTTGGAGTAGAACAGGGAATTGTGAATGGGATAATTGCAGGAGGAGATGCAGCAATCAGAAAAGCGCAGGAGTTTGCCGAAGATAATTTGCAACAAGGATGGAAAGATTTACAACAACACAATATCAATGCACTTGATACTGTTATCGGTATTACTGCATCTGGCTCTACACCTTATGTGATTGGTGCAATTGAAAAATGCAAGCAGGAAGGAATCGGAACCGGTGGTATTACCTGCAATGCAGGTTCATCATTAGCATCCATTGCAGATTTTCCAATTGAAGCAGTGGTAGGTCCGGAGTTCGTAACCGGAAGTACAAGAATGAAAGCAGGCACCGCACAAAAATTAGTGCTGAACATGATTTCAACTTCGGTAATGATTCAGTTGGGAAAAGTATTAGACAATAAAATGGTGGACATGCAACTCACCAATGAGAAATTGATTGAACGCGGAGCAAAAATGCTGAGCCGACAATTCGCATGGGATTTAAAAAGAGCAAGAGGAATTTTATTGGAATATGGTAGTGTTCGAAAGGTAATGGATGCACACCGGAGGAAGAAATAATTTGATAATTTGGTGATTTGATAATTTGATAATGAACTACAACCCGAAACAAACTAACAGGAAACTTTTACAAGGTGCACAACATAGAACCATACTACAATTGGAAAGATATTTACTCGGCTGATGAAGATGAGTTGTCGCCGTTTTATAAGCGCACATACAGTGAGTTTGAATTCACGAATACCATTTACAATTACTACATACATCCGCAGTGGGATGATATTGGTTCATCAACCTTGTTTGTAAAAATTCTTTTTGTTGATTATGCAAATCATTTTGCAGTAATTGAATTAATGGGTGAATGGAATGATGCCATACATAATGATATAATGATTTTGAAACGGGAAGTGATTGACTTAATGATCGAACAAAAGATCAACCGCTTCATGCTCATTGGCGAAAATGTATTGAACTTTCACGCCTCTGACGATTGCTATTACGAAGAGTGGTACGAAGAAATTTCAGATGAAGGCGGTTGGATTGCCGCAGTGAATTTCCGTAAGCATGTCTACGACGAAATGCGCACTGTGCATCTCGAACATTATATGTACATGGGTGAAAAGTTTTCAGAAATCAATTGGCGAACCGTGAAGCCTCAATATTTACCCGATTTGATTGAAGGAATTTTATTGAAGCGGTTGGCGCCGGGGGAATAATTATTTCTCCTCCAATTTCAAATCCAACTCTTCATAAACCGAATTGTTGCTGATGTATTCAGGTACAATTTGTTTCATCTTACTCACGATGGCATTGTTATTTTGTTTATCGAAAAGTGAAATAAGTATTTCCACTTCTTTACATGCCTCATCAAATTCATACTCACGCACTTTTGCAATTAGTATTTTCGGGTGATGAGTTGGAATCGTGTTCTCAGCATTTGCTAAAAGTTCTTCGTATAATTTTTCTCCGGGGCGCAATCCTGAAATTTCAATCTTGATGTCTTTATCCAATTGCAAGCCGCTTAGTTGAATCATCTTCTTTGCGAGGTCAATAATTTTCACCGGTTCACCCATATCGAAAATAAAAATCTCGCCGCCCTTTCCCATAGCACCTGCTTCCAACACCAACTGACAAGCTTCAGGAATGGTCATGAAGAATCTTGTAATCTCTGCATCTGTAACTGTGATTGGCCCTCCTGCTTCTATTTGCTGACGAAAACGAGGAATCACCGAACCATTAGAGCCCAACACATTTCCAAATCGTGTGGTAATAAAGTGAGTTGCTTTTTCTCCATGTTCAGAAAATAATTTTCTGTTTAATGATTGCACATAAATTTCAGCAATTCGCTTTGATGCCCCCATTACATTGGTGGGGTTCACCGCTTTGTCGGTACTAACAAGTACAAAAACTTCCACTCCAGATTTCACAGCAAGGTCAGCGCAGTTTTTTGTTCCGAGCACATTTGTTAGAACTGATTCCGATGGATTATTTTCCATCAACGGAACATGCTTGTATGCTGCTGCGTGATAAACCAGTTCCGGTTTCAGTAACCGAAAAACTTTATCCAGTCTTTCTTCTACCCGTATATCGCCCAATACAATTTCAAATTTCAATTTTGGAAAATCATGTTGCAGTTCCAGATCCAATTCGTGCAGCGGACTTTCGGCCTGATCAAAACAAATTAATAATGCCGGATTGTATTGTGCTAACTGCCTCACAATTTCCTGACCAATAGACCCGGCGGCACCGGTTACTAAAATTCTTTTTCCTCGAGTTTGCGCTTCAATAATTTCTTTATCTAATTTAATTGGTTCACGCTCCAGTAAATCTTCAATGCGCACCTGCCGAATCTGATTTACACTTAACTCACCATTGATCCATTTTGAAGCCTGCGGAACTGAAAGCACTTTCACATCATATTTCAAACAGGCATCAATCACCTTGTTTTTTATAGTCTGCCGGACAGTTGTGTCACTGATAATTAACATATCAGCTTCACCGGTTGCGAGCAATTTATCCAGGTCGCGATCAATATTCAGCACTTTCACTCCTTCCAAATTTTTTGTTTGCATGGAAGGATTATTATCAATGAAAGCAACAACATCATAATTTTTTTTCCGATCCTGTTCCAATGTACGCTTAGTGATAATTCCATTATTATCTGCTCCATAAATAATAACCGCGACTTTTGGTTTTTTCGATTTCACTACTTCTTCATAAATAGTTTTCACTGCTATGCGATATGCAGCCAATAGAAACATAGAAATAAAATAATCAATCAACAGAATGGAAAACGGAACCAGATAATTTTCCTGAAATTGTATGACAACAAAATTGAAAATTCCAAGTGTAGCCGTTCCAAGTGAGATGGATAAAAAAATCCGTTGTGCATCTTCTGAACTCGTGTACTGAATCATTCCTGCATAAGTGCGGAATAGGAGAAAACAAATAAACCGTACTGTAAATAGTGAAATAACAGCTCTGAAAATTAATGGTTGTTCTGATAGCGGAACATTAAAATTGAATCGCAACTGATATGCGAGTATGAGCGAAATTATAATGATTAAACAATCAACCGCCATTACCGCCCAATGGGTCCATAAAGCTTTAAGGTTGATTTTTTTTAACATGAATAATTTATTTGATTCGGGTACTTAACTATTTTCAGTTTCAATTTTTATTAAGCAGAAAATTTAAGCCGTGCGAATTTAATCTTAAATGAAATGACAGATTGATTTTTTATCGGATGAATAGTTTAACAATTGTCTGTATAATAATTTTTATATCAGAAATAAAATTCTGATGACGAATGTATTCAAGATTCAATTTCAATTTAGCAGGCATTACAATTTCAATATATGCTGTTTCTGCATCTGAATATTTTGTGAGCAGTTCATTTTCATTTGAATAATTGATGGAAGCAATATCAGTAATACCTGGTCGAACATTCAATACTTTTTTTTGTTCATCGGCATATAAATCAACATACTTTTTTACCTCAGGACGAGGGCCTACGAAACTCATTTCACCCAATAATACATTTATTAATTGGGGCAACTCATCTATTTTATACTTACGCAGGTAGTATCCGATTTTTGTTATGCGCGAATCGTTGCCTCCAACTGTAAGCAAACCCATTTTATCAGAATCGGGTTTCATAGTTCTGAATTTTATAATGCCGAATGGTTTAAAATTTTTTCCAACTCTTGATTGAATATAAAATGCACCGCCTTTCGAATCAAAAATTACAAACAACGCAATCACCAATAAAAATGGGGAGAGGATAATTAAGGCAATGAGGGATATAGTAAAATCAAAAATTCTTTTCAGCATTTTACTATTCTGCTAAAACCTTTTCAATAGATTCGATAACAGTTTGCGATACAAAATCAACCTGCTCATTTGTTAAATCAAAATAAACAGGTAACGAAATTTCTCTTGCGTAATTATCATACGCAATCGGATAATCTTCCATTTTATAACCAAGTGATTTATAAAAACTCAGCAATGGCAATGGTTTAAAATGCACATTGACCGAAACATCCTTATCACTTATCTCTTGAATAATTTTATTCCGTAGTTGTTCCGAAATATTTTTCACCCGAAGTAAAAACAGGTGATAAGAACTTTCAGAATTTTCAGTTTTGAAAACCGGTAGTTGCGCCCATTCTTTTTTCGTAAAATTATTTATGTATCGCTCAAAAATTTCTTTGCGCCGTGGTAAAGTTTCTGAATCGTATCGCTCCAGTTCAACCAAACCAATTGCAGCAAGTATATCAGGCATGTTCCACTTGTATCCGGCTTCCACCACATCATATTCCCAACTCCCCTTCTGCATTTTAGCCAGCGCATCTTTATTCTGACCGTGCAATGATTTAATGCAAAGCGCCTGATAAATTTCTTCATTACTGAATGGAGCAGTTAAATTCAAACACACTGCACCACCTTCCGCAGTAGTTAAATTTTTCACCGCGTGAAATGAAAATACACTCACATCTGCATCTCCTCCAACTTTTTTTCCATTGTACATTCCACCAATAGAATGCGCGGTATCACACAATACTAAAATCCGCCCAAGCTTTTTTTGAATCTCATTTTCAGCTTTGAAAATAATTGCGCTTCCTTTTGCAAGGTTCATGATTGAATCATAATCGCAAGGCAAACCGCCAATGTCAACCGGCATTATCACTTTGGTGCGCAGAGTAATTGCATCGGCAATTCGCTGCAATGAAATATTAAAATCATTTGCATTCACATCAACCAAAACAGGTTTTGCTCCGCAATGAATTACAACATTGGCAGTGGCGGAATAAGTATATGCCGGAAGAATAACTTCATCACCTTCCTTCACTCCGAACCAACGAAGCATAATTTCTAAACCGGCAGTTGCCGAATTCAGGCACAGCACTTTTTGAACACCTGCATATTCCGCAATTTGTTTTTCAAATTTTTTGGTGCGTGGCCCGGTGGTAATCCAACCTGATTGCAGGGCTGCAACCACTTCGTCAATAATTTTCTGGTCAATTCGTGGTGGTGAAAATGGAATCATCATTATAGCTTCTGAAATTTTAGCCCGGCAAAAATGCTGAAATAAAATTTAGTTAATAAATTTTCAATGTGCTCGAACAGAAGAATTTACTTTTGACAGCAATCAGGCAAATGCTTCTTTCAAAAGAATTGAATTTAAAGATTACTTATTATCTGTTGCTGGCATTTGCATTCTCATTTCCGTTCGGGAATATTTACGGAACATTCATTATCATTTTACTTTCAGCGCTTTGGCTATTGAAAGGAAATATTTTTTCAAAAGTAAAAACTGCTTTTACTACTCCCTTATTTCTCTCCTTCACATTTCTTTTTCTGATTCAGTTTGTCTGGCTGTTTAACACCTCAGATTTTAACCGGGCTTTTTATCTTATTAACTGCAATGCTTCCATGCTTGTGTTGCCTTTGTTGTTTCTGACATTTGAAAATGAAATACTAAAAATTAAAGGAAGAAATATTCTGATAGCGTTAATAGCCGGATGCCTTGCCATTTCAATCGTAACAATTACAAGGGGAATTTACCGATATGAAACAACAGGTGATTGGGAAATGCTTTTTTACAGTAAACTGACTCAAAATTTTTACCATCCCGGATTTATGTCAATTCATATTTCTGTCTGCATCATGGTGCTGATGTTTGATATTATCGGAATTGAAAAAACATTTTCTGAAGGAAGAGTGCTTCAAAAGTCAATTCTTGTCGGGTGGTTTATTTTATTTCTGATTTTACTTTCTTCAAAAATCGGATTGATAGCTCTTGGTTTAATTGTTTTGATTTCTATTTGCTATGGCTTAATTAAAGTGAAGAATAATCTGTTTCGGATTACAGTACTCATAATTCCTCTGTTGTTAAGCTGGCTCATTTATAAAGCTGAAATCGGAATCAGAATTGAAAACTCCATTCAGGCATTAACAACAAAAGAAAATCTGAATACCAACGAAGAGTCTACTGCACTCAGAATTACAGCATTAAAAACCTCTGCTGAATTAATTAAGAATAATTGGCTGTTTGGAGTTGGAACGGGAGATGTGTGGCCTGATTTAAGACGATATTATTTTATCGAAAGTAAAACCGCCTGCCTGAAAGAAAAAGTTATTCCGCATAATCAATACCTGAATTCATTTGCCAAACATGGCATTATTGGAATTTCTGTATTGCTCTTTTTATTATTTTTTCCGCTTATGAAATCGTACAGACAAAAATACTGGTCTGGATTTTTGTTTATGCTTTTGATCATTCTGAATTGTGGAGTTGAAGATGTTTTTGAAGTGCAGAATGGAGTGGTGTTCACCAGTTTTTTTTATTCCTATTTCTTTTTGCTGCTTCCTAAAACAAAAGAAAATCTATCTTGATAATGTCTGGTGTGCTGATGCGGATTTTTTCCTGAGAAGAAAAAAATCAACCACTCCCTTCAAATAGCCAAAGCCATACGACAGATGAAGAATAAAAAATGCAAAAACTATTTTGAAAATTTTGCTCAATGTGTTTTCTAATCGTGCTGCAAATACAAAAGCACCGATTACATAAATAAAAAGAATAGGAAGAAAAATTTCAAGAAGCACAACAGAAATACAACTTAAAATAATTCCGGCAATTAGGAACAGCACAAAGAAAAACGGAATCAACTGCCGAAAGGTGGTCACCATTTTATGTTTTCGGTTGACAAAAACTTTCCAATAACCATATTGAAAATACTGCGACCATAATTTTTTCCAATTACCCCGTACAAAATATTTTATAGAAGTATCTGTAGCGAGCCAGATTTTTTTTCCGGCTTTTGTCAACCGATAATTGAATTCATCATCCTGATTTCGGGTCAGCTCTTCATCGAATAAACCGATCAATGAAAAAACTTCTTTGCGGTATGCTCCGAAAGCTACTGTATCAACATACCCTTCCCTGGCTCCGGTTCTGAAATGCGCACTTCCCACCCCGAATGGTGATGTCATTGCGAATGAAATAATTTCTCCGGTTTCATCCTTTGCTTCGTTTTGTAAAACTCCGCCACAACACCATACTTCAGGTTTTTCATTTAAAACGGATATGCATGTGTTCATGTAATTTCCGTGCATTTCGGCATGTGCACCGAGAATAATAACCACATCACCGGTCGAATTCTTTATTCCAAGGTTGAGTGCATAAGGAGTAGTTCTCTTTTCATTTGCCAATATTTTCAACTGCGGTTTTTTTTCAGCAAAATTTTTCAGCAATTCTAATGTTCCATCGTCACTCATTCCATCGCAAACAATTACTTCCATTTTTTCATGGGGATAATTATTGTGCATTACAGATTGAATACAAGGAATGATATAGTCCTTTTCATTTCTGCACGGAATCACTATTGAAATCAGGGGGAAATTCATCTCATTTATTCTAATTTCTTATACTTTCAAAATGTGACACTATTTAGTATTGAAATGTTGTTTCATCCATTTTTCGAAAATGAAAGTGCGGAAAATTAACGAATAGTCAGTGCTTGATTTTCCATTCAGAAAATCGTGATAATATTTCAGAAATTTTTCTTTGTCAATTATTTCCTGTTCGTGAAGCAGCGAATGATTGAATTCATTTTTTACCATTTCTGATAATTGATTCTTCAGCCAGATTTCTTCGGGTGTGATAAAACCTTTTTTATCTCTGCGCCAGCGAATCGATTCCGGCAATTCATTCATTGCTTTACGGAGAATATATTTTGTCCATCCGTTTTTCATTTTCATATTGAGCGGAATGCTCAATAAAAAATTCACCAACCGGTGATCGAGAAAAGGCAGCCGCGATTCAATGGAAGCCGCCATGGAATTTCGGTCTTCATAATGAGTGAGCACCGGCACGCTGTATAAATCAATGTCTTTTTGCTGTCGCTCCACAATGGAATTGAATTGCCATACATTTTCTGTTTTACCATTGAGCAGAATAAAATCATTTTTCTTTCCGGCAAAACCCGGCAGGTATCTTTTCATTTGATTCCACTCCAGTTGCATGAGAACGGTGCGATTGACAATAGAAGAAACAACTTCCTTTGCAATCAAATCCCATCTGCCATTGCGTTTATAATTCTGCAGGTTGAAGAAAAAATATTTCAGGTAGCCCATCATTATTTCATCGCCACCCTGACCGCATAAAATTACTTTGATGTCCTGTTCATTTTTTATTTGCTGAAACATGAGGTACTGCGCCACAATGCTGAACGACCCGAATGGTTCATCCTGATGAAATAAAACTTTATCAATGTGTTCAGGAATTTGTGATGATTGAAACCGAAGCTTTGAATTACGGATGTGGTTGTGCGCGACCAATTGGTCAACAAAATTTTCTTCACTGAATTTTTTGTTGTCATTCACTACTGAAAATGATTCAAACTTTCCGGGTTGAAATGAATCGACCAGAACGGTGATTGCTGATGAATCCAAGCCACCGCTTAATAAGGAACCAACGGTTACATCACTACGCAAGCGGAGTTTCACACTGTCAACAAACAGCGAATGAAAATTTTCAATTGCATCCGGTTCACTTGTTACAGATGAATTCAATTCATAATCCCAATATTTTTCTTCCTTAAAATTTCCGGTTTTTAAATCAATGATGAGTGAATGTTTTGCAGCCACCTTTTTTATTCCTTCAAAAAATGTTTCGTTGGTGTGTTCAAGTAATTGCTGCTGTAAAAACTGATAGGCCAATTGTTTCTGTAATTTTTTTTCAGTGATAAAAGGAAGCAACTGCTTGATTTCGCTCCCAAAATACCAGCAACCATTTTGATTGAAATAATAAAGTGGTTTGATTGAAAATCTATCGCGCGAACAAATGACCATTTGTTTTTTCAAATCAACCAACAAAAAAGCCCACATGCCATTGAAGTTGGAGAAGCCATTCGTTCCATACTGCTGATAAGTGCGTAGAATAACTTCAGTATCGCTTCCGGTTGAAAATTGATGTCCGAGTTTTTTTAATTCATCGCGCAACTCCACATAATTAAAAATCTCGCCATTAAAAACTATCAGGCAATCATCGCGCTGCATGGGTTGATTTCCATCGACACTTAAATCAATAATCGCTAAGCGACGGTGGCCAAGAAAAATATTGAATTGGTTGGTATCAATTATCGAAGTGGCTGAATCCATTGCCAGCAATCCTTGTGCATCGGGCCCGCGGTAACTGACCAATTCGGTTGCAGCTGAAAACTTTTTATAATCAGCAGTATTAAATTTTTTTTCGGAACTGAACGCTGCAAAAATTCCACACATAAATTATTTGTTCAGAATTTTGTGATAGAAGTTGATGAGTTTATTTTCTTCAAAGCTCCAGTTATATTTTTTTTCAACGGCTGATTTTCCGTTTATTCCCATTTCTTTCATTCGAGTATTATTAATTAACAAATTTGAAATTCCATCTGCAATTTCCTTTGGATTTTTCGGATCCACAGTAATGCCGCAATTGTTTTCTTCCAAAATTTTACTCCATACCGGAAAGTCAGAAGCAATGACCGGAATTCCTGCATACATATATTCAAACATTTTTATAGGAAGCGCATCAAGGTAATTCAGTAACGGATAAAGTGTAACTATTCCAATGCTGCTTCTTGCAAGAATATCCCAGACTTCTTTTCTGCCGACAAAACCATGATAGATTACTTTTTTCCATCCGGGCTTTTCCATGATTTCTTTCTGTGTTTGCTCATCGTCAAAAGTTCCGGCAAGGTGAAGTGTTACATCTAAATTATCTATTGCATCTATCAATTCATAAATTCCTCTTGTTCTACTGATACCACCAACATAACAAATTTCATTGTTCCCTTTTAATGTTTGAATGGAATTCAATTCATTCAAAAGAGGATAATTATTTACATCAACAGTATTGGAATTAATTTTCAAATAACGATTGGCAATGTGAGCAGTAGCAGAGATAACCCCGTCAATTCGTTTCGCATAATAATTTTCCATTCTCTCAGCAATAATTGAAACCGGTTTTCGAATGATGAATGGAATCCATTTTTTACTCAGAATGTCCCGAGGCAAATCTTCATGCGCATCATAAATCACTTTTGCCCCGTTTAGTTTTAATTGCAATGAAATTCGCAGTAACTCCGGGTCGTGCAGGTGGTAAACATCTGCCTTTAACTTTAATGCTTCCACCGCCAAATCATCCACCACTTTTTTAAATCTTTGATAGCGATTTAGATTTTTAAAATTCAATCCCTTAATATGAACTCCATTCTCAATAGTATTTAATTCCATGGAATGAAGCAGGTAAACTTCATACCCGTTTGCCTGCAACGATGAACATTCTTTATGAAAAATTCTAACATCAAGCGGAGGATGAACCGAAGTGATGTGGCAAATTTTTAAACTATTTTTTTTTTCAGAAAACATTCAGCTATTGATTTTTAACTATGCAATTGATGAAGTTTTAATTTCCTGAAAAAAATCTTTTCTGAAAAAAAGAAAAAGCAAAATCATTAATCCCCATCCACCTGAAAAGGCAAGTGTCAGAAACGAAGATGAACTCAGCACCAAAACATAAAAAAGATTAATGCAGAGTTTGATAAAATTATTTTCATCAAATATTAAATTGACAAAAACAAAAATCAATGCAAGAATTATTGCTGAATAAATAATTCCAATCCAGCCAAAGTTTGCATAATCATACATGAAGCTCGCCACATTTACACTTCCGGCGTATCCTCTTTTAGCATAGTCAGGAAAAATTACCGGATATAATTCGGCAGAATAATCTCTGAATTCGGTTCCTTTCAAATCAGAAATAATGTGATAGCCGCTACCTTTCAAAAAAGGTTTTTCGCTGGGTATAACCTTAAACCACTCCGATACTATAATACCGGGGAGAAAAAAAGTACGGTCGGCCAGCCCTGTAACACTTTTACCCAATTCATTAGATGATGGTTCAATAATGCCTTGTACTGTTGCCTGATAAACATCGCCACCACGCAATGCGGGATTAGAAATAAAAACCAGCAAATTCAATCCGCCGAAAATCAATACGGCAAATGCAACAACATGAAAATATTTTTTTTTCAGAAAAGAAAAAATCAATAATGGAATTAATGCAGTTACGAGATAACTTTTTGCAACGAATGCCATACAATAAAATAAAGAAATTAAAAACACGAAAATGAAAATTTTCCAGTTGGATTTCTGATAGAAATACAAAACCAGAAAAGGAAGAATAGCCCTCAATGTAAAACTGCTTAAATAATTCATTAGCGCATTGGAATCGGCGGTTACTGATTTTCGGATGCTGTAAATTTCAAACGAATCGTGACTGAACCACGCACGAATGGTGGGCACACCGCCAAGATAAATGAAATGTGCCGTCATAAAAAAAACGGTGACGACAAACAAACTCATTGAAAAAATTTCCACTTTATTGATTTCTACTTTTGAAATAAAACCAGAAATAATTTTTTGTAATGAAAGCGATTGCTTTAAGAATTTTTCGTTTAAAAAATAAGTAATCAAAAAAACTGCGGTATAAACAAGCAGGTATGGAAGGTACTGCGCACCGCTGTCAGAAACCAATCCAATCATGAGGAATAACATGACCACGCAATAAACCAATAACAAATTATGGCGGTGGTTACAGAATAAATCAATCCACTTATACAGCGTTTTGTCTAACAGATTTTTCATATCGGTTTAATGCGGCAAGAATAAGAACAAAGTAAACAGAATAGAGCAAAACATCAATAGCGAGATTTGCATATAAAAAGAATTGAATTTCATTTTGGCCGAAAAACCAGAGTGCACAAATGGCAAAAAAGTAACCCGCCTGCCACGCGGAAATTGTTTTTACACGACCCAGTGCCGGCAACAAAATGCTGAACGATGAAACCAGAAACTGCAACGAACAACTCAATGCAAGTATGCGCGCAAACTCGCCTGCGGTTTCCCACTGGCTGCCGAATACCAGACTGAATAACCACGGACCTGTTAAAGCAACCACTATAAAAACAAGGGTTGCAACCACTGCAAGCAACATAAATAAATTATTGAATTCTTTTCTGATGGATATTTTTTTCTGAATTTTTTCGGTAGCCCGTTGAAATAATACCTGCGATACGGAATAGGAAATAAATGAAACCGGAACAATTAATACCTGCCTTGCCAATGTGAAATGTCCGGCAATGGCGGAGGTGTAAAAAACAGTAATGAAAAATAAAGGCAAACTTGAACTAACTGCATTCATTAATGCCGGTAATGTATTGTAGGTAAGAAAATCGCTGTGAACCGAAAACATTTTTCGCATTCCGCTTCGAGTAATTCCTGCTTTTTTAAATCCTGTAGAATTCAGTTGAATCCAACCGACAATATTGATGGCAACCCAGCCAAGTGCATAACCAATCACAATTCCGTACGGAACACCCATTAAACCAAGCACAATGCTTCCGGCTGTTGATGAAAAAGTTTGTCCGATTTTATTGAGCGCGTTTTTTCTGAATTCTTTTTTGCGGATGAGCCAGAAATTTAGCGCCTGATAAATGCTGATAAATAAAATAACAACCGGTGCGAGGTAAAGCAGAGATGAAAAATCAGGCTGCTGTAATTTATCAATTATTATATCATGAAAAAAAACAGTGAGCGTTCCGAAAATAATTCCGGTTACAATGCTGATGAAAAGCGAAAGCGCAAATACATTTTTTGCTTCTTCTTCTTTGTCAGGAATCATGATGGCCATTTCGTATCGCGCACTTCCGATTACAGAAAAAGAATTGGTAATAACCATGAACAAACCAAGCAATCCGAATTCAGAAGGTTCAAAAATGCGGGTCAGAAAAGGAGAAGCAAGAACCGGAATGAGTTGCGCAATAACATTGCCGGTCATGAGCGTAAAAAAATTTCGTAAAAACTCATTGTCCGGAATCAGATTCTTCTTCATACCATTCAATATGATTTTACTTTTTTACTCATCGGCAAATGATAGTACCAGTACATAACATAAAGCAATAGTAACGAAGTGGAACCACTCAAACACATGAGCGCAATGTAAATGCTTTGATAGTAGCCGCCGATTAACAAACTCGCTGTGCGAAGAATGATATCTGCAACGCCAATGTAAATAGCATAGTGTTGCATTCGGGTTACAACTGTAACGGCTGAAACCGGTGCAAGCACAAATGCAAGCAATAAGGTAGGTATCAATATTTGCGAATATACGCCTGCTTCATTCCACTCCTTTCCGAAAGTAAGTGAAAACAGAAATGGTCCGCCAATTAAAATAACTCCGAAAATCGGAATGGATAATAAAAGCAACTGTTTGTAAACTTTACTCACCTGATGTTGCACCGCTTTTGCATCAGGAAATAATTCGTTGATGCGCTGATAAAAGACCTGATAAGTTGCTGCACCGATTATTCCTGCCGGTAGTTTTAAAATGCGGCAAGACATAAAATAAAATCCTGCTGCGGCATTGCCGAAATAATATTTTATTAAACCGGCAACAATTAAATCCTGAACCACACCCAGAAAGGCAAGCGGAGTATTGAATGATAGAAAATGTATGTACTTTCTGAACATTTCTTTCATCACTTTCCGGCTCACGGTATATTTTAAACGCAGCCAATCTTTACGGAAAAAGAATAAATAAATAATTCCGATACTTACTTGCCCGAGTACAAATGCAAGAATTAATCCGCCGGTTTTAAATCCGATGTAAAAAATTAAAATGCTTCCGAGCGCGGTAACAGATGATTGAATCACTTTTCCAGCACTCAACCGACGAAACATTTTCATGCGCGACAGCCAGTAATTGAGTGTTTGCATCACACTGAAAAAGAAAACATAAACGGCAAGCAACGGAATGTATGAAGCAATTTCTTCGCAGTGTATGAGTTGTAAAAGTGATTTCCCTCCCAATTGAAAAATAAGAAAGATGATAATGCTGAAAAAGAAACTGATGAACAACGAAAGTGAAACAACATTGATTGCCTCCTCTTCTTTTTGAGGAAGCATTACTGCCAATTCGTATCGGAATGTGGAAGCGATAGAAGCAGTGATCGCAAGATTTAAGAAGATGGAATACAGTCCAAAATCTGCCGGAGAAAATAACCGGCTGATGATGGGAGATAATCCAATGGTGATAAGTTGCGCGAGCATTGTGCCGCCAACAACATTTGCTACATTTTTACTGAACTCTGTTTTGGGAATTATTTTTTTCAACATGCTGAAAGTCTCAACGCTTCACTTGCTGATATATTCTTTCAATGATATCAACCACTTTTAGTCCCTCCAATGCATTGGTGGTGATGGTTGATTTTCCCTGTAAAGTTTCCACCACATTGTCTATCACATAGTGGTGATTGGCGGCGCTGCCTTTATATGCGCCATAATCATTTGGCGGATTGCTTGGCGCCAATTCAGGCATTACATAATCTTTAATGTGACAGTATTCCACTTTATCCATGTATTGACCACCAACTTTCACACTTCCGTTTTCGCCTATTATGGTTATGCTGCTTTCTAAATTTTTATCCCATACAGAAGTGGTGTAGTTGATGCAACCGATTCCGCCATTGCTGAAATGAAAATTTACAATTCCCGAATCATCAACGAACTCGGTATTTTTTGTGTGATTGAAATTTTCGAACCGCGCATTGATATCTTTTATATCGCCAAACAACCAATACATAATATCAATGAAGTGACTGAACTGCGTGAAGAGTGGCCCGCCATCCAAATCATACAAACCTTTCCATCCTCCTTTTTTATAATAGCGATCATCACGGTTCCAATAACAATTCACCTGCACCATAAACACATTGCCGAAACGGTTTTCATCAATCAATGATTTTAACCATGCCGATGGCGGACTGTATCGATTCTGCATCACACAAAAAACCTGACGCGATACCTGCAACGATTTATAAATCACCTGTTCGCAATCTGCTTTTGTTAATCCCATTGGTTTTTCGCAAACCACATGACATTTATTATCTAATGCTAAGAGCGATTGTGATGCATGCAACCCGTTTGGTGTGCAAATATTTACTACATCAATTTCAATATTTGACCTGAACATTTCTTCTATGGAATTAAAAAATAAAGTTGCGTATTCCATTTCAACCAATTCTTTCAATTCAATATTTGTATCAACAACAGCCACCAATTCAGTATCAGTTCTTCTTCTGATCATTTCAGCGTGACGCTTTCCAATGTGTCCGAATCCTATAACCGCAAATCGAATTTTACTCATTTGTGTTTTTGAAATTTTTTAAAAATCATAATAGTGGTTAAACAATGAAGTCTTAAAACCAAAAGTAATTAAATTAGTAGCGTTGCCTTTTCCGGCAATGGTTTGGTTTCGATAAGTATAAGAAATTTCAGACACCAGATTATTGTGCCGGTTTATCAGGTAACTCATTTTCAATTGTGAATACAAAGTAGTTGCAGCAATTCCCTGCCCCACATAATTGCCATAAGTGCCAATAAATTTTCCGTTTAAATCAAAGCTGTTTGGCATATCATAATCTGAGAGGTAAATATTTTGCCCAACATTTCCAGTTGCCGAATCAATTCCGGCTAACACATACATTATTTCCACACCACCAAACCAGCGTTTATGATTGTATTGTAATAACAAAAGTGCTTCTCTGAAATTTGCGCCTAACGGGTGAGCGAGCGGTTGATTGAAATGCGCATAATTCATGACTGGAATTTTATGATTATAAGTATACGGCCATACTTCGTTGTACTCAGCCTGAATAAAAAAGCCTTTTAAATTAAATGCATCAAAATATTTCAACCCAAGTTGGTAAGCATATTTGTTACGGTAAAATCCTTTGTTGCCTTTTGACTTTGCAAAATCAAAATCATCTAAAAGAAATTGAGTATAAAAAGACAGACTATTTGAAATCTTCCATTTGAGGTTTGTACCAATTAATGAATTATCAGGCGATCCTAAACTCCATTGAGCTGCATGATAATAAATAATCGGATTAAGATAATTGAAATCAAAACCCCTGTAAGAACCTGAATCCTGAGCTTGCCAAACAATGGCTTCAAAAAATCCAATCTCTATGCTTTTTCCAATTAATAAACTCAGGTGATGTGCTGCCAGGTATTTTCTACGGAAGCCCTGCCCTAAAACAGTTCCGGCTCTTGTATCTGACATTTGTGCCCATAAATTGACATACTGAAATTTACCGGCTGTAGTGGTTATTTTCAACATGGGAAACGGTACTGCATTGTCAGATAACAATAAGGAACGGTATCCATCACCAATAAAAACTTTATTGTGCCCCAATTGAAAATTAAAATGTTCGGTTGGTGTAAATGATATGTATCCGGTGCCGGTTGCATAATCAAAGCTTTGATCGTTTTTAAACCGGATAGCTCTTCCCATTCCCGGAACTACATTGGAGTCCTTTACAAACTTTGTAATGTATAATGGAAACAGTGATTGATTTTCGGAAAAATAAGTTTCGAATGAAAATTTATTACCAATATCACCTGCAATGGTAATGCCCCTTGAATTGGTATAAATGGTTCGGCCCCAATTAAAATCTTTACCGGTTTCGAAATCAATAAATGGATTAATTGCAAGCTGAAAATCCTTGTCACGAATATTGATAAAATTATTATGAACGACTGATTGATAAAATCTGGAAAATAAATTTTTAGCGGCCTTCCTGTTTATTGGTTCACAACAAACAGAGTCGGAATTAATTTCGACCGGCAGTTTTGATTGAATATATGGTTTGAATGAAGTATGAAACAAAATATTTTTTTTGTTCAACACCTGTTCGTATTGATTGAGCAGTTGCTTTTCTAACGGAAGAGATAATTGTTGGGCATTTATTTTATTCAGGAAAGAAAATAAATTCACAACAACAATAAAGGCAATTCGATTTTTCAATTTTAAAATTTCAAATTTTATTAATTGTGATTTATGCGATTTATAAATTGCCGCTTTTCTTCCCTTTAATCATGTTCATTACTGTCATTATTATTATTTTTATATCCATCAGAAAACTCCAGTTTTCAATATAAAAAACATCGGCCACAATTCTTTTTTCCATTTGCTCATGATTTTCTGTTTCGCCTCTGAATCCTTTTGCCTGTGCCAAACCGGTAACACCGGGCTTTACCAAATGCCTGATCATGTATTTTGAAACGATGGTTCTGTATTGTTCATTCATTTTAACGGCATGTGGCCTTGGCCCAACAATACTCATATCACCGGTAAATACATTAATAAATTGTGGTAATTCATCAATGTTATATTTTCTTAAAATTTTTCCAAGAGGTGTGATTCGAGGATCATTTTTTTTAGCTTGAACAAATTGCTCATCCGTTTCCATCACATTCATGGTTCTGAATTTAATAATTTTAAAAGTTTTATAATTTAAACCAGACCGGTTTTGCCGATAAAAAACAGAACCTTTTGATTCCAATAATAATAAAATACCTACAATAGGAATGAGCCATGACAATAAAAAAACAATTACCAGTAAGCTGAATAAAATATCAAAAAGTCGTTTTGCTGAATTATTAATAAAATTATCTAAGGGCTCGGGCACCGGAGAAATTACGGGAACAAATCCATAGTAATCAATGGCAAATGGCTTGTTGTGAAGCGCAGAAAAATCAGGAACAATTTTATACCTGATTAAATGTTTTTCGGCAAACGAAATCATGTCAGTGATTTTTTCAGTATCAGTTAATGGCAGTGTACAAAAAATATCTTCAATCTTTTGATTTAAACAGAATGTTTGAGCAGCCATTAAATCGCCTGTAATTTTAAGATCAGAAACATTACCGGTTAAGGTTGTGTCATCAAAAATTCCTTGAACTTTATAACCATACCCTTTATGCGTTTGAAGTATTGAGTTAATCTGTTTTGCCATTTTTCCGGAGCCTAAAATAATGGCCGTTCGGTAATGGTCAGTTGCTATTCTGATGTTTTTTAATCTATATAATAGAAGCAATCGCCATAATAAATCGAATGGAATAAATAACAGGTAGGCCTGCAAAATAATATCTTTTGTCAGCTCATAATTTTTTATCAGCAATACCAATGTAAAAACAACCGGAATATGAATAAAAATTGTGCGAAACAAGTGATTGAATGATTGGTCAAATCTTTCAATTCTATTGGAATTATAAAGTTTAAATGAATAACCGATATAGAGCCAGCTTAAAGTTACCCATAATGAAATTTTTAAAGCAATTACATTTTCATTTATATTATTAAAATCTCTTGAAAAATACAGCGCACTAATAAATGCGAAGTTAAGAATCAATAAATCTCCCACTAATGTAACAACTCTGTAAACAAGAAATTTTTGATTAAACATTTATATCCTATTTAAACTCCGGTTAAAATTTATAATGAATGGGCTGATGATTGGTTGAAAATTTTTATTTATTAATTGTAGTGGTTGCATTCAATTTCCATTTTTTTTGAGAAATCATTTTTGAAAATAATTCATCGTATTGATCGCAGATTTTTTTCCAGGTATAATTATCAGTAATTCTTGATCTGCTCATCTTTTTTTTTGTTAAAACTTCTTCTGATCGAACATCAATAAAATTTATTAATTCAGCAATTGATTCAGGTTCTGATTTGAAATAATACCCATGCTTTTCATTCAATAAAACTTCCCGATTGTAAATATTATCGTGAGCTAAAATACAACATCCGTAAGCCAGCGCTTTTAATAATGCGGGATTGGTACCTCCAAATGCATGACCATGTATATAGCAATAACTATTTGAAAATAACTCTGTTAATAATTCCTGATCTTTCAGGTATCCTGTAAAAATTACATTTTCATTTGCCATCGATTTTATCCTGTCGGCAAAAGCATCTTTATATATCACATCACCAACAATCACCAATTTTTTTTGTGTTTTACTAAGCAGGTATCCTTTTATTATTTCTTCAATATTATTATCAGGAATCATTCTTCCCACAACAAGATAATAATCATTTACATTAATTTTAAATTGCTGAATCATTTCGGGTTTAGTACTTTCTTTTAAATAAGCCCCATAGGCAATCATAACTGAATCTGTTTTAAAATTTTGCTCATAATAGTTCTGAATACCAATTGAATCTGACACCAACACATCAAAATATTTTGATGATAATGTGGCACCCCATTTAAAATATTTTCCTCCAAAGCCTTTCCATTTGGGGCGCTCCCATTCTATTCCATCTGTATTAATAGCCGTTCGTTTTCTAAATAATTTTAATAAAGCGCCAAACGGACCATTTGAAACATTTACAAAAAAATATAAATCATAATTGCAGAATAAACTATGTAAAGTACTTAATGCGCTATGTGTTATCTGACTTAATTTTTTTGTGTTAATGCAAGGGATATAATGAAGGTAAACATTATTGACTACACGAGGTTTTGAATCAAAAAATGCGCGTTGACAATACACATGGAATTCATATTTATCACTCAAATGATTACAAAGTTCTTTTAGCCAGGTTTCATATCCTCCATAGACGGCTGGATATCCACGCGTTCCGAAAATGGCAATTCGTGGCTTTTTACTTTTATTCATTGCTTTATTCTTCAGCTCGTTTTTCGGCAGCAAACATAAACAAACTGTACTGTTCATTCAGGATGTGAAATTGTTTGTTGATTGCTGAATAATACTGTTAAAAATTTTCTTTCATCCGCAAAAGTGCAATCAGTACATTTCAAAAAAATAATTGTGAATGGAACAATTGGATTCAACAGTAAATGAAAACAAACAGGAAATGAAGCGTTCGCTTGGGTTGTATGATGCAACCATGATGGTGGCTGGCTCCATGATTGGCTCGGGTATTTTTATTGTAAGTGCCGATATGAGTCGTGTAGTTGGTTCTGCAGGTTGGCTTTTGTTTTTATGGATATTGAGTGGGGCTATTACAATGATGGCGGCTTTATGTTATGGTGAACTTGCCGGTATGATGCCCAAAGCCGGTGGTCAGTTTGTGTATATTGAAAGAGCATGGGGAAAATTTATTTCATTCCTTTACGGGTGGACAGTTTTCACGGTGATACAAACCGGAGTGATAGCGGCTGTGGCAGTTGCATTTGCAAAATACAGCGCAGTATTTTTTCCGGCGCTCAGTCCTGATAATATTGTGTTTGTGATTGGTCCGGTAAAAATTGCAGCCAGTCAGTTGTTTGCCATAGCATTGATCGTGTTTCTCACTTATATAAATTCACGAGGAATACAAAATGGAAAAATGATTCAAACCATTTTTACTTCAGCAAAACTGTTGGCGCTGGCACTTTTAATTATTTTAGGAATAGTGATTGGATTGCAACACGAAACCTTGTTCAGCAATTTCAGTGATATGTGGAATGCGCAAACAACTTATAAAGATGCCGGTGGTAACTGGATAGTGGAACACATTTCAGGAATTGCATTAATGCTCGCACTTGGTACCGCCATTATCGGCTCGTTGTTTTCAAGTGATGCGTGGAATAATATCACATTTATTGCAGGAGAAGTTCGCGAGCCTCAAAAAAATATTCCACGAAGTTTAATAATGGGAACAGGCATTGTTACTGTTTTATATCTGCTCGCCAATGTTTCTTATTTATCACTTCTTCCATTGAAAGGAACTGCTCATGCCACAGATATTATTGGCCAGGGAATTCAGTTTGCCGGAGCCGGAACCGATAGAGTTGGTACTGCTGCTGCTTCATTGATTTTTGGTAATGTGGCTGTATATATTATGGCGGCGCTAATAATGGTTTCAACTTTTGGATGCAACAATGGAATTATTCTGGCCGGTGGTCGTGTGTATTATGCTATGGCAAAGGATGGTTTATTTTTTAAACAAGCTGAACAACTGAACAACAATGGTGTGCCTGCTTATGCCATGTGGATGCAGGCAGTATGGGCGAGTGTGCTTTGCCTAAGCGGCACATATGGCGACCTGCTCGACTATACAACTTTTGCTTCTTTACTGTTTTACATTGTAACCATTGGTGGCATTTTTATTTTGCGCCGAAGCGAACCAAACACCGAGCGCCCTTATAAAGTTATTGGCTATCCATTGATGCCCATTCTTTACATCATACTTGCACTCAGCATTTGCATTATACTTCTTTACACCAAAACTTTTAATACAGGTAGTGGTTTGCTGATAGTAGCACTTGGTGCGCCGGTTTATTTTTTGGCGGTGAAGAAAAATAATTGAAAAATTGTTCTCGGTTTAAATACAATTAGTTTTAATAATTGTCTTACCTGCTTTCTATTTTAAAATGTTTAGGTTTGATGTAGAAGAAAAAATGAAGAAGATTTTTTTTATAGTAACAGTTATAATTTGCTCATGCACAAATACACTGCTTGCACAGAATGCTGTATTCAATTGGGCAAACGGATTTGGTAGTACTGATAGTGATATAGGCCGATTTATTGCAAGCGATGATTCAGGAAATATTTATGCTATTGGAACATTTGCTGGCACGGTTGATTTTGACCCAGATACCGGAGTTTACAACCTCACTACTATGGGAGGTACATATGGTTTTGTCTGCAAATTCTCTTCATCGGGAAGTGTGGTCTGGGCAAAATCAATGGATTTTTATGGCAATAGTGTAACAGTTGATAAAAGTGGAAATGTTTTAGTAACCGGAGCATTTTACGGAACAATAGATTTCAATCCAGGAGCCGGAACTTTTAATATGACTGCTATGGGAGCAGAAGATGCTTTTATTTTAAAACTTGATTATGCCGGTAATTTTTTGTGGGCAAAACAATTTGGTTATAGTGGTAACGCTGCTAGTATGGTTATTTGTACAGATGGAGAAAACAATATTTATACTTCCGGTAATTTCGACAACATAGTAGATTTAAATCCTGGTATTTCTTCTAATCTGTTCTATTCATTATCTGGTGCTGATATGTATTTGTCTAAATTAGATAGTTCAGGAAGTTTTGTTTGGGCAAAACAAATTGGTGGAAACGGTACGCAAGAGAGTAAATCAATAACAATTGATGATTCGGCTAACATTTATCTCACTGGTAATTTCTATGATAATGTTGATTTTGATCCGGATACTGGCACCTGTATTTTAGATAATTCTATGGGTACAGATGCTTTTGTAGCTAAATTCGATTCATCTAGTCATCTTGTGTGGGCCAAAAAATTTTGGGAGTTATACAAATCTTAGCTCCTCTTACGGAACAGGGATTGGATTGGATGGTGATGGAAATGTTTACACCCTTGGATCATTTTCTAACATGGTTGATTTTGATCCTTCGCCAAGTTCTACTGTGAATATGAATGGAGGTGCAATTTCTGATAATTATATTTCAAAACTGGATAGAAATGGCAACTATGTTTGGGCTAAGAGCATTGCCGGAACAGGCAGTAACTGGGCAGGCTTCCAATCAATCGCTTGTGATTTAGCAGGCAGCACTTATTTAACAGGTAATTTGGATCAAACTACTGACTTTAATCCGGGTACCGGAGTTTTTAATTTATCACCAACAGGTCAATCCCGAGATGGCTTCATATTAAAACTAAATTCTAATGGGGCTTTTGTTTGGGTGAAACAATTGAATGAAGTAAATGGATTGCTTTATGAATTTGTTAATTCATATAAAGTAATAATTGACGGCTATAATAATATCTATACAATTGGGTGCTTTAGTGGCACTGTTGATTTTGATCCCGGGACTAGTAATTTCAATCTCTCTTCTACAGGCAGTTTTAATGAGTATGACATATTCATTCAAAAACTAAATAATTATTGTAACCTATCGGGTAGTTCGTTTTCTGTTTCAACCTGTAACTCCTATGTTTCTCCAAGCGGAAATTATACCTGGTCAACATCCGGGATTTTTCATGATACTTTATTTAATGTATCAGGTTGCGATAGTGTTCTTACAATTAATCTTAATGTCGAATCTGTAATTACATCTGTTACACAATCAGGTGCCATATTAACTGCAAATGCAAACTCAGCCAACTATTTATGGGTTGATTGCGATAATGGTTTTGCCCCGGTTGCCCCGTTAACAAATAACCCAACTTACATTGCAAATTTAAATGGTAATTATGCTGTAATAGTTTATCAAAACGGCTGCAGCGATACTTCTTTTTGCTACAATGTAACAAATGTGAACATTAATGAAATTGGTGTATCTGATTTTACTCTCTATCCCAACCCCACCATCAACACCCTAACCATCCAATTCAACACTCCCATTACCAATGGCAGCATCGTACTCACAAACACAATGGGCCAGGTAGTTTATACTGCGGTCAGCAACCAGAAATCTATAATCTTAAATTTGAAATCACTCCCCGCCGGTCTATACTTCGTGCATGTTATAACTGATAAAGGCAGTACTATTCAAAAGGTTGTGAAGCAGTAAAATTGAATTTCAATATTACTCTAGCAATTTCCCGCACATCTCTTCCGGCTTCACCCATTCATCAAATTGTTCGGCTGTTAAGTAACCGAGTTTGATTGCAGTTTCTTTCAGTGTGCTTCCGTTTTTGTGTGCAGTCTGTGCAATCTCCGCAGCTTTGTAGTAACCGATTTTTGTATTGAGTGCAGTCACCAGCATCAGCGAATTATTTACATGCGCTCGAATATTTTCTTCAATTGGTCTTAATCCCACAGCGCACTTGTCATTGAACGACACACACACATCGCCAATCAATCTTGCTGAGTGAAGAAAATTATAAATCATCACCGGCTTGAAAACATTGAGTTCGAAGTGTCCGTTGCTGCCACCAATATTTATTGCTACATCATTTCCCATCACCTGCGCTGCCACCATTGTCATGGCTTCGCATTGAGTGGGATTTACTTTTCCGGGCATAATAGATGAGCCGGGTTCGTTATCCGGAATAAATAATTCGCCGATGCCGCTTCGTGGTCCGGATGCAAGCAATCGAATATCATTTGCAATTTTCATCATGCTCACTGCAACAGTTTTCAAAGCGCCGTGCGCTTCCACAATTCCATCATGCGATGCGAGTGATTCAAATTTATTTTCAGCAGTGATGAATGGAAGTCCGGTGAGTGTTGCAATGTGTTTCGCCACTTTTACATCGTAACCATCAGGAGTATTAATGCCGGTGCCGACTGCTGTTCCACCAAGTGCGAGTTCAGATAAATGAGCGAGTGTATTTTTTATGGCGCGCATTCCGTGGTCGAGTTGTGAAACATATCCGCTTATTTCCTGACCGAGTGTGAGTGGTGTAGCATCCATCAAGTGTGTGCGACCAATCTTCACCACTTTCATAAACTCTTTTGATTTGCTGTGTAATGTGTCGCGCAGCTTCTGAATTCCGGGTAGTGTTACTTCCAGTAAAATTTTATATGCAGCAATGTGCATGGCAGTCGGGAAAGTATCGTTGCTCGATTGCGATTTATTTACATCATCATTCGGATGCAGGAATTTTTTTTCGTCCATCAGACTTCCGGCCTGCAGCACATGACCGCGATAAGCAATCACTTCATTTACATTCATGTTGCTTTGTGTTCCGCTTCCGGTTTGCCAAACCACCAATGGAAATTCAGCATCTAATTTTCCTTCCAGAATTTCATCGCAAACTTTTCCAATCAATTCCGCTTTGTCTTTTGCCAATACACCACAATCAAGATTGGTGAGCGCCGCCGCTTTTTTCAGGTAAGCAAATGCACGGATAATTTCTTTCGGCATGCGGTTAATGTCCTGCGCAATTTTAAAATTATCAATGGAGCGCTGTGTTTGTGCGCCGTAATATTTATCAGCAGGGACCTGCACGGTTCCCATGGTATCTTTTTCAGTTCTGAATTGCATGAGTTAAAAATGTGTGCGCGAAAATAACAAGGAGCACTTGAGATTTTTTATGACAAATGTATTTTGGAAATAAAAAGGCAATCATCGCTGATTGCCTTTCCAAGATTTAAGATTTGACAACTTTAAAAAAGTTGTCAAATCTATTTCCCTGTAAAATTCGCTTTCCGTTTTTCTAAAAAAGCATTCGTTCCTTCTTTAAAATCATCGGTGTCGAAACAATTTCCGAATTCGTCAATCTCTAATTCAAATCCATCTTCATTTTTATTGTAGTATGAATTTGCGCAGGCAATAATCTGGTCAACCACCAACGGAGATTTACTCATAATCTTTTGCAGAATCTGTTTGCACTTCGGAATGAGTTCTTCCAATGTTGTTACATGATTCACTAAACCTAAACGCAAGGCTTCTTCTGCATTAATCATGTCGGCAGTAAGCAGCAACTCAATTCCCTTTGCCATTCCTACATAACGAAGCAATCGTTGTGTGCCGCCATATCCGGGAATCACTCCAAGCGTAACTTCGGGCTGACCGAATTTTGCATTCTCACTTGCTAGCCGCATGTGGCAACTCATTGCCAGTTCGCAACCACCGCCCAATGCAAATCCATTAACCGCAGCAATCACCGGCTTGGAACACGATTCTATTTT
>CANJII010000024.1 GCA_947474435.1 Chitinophagaceae bacterium | reverse complement strand
ATATCTAAAAAATCAGGATAATCTATTCCGAATTGCAGCTTGCCGAAATTTACTCTTTCTTTAGTTGATGCCATGAATTGGAAAAGTGCTTTTATTAAAAATGAAAAAAGTAGGCATGGCAAAAAGCCATACCTACTGTACTATTTCAATAGTAGAAATTACTTAATTTCAACTTCAGCTCCCGCTTCTGTTAATTTAGCTTTCAAAGATTCAGCATCTTCTTTAGATACACCTTCTTTAACTGGTTTCGGAGCGCCATCAACTAAGTCTTTAGCTTCTTTCAACCCTAATCCGGTTAATTCTTTAACAATTTTAACAACTGTTAATTTTTGTGCTCCGCCGCTTTTCAAAATAACATCAAAAGATGTTTTTTCTTCAGCTGCTGCAGCGCCACCGCCTGCACCACCGGCCATCATAACAGGAGCTGCTGCTGCTGGTTCGATGCCATATTCGTCTTTCAATATTTTTGCAAGGTCGTTAACTTCTTTAACTGTTAAGCTTACAAGTTGCTCAGCAAATGCTTTTAAGTCTGCCATTTTAAATTTAATTTAATTTGTTGTTTTAAAAATTAGTTAGTTCGGTTTTCCAATGTTTTAAGTATGCCGGCCAATTTGCCTCCACTGGATTTGAGGGCAGAAACCACATTCTTAGCAGGTGACTGTAACAAGCCGATAATTTCACCAATGAGTTCATTTTTCGACTTGAGTGAAGCGAGCGAGTCAATCTGCGTATCGCCAATGAATATAGCCGTTTCAATGTAGGCGGCTTTCAGAATGGGTTTTTCGTTTGTTTTGCGAAACTCCTTTATAACTTTTGCAGGAGCATTGGCAACTTCCGAGAACCAGATAGATGTTGGACCATGAAGTGCATTGAGCAATTCAGCATCTGTAACATTATTGGCTTCAAGCGCTTTGCGAATCAAAGTGTTTTTAGCTACTCTGATTTGCACACCTGCTTTAAAGCAAAGGCGACGGAGTTTATTAATATTTGCAACACTTAAGTTGGATGTATCGGCAAGATAAAAGGTAGTCTTGGTTGAAAACTCTTCTTTTAACTCGGCAAGCGTTACATTCTTTTCTTCTTTTGTCATATCAATTAGTTAGAGCTTAGAGTTTTAACATCCACTGCAAGGCCAGGACTCATGGTGCTTGCCAATGTAACCGACTTCAGGTATTGTCCTTTAGCTGAAGATGGTTTCATTTTAATCACTATGTTTATTAACTCGTGAGCGTTTTCGTTTATTTTTTCTTTGGTGAATGATACACGACCAATAGAGGCGTGAATGATTCCCTGCTTGTCGACACGGAAAGAAATTTTTCCGCCTTTTACTTCTTTAACAGCATCAGCAACATTTTCAGTTACTGTTCCTGACTTTGGATTCGGCATTAAGTTACGAGGGCCAAGAATTTTTCCAAGCTTCGCAATTTTAGGCATTACTGATGGTGTTGCAATTATCACATCAATATCAGTCCACCCTTTTTCAACTTTCTCAACATACTCTGCTAACCCCGCATAATCAGCACCGGCTCCAATTGCTTCGGCTTCTTTATCAGGATTGCACAGCACTAATACTCTTTTTGTTTTTCCTGTACCGTGAGGCAAGGCAACAGTGCCGCGAATACTCTGGTCGGCTTTACGCGGATCAATTCCGAGGCGAATGTGTAAATCAATTGACGCATCAAACTTTGGAGTTGATACTTCTTTTATCAATGAAGATGCTTGTTCTAAAGTATATTGAACACCGTCTTTCGCTTTGGCATTAACGGCCTTTCTTTTCTTGGTAATTTGCACGGATTAAGACGATTTATTAGTAGGGTTAAAATTTGGGAACGCAAAAATAGAATTATTTCTCACATCAACAACTGTGCAGAGAAATTTCTTTCAGATTCTTATACAATTCAGTGGAAGCCAAAATTGCGTGCGCAATAGTAAGTAATCTGAATTGAAAATGAAATGAAAATTATGTTATTCAGAATAATAAAATTAATTCATAAGCAAATTTTTAATTATCAATTATTCATTATCAATTATCAATTGCTAAATTCGCTCTCACAACCACTCACGCTTTGCGCAAACTGTTTTTTGTTGTTTTGTTATTTGTGTCGCCAGTTTTTTGCTGGGGGCAGGGAGAAAGGAATATTTGGCATTTTGGCTGGAATGCGGGCATTGATTTTAATTCAGGAAGTCCGGTTGCTATTTTTAGTCCTATCAATACAGGTGAAGGCTGTGCTTCAATTTGTGATTCATCTGGTAATCTTTTATTCTCGACAGACGGAGTTACAGTTTATAATACTAGTGGCGCTATAATGGGCACTGGTTTATTTGGAAGTTATACCACAACGCAGTCTGCGATTATCATTCCTTTTCCTAATGATAGCCATAAATACTATATATTCACTGCTGATTATCAAGCGCAATCTCACGGTATTTGTTATTCAGTAGTTGACATGACTTTGAATGGAGGAATGGGAGGTCTAGTAAGTATTAATAATCAACTTGTAACACCCGCTTGTGAAAAAATAACCGCAGTCCGTAACCCAAACGGAACAGACTTTTGGGTTATTGTTCATTCCTATCCTTCTAACGCTTTTTATGCATACCCGATTACTTCCTCAGGTGTCGGTGTTCCTATAATAACCTTTATTGGTTTGCCAATAAGTACTACTCAAAATACTATTGGTTGTTTAAAAAGTTCACCGGATGGTCAAAAAATAGCGGCAGCGAGATGGCATGTGCCATTTGACCCAATTGAACTTTTTGATTTTAATGCTTTCACCGGAGTTCTAAGCAATTATGTTGCTATTCCATGCCCAGGTTATTCATATGGAATTTCATTTTCACCAGATAATTCTAAGCTTTATGTTTCTTTTAATTTAGGAGGTGGCATTCAGCAATTCGATTTGACCATTCCGAACTTTCAAAATCTTCCTTACACAATTCTTCAAAACAATAGCGTTTACAAAGGTTCTTTGCAACTCGCACCTGATGGTAAAATTTATTGTGCGAGGTTTCTACGAAATTCCCTTGGCGTAATCAATAATCCAAATCTAACCGGTGCTGCTTGTAATTATGTAGATTCAGCTTTGACCTTATTTCCCGGATATGCTTCACGCCTTGGATTACCCAATTTCATTGATAGTTATTTTCAAAATTTCTGTCAACTAAGTACTTCCTTTGAATATGAAAATGTTGATTCATGTTCAATCAATAATGGAAGTATTAATTTAATCGTAGATACTAATAGTGGCATCCCTCCGTTTTCTTATATATGGAGTAATGGCGCTACAGTTGAAGACTTATTTAATTTAACTCCTGGAAGTTATTCTTATCAAGTAACAGATAGTTCTGGCTGCAACAATTCAGGTACGGTCACAATTTCTTCTATTCCACCCCTTACTTTTTCTATCGTTTCCCAAACTGATTCCATCCATTGTTCACTTAATGGCACTGGTAATATTGATATTGATATAAATGGAGGTACCTCACCTTATAGTTATTTGTGGAGCAACGGCGCAACCACTCAAGACCTAAACAATTTATCCGCAGGAACATATTCTCTAACAGTTACTGATAGTATCGGATGTAATGTTTTAAATTCTCCAATATCATTTTCTATTATTCAAATAAATGATTTACAACTAAGTGATTCTTCCTTAATAAATATTAAATGCCACGACGATACAAACGGCTTTATTAATGTAACAGTTTCAAACGGCCTCTCGCCAAACAATTATGAATGGAGCAACGGCGCAACCACAGAAGACCTGAACAACTTAACCGCCGGAACATATAGTGTAACAGTGAGCGATGCCGGTGGCTGCACGGCAGGTGATACGGTTGTTATTACAGCACCCAATCAGGTGATTGCTTCCCTTACTACTACTGCTGATACTGTTTTCTGTAGTGTTATTGGCGGCACTCCCTCCTATCATTATCTCTGGAGCACAGGTGCAACTACTGAATTTATTACCAACGCTACCAACGGAACTTATACTGTAACTGTGAGCGATATTAATAACTGCACGGCTTTAGCAACTTTAAGTATTGATGCGGTTTCACCTATTGTTGGAGATACTAATTTCGAAATCTATCCGAACCCCGCGAACGGGCAATTGATAATTGATAATGGACAATGGCTAATTAGTGAAATTCAGATTACTGATGTTTTGGGGAGATTAGTTCAAAGTTCTGAGTTTAAAGTTCAAAGTCCTGCCGCCATTAATGTTTCTGATTTTTCTGAAGGAATATATTTTATTAAACTGACTTCATCGATTGGTGTAACAGTGTTGAAAAAATTTGTGGTTGTGCATTAGGCAAACTCTTTCGTGCAGACTCACCCACGCACAACCAACTTTCAGCGTTTATACATTCCACCCTCTCTCCTTTCGGAGTCTGATATTCATTCAGCGTTAAATCGGAAAGCAGAGAGGGAGTTGATTTAAACAAATGAGTTAACCGTTCACTCCGAATTTTATTTTTCTCCCTCCCTTCATTTTTATCTCAACGATTCAATATGCAATAACTCCAAATTAAGGGAGGGTGGGAATAGTTTACTTATTTGTTTAGTGGGCGTGGGAGAGTTATAACGCGATGCAAAGATGTTGAAGAAATTAGTGCTTGTGAATTAAGTGGAATCAAAATTTAGAGATGAAAAATTAAACACGATTACTTCGGCTGATTCAATCCAAAGTTTTCACTTCCTAAAACTTTAATTCTGAAAATACCCAATACCGATTAACGATTTTTTATTTTAGAATTATTCATAACGATAAATTTTAGCCATTCACATTCTTAAAAAAAATAAAACCCCGCAAACAATTAAGTCAGCAGGGTTTATCAAAATCAATACATTAATAAATTACCACCAGCCTTTCACATTGTAAACCGTGTTGGGTTGATTTTCGCCGGTCGCAACTCCTATTGCTTTGTAGGCATTCAGCTTTAATTTTTCCATGGTTAAATTGTCTTCATAAATCAGTTTGAATTTTGCGCCAATTTCCTCGCTTAATTTTGAAGCATCAGGATAGCACATGGCTTCCGGATTTATTTTAGATAAAATTTTTGCAGCAGCAGCAGCGCCGTTAGCATCCTGTGTAGAGTTCCAGATGTTGCGAGCCTCAGCCAGTAAAACAACACATTGCTTTTCCATGTAAATTCTATAAATCGGAACTACAGTATGCATCGCCTCTTCGTAACATGCTTTACATACTTCAGGAATAGAGGTAAGCAGGTAAATGGCTTCTTCATACTTTCCTAAGTTTTCGAAAGTCAATGCCTGATTAATTATGAACTCGCACTGTGAATTATAATAATCCACAATTTTATTTTTTCCATCAGTTACAAATGCCTGAATGGCCGGATCATTTGGTTTGCTGTTTTTCATTGCATCAATAAATGCTTTGAGCTCGTTTGTTCCGACTCCTTTCAGCGTAATCGATTTATTGGAGAATTTTTTTCCATCAATACCATCACCAATGTAAAATGAAACTTCAATGCTTATTGCCTGCATGGTTGGCGGTCCGGCAATAATATCTTTAGAAAGAATATTAGTATGCGCAGTGATAATAAAACGCTGACTCATTTGACTGCCACCTAACGAACTCTGTGATGTAATCTGATTCAACTTATTTGTTAAAAGATCAATTGCTTCAGCCGGTATATTTTCGGGCTGATCGGGCAGAAAAGTTTTGATGTTGATGGCAGCCAAATCACCGGAAGAGTTTTGAGCCATATTTTTTTCACTGATACTTAAAAGTAAAAGCGTAATTAAAATGAATGGTGTTTTTATTTTTTTCATAGTTGTGTTTTTTATTTACCTCCGAGAACTAATGATGATTGCCCTAAACCCTTCGTCATTAATTTACAAGGAATGGAATATGGTGGTGCCGCTAAGTACTTCTGCAATGGTTTCAGAAATCCGCGTGCATCCATTGCATTTCCATTGGCATCGTAAAGTGGAATGCGAACCTGCTCAAACAACATCATGTTTTCAGTTGCATCAGTGGTACTGAATCTGTGTGCTACGGTATTATCGCGCATCCAATCTTCAATGATGGTTCCAAGTTCTTTGCCATCGTATTCTTTTTCCAAATCGCCGCCCCAGTCATCACCAAAATTTTTTACCCGTACAGTTATCTCACGACCATTGGCAAACATATCATCAAAGTGCGCTTGCAATTGTGTATTGAAATTATCCAAATGCGAGAGCACAGCTTCTTCCAACAACACAGGAAGTTCAGCTGAAAAAGAAGGTGCGCCTGTGCCTTGTTCACCAGCAATTTGCTTGTCAGTATAAGAATCCAAACCTTGTAAATTAAAAGTGATTGATTTTTTAGGACCGACAGTATTTATTGTCCAGGTCAATTGAATGATGATATCGGCTTTTGCAGTCTTTTTTAATTTGTCAATTGCAGTTTCGCTTACATCGCTTCCGCTTTTGCTTTGCAACATGGCATCTTCAGCAGATTCGCCTTCTAAACTTTTTAATACTGACTCTGCATTCTTCAACGGGAAGCCACGCTCAGCCATCAAAGAATTTATTTTTCCAATCACCAATAATAAATCTGAATTTGACTGGAACGCCATTTTATAATTAGGGAATTTCAGTTTGGTTCCCTGATTATCAAATTCGCTCATGTAACCATTTTGATTGCACCAAACATCACTTGGTAATACCATTAATGTTGGTTTTTTTGCCTGACCGATTACTGAAATTGAAAAAGCAATCAGTATAATAAAACAAGTAGTTATTTTTTTCATCTTTTTTATTGAGGGGTTAAAATTTTATCTTCAATCATTTTCTTCTTTAACGCAGGCCGTAATACCTGAATGATTAAACCATAGGTTACTTCCTTATCCGAATATTTTACATCCTTAAAATATCGTTGCTCGGCAGATGCATCATTCAGAACAATGTATTTTTCATATTCACCTTTATCGGCAAAAAAAGCATTGAAATAATCTTCATGCTTTTCCCGCACATTGGCTTCATTCAAAAGCGGCTTTACTGAGCAACCTCCTTTGCCATCCAGAATTCCTTTGAACAAAATATCGTTCACCGCATTTTTTTTCGCCTGATTAGTCGCATCTATTCTGCCCTTTCCGGTTCCGTATGCTTTTACAGTTTCAGAGCCATCCATTTCAGTGCTCACACACTCTGTTGGATAGGTATAATTTCCGGCTGTTTTCTTTTGTTGTTTTTGTGCTGAAACTGAAAAAGAAAAAAACAATGCTGCTGTAAAAAACAGAATTGATTGATCTATGATTTGATTTTTTTTCATGTGAAATTTATTTTTTTTAAAATCCTGAACTCAATCCTTTAATAACACCAGCAGCTTCAAGGTCTTTGCGTAAAGCATCTTTTGATATTGAAACCACCACTCCTATTTTATATTCCTTACCAACTTTCAATCTGTCTTCAGGCGCAATGGAACCATCGTTTGTAACATTTACAAACTTCATGTACTTGCCACCATCAGCAAAAAAGTCTTTGAAGAAATCTGCTTTCTCTTGTTCAAGTGATGGATTGCTTGTTAAAGGTTTTTGACCATTGCAACCGTTCTTTCCGCCCTGAAAACCCTGGAAAATAATTCCGTGTATTGCATTTTTTTTCGCTTGCTCAATAGCCACCAATGGTTTTTTAGAATAGCTCCATACTTTAATTAAGTAAGTTCCTTCGTTGCCTGTGCCCACGCATTCAATTTCGTAGCGCCAGTTTTCAGTGTCGTTATCAGCTTTTTTTTGTGCCTGCGAAAAAGCACTTGAATAAATTCCGGTTAACAGAATCAGCAATAAATTAATTTTTAGTCCCATTGTTTTCATTGATTTATTTATTTGGTTGGTTAGTGATTTAATTAAATTCTGATTCGCAATCCCATATACATGGATGGTCGCATGGCTCCGGCATCTATTTTATCGAACCCGAAACCGGAATCAGCAAATGATGAAGTCTTTTTTTGATTCAACAATATTTTATTTCCATCTTTATATGCAGGAACAAATGACAATGATGGTTTAAACACCATTGAAACCCGTGGAAAAACATTGAACCCAATACCCAATCCGAACTGAAAAACTTTCGAGTTCCAATCGTATGCTTCTTTCGAATAATTGTTGTCATACTTAACAACACTGCTTGAGTCAATTGTAATTCCAACCCAACCATATCCAATTAACGGCGACAGATAAATATTACCGGTTCCGAAATAACAATCGCGGTAGAGAACTAACACAGTTGAACCTGATCCAACTTTTTTGTACAATGATGTATCAGAAGTTAATTGCTTGGATCCACTGAAAATATTTCCGGCTTCAACATTAGAACCTCCGTGTCCGGTGAGTACAACGCCAAAGTGAATTCCATTTCCCATTCCAAGCAATAGTGAAAGATTTATTTCGGCAGCCATAGCCAAACCGCTCAATGGTTTATAACCACCAGCTACATATCCCATTCCGAATGAAATTCCTTTGTCTTTTTTCTCTTCCACAAACATTCCCTGATACAATTTTGTACCCCCTACCTGGTAGAATTTTGATGGCGTAGTACTTCCAGAAGCAACACCACTATTGTTTTCCGGTTTGTAAACTCTCACTATTCCACGCTTTCTTTTCACCTGTGTACCGTCTTTCTTTTGCACTTTTTCATAAGCATAAAACCGTTGATCTCTATGTATTCCTTCCTTCGTTCCAATTTTAATTAACAAAGGCTTTTCCTGAAAAATACCTGCCTTTACTTGAAACGACTCATTGTTTCCAGTTAATTTTTCGATCGCTTCTTTGTTAATTTTATTTGCTATCCCATCAAGTAATTGGGGCATACTTCTTCTGTAAGCTTTTTCTAAATCAGTGGTTGGCTTTTTAACCTGACTGGAAGAAACGGAAGACGAATAACGAGTTACATATTTATATGGAAACGAAGCTGATTTAAATTTTTCAACTTTTGCTTCATTGTGGTTTGAAGCATCAGTCCAATACTCATTATAAAAAGTATTTGATACTGAATCATTAAAATCAATTTTAAAAGATAAGCAGTATAGGTTGCCTGATATCCTTCATTCAATCTTTCGACAGGAGCAGCATTAGGATCTGTTTGCTTTGACTTCGCATCTTGTTCATCATAAACCTGCTTCATGTTTTTTACATTAATGTCGTAGATGATTGCATAAGTTTTATTTATTAATTTCTCACCTGCATCTTTTACAACATTGTCACCTAATTGTGATCCGCCTGCTACTACCATACTATTATCAGTCGCATTATTTAATCCTTTTTGCTGAATTAACTCCATATTAAAATCACCATTTTCTGACCGATTAAACCACTTGGCAATAACATCTTTTGAAACTTCCGATAAAGAATTATTTAATAAGGTAATATTTTCAGATTCACTATTATCGTTTCTGTGATTCAAACTAATTTTAAATAATGAAATGTCAATATTATGGTTGTCAAACTTATTTGAAATAGTAAGGTTCTTCATCCTATTGACAGTTTTTTCTGAAATACTATCTAATGGTTCAATAAAAAAAGTTGAAATAGAAAGTCGATCATAAGATGTGCTTACACCACTTTGCTCATCAGAAGTCTGAGAAAACACATTCGAATTTAAAATCAGCAATAACAGTGAAGAAAAAAGAAGTGTTTTATTTTTCAAATTCATAATTATTAACGTTAAAAAGATGGAGAGATTTTATTAAACAAGGCTGTGAAGCTAAACTTAGTTTTCAGTTATAAAACAGTTCTGATAATTTATAAATTAATTTTTTAAAGGTTATGAATTTTCAAAATAATTTTTATAAAAAAAAATCATCTACTATAAATAATCAGTTTATTGAATGTTATCCTTTTCCAAAAAACAAGAAACCCCGCCAACAATTAAGTCAGCAGGGTTTCTTTTAATCAAACCAATTATTAACTATTGTACAATCAGTTTCTGAACTGATAGCGTTTCGTTGTTGCTAATGATGCTGATGAAGTAAATTCCCTTTGTTAAAGCTTTCAGGTTATAGCTTTTAGAAGTTAGATTTTGTGCTTCAGTAAATATTTTCTGCCCGAGTGTGTTTGAAATTTCTATGCGGCAGGTTTCGCATGGCTGTGCAAGTTCAACAGTAACGCTTTCGCTTGTTGGGTTCGGATAAATGTGAACTTCATTAGCACCGAACAGCGGAGTAATACCTAAGTTATAATCAATGGTATTCAGCGTAGTTCCGGTGCGAACAGGTGCGTTCATATCAAAATAAATATCAGCGAAATTGTTTATCACTGCTCCGTCGGCAATGGTTGATTTTGGTGAAATGGTGTACTTCACAAAACCCATGCTTCCAATGTAATCAGCACCGCTATCTGGCAACATGATGTTATTGAAGAAGAATGTAATGATGCCGGTAACAGTATCCAACTCACTCACCATCGGGTGGCTATAAGAAAGAATGTTAATGCTTGTCCAATCCAATTCACTGCTCAATGAATCAATCAACACTACATTCATCGCAGGTGCATTACCTGTGTTTTGGAAATGGATGGTATAATCTAAACGCTGGTCAGCATGTATGAATCCGGGAGCACCAACACCTGATGGAGACACCTGCTTGTCATTCGGATCCCAGCTTGAAGTAGCTATCTGATGTAGTGTATCAATGTTGTTTGAAGGAACTGCATCGCCTGCAATTGGATTTACAAACACAGCATTAAATGCTGCATCGCCTGCCACAACTGTACAAGCTGTTGTGAAGTCAACCCATATCCAACCGGATGCGCCGGGCTGTACTATGCCTACATTCCAGGTAATAATATGCGCGATAGTATCAATTGTTGTGTATAGTGGTGATGAATAATCGAAATACAATTGCGGATCGTAATTCATAGAAACCGTTGCATTCACAGGAACAGTTCCGGCATTGTAGTAAGAGATATTGTACCATGCAGGGAAGCATGGAGTTACAGTGGTGCAGGTAGAAAGAGAGATAACCATGTTCTGCACACCCGGAGGATAATTTAATCCGAAATCATTTCCACCATAAATCTGTCCGATGGTAGTTGCATTCACAGTATAATTTCCGGAAGCAGGAACGGTTAAAGTTGCGCTTGCAGGTATGGTCCATAATTCAACATTGTAAGTTCCAACCGGAACAGTAACGGTATAAACTCCATTGGCATCAGTCATTGCCCAGTACCAACCAACTTCAACCCAGATATTGGCGATTCCATTTTCGCTTGCATCCTGTACACCATTGCTGTTAGCATCGTTGAATACAATACCGGTTATAGTGGTTTGATTGGATTGTAAACCAAAGTTCAGATTTGAAAGAGTGGTTCCACCGGAAACATTAACAGTGTAAGAGGTCGGACTAACAGGGAAAGTTTGTGTCCATGTTGAAGTTACATATACATCAACATTCCATGTACCATCCGCTACATAAATACCATAAAGTCCGTTGGGGTCAGTTTGAATCCACTGCCCTGCTACATTCACATAAATGCCGCCAAGCCCGGGTTCGCCTGCATCCTGAATACCATTTCCATTGGCATCGTTAAATACAATTCCGGAGATAAAATTATTTGTAATGAAATTTACCGGAATCTGAAACCATGAACTGTCATAACATCCTGTTGCACTATCAGTAGCCCAGAAAGTATAATAATATAACCCCGATGTGGCGAGTGTATCGTTTACAGTTAATGAAGTAGTATTCATTCCGGAAGACAAATACCAACCGAATGAAGTATAGTTGCCTGTGATGGTGCCTTGCAATGAAACAATGTTTCCGTTTATGGTATAAGTTACATCAGCACTTAACGCGCAGATAGTAATGGTTTGACAAAGTGTATCGTAACAATTATTTGCAGGATCACTGATGTATAGGCAAATGGTATAACTTCCGGCAACAGCATAATGATGGCTGAAGAATGATTGCAAATTTCCATTGGTTGAATTTGTTCCATCGCCAAAATCCCAGTAGTAAGTTGCATTTACACCGGCTTGCGAATTGTTATAAATATCAACCGAATCGGAATTAGAATATAAATAGAAGTTAGCATTACATGGTGACGGCTGTACAACCATGGTGAAACAATTATTAATTGTGCAACCAAGCGCATCAGTAATTAAACAACAGGCAATATAAGTACCCGCAGAAGGATATACTGCACAAGCAATGTTTTGATTGTATCCGCAAGTTGAAGTTCCGCCGGGTAAAGTCCATTGATAAGTGTAAGGAGCTGTTCCGCCGGATGGAAATGCATAAACATTCCAAGTGTTAGCAGAAGTTTGACTTGCTGTTACATTCGAAAATAGTCCTGAACAGTTTACAGAACCACCACCAATGCTGAAGGTAGTGCAAAGAGAATCGTAGCAACCATTGGCATCAGAAACTGTGAGACAAATAAGATTGGTGCTTGGATAAGGATATTGAACAGTTGTGATTTGTGTATTTGAATTGGATGGATTTCCACCCGGAATGTACCAGTAGTAATTATATGGTGCTGTTCCGTTTGTAGCATAACCATTTAATACTACAATACCGCTTGAAGCATTTGTAGTATCAATTGTAATGGTGCCAGTTAATCCGCCAATACTGTTTATGAAAAACTGGGTAGCCGCCATACATCCTAACGAATCGGTAACAGTTACCATGTAATTCCCTGCACATAAAACACTTATATCTTCAGTTGTCGCACCATTACTCCATTGGTAACTTGTTATGTTATTCAAACTGTTTGCAATTAAATCAATGGATCCATTGCAGCTTCCGCAAGATGTACTAGTAACTGAACCATTAAGTGTTAGATTGCAAATATTTGTTATTGAAATCTGCTGGCAATAAGTCCCAACGCAACCTGTATTTGAAGTTACCGTCAGGCATACATTATAAACACCTGGCTGAGTAAATATATGGCTAGGGTTCGCAATTGTTGATGTTGTTCCATCATTGAAATCCCAAAGCCAGGAAACAATTACCGGTTGAGATAAATCGGTAAAAAAAATCTGGCTGCCAACATAAGCACTTGTTGTAGTTGGTTGATAAAAAGGGTTGATAAAGCAAGCATTATTAACAACCACATAATCATAGATGGTATCTGTACATCCTGCAGAATTGTATACAGTAAGCATTACACCGTAAGTGCCATTGGTAGTATAAGTGTGCGTAGGGTTTTGCAGTGTTGATGTTCCGCCATCGCCAAATGACCATGACCAACCTGTAATGGTTGAACCGCCGTTATCTACTGTGGCATCGGTAAACATCACAGTGCCATTACCCATATTCATTGAAGTAAAGGCCGGAGTAATATCGCAAATGGTTGAGTTAACAGTTATGTATTGGCAGTAATAATTATAACATCCATTTGTAGAATCAACTGCTGTTACACACACATTGTAAATACCTGGAAAAGAAAACTGATGGGTTACAGTTGCACTTGAACCTTGTGCTGTGTTACCATCAGCAAAATCCCAATAGTAATACATCCACGAGCTGTTGGGTGTAAGGTATCCTGTGAATACAAATTCACCGGCTTGCGGGTTTGTATAAGTCATGGTGGCGGTGCACTGTGCTTTTGATTCATTTGAAAATGAAATCAAGACGAACAACAATCCTGTTGCGAACAACCTTGCTATAGTTTTAATTTTGTTTCCCATGGTTTAATGTTTTGTGGTGAATATTTATTTTGGGGTAAATGTAATGAACCAAGATTGCGATTAGCAAATTCGAATATCGATTATCTTACATCGTCATTATTTAATAACTAAGTTGAACAGTAAATTAAATTACCCAACTGTTTGTATGAATGATTTCGTATATTGGTAATTTCTATACCTGTCAGAACAAAATATTCCACATGATTTAACTGCAATAAGTGCTTTTACTTATTTATGAGCAGTTTCAATTATTACACCATCAAATTATCTTTTGATTTGCTTTAAGGCTATTTTCAAAACCTAATTTGATTTATAAATTTCACAATTACATTCGCCACTACAATGAATATAACTAAAATTCTGATTGCGAACCGAGGTGAAATTGCATTGCGAATTATGCGCAGCGCAAAAGAAATGGGAATAAAAACAGTAGCCGTTTATTCTGATGCAGACAGAACTGCCTTGCATGTTCGATATGCGGATGAAGCCGTTCACATTGGAGCATCTCCTTCCAATCAATCTTATTTACGGGTAGAAAAAATTATTGCCGCGGCAAAACAAACAGGTGCGCAAGCCATTCATCCGGGGTATGGTTTTCTGAGTGAGAATGCAGCTTTTGCTGATGAAGTAAAAAATGCGGGATTGATTTTCATTGGTCCGTCTGCTGATTCCATGCGCATGATGGGAAGCAAATTAGCTGCGAAGGAAACAGCGAAGAAGTATAATATTCCAATGGTGCCGGGAACGGAAGGTGCAATCAGCGATGCGAAGGAAGCCATCGCAATTGCAAAAAAAATAGGTTTCCCCATTCTGATAAAAGCAAGTGCCGGTGGTGGCGGAAAAGGAATGCGGGTGGTGAATAAAGAATCGGAACTGGAAGAGCAAATGAAAATGGCGATTGGCGAAGCAGTAAGTTCGTTTGGCGATGGTGCTGTGTTCATTGAAAAATATGTTGCTGCTCCGCGACACATAGAAATACAAGTGCTCGGCGATCAGCATGGAAATGTGGTTTATCTTTTTGAGCGCGAATGTTCAGTGCAGCGCCGTCATCAGAAGTTAGTTGAAGAAGCACCAAGTTCTGTTCTCACTCCTGAGTTGCGCGAGCAAATGGGAAAGAGCGCAGTGGATGCAGCGAAAGCATGCGGCTATTACAATGCAGGTACGGTTGAATTTCTGGTGGATGAAAATCTGAATTATTATTTTCTGGAAATGAATACGCGTTTGCAGGTGGAGCATCCTGTAACAGAATTAATTTCAGGAATTGATTTAGTGAAGGAGCAGATAAAAATTGCGCAAGGAGAAAAACTTTCGTTCACACAAAGCGATTTGAAAATTCATGGTCATGCTATTGAGTTGCGTGTATGTGCCGAAGACCCGATGAATAATTTTTTACCCGACATTGGAAAATTGGAAAGATATGTTCGACCGCAAGGAGCCGGTGTGCGTGTGGATGATGGAATGGAAGAAGGCCAGGAGATTCCGATTTACTACGACCCTATGATTGCGAAACTGATTTCTTATGGTAAAGACAGAACCGAGGCAATTGAAAGATTAACACGCGCCATTGATGAATATAAAATCTCCGGGGTTGCCACTACCCTTTCGTTTGGCAAGTGGGTAATTAATCATCCTGATTTTGTGAGTGGCAAATTTGATACTTCTTTCATTGCAAAAAATTTCACTGCTGAAATTGAACTCGATGTAATGGACAAGTATGAAAAAATAATTGCTGCTTTGATTGCTGCTTCATTTGGAAATAAAAAAAAATCGCCAGAAAAATCTTCCTTGCAGCAGCGCTCATCAAATAATTTTTCGAACTGGAAGAAGAACAGAAGCGAGTAAATAATTTACCGCAGAGACGCAGAGTCGCAGAGATATTATTTTGTTATTAATAAATTTCGCACGGAGAAATACAAGAGATAATTTCACGGAGAAGCGCAGAGAATTTTTACAAAGAACATTTTAATTCATTCAGAAAAATCATTTTATAAAAATTAATATCCATGAAAAAAACTATATCCATTCTCTATTTTTCAATATTGATTATTTTCTCATTCAACAATTCAACTTTTGCTCAACTTTCTTCTCGGTCAATTGATAGTCTGGTTCAGGATGCAATGAAAAAATTTGAAGTGGCTGGAGTTGCAGTTGGAATTGTTAAAGACGGAATAATCATTTATGAAAAAGGTTTTGGTGTGAAATCAATTGAAACAAAACAACCTATTGATGTAACCACAAATTTTGCAATCGCCTCAAACAGCAAGGCATTTACTTGTGCAGCACTTTCAATTTTAGTGGAAGAAGGTAAATTAAAATGGACTGACAAGGTGAGAGATTACATTCCTGAATTTAAAATGTATAACGATTATGTAACTGAAAATTTCAGCATTCAGGATTTACTGACTCATCGGAGCGGACTTGGTTTAGGAGTTGGAGATTTAATGTTGTTTCCAGATGGTTCTGATTTCACAATAAACGATGTTGTTAAAAATTTTCAATTCTTTAAACCGGTTTCAGCATTCAGAACTCAATTTGATTATGATAACCAACTGTATTTAGTAGCAGGTGAAGTAATTGCAAGAATCAGCAAAACGAGCTATGAAAATTTTATTCAAAATAAAATTTTAATGCCCCTTCAGATGGAGAACTCCTACAGTTCTTTAAGCAGAATGAAGAACAAAACCAATCTCGCCATACCTCATTCAACAACTTCGGGTACCATCAAAAGCATGAATTCTTTTGGCGACCAGATAAACAGCGCAGCGGGTGGTATCTATTCCAATGTTCATGATATGTCGAAATGGATGCTTGTTCAATTGAACAACGGAAAGTATGGTGCCGATTTAAAATCACAACTTTTCTCAGAAGAAAGTCAACATGAAATGTGGAAGATACATACAGTTGAAGATGCCTATCCAAATCCAAGATACAACTTTCATTTCAGGGGTTATGGATTGGGCTGGGAATTAGCAGATGTAAAAGGAAACCTTAGTGTATCTCATACCGGAGGATTACCGGGAATGCTATCAATTGTAACAATGATACCCGACATAAATCTTGGCATGGTGATTTTAACAAATACGGAAAATGGTGGTGCAGGTGTTTTCTCCGCTGTCAGTCAAACCATACTTGATAGTTATCTTGGGCTTTCTGATTTTGGTTGGACTGATAAATATTTTTCCTATTTCCAATCAATAAAAAGTGAAGGTGACAGCACTGCAAAAATGGTTTGGGAAAAAGTAAAAAAATTCACTGCTATTTCTTTTAATAAAAATGATTTCGTTGGAATTTATCAGGACAATTGGTTTGGAAAAATGGAAGTGTTTGAAAAGGAAAATCAGCTTTGGATAAAATCATACCGTTCACCTAAACTTACCGGGCAATTATTTTTTTATAACGCAAATACATTTGCAATTAAATGGAATTATCAAGACATGAATTGCGATGCTTTTGCACTGTTTTCTTTAGATGAAAATGGAAAAGCACAAAGCATAAAGATGAAAGGCATTTCTCCCAATATTGATTTCAGTTTTGATTTTCAGGATTTAGATCTTCAGAGGGTAATAGAATAGAAAAAAAATTATTCACTTTATTTTTTGAAAAGAAATTTTTATAACTTTTCAAATTGCATTCAATAATGAATCTGCCAGAATTCTATCATTAGTCAGTCTTGGTACTTTATTTTGTCCGCCTAATTTTCCAACTGATTTCATATAATTCCGGAACGATTCCTTAGGAAGAATTGAAAGATGTAACGGCTCTAAAATTTTTCCTGCAATTAAATCTTTGTAATAAATATTTTTCACCTGCATAAGTTCGTCCAGTTTTTTACTGAATGATAAAGTATCAGCCGGAGTTTCAGCAAATTCAATCAGCCATTCGTGATACGGCAAACCTTGTTTCGGATTAACCTGAGGTGCAACTGTAAATTCTGTTACTTGAATATTTACCTGGTTACATAATTCCATTAATGCGCCTTCCACTTCTTCGGCTATAACATGTTCACCAAATGCGCTGATAAAATGTTTTATCCGTCCGGTAACTACAATCCGATATGGATTTTTTGAAACAAACTTAACAGTATCTCCAATCAGGTATCCCCATAAACCAGCATTGGAATTTATTACCAGCGCATAATTAACATCCAATTCAATATCTTTAATTGTAAGTCGTGTCGGGTTATTATTAAATACCTCAGCAGGAGGAATGAACTCAAAGAAAATACCTGAATCAACATTTAACAGTAGTCCCTGCCTGCCCGGCAGGCAGGCCTTTTCCTTTTGCAAATCCTGGTAAGCAATGAATCCCTCCGATGCAGGATAGGTTTCAATACTGTTAATTTCTTCACCTATTGTTTTGAATAATTGCGAACGGTATGGTTCAAAATTTACACCACCATAAATGAGCAAATTAAAATTCGGGAAAATTTCCTTAATGGTTTTTTTACCTGTTTTCTTCAACAGTTTCTCAAAATACATTTGAACCCAAGGTGGAATGCCACTTATCAGCGTCATGTTCTGATTGTAAGTTTCTTCAACTATCGCATCAACCTTCTGCTCCCAATCTTCAATGCAATTGGTTGAATAAGACGGCAACTGATTTCCTTTTAAATACTTTGGAATGTGATGATTCACGATACCTGATAAACGCCCGGTTAATATGCCATTGACATTTTCAAGAACAGGGCTTCCCGATAAAAAAATCATTTTACCATTAACAAATTCAGAATATTTATTTTCAGAAATATAAAGCAGTAAAGCATTTCGTGCTGAGTTAATGTGATTCGGAATTGAATCTTTTGTGAGTGGTATATATTTTACTCCGGAAGTAGTGCCTGATGATTTTGCAAAATACACCGGCTTTCCGGGCCACAATACATTCTTCTCGCCTGCCTTTATCCTTTCAATATATGGAATCAGTTTTTCGTAATCACGAATGGGCACTCGCTTAACAAATTCTTCGTGCGATGTTATTTCACTAAAACCATGTTCAATTCCGAACACTGTTTTTTTTGCCTGGTTAATTAATTTATGAAACAGAAACTCCTGTGCTCTTGGAGCTTCCATGCTCCACTTGCTTATATTTCGCTTTACCACACTTGCATAAGGACGGGCAAAGAATGATTTAATACTCATGATCTGGCAAATGTAAAATCAGATTTCTGTAATACGATTGGTTTTTATTTTTCTAATTGACCGCAGAATTTCAAACGATAAAAAAATTAAAAAAAAGGCGGAGAAAATAATCTCCGCCTTTATAATGCTTGCAAATTTTAATATACAGCCTCGGTTCATGTCACCACAAACCGAAACTTTTTTTTAAACAGTGACTAATTTCTGTTTCAGATAAAAACCCGATTTCAGTTTTTCAGAAACTTCACTGAAACAATTTAATGTGGCATCAATATCCGCATCGGTATGTACAGCAGTCGGAATCAGGCGCAACATCATCACGCCTTTTGGTACTACCGGATAAACCACTACCGATAAAAACACACCATAGTACTCACGAATATCCATAATCATATTCGCAGCTTCATTCGGGTTACCATTTAAATAAACAGGAGTAACCGGCGAATTTGTTTTACCAATATCAAATCCACGATCGCGTAAACCCTTTTGCAACTTCATTACATTGCTCCACAACTTCGCTTTCAGTTCAGGTTTTGAACGCAACAGTTCCAGTCTTTTCAAATTACCAATTACCAATGGCATTGGCAATGACTTAGCAAAAATCTGTGAGCGCATATTGTAACGAAGATAGTCAGCAACCTGTTCGTCGCTACTGATAAACGCACCAATACTCGCCATGGATTTTGCGAATGTGCTGAAATAAATATCTATCTGGTCTTGCACTCCTTGCTCCTCTCCTGTTCCTGCACCTGTTTTTCCCATGGTACCAAATCCATGTGCATCGTCCACTAATAATCGGAAAGAATATTTCTGCTTCATTGCAACTATCTCTTTCAATATTCCTTGGTCACCACCCATTCCAAAAACACCTTCAGTAATAACCAATATCGCACCACCTGATTCTGCAACCGTATCACTGGCTCGTTTCATTTGTTTATCAAAACTCTCAATGTCGTTATGCCCGAATACCAAGCGCTTACCAATGTGTAAACGCACACCATCAATAATACATGCATGACTTTCGGCATCATACACAATCACATCACGGCGGTCAACCAATGCATCAATGGCCGATACCATACCTTGATAACCGTAGTTGAGCAAAACAGTATCCTGCTTCCCTACAAATTCCGAAAGTTGTTTTTCTAATTTCTCATGAATGTCAGAATTACCACTCATCATTCGCGCGCCCATCGGCATAGCCAAACCATATTGCTCAGCAGCTTCAGCATCAGCCTTGCGCACTTCAGGGTGATTAGCCAATCCCAGATAATTATTCAAACTCCAGATAATCCGTTCCTTCCCGCGAAAAATCATGCGGCTTCCAATTTCACCTTCCAGCTTCGGGAAAGTATAATATCCATGTGCCACACTCGATAGTTTACCAAGCGGACCACGGTTCTGAAGTAATTTTTCAAATAAATCCATCGCTTTATCTCTGTTTTTTATTTTTTTAAAGTGCCCAAATGTAAATAGAAAAATGTGTTAGCTCAAAACCTCTTTTTAATATTTTATAGCTGCATGATTTGCCATTTATCGCCTATAAAAATGAATTCAATTTTGCAGTTCAAAATTCTATTACACAAATATTTGATAATAATTTCCTGAAAAAATTTTAATTCATCGAAATCACGCTCGCTTCATTACTGAAAACCAATTCGCCTTCCTTGTTGGTATCCACCCAAATCACAGATTCGGATTGCACTTCGCCGGAAAGAATTTTTTTCGACAACTCATTCACTAATTCCTTTTGAATTACCCGCTTCAATGGTCGTGCACCTAAAGTGGGATCATAACCCAAATCACCAAGTGTCTTTTTTGCTTTATCAGAAATATTCAGTTTGATATTGTTCTTCATCAGCATTGCCTGCAATTGCTTTACTTGTATTTCCACGATACCGACAATTTCATTCTTCATCAATGGAGTGAACATGATGATGTCGTCAATGCGGTTTAAAAATTCGGGGCGTATGGTTTTACGCAGCAAATCCATCACTTCCACTTTTGTGGTTTCTAAAACTCCGTACTTGTTCTTCTCGTTAATCTTCGCAAAATTTTCCTGTATCACATGCGATCCCATGTTGCTTGTCATGATGATGATGGTGTTCTTGAAGTTGACGGTTCTTCCTTTATTATCAGTCAATCGTCCGTCATCCAGCACCTGTAACAGTATGTTGAACACATCTGGATGCGCTTTTTCAATTTCATCGAGCAATACAACAGAGTATGGTTTACGACGAACTGCTTCTGTTAACTGACCGCCTTCGTCATAACCCACATATCCCGGAGGCGCACCAATCAATCGCGACACTGCATGGCGCTCCTGGTATTCGCTCATATCAATCCGCGTCATAGCGCTTTCATCGTTGAATAAAAATTCAGCGAGTGCTTTTGCCAATTCTGTTTTACCAACTCCGGTTGTTCCCAGAAAAATAAATGAGCCGATTGGTTTGCGCGGATCCTGCAAACCTGCACGGCTTCTGCGAATGGCATCGCTCACTGCGGTGATTGCTTCCTCCTGTCCCACTACTCTTTTATGCAAATCATCTTCGAGGTGTAACAGTTTTTCTTTTTCGCTTTGCAGCATTTTGGTCACCGGAATTCCGGTCCATTTCGAAACGATGGAGGCAATGTCTTCAGCATCCACTTCTTCCTTCAACATGCGGGTGCCCTGATTCATTTTCTTAATTTCATCTTCCGCTTTTTTCAATTTCAATTCTGCATCGCGGATTTTTCCGTAACGGATTTCTGCAACTTTTCCATAATCACCGGCACGCTCTGCCTGCTCTGCTTCGAGTTTGTAATTTTCAATCGAAGATTTTTTTTCCTGAACAGCATTCGCAACATCTTTTTCTGCCTGCCATTTTGCTTTCAGATTATTTCTTTCTTCTGAAAGGTTGGCTATTTCTTCACTCAACTCTTTCACCTTCTTCGCATCTTTTTCACGCTTGATGGCCTCTCGCTCAATTTCCAACTGACGAATTCTTCTTTCTATTTCATCTAATTCTTCGGGGAGTGAATCCATTTCCAAACGCAACTTCGCAGCCGCTTCATCAATTAAATCAATGGCTTTATCAGGAAGAAAACGATCGCTGATGTAACGGTTTGATAATTCAACCGCAGAAATAATCGCTTCATCTTTTATGCGAACTTTATGATGTGTTTCGTAACGCTCCTTCAATCCGCGCAAAATGGAAATTGCATCTTCTTCATTCGGTTCGTCAATTATTACCTTCTGAAACCGGCGCTCGAGTGCTTTATCTTTTTCAAAATATTTCTGGTACTCATTTAATGTGGTTGCACCAACTGTTCTTAACTCACCACGCGCCAATGCAGGTTTTAAAATGTTCGCCGCATCCATTGCGCCTTCAGCTGCGCCTGCGCCAATAAGAGTGTGAATTTCATCAATGAATAAAATAATTTCCCCATTGCTTTCAGTCACTTCGCGCACCACGGCTTTTAATCTTTCTTCGAACTCACCACGATATTTTGCGCCGGCCATCAATGCACCCATATCGAGTGAGTAAATGATTTTAGATTTTAAATTTTCAGGAACATCACCATTTACAATTCTGTGCGCGATGCCTTCAGCGATTGCTGTTTTACCAACTCCGGGTTCTCCAACCAAAACAGGGTTATTTTTTGTGCGGCGCGAAAGGATGTGTAACACTCTGCGGATTTCTTCATCGCGACCAATCACTGGATCGAGTTTTCCACTTTGTGCCAGGTCGTTTAAATTTTTTGCATACTTGTTCAGCGCGTTATAAGTTGATTCCACATTCTGATCTTTCACAGTGCTTCCTTTGCGCAATTCCCTAATGGCAGTTTTCAAATCTTTTTCATTCACTCCGCTTTCTTTCAGCAGTCGTGCTGTTTCATCTTTTCCGGAAAGTATTCCCAACAATAAATGTTCAATGGAAACAAATTCATCGCCGAATTCTTTTAAGAGTGATTGTGCTTTTGCAATTGCTGAATTGGCTTCATTCGATAAATAAATTTGACCACCCGAAACTTTAGGTTGCTTCTGAATAATTGCATCTGCTTTTTGTTCGAGCAGCGAAACATTCACACCTAATTTCTTCAACAGAAACGGTGTAACATTTTCATCCACTTCAATTATTCCTTTCAGAATATGTGCAGTATCCAATTGCTGTTGCTGAAATCCTGTTGCAATTTCCTGCGCCTTCTGAATGGCTTCCTGAGATTTAATGGTGAATTGATTTAAGTTCATACTACTTTATTTTTTACTGCTGCGTCTCAAATGTAAGTCCATGAAGGTGATGAAATTTTATTTCAGAAATTATGACTTGAATCAGCAAGCAAAGCCGACTTCCTGACTTGCATTTCAAAAATATCTTGACAAAATGTGTTGGAAAAATCAATTTCAAAACCTAACATTAATCACTAACTACTATTGACAAACCAAATTATTTTTGTCGCTTTCAAATAAGAGGCAAAGAATAAAGTAATAACGAGAACCGCTCCAGATGGGAAAAAAAATATTACTCGAACACATTGATAAACCCGGAATAAAATCCTACGAAATATATCGTCAACACGGCGGATATAATTCTGTTGAGAAAGCATTGCGCGAAATGAAGCCCGCTGATATTGTTGAAGAAGTAAAGAAGAGCGGATTGCGTGGTCGTGGTGGTGCAGGATTTCCAACTGGAATGAAGTGGAGTTTCATCGACAAAAAATCAGGCAATCCGCGCTACCTCGTTTGCAATGCCGACGAAAGCGAACCTGGAACTTTCAAGGATAGATACCTGATGGAGTTCATTCCGCATCTTCTGATTGAAGGAATGATAACATCAAGCATTGCACTTGAAAGCAATCTCGGGTTCATTTATATCCGTGGCGAATACAAATGGATCAAAACAATTCTCGAAGAAGCAATTAAAGAAGCACGCGCAGCAGGTTGGCTCGGTCATAATATTCTCGGAACAGGATATAGCTTGGAATTAGTCGTGCATCCTGGCGCAGGGGCTTACATCTGCGGCGAAGAAACAGCATTGCTCGAATCGCTCGAAGGCAAGCGCGGCAATCCGCGCATCAAGCCTCCGTTCCCTGCAGTGAAAGGATTGTATGGAAACCCAACAGTGGTAAATAATGTTGAAACTATCGCGGCTGTTCCGTGGATAATAAATAATGGCGGTGATGCTTACGCAAAAATAGGAATCGGTCGCAGCACCGGAACGAAACTCATTTCCGCCTGCGGAAATATTAATAAGCCCGGTGTGTATGAAATTGAATTAGGATTACCGGTCGATGAATTTTTAAACTCAAATGAATATTGTGGCGGAGTTCACGATGGAAAAATGCTCAAGGCAGTTGTGGCGGGCGGTTCATCCGTTCCAATTCTTCCTGCCGAATTATTTTTCAAAACAAAAAAAGGTGACCCCCGATTAATGAGCTACGAATCACTTAGTGATGGCGGTTTCGAAAGTGGCACCATGCTCGGCTCCGGTGGTTTCATTGTCTACGACGAAGACCAGTGCATTGTTCGCAACACATGGAACTTCACCCGCTTCTATCATCACGAAAGTTGCGGTCAATGTAGCCCGTGTCGTGAAGGAACCGGGTGGATGGAAAAAGTATTACACAATTTAGAAAACGGTCACGGCAAATTGAGCGATGTTGATTTGCTCTGGGACATTCAGAAAAAGATTGATGGTAATACGATTTGTCCATTGGGTGATGCAGCAGCTTGGCCGGTTGCAAGTGCTATCAGACATTTCAGAGAAGAGTTCGAGTGGCATGTTGTACATGCTCATGATGCACAGAAACGAAATTACGGATTACTAAAATCAACGAAGGAATATTTTTCTGCGCTGGCAGTGTGAGATGAAATAAAAAATGGTTAAGTTGAAATCATAAATCAGCAACATGAAAATCCTTTCGGAAAATACAATCAATGAAATGGTGCAAAAAATTGTTGCAGAGTATCAACCCGATAAAGTAATTCTTTTTGGCTCTTATGCTGCTGGCAATCCAACAACAGATAGTGATTTGGATTTGTTAGTAGTGAAAGAAGTTGAAAATGGAATGCCTCGTTTATCATTGATGGGTAACATTCGCGCATCATTAACTAAATGGATTCATCCAATGGATATTTTGGTTTGCACACCAAAATATTTTGAAGAAGAAAAAGAGAACAAATTCACTTTTCTTGGTCAGGCATTAAAAAAATCTAAACTCCTTTATGACAAGCCGTGAAGATTTAATTAAGGAGTGGATTGAACTTGCCGACCATGATTTGGGAACTGCAAAAATTATTTTAGAACGGGTTCCTGAATACAAAGAGATAATAGGATTTCATTGTCAGCAGTCAGTTGAAAAATATTTGAAAGCACTTCTTACTTATAATGAAATTGAATTTGCAAAAACTCATGACCTACAATTTCTAATTTATATGTTGAATGAGAAAGTGGAAAGAATAAAAATTGTATTGAAAGACAAAGCTGATTTACTTACTTCATTCGCAGTTGATGTTCGTTATCCGCTTGGTAGATTTCAATTTCATAAAACGGAAATGGAAAAATTAGTTTCCATTGCTGATGAATTCAGAAAAGAAATTATATCACAATTAAATTTGAAGTGATTCAGAAAGATGAAAGTAACAATTGACAATATAGAAATAGAAGTTGAGACAGGAACCACAATAATGAATGCCGCACGCAAAGTCGGTGGCGAAATTGTTCCACCTGCAATGTGCTACTACACTTCTTTAAAAGGTAGTGGTGGTAAATGCAGAGCGTGTTTGGTAAAAGTTTCACAGGGCTCCACGGCTGACCCAAGGCCAATGCCTAAACTTGTTGCAAGTTGTTGCACCACCGTGCAGGAAGGAATGGTTGTGAAAAATATTACTTCACCTGAAGTTTTGGAAACCCGAAAAGGAATTGTTGAATTTCTTCTTATCAATCATCCGCTGGATTGCCCCATATGCGACCAGGCAGGCGAATGTGATTTGCAGAATTTTGCTTTCGACCATGGGCGTCAGCAAACACGATATGATTTTGAGCGTCGAACCTTTGATGTCATAAATATTGGCGAAGACATTAAGTTGCACATGACCCGCTGCATACTTTGTTATCGCTGTACAATGGTTGCAGATCAATTAACTGACGGACGCGAGCATGGTATCTTATGGCGTGGCGATAAATCAGAAATCAGTACTTACATACAAAAAGCAGTCGAGAATGATTTCAGTGGGAACATGATTGATGTGTGTCCTGTTGGTGCGCTTACTGATAAACATTTTCGTTTCCGTAATCGTGTTTGGTTTTTGAATCCGATGAATGCACATCGTGATTGTCCGAAGTGCAGTGGTAAAGTTGTGTTGTGGATGCGCGGCGAAGAAATTTATCGCGTGACTGGAAGGAAAGATCAATACAATGAATTAAAAGAATTCATTTGCAACGATTGTCGATTTGAAAATTATGATTCAAAGAATTGGCTAGTTGAAGGACCGCGTGAAATTGAAAATGAAAGTGTGATAAATGCGAATCACTACGAAGAAGGAACGAAAGCATTGCCAAAAGAACTTTTTTCGAAATTGAATAATGAAAAGTGGGATAATTTTTAAACTGAAATTAACGAAATGGAAACCATCATAAATTTTCTTCCTTCAATAATCATCATCGTCATCATGTTCGTGGTGACATTACTGATTGCATTGTATTCAACTTATGGCGAACGAAAAGTTGCTGCATTTCTGCAAGACCGAATTGGGCCCAATCGCGCAGGTCCGTGGGGATTGTTACAACCATTTGCTGATGGAGTGAAAATGTTTACCAAGGAAGAAATCATTCCAGTTGCTTCCAATAAATTTTTGTTCATACTCGGCCCAAGCATCGCAATGATCTGTTGCCTGATGACAGGTGTTGTTTTACCATGGGGAAGTGAACTGACATTATTCGGACGAACATTTTATCTACAGGCTGTTGATTTGAACATCGGAGTGCTTTATGTTTTCGCAGTAGTGTCAGTTTCTGTTTACGGAATCATGATTGGTGGTTGGGCATCAAATAATAAATGGTCGTTGATGGGTGCCATTCGTGGTTCATCACAAATTATCAGTTACGAATTATCAATGGGATTATCAATTGTTGCATTGGTGTTAATGACCGGTTCATTAAGCTTTCGGGATATTGTAAATCAACAACACGGTGGAATTTTGCATTGGAATTTTTTAATGCAACCACTAAGTTTCCTCATCTTTTTAATTTGTGCTTTTGCTGAATGCAACCGCTCTCCTTTTGATTTACCCGAATGCGAAACCGAATTGGTTGGTGGCTTTCATACCGAATATTCATCAATGAAACTTGGCTTCTATCTTTTCTCTGAGTACATCAACATGTTTATTTCATCAGCAGTTATCTCCGCATTATTTTTTGGCGGATTTAATTTTCCCGGAATGGATTGGCTACTTGAAACCACTCAATCGCAAAACATTGTGACACTCGTTGGTGTCGGAGCTTACTTTCTGAAAATTTTCTTCTTCATTTTTTTCTTCATGTGGGTTCGCTGGACCATTCCAAGATTCCGTTACGATCAGTTAATGAATTTGGGGTGGAAAGGATTAATTCCATTAGCATTAATTAACCTTGCAGCAATGGCAGTAATTGAAATGCTTAAACACTTGCACACTTTCGGATTTTAAAATAACCATTGTATTTACAAATAACTGATTACAATAAATAACTTTTCATAGAATGCAAACATCATTCACCAATAGAAAACAGGTGCTCGAACAAAAGGAGATGAACATTTGGGAACGGATGTACTTACCTGCTATTGTGAAAGGAATGTCAATTACAATCAGACATTTTTTTCGCAAGCCTGCAACCATTCGATACCCAGAACAGAAAAGAACAGTTAGTGAAGCGTATCGCGGATTGCATATTCTTAAGCGTGATGAAATTGGTGCGGAGCGCTGCACCGCCTGCGGATTGTGTGCACTCGCTTGTCCGGCTGAAGCAATTACAATGGAAGCTGCTGAACGGAAACCCGGCGAAGAAAATTTATACCGCGAAGAAAAATACGCAAGTAAGTACGAGATAAATATGTTGCGCTGCATCTTCTGTGGTTTCTGCGAAGAAGCTTGTCCGAAGGCAGCCATATTTTTAGAAGAAGATTTTGCTGTAGCCAATTACTCACGCGATACTTTCATTTACGGAAAAGATAAACTGGTTGAAAAACCAAAACAAGGGACAAAGGCTTTTGATCTTGTAAAAGTTGGTCGCGAACGCGAACTGAATTAAAGCTCTTGGACAAATGAAACTCCATAATCAAATTATCAAATGCAAGTTCACGAATTCCTTTTAAAAAAAATTATTCAAATGAGTAAATCATCAAATTATCAAATCAAATGATAGCCTCTCTCTTTTACTTCCTCGCTTTCGTTTCAATCTTTTTAGCTGCAATGGTTGTGTTTGCAAAGAATCCGATTCACAGCGTGCTGTACCTGATTCTAACTTTCTTCAGCATTGCCGGTCACTACCTTTTATTGAATGCGCAGTTTTTGGCATTGGTACACATTGTAGTTTATGCGGGTGCCATTATGGTTTTATTTCTGTTTGTGATTATGCTGCTGAATTTGAATGCAGCAACCGAACCTGTAAAATCAAACATGATGAGATTTGCAGGAGCAATAGCGGGTGGTTGCTTGATGCTGGTCTTGATTGCAGTGTTATCAAAAACTAATTCAATGCAACCAGCGCATGAAGCAAACACACAAATAGGTTTAATAAAAAATCTGGGCAAAGTGCTTTACTCCGAATACAATTTACCTTTTGAAATTGCTTCCATTCTTTTTTTAATTGCCATGATTGGAGCAGTGATACTTGCGAAGAAAGAACCTAAAACTTCAATTTAAGCCTAAAGAATTTAGATTACTTTTTGAATTAAAATTTAACAATGAATAACAGACCCGACAAATCATCCGCGACTGTTTCCCTCTCCTTGGGAGAGGGATTAAGGGTGAGGCTTCTTTAACAATGAACAGCATTTTACAAACAGTACCAATTACCCACTACATACTTCTTTCAGCAATATTATTTTCCATTGGAGTAATTGGTGTGCTTACCCGCCGCAATGCCATAATCATTTTTATGTCAGTTGAAATCATGTTGAACTCAGTGAATCTTTTACTCGCTGCTTTCTCAGTTTATCACAACGATGCAGCCGGGCAAATTTTTGTGTTCTTTATTATGGCAGTTGCAGCCGCAGAAGTTGCAGTAGGATTGGCAATCATAGTTATGATTTACCGTAACATTCACACCATTGATATTGATGAATTGAATAAACTTAAAGGATGAATTATTTTTTTCGCTTTTATAAAATCCAACTTTAGGCGGATTCAATAGTACAGTGTATAGAAAAAGGGAGTTAACTTGCCTTCTCCCGGAATGTATATTGTAAATTTACGGACCACAGAAAAAGATTTTCATTCAACTGTAGTTTCAATTAATGAATAAAGTATGAAAAGAATAGTAATTGTTTTTTTTCTTTTTGTTTCATTTTACAGCATTGCACAGAACTATGAATGGCGACCGATTATACCAGGGTTGGCCTGCATGGATTCAAGCTACAATACTTGTAACATAGGATTATTTGTTCCTGATACTGTTCACCATACTTTATGGATGCTTGGAAGATTTGATGGAGGGGGAGGGATTGCAAGCCCGATTGCCGTTGGTTTTGATGGAAATAATTGGCTTCCTTTTCCCGGAGTTTATGGTTCAAACCGGTATTCAAATACTTTCTGTGCAATAATGTACAATGGGAAATTAATAATTGGAAAAACAGATGGGGTAGAACAGTTTGATTTTTCAAACGGAAATTGGAATTCAATTGGCACAGCATCTGCACCTATTCTTTGCCTTGGAATTTACAATGGAGATTTGATTGCAGGAGGAGGATTCTGGGAAATTGATGGGGTGCTTGCCAACAGCATAGCAAGGTGGGATGGAACGCAATGGTATGCACTTGGCGATGGTATTGATGGTAGTTCTCACATCATAAAAGATTTGGAGATTTATAACGGGAAATTATATGCAGGCGGAGCATTTGATTACGCCGACAGCATTGATGCATGGAACATTGCAGAATGGAATGGAAGCAATTGGAATAACTTATGTTCGAGTGGAGGAAGCTATGGAACCGACCGATTAGATGGTAACCACTTTGCAGCAGAGATATTAGATATGGAGGTATTCAACAACAATCTCTACATCACTGGTCAATTTGAAAAAGTGTGTAACATTGATTGCTACCTTGCTTACTGGGATGATACTACCTGGCATGGAACGAGTTATCCGTATTTTCAAGGAAAATCAATATCAGCTAATGAAGATACTTTGATAGTGGAAAGTTATGGTGGAACAACTTTCCCAAATCATCATTTTTATTGGAATGGAATACAGGCAATGGCAGTAGATTCTGGCTTTGAAGCCGGAGGAAGCAATGATTTGGAAGTTTTTCAAAATATTTTTTATTCAGGAGGTGGATTTGACCATTCAGGTAATACACCTATATTTCGTATAGCAAGATTGATGGATATAGGGAATGGGGTAAATGAAATAGGTAATGCAATTGGAATTAAGATTTATCCTAACCCGGCGAGTGAGCAATTGATAATTGATAATGGACAATTGACAATGAGTGAAATTGAAATTGCAGATGTACTGGGGAGAGAACTGATTACTATAAAACCTGCAGATACAATCACTACCATTGATATAGCTGCATTAAGCAAAGGAGTTTATTTATTAAGAGTTGAGAGTAAGAATGGGAATATTCAGATAGCTAAGTTTATAAAGGAGTAAGCATAAATCTCAACTGATCATATTAATAACTGTACCCGGGAAGGGAATCGAACCCCCACTATGTTGCCATAACCAGATTTTGAGTCTAGCGCGTCTACCAATTCCGCCACCCGGGCTAATTGGGGGCGCTAAAATAGTTGGTAAGTTGATAGTTAAAAACGAAAAATGAAAATCGAAAAATAATTTCTATCGAAACAGTTTTATAATGTCATTTCCATTGGCGAAAACCATGAGTGCTAACAGAAACACCATTCCAACCACTTGCGCATACTCTAAAAACTTATCACTTGGTTTTCTTCTGGTTACCATTTCGTACAATGTAAAAAGAACATGCCCTCCATCAAGTGCAGGAATGGGAAGAAAATTCATGAATGCCAAAGCAATGGATAAGAAAGCACTGAAACTCCAGAAAGATTGCCAGTCCCATGTTGGTGACATAACCTTGCCCATGGTGATAAAGCCGCCGATTTGTTTGTACCCCTGAACTTCAGGTGAAAAAATTAACTTGAACTGTTTTACATAGTTGCCGAGTGTGGTCCATGTTTTATTGTAACCGGCAGGAAATGAAGCCCAAAATCCGTATTCAAATTTCTTGGTCCCATATAGTTTTGATGGCGAAGTCGGATAAACACCAATTGCGCCTTCTGCAGAAATAGTTACGGGAGTGTTTAAAGTATCACCACCTCTGAGATAAGTTACCGAAACCGTTTGACCTTTGTGGGCAATAATGTATGGCTTGGCTAAATCAAAGTAGGCTAAATTATTTCCATCAATTGCAATGATCTGATCATCCTTTTTTAACAAAGCTTTTGCTGCGCCACTTCCGGGTTCAAGGCTATCAACATAAAATGGAATACGGGGATTAATTAAATCTCCCTTTGCAGTAGCAATTATTTCTTTCAATGAACCTTTGGCAATGGTGATATCAATATTCTCTCCTCCCCTTTCTACCTGAATAATTTTTGCATCATCAAAAACTATTCTTGCAAATACATCATTCAATTTCTCAACATTATTTCCATCAACAGAAATAATTTTATCTCCATTCAGCAATCCCATTCTCATAGCTGTGCTGTCAACAGAAATTCCGTTTTTCATATTTGCTACCGGAATGTATTCTTCGCCCCAGGCAAACAATATCATTGAGTAAATAAAAATCCCGAGTATCACATTCATAATTATTCCGCCCATCATAATTATCAATCGTTGCCAGGCGGGTTTACTTCTGAATTCCCATGGTTGTGCAGGGAGTTTCATTTGCTCCTTGTCCATGCTTTCGTCCACCATGCCGGCAATTTTCACATAACCACCCAATGGCAGCCATCCGATTCCGTATTCCGTTTCTCCTTTTTTAAATTTCAATAATGAAAATCCCCAATCGAAAAAGAGATAAAATTTTTCGACCTTGGTTTTAAAAATCCGGGCTGCAATGAAATGTCCGAACTCATGAACTATTACCAAAATTGATAAGCTGAGAATGAGTTGAAGCGCTTTTATTAAAATGATCATTAATGAAATTTGTTGAGTTTGTAAAAGTCTGAAATCAGGATTTAATTAAATCACTGGCAATTCTTCGTGTTTCCTCATCGGTATGTATATAATCTTCCAATGAAGGCGAATGAATGAACGGTAATTTGAGCATGCAAGTTTCAACTATATCTGTCATATTTAAGAATGAAATTTTATCTTCAAGAAATCCTGCCACTGCAATTTCGTTTGCTGCATTCAAAACGCAAGGCATGTTTCCACCTTTATGCAGTGCATCAAAAGCAAGGGCAAGACTCCGGAAAGTTTTTTTATCAGGTTGTTCAAAAGTTAAAGTCGGATACTGCGTGAAATTAAATCTCGGAAAATCTGATTTCAATCTATCAGGATAACCGAGTGCAAATTGAATTGGCAATTTCATATCGGGTAAACCCATTTGTGCTTTCATGCTTCCATCTTCAAACTGCACAATGGAATGAATAATACTTTGTGGATGCACAATCACATCAATTTGTTCAGGAGATAAATTAAACAGCCACTTTGCTTCAATCACTTCCAAACCTTTGTTCATCAATGTTGCAGAATCGATGGTGATTTTTGCACCCATGTTCCAGTTCGGATGCTTGAGTGCCTGCGCTTTTGTAATGTGTTTTAATTCATCAAATGTTTTTCCACGAAAGGGTCCGCCAGATGCGGTGAGAATAATTTTTTCAATTTTATTTTTCCATTCACCAAGTAAGCATTGAAAGATAGCACTGTGTTCTGAATCAACCGGATAAATATTTACTGCATTTTCCTTTGCGAGACGGGTAATAATTTCTCCGGCAACAACCAGTGTTTCCTTATTTGCAAGCGCAATGTGCTTGCCTGCTTTTATAGCTGCAATAGTTGGTGCCAGACCTGCATACCCAACCATCGCTGTTAATACAATTTCAATATTTTCATTCTGTACACATTGAAGAATGGCGTCGTTACCGGCAAAAACTTTTATTGGCAAAGAGCTCAGTGCCACTTTTACTTCTTTGTATTTTTCCTTATCGCCAATTACAATTGTAGCAGGTAAATATTTTTTAGCTTGTTGAATTAATAATTCTGCATTTGAATTGGCAGTGATGAGTTCGAGTTCAAAAAAATCTTTATGCGCAGCAATTACATCAAGTGCTTGAGTTCCGATGGAACCAGTAGAACCTAAGATTGCTACAACCCTTTTTTTATTTTCTTTTGAATCCGGATTTTTCAATCTGAGTTTTTATTTAATTAAAACTTTTACTGAATTTACATACCTGGTATAACTATCCAATCCATCAACTCTCACATTATTAAAAATAAAAGTATCGCCCGTTTTACATGCTTCAATTTGCTGATGCAGTTCTTTTGTAAAAATATTTTTTTCTACATGATAGGTTTTACTGTTTCCATCAGGCGGCAGGTACTGACAATCATAAGTAGTAACGAACCAGGAAGTGTAAGTTTTAAAATCGGGCATGCAAACTCCCAGATTGTATTGCTTCAACATTTCATCTCTTGTCATTGTTGCTTCAGTCAATGTATCACCAATGTAAACAGTTGGGTCTGGCAACTGAAGTACATAATACATTTTCTGCCAAAGCACTGTATCCATATTGTTAAGTTTATAATGAATGCTCATGTTAATTCTCCTATTAATGCTCCCCGGTTGAAAGTTTACAGTCTGTTCAAGTTTAACATGATTTGGAATTCGGGAAGTATCCAATTGATGTTTTAATGAATTGACGGTATAATATTTCTGAACCACACCATCAGATAATTTCAGCTCAATCAGATTCGGGTCATAACCATTTGTATTGAACGAAACATAATTGCCGGTGCTTGCAAAAAAAATATTCCAGCTGGTTGTTGTCACATCAGTTATCTGTGCATTGCAATAATTAAAAAAGGAAAAAAGAAAAATAATAATTAAGGATTCCTTCGCTCTCACATTACAGAAAAATTTATTCATCACCACCGCCGTTTCGTTCCATTCCGTTACCATACTTATCCAATAAATAAACAAATGATGCAACAGCAGCAGCGCCCATTTCCAGCTCGCGATCATTTACTTCTTCAAATACATCTGTTTCTGCATGATGATGATCAAAATATCGTTGTGAGTCAGGTGCTAAATCAGAAATGAGCGGACAAATATCACGAAGGTATCCAACATCGGCACCACCTCCATCGCGACTGAAATCCCCAGCACCGAAATATGAAAGGACGGGAGAAAATTTACTCCGTACATAAAATTTCTGAGCATCGGAACAATCCAAAGTAAAACCCCTTGGAGTAAATCCACCGGCATCACTTTCTATGGCGGCAATGTGTTTTTCTCCTGATGTTTTCGCCCATTCAGCATACGCCTTGGCTCCTCTTGTTCCGTTTTCTTCATTCATAAATAACACCACACGAATGGTTCGTTGCGGTTTAATTCCAAGCACTTTAAATAGCCGGATAACTTCCATTGAATGCACCACTCCTGCCCCATCATCATGCGCTCCTTCTGCCATGTCCCATGCATCTAAGTGTCCGCCAACCACAATTACTTCGTTCGGATATTTTGATCCTTTAATTTCTGCTATCACATTGTGCGACAAAACATCGGGCAAGGTCTGACACGAAGTTTTAAACCAGAACTGTAAATTTTTATCCTTCTTCAAAGCAGCACTTAATTTTTCAGCTGCTTCAGTACTTATTGCTACAGAAGGAATTTTTGCAATGGTGTCGTTATATCCCATTGAGCCGGTGTGCGGATGTGAATCAATGTGTGAGGCAACACTTCGCACCACTACTCCTACCGCACCATATCGTGACGCTTCCATTGCACTCGCCCACCGCTGACCAACAGTGTGGCCATAAGCATTGAAAGTAAAAATTGTTTCAGGCGGCATTGGTCCGTTGTAAAAAACAATTTTGCCTTTTATATCAGCAGGATTTAAATTTTTTAATTCGCCCATTCCATGCACTTCAATCACTCCAGCTTTTATTCCATCAGCCGGAGTTCCAATGCTCATACCAAGCGCGCACACCGGAACCGATTCATTCATTTTTAAAACTGATGAAATAATTTTCGCCTGCTCCTTTTCTCCACGAACCCAGTGCGGAACCATGCATTCCTGTAACCACACCGTATCGGCTCCCCATTTTTTTAACCAAACCGACATGCGGTTTACAGCTGTATCAGCTAATGGCGAACCGCTTATTCTTTTACCTGCATGCTTGCACAAATCATACAAGGCATGATACCCTTCGTTGTCTTTCAGTGCAGTTGAAAATATTTTTGCAATCTGAAGTGAATCGACATTCTGTGCAAAAATTATTTTTGAAGAAAGAATGTTGAGGAATAAAAACAAAAACAGAATTTTTTTCATTGTTAATTTTTCTTGAATGTAAAAATTACGGTTCAAATAAAGTGAATTAATAAAATACAGAACAAATTCTTTTCAAAACAAAAAATAATTTTGAAATTCATTATCCCCTGTTTAAAAAAATAAGATAAATTCCTGAATCAATTAATTCTTCGACTTTGAAAGATGCATACTGAATTTTGCATATAATGATGTAGGTATTGAATTGTCAGTATAAGGAGTATAAATTTCCCATTGTTGTTCATTGCCTTTATCAACCACCGAAGTGTAAGCTCCATTTATAGCAAAAGGTGCTTTGCAATCTCGTATATCTATTCTTTCGCCATCGAATAAATATTCAAAAGGAGCTCCATGTGTTCCAAGTGTATCGGAATAAATAAAAACCGCCTGATGATAACCATACAATGCATTAAAAGATTTTGTACGCATCATCACTAATTCTCCGGGTGAGACTATTGAAGAGTCAATCATAATTTTCCCGAGTGTATCAAAAGTCTCAATGGTTACTTTATCAATGGTCCAGCGACCTTCGTGACGATATAATTTTTTTGAATTCTTATCTTCTTTATTGCAACTTGAAATAACTACAGCAAAAAGAATAATTAAAACAGCGTAACTATTTTGTTTCATAAATTAATTATTGGTTGGAATCAAAAACATTAAACTTAAACCGAACTGCCATCCGCGATCGTTGATGTAAACAAAATTGTTATTACTTTCAGATGTCAGTTGGTCAGCCACAAACTGATGATAATCTGCAGGTAAGTATTCAGCCGGATAACTTGAGGCACCATTGTAACTTTGTTTTAACATGGCTAAGTCTTCGTAATAATTCAGATAAACACTGCCATCTTCCAGAAATGGTTTGTAAATTTTAGCTGCTTTAAAAACCACTTGCAGGTATTTAATTCCGAAACCCACTTCAGCACCATAACCCGCACATAATCGTGAGGCAGTAAATACTCCATTGATGTAATGATCTAATCCGAAACTTTGCGAACCATCACTAAACTCATAACTGCAAAGCAATTTATTGTAGCGTGCTAAAAATGTTCCGTTGATGGCGATGTGAAAATTATCACCACCAACTCCGAGCGATACATCAGTTGCCAGTTCACGAATCTGCAAATCTGTTTTTCTCTTTTCATTATTCTGAAATACAGCTTCGTTTTTTGTATTCAGATGATTTACACCTATTGAAGTATTGTAATAGACACCGGCATCATTATCATGATTTCTGATGATGAATCCCCCTCTTATGCTCCATCCTTTTGCTGCAGGAAAATCAGATTTGAAAGGAGTTTTTAATCCGGTTGCATTTTCTTCATTATAGGTTTGAAAGAAAGTTTGAAAGCCAGGTGCATTAAGCGGATAAAATGTTTCTCCTATTGAAATATTTATTTGGGCATTTGCATTTATACAAAACACACAAAATAAAATGCTGAGTGAAATTATTTTTTTCATTGCGAAGAATTTAGTTGTAACCACCGAGTTGTATGTAAAGTAATAAACCAAAATTGCTCAGCCGATCTTTCAATTGATTATCGGGTTCAATATCGCCACCTAATAATTTATTATCCAGATTATCAATTCCAAGATTCATGAATTGCATCTGATAAAACAATCTGATTCCGATAGGGCCTTCTTTCAACTGAATGAAAGGAGTAAAACCCATTTGCATGGTTCTTAACAAATTATGATCTTCTTCATCTGATGTGCCACCAAAAACCAATTGATTTTGAAACACCGAAACAAATTTTGCATTCTTACTGGTGTCATCTGTTCGTTTATAAAAACCTTTTACATTACCAAAGTCAAGTGAACCACCGAATGAAATATCATCACCTCCGCCATAAAATCCAAAGCTGAAATTATTGGTGCGGACTTTTAAATACCGATTTACCTTCTGCCCTTGAAATTGAAATTCTGATTTTGAAACATGATGGCGATTGCTCCAACTCATTTCCCATCCCTGATTTTTATCAAACTCAGAACCCATTGCAATATGAATTCCACCAAGATTTTTTATTTCATTCAAATCATTACCACTTGCATAATAAGTGCTGTTGATTTGATTGTGAATGTATATGACTCTATTAATTTCATGCGGATTGGTTAATGCCAGGTTATATCCGGCCCTGAAAAAAAATTGCGCATTACAATTTAATGTTGCAGCCAATAAGAAAGTAACTGCAAAAGCTTTCTTAAATATGTTTTTGTTTTTACTCATGATCTGTTTTTCTTAAAAGAGTTCGTGAAGGCTTTTCATTTCATTATCCCTGTTTGCCACAGACAGGAAATTTTCAAATCATCAAATTTTCAAATCCCTTTGTTAATCTTCCTTGGATTTTTCGCCAACAAATTGTTGTTCTTTATTTCTGAACAGCACATTAAAGGTAGTCATGGAACCATAGCATCTGGTGATGTATTGCTGTAAATCCACTTTCTCTTCATCACTCAATTTTTTATTTGCATTGATCTGTTGCTCCAGCACCCGAAGCCGATCGCGCAGCATAACTATTTTATGAAAGAAAGTATCAATCGGAAATTCTTTTGGCTGAATTGTTTTGTCTAATGGTTTTAAAATCAGAGTGCCGTTTTTCCAACGATCTCCAAGCGGAACGATCTCTCCTATTCCGTTCCATTGGCGCAAAATACCGAGCAATGATTTTTCCACTTCTGATGTGGTCTCAATTTCTGCCGTTACATTTTCAGCATGCATGGTTTCAATCAGGTCATCATCCTTCTCTAATTCTTTTGTGCCATGATCAATAAAAGTGATTAAGTAAGTATCAAACCGAACACCGATAATTACTCCCTGCCCGTGTTTAGGGTGTTGAATGCGAGAACCAACACCAAGATTCATATCTGCCATTGAAAATAATTTTTCTGAAAAATAAAATCGGGTAATTAATCATTCCAGGTCAAGCACATTTACTTCTTCACAAACAGAATGATGATTGTATAAAATTGAACTACATACAAGTTTCGCTGATTGTTTTGATTTTTGATGAATGAGAAAATATCTGTTCGCTCTTACGATACTTTTTATATCTGCAAACACCCATTCACAAAATCTTAATCGCTGTTACCGGCAAATAAATGCAGGTGAATATATTACTGCAAGTAATGGATTATATAAAATAATCAAAAAAAAATCTCACCCTTTAGCTTATTATTTTTTTGCACAATTGCTCTCCAGAGTAAATAATTCTGACCGAGATTTAGCATTCGCTTATTCCTCTCTTCGTTTCATTTATCCTGATTCATCAAATAATACTTTCTCAAAAAAGAAAAAGAAAAAATATGCATACCAGTATGGTTTCAGTTACAGTAATATGAAAATACTGCATGATGAAATCTGCCGGCAGGCTTTAGACAGTTGCCGGAATAAAAAAACCGTTACTGAATTTGGATTTTACCTTGCAACTTATACTACTTCTCCGTTTCTGAAAATTGCAACGCAGGAACGGAATGCGCTCGCATGGACCTTTGCACAATCAGCAAGCAATGCAGGGGCAATTAATGATTTCATCAAACTTTACCCAGATGCCTTTCAGATTGCAGATGCAGAAAAATTATATGATCAACTTAATTATATGGAAAGCACAGTTGGAAAAACGGCAGCAGATTATCAGCAATTCTTAAACAACAATCCAAGCAGTCCATATTTTAAAGAAGCAAAGGAAAAATACGAACGATTGTTTTTTGAAGAAGAAACAAAAGATCAATCGGTGTTTTCTTATTATCGTTTTTTAATAGATCATACTGAAAATCCGTATTACACTGATGCATGGAATAAATTGAAAACAGAGGACAGAGATTTTTTATTATCAGTGCTTCCCGATTTAACTACCTACTACAATGGAAAAGATATTGAACCCGATTTATGGAAGACATTGTTACACCTGAAGCTTTCCAAAATTGATTCGATTAATATTAATTGGTTTCATGCTTTGTATCCGAATCATCCGTATCATAATTACTTCGATAGTTTATTGAACATGCTTTCAATTCACTTGCATCCTATTGAGCACAATGGATTTTATGGTTTCACAAATGATAAAGGTGATACTGCAATCTATCCTGTTTATGATATTGTGAATGATTTTGCAGAAGGTTATGCAGCTGTTGCTCTTGGACTGGAAGACCAGGATGTGTTTGGTTTTATAAATTCTTTCGGACAACCTGTTATTTCATTCAATTATGATGATGCATATTCATTCAAAAACGGGTTAGCTCTTGTGGGTGCTAAAGATTCTTCAGGGGAAATGAAGTATGGCTTCATCAATCCTTTTGAGGACTTTGTTATTCCGATGAGTTTTGAAGATGCAGACACTTTCAGCGAAAGTGTTACACTTCTACAAAACAGTGTTGGTCTATATGGATTTTAAAATGAGAATGGAGATACAGTTTTACCTTTTGCTTTTACCGACGCAAATGATTTCAGCGAAGGGGTTGCACCTGTTCAATTAGATTCATCGTGGACTTTCATCCATCATGACGGATCAATGGCAATCAAAAAAGTATTTAAATGTGCTTTTTCATTTTCTGATTCTCTTGCTGCTGTAAAAGATGTAAATGGAAAGTGGGGTTACATTAATCACGCAGGTGAATGGGTTATTACTCCACAGTTTGAAATGGCATCACGATTTAAAAATGGCGAAGCTGTTGTTTATGTATTAACCAAGCCAACCAAGAAAAATAAAATTGTGTTACAAAAAGAAAAGCTGATTGATAAAACAGGAAGGGAAATTAAAAAGTGAAAATTAAAACCTCAACCTCAGTTCCAGTTTCAATTCGGTTTTATGATTTGAATTTATTTCATCCAACCCGCTGCTGATAACAGTTTGATTCAGATAAGATGTTTGAGCCAACCTAGCCCAGATATCAATGTGCTTGTTCATTGTATAACGAAACAACAAGTACCACCGCATTCCTCTTCCCTGAAAAGATGGAATGCTGTAACTATAAAGTACATCGCTTTCAAATGCATAAATTCTTGTATCGTAATCATCAGTATCGAAATTGCAATAACGCAAAGTAACAGCCAGCGGCACTCCCGATTTTTTGAAATTAATATCCTGCAAAAACAAAATTCCCTTTGAGTAATCTTCAGTTCCGCTTTTAAAACGCACCGCTTCTACCCTGCTCTGAAATGAAATCAATTGATTGACTTTGTAATTAAAATTGAAGCGGAGATTTTGTTTTCGTTGCCAGATTAAATAATCAAGATGTGTTTCGGTGCCGCCGTGATTCACCTGCTTGCTCTTATCGCGGAAACGCACATACATTGAAATGTATCGCGTGGGTTTGTAAGTTAACTGCGCAAAAAAATCGGTTCCGTACGAAGGTGCATCCACCTGAAAGTCGAGCCATTTCTTGTTGAAGAAATCAGAGTACGCATCGAATGTTAAAACTTTTGATGGGCGAACGGTGAGTCCTGCATATAATCCGGTTTCATTATTCGGTGTACTGCTTTCGCCGAATGCCTGAGCGAATGGCGCTAAATATTCTTTGTTATAATTCCGATACACCAATGAGAAATCTGCTTTGGGCGTTAAACTCATTTGCAATCCCTGCAACAATGCTTTGCCTCCGTTATTTGATACAGCAGCTTCGCCAAACAACTGCATATTGTTTAATCGCCAGTTGTAATTGATTGAGGCATTGCTCATGTTCACACTGTTCAAACTGAACTGGTTGTATGGATATGCGCGTTGCAACACATCCTGTACATCTAATATATTTTGTACTGCACTGACCCCTGCACTGAAATTTTGCTTGTGAAAATTCAGGTTGCCGCCAAAAGTTGTTTGCTTCGTTGCGCCCTTGTGTGTGAGCTCGGAATAAGTGCGGTGATAACCATCGCCACCAAATGATGTAATAATTATTAAATCAGAAACCGTATCGATGAACGCAATGTTCGCATCCAGTTTTTTATAACTGAAGAATGGCGAGAATGCAAGTTGTTTTGTTCCTATGGTGAGCGCAACTCCTCTGAAAAAATTTATTTCGTTAGAAGATGTGTAGGGCTTTATTGTTCTGCCACCTTTTTGCACAGTCATGACCAACGGACTTTTTCCAACACCAAAACCTCCCCACATAATTAATCCCTGTCCGAAGTTTAAAGTGTAATCTCCGATGGCAAATGCTTTCAGAAATTTATTTCCCTTTATGTAAAAATGTGTGGAATAAAAATCAAATCCATTTGGTTGTGTGCCTTTGAATAATTGTTCGCCTGCATCTTTCTTGGCAGTGATTCCATAACTGATTTTTGTTCCATAGTTGTAACGAAACCGTGCATATATTTTTTGTGCACTGCCGAGGTAACGATTGGTATCATTTGCAGCAGTATCAATTGCTGAAAATCCTTTTGCAGTTTCTAAATTTTGTTGCGCACGAATTAAAAACATGTAATCGCCCTGCAGGAAAAGCTCCTTGGTTGAAGCATTCACAGCATACAAATCGCCCGACACTTTTATGTATGAAAGCATAAGAGAAATAGTTGTTAAATCGAAATACGGAATGGCCTGCAATTCATATACACTGATAAATGTTCCGAAAGTTCTGCGGTATGAAAGCAATGATTGCAACTGCAAATCGCTTAACACACCAATTTCAACCAGTTGCTTTAATTCATCTTCATTGGCACGATCTAAATTTATCGGATGCAATAAAATGGTGTTAGCGAGTTCATCCACATCTTCATAACTCTCACCTGTGGCATCAGTATTCTGTGATTGCTGCTCCAAAACATTTTGTTGATGCTCATTGTCTTTTATAATCTGCGCAAAAGAATATTGATGAATAGAAATCATCAACAATACTGAAATGAAATAAAATTGAAAACTACTTTTTACTAAGCACATACTTCAAAGAAAGTGAAGGTGAATAACCTAACTGCGAATGATAAGCAGATGCGATATCAACACTAAAACTTTTCAGAATAAATCCTGCACCGAATGCATATTCAAATGGTTGAGTACTGATTCCTCCACGAATAAAGATTTTATTTCCGGGTTTGTATTCTATCCCGCCGTGAAATCGTGATGGAGTATTCATTTCCTTACTTTCTTCGGCTATCATTAATACTCTATCGCTTAACTGATAATTCATTCCCAACGAAAATTCAGTTGGAATTTTTTCATCAGCATAGTATCCGCCACTCACCATAAAAGGATTGAACACATTCACTCCAACCGATAGTTCTTTAATCACTTTTATACAAACACCAACATCAGCAGTGAGTGTATTGTGATTTCCATATTCGGCAATTGAAGTTTGCAGGTAATCAGCTTTCACTGCAAGTGCAATGTTGTTGTTTATTTTTTGAGTGTAAGAAAGACCTACCAGTTTCCTATTGAAATTATTGAACCCTGAATAATTTATATTCAAGCCAAACACACCGTACTTTGATGGAAGTGCGAAACCAGCTCCTGCTCCGGCTAATTCTTTTAAGAAAAAACGATTGGATGATGAGATTACAAATGTTGGTTTCTCAATCCACGCCAATGAGGCGGCGTTATTAAAAACTCCGTACGCATCGCCAATTAATTGTTGTGAACCACCTAAGGCAATTGAGCGCGCATCAGAAGTAGGAAGGTACGATTGTGCACTTGCTGAATAAAAAATGAGAAACGAAAAAAGAATTGACAGAAGTGCCTTTAAAAAATTTGTTTTCATTTTATAAAATTGATTCATTAAAATTTCGCTTAAAATTCCTGAAAACAAATTTCTTATCACAATGCACCTCTTTTTAAAGTCCGTTCAACTCAGCAGAAACTTTTTGAACAACCTGCGCCAGATGATCTTTCTTATCAGCAAAGTTCAGCTTGTCAACATCAATGATTAACAACTTACCTGCTTTGTAATTTGTGATCCATGCTTCGTAATATTCATTGAGACGACGGAGATAATCGAGCCGGAGATTTTCTTCATATTCTCTTCCGCGCTTTTGAATTTGCCCAACCAAAGTTGAAATGGAACCACGCAGGTAAATTAATAAATCGGGTGGATCAATTAACTTGTTAATGGTTTTAAAAAGATTGGTGTAGTTATCAAAATCCCGTTTGCTCATTAAACTCATAGAGTGAAGATTGGGTGCAAAAATCTGAGCATCTTCATAAATGGTTCTGTCCTGTATCACCACTTTATCTCCGCGCTGAATATCTATGAGTTGATTGAAGCGACTGTTTAAAAAGAAAACCTGTAAAGGGAAACTCCAACGAGGCATGTCTTCATAAAAATCCATGAGGTACGGATTGTTCTCTACATCTTCATATTGCGGTTCCCATCCAAAATGTTGCGCAAGCAATTTTGTGAGTGTTGATTTTCCAGCTCCAATGTTTCCTGCAATGGCAATGTGTTTGTATTTAACTTTTACAGGCGATGAAGATTTACCTTTTGCTTTTACTTGTACAGCCTTTGTTTTCGGCTTCGATTTTACAACGGCTTTTGCTTTTACCACAACCTTAGCTTTTGTTTTCACCACAGCTTTTGCTTTTGGCTTTGCGACAGGTTTTGTTTTCGCTTTTGGTTTTGATTTAGTCACTGCTTTTGCTTTTGGTTTAGCAGCAGATTTCGGTTTTGCTTTAGCAGCAGGTTTCGCTTTCGGTTTTGATTTGGATTTTTTCGTTGCCATGGTTTGGTTGGAATATCAAGGGGTCAAAGTAAAAAATTAATTAAAGAGAAAAATTAAATTTTAAAATAAGTTAGGAACAAATTGGGGATTGGTCAATTGTGAATGGTGAAATAATTGAGACCGGATTTTCTTTGCTCGAAAATTAAAAAGATCGCATGCCAATAATATTCCTAACCTCCTGAACTGTTTTTCGCGCGCTTTCATGCGCTTTCTCCGCTCCTTCTCTTACCACTTTACTTATATATTTTTCATCAGATGAAATTTCTTTTATCTTTTCACGAATCGGTGCAATAAAAATATTCATATCCTCTGCCAGTTGTTTTTTCATATCACCATAACGAATGGTGCAGTTGTTATAAGCATCTTCAAAATGCTGAACCGTATCATTTGATGAAACCAGTTTCATCAATGTAAAAATATTTGTAATTGCTTCAGGTTTCGGTTGATTGGGTTCGGTTGGTCCTGAATCAGTAACGGCACGCATAACTTTTTTCTTAATTGTATCATGTTCATCAATTAAAAAAACTGCATTTCCTTCAGCTTCGCTTTTGCCCATTTTTCCACTTCCATCCAACCCGGGGACTTTTACCAACTGAACACCAAAATTGTACGCAACCGGTTGCGGAAAAAATTCCACTCCATATAAATGATTAAAACGAACAGCAAAATTCCGAGTGAATTCCAGGTGTTGCTCCTGATCTTTTCCAACAGGAACTTTTGCGGCTTTATGAATTAAAATATCAGCAGCCATTAACACCGGATAAGTAAGCAAGCCTGCATTAACATTATTCGGATCCTTACGAATTTTTTCTTTGAAGGTAACGCTTCGCTCTAACTCACCTGTGTAAGCAAGCATATTAAGCAGCAAGTACAACTCAGCAACCTCAGGCAAATCACTCTGAACATACAAGGTGCAAATTTCCGGGTTAAGGCCACAAGCCAGATTTTCAGCAAGAACCTGTTTAACTGAAGCATTTAAATTATCGGGATGTGGGTGTGTGGTGAGCGAATGATAATCAGCTACAAAAAAATAGCAATTCGCATCATGCTGCATCTTTAAAAAATTCTTCACCGCTCCGAAATAATTTCCGAGATGAAGATTTCCTGTTGGTCTAATTCCACTAACAACTGTTTCCATTCCGGCAAAGAAAATAAAAAACTAATGGGGCGATAAAATATTTCTCAAGGAATCACGAAGTTCTCTGAGAACAAAACTTTTCGATAATTTATTAATTGCCCGCTGAAAATTTCACCGGAATATTATAGCGAACTAAAACAGGTTTACCGTTTTGCTTTCCCGGATTCCAGGCCGGCATGCTTCGGATAACACGCAACGCTTCTTCATCGAATCCACCGCCAATTCCCTTTTTCACATAGGGAAACATTACATTTCCTTTTGTACTGATGATGATATTTACAATTACAGTTCCCTGAATATTTTTTTTGCGCGCAACTTCCGGATACCTCATATTCATGTTCAGAAATTTCATCATGGCCAAATCACCTCCTTTGTATTCGGGCATTTGCTCTACCACAGTCATTGCGTTTGAACTGTTCGAAGATGATTTAGCGTCGGTCTTGGCTACTGCAAACATTTTATGGTATTGTTCCTTATGCAAGGTATCTCCGTCAATTACCATTGCACCATGACAATTGCCATCCAATAATTTAAAAGTTGCGGTATCGCCGAGCGCAAGTACAGCGCTCCAATCCTGACACGCTTTTGATGGTTCATTGGTTTGCCATTGCGAAATACCACGATTGAAATAAGCGGCTGCATTGCCTTCATTCTTATTTATCTCTGCACTGTAAAATTTAGTAGCGTCGGAAAAACTTGAACTTTTCATTAGTGTAACTCCGGCATCAGATGGGCTGTTAACTATACTTTCATTCACCATTGAATTAATAAGTGAATCGGTGTTAACCGTTTTTTGAGAGAAACAATTTGAATAACAAAGACAAAAAACAACAATATTTAATATTGATTTTAATGAATGCATGAAGTATGATATTTTCATTTTGGGGATTTTGAAAAATTAAATGTAAAAGTAAAATTCATATTGCCGCAATTTTCATCAAGTATTGAAAAGATGTTTTTATACTAACAAATTCAATGTTAATCTTTGTTAGAAATAACTAATAAATGTCATTTTCAATTTATCAACCTCAAAAGTTACTTTTGGCGCGCCTTAAAGAAAAAAGTTATAAATGACAATAGGAATTTTACGCGAACCACAGGAAGACCGAAGAGTGGTCATGCTCCCCGAAATAGTTGGTCAGTTAGTTAAAATGAATGTGCAGGTAAAAGTGGAATCAGGCGCCGGCAACGGAGCCATGATCAGTGATGATGAATACAAGACCGCCGGAGCTTCCATCACTACGAAAGAAGATGTGCTGACTTCAACCAATTTGGTAACAAGAATAAACGCAGTCAGCAACGAAGATATTTCACGAATGCCGGAAGGAACCGTTTTGCTGAATGTCTTTCAACCATTGTTCAATAAAGAAATTGTGATGGAATTGTTGAATAAGAATGTCACTAGTTTCAGCATGGATATGATTCCGCGAACTACCCGTGCGCAGGCAATGGATATTCTTTCATCACAAGCTACTGCAGCAGGATATAAAGCGGTGTTGGTAGCAGCCACTAATCTTCCCAAATTTTTCCCGATGTTCATGACTGCTGCCGGAAGTATTGTTCCTGCAAAAGTTTTAATCATTGGTGCAGGTGTTGCTGGTTTGCAGGCAATAGCAACAGCAAAAAGATTAGGTGGAGTGGTTGAAGTTTTTGATACCCGCGCTGCTGTGAAAGAAGAAGTAAAATCATTAGGTGCAAAATTTATTGAAGTAGAAGGCGCGGCTGATTCATCAGCTGCAGGTGGATATGCGGTTGAACAATCAAAAGAATTTTTAGACCGACAAAAACAAAAGATTCACGAGAGTGCATCGAAGAGCGATGTGATAATTACTACCGCCCAAATTCCCGGAAGAAAAGCTCCGGTGTTAATCACTACACAAACTATTGAATGTATGAAAGCCGGAAGTGTGATTGTGGATTTGGCTGCTTCAACAGGTGGTAATTGCGAACTGACTAAGAGCAACGAAACCATCATTCACAAAGGAGTAACGATAATCGGAAACTCTTATCTCCCATCCACCATTCCTGCTGATTCAAGTAAAATGTTTGGGAAAAATGTTTTGAACTTTTTGAAACTCATTATAAACAAGGAAGGAAACCTGAACCTGAATTTCGAAGATGATATTGTGAAAGGAAGTTGCATCACTCACAATAAAGAAATCATTCATACGAAAGTAAAAGAATCTCAGTTAGTTGTTAGCAATTGATAATTGACAATGAATAACTGATAATTTTCAGATACAACTAATGATCTAATAAACTAAAAACCAAGGAACTTTTAATTTATCAAATGGAACAACTCATAAATTTTTTAAGCACGAACATGGGAATGATTTACATTCTCATTCTCTCAGTTTTTCTCGGCATTGAAGTGATATCTCATGTACCATCGGTGCTGCATACTCCACTTATGTCAGGGGCAAATGCAATTCATGGTGTGGTTATAATTGGTGCCATCATAGTAATGGGTCAAGCTGAACCTGATAATTACCTCGCACTAACACTTGGATTTCTGGCTGTTATTCTTGGAACATTAAATGTGGTTGGAGGATTTGTAGTAACCGACCGAATGCTTGAATTATTTAAGAAAAAAAAGAAGCAGTAGGCAGTAAGCAATATGCGGCTTACAGTCAATTGAACGAATGAACGAATGAACTCCTGAACCCTCGAACAAACAGAAATGGAAAATCAAATTTTACAGATAATTTACTTAATAGGCTCTATCACTTTTATTATTGGATTGAAGAGACTCAGTCATCCTGATACTGCTCGTCGCGGAAATCTAATCGCGGCTTTCGGTATGACCATCGCTATTGCCGGAACCATATTTCTTTATCGGAATGAAAGCGGCGAATCATTTTCTTCAACCAATATTATTTTAATTTTTATTGCGCTGATTATTGGAACAGTACTCGGTGTGCTTGGCGCGAAAAAAGTAAAGATGACTGCAATGCCGCAAATGGTTTCGCTGTTCAACGGAATGGGTGGTGCATGTGCCGCAATCATTTCAGTAATAGAATACCAGCATCATTTTGCTGTTGGAGAATATGGTTACATGGGAACTGTCCTTGCCGGTTTATTAATCGGAAGTATTTCGTTCAGCGGAAGCATGATTGCTTTCGGAAAATTAAATGGCAACATCAACGACAAAACAATTCCCGGTCAATCAATCATCAACTTAATTCTGATGGCAGCATTGATTGGAACAGGCGCATACCTCACCACATTACCTGAACCAAACATGATGCTGCTTGGAGTTCTTACAGTTGGATGTTTAATTTATGGTGTGTTCTTCGTAATGCCAATTGGCGGTGCCGATATGCCCGTTGTAATTTCATTGTTAAATTCCTTTACCGGAGTTGCAGCTGCTTTAGGTGGATTTATTTATAACAATCAGGTAATGTTAACCGGAGGAATTCTTGTAGGTTCGGCAGGAACAATTTTAACCATACTGATGTGCAAAGCAATGAATCGTTCATTACTCAATGTAATTGTTGGTTCATTCGGCGGAGGTGCAACAAGTACCGCAGCAATTGGAAATGCGGCAATGGGAACAATTAAAGAAATTTCTGTTACTGATGCTGCGGTATTGTTGAGTTATTCGAAAAAGGTAATGATTGTTCCGGGTTATGGATTAGCGGTTGCACAGGCGCAACACGCTTGTCATGAGTTGGAAACTTTACTGGAAGAAAAAGGTGTGGAAGTTAAATACGCTATTCACCCTGTTGCAGGTCGCATGCCCGGTCACATGAATGTGCTATTGGCTGAAGCTGATGTGCCGTATCCCAAATTATTGGAAATGGAAGATGCTAATAACGAATTCAATTCCACTGATGCAGTAATAGTTATCGGCGCTAATGATGTGGTGAATCCTGCTGCGAAAAAAAATCCGCAAAGTCCTATATATGGAATGCCGATACTGGAAGTTGAAAACGCACAAAATGTAATTGTTATGAAACGCGGTATGGCTGCAGGTTATGCAGGAATAGAAAATGAATTATTCTATGAACCAAAAACCCGAATGCTATTTGGTGATGCAAAGGCAACTCTGCAAAAATTAATAACTGAGGTTAAGGCGAATTAATATATGTCGGAACTTAAGGAATCATTCAACGCTGATGGAACCAAGGGAAGTCCACTGCTTCCTGACCATATAAAAAACTTTCTGATTGACATTGACGGAACCATTTGCGAAGACATTCCGAATGAAGAACCCGAAAGAATGCGAACGGCAAAAATGATTCCCGAAGCATTGGAGTTCATCAATAAATGGTACGACGAAGGACACTTCATTTGTTTTTTCACCTCGAGATTAGAATCGCATCGCACATATACTGAAGAATGGTTAAAGCAAAACGGTTTCAAATACCACAGCATTGTATTCGGAAAACCAAGGGGAGGAAATTATCACTGGATAGATGACCGAAATGTGAAAGCCACAAAATTTCTCGGTAAGTTTTCTGATTTTATTGAAGTGGAAAAAATCATTCAGGTATTTAAATCATAACCTATATTCAATTTCGATTGAAGTATTTCAGTCAAATCTTTGGAAAATTCATTTACTCATATACATTTGCGCTCCCTAATGGGAGCTTAGCTCAGCTGGTTCAGAGCATCTGCCTTACAAGCAGAGGGTCACTGGTTCGAACCCAGTAGCTCCCACTCAATAACGACAAGGGTTTCAGACAAACTGAAACCCTTTTTTATTTGTTGATTTTAAAATTGCAGCTTACAATTTAGCATACAAATCATCGATTTATTAGTCCTTTTAATTTTTTGTTTGGATTTTATTTTTCGAAGGAGACGAACAATAAATATGTATTTGATACGAGCCTGAAAATATAAAATGAAAAAATATTTTAAAATTGCTTCTATCTTTAAATGCAACTAAAAAGACTGCATCTTCATATATTTTCGGATAAAAGCATTAATTTATTTTCAGATCAATTTGGCAGTTACATCTTGATGATGATACAAAAATAATTTCATAAATAATTATTATATCAATTTCAACTTATTTTAGAATATATAATTTTTTTTCGTCGATTCTTCTAATTCAGCATTATCAAATATGTTTCAATTGTTACATCAGCAATTAGTGTTAAAAAAATCTTCAATTCACCTAATTGTTCATCAGAAAAATCATCGAATTCAGAATCTTTTTTTAGTGGTATTTTTATTTTTTTATTCATTGTATAATACAACTAACGAAAATGCATAATGACTAACTGCTAAACCATTCTCATCATTTAATAATTAAAATCCGAATGTTAGAATTAAAATGTTAATGAACGATTCTTTTTGCTATTGAAAAATAAATTAATTCGTCTTGAAATATTTATAGTGCTGTTTAATGCTGCTGAGCAATTCGTAAAAACTTGAGTGCTGCAGGTACTCGTCGGTATAACCACAGAAGTCAATAAACGCATCCATATCTGAAAACGAAAGAGCAATCATATCTGATTTGATACAAAGTTTTAGCAGTTCGCGTAGCATATTTCGCCGTTGATCATTGTTCATTAGCACAGCAACTTTGCGCTTATCATTTTCTTGTCGTGAGAATAGTTCCCATAATGCAGTGATTGGACTTTGAGGACCAACTTCTTTGTAGGTATTAGTATTAACTACGCCCAGGTTATCAATATCTTCCTGAATTTCGTCGAATGTTTTATCTGGTGTAACAGTAATATTTTCCAAATCCATTTGAAGATGGAATAAAGTAATTTTTAATTCGTAGTGCCATTGTCGTGCGGAATCTTTGTAGCAAATATTTATTGGACTATAGTTTTGACAAACAACTAAAAAATTATCGCTGCGGTATCCGTTTAATTCAAATGTTCCGGTTACGGAAGGAACAATGAATGAGCCGGTTCGCTGATTATAAATTTTTATAAACTTGTATCCAACTGAACCATCATTAAAAGTTACTCGACCTGAAACATGCAAGCCATCAGGAGCCTGAGCAGTGGAAAAGAGTGGCAATAAAAAGAATATGAATAATAACCGATGCATATGTGGCAAAAGTAATTATACTTTAAACGCTTATACTATGCGTTTTGATAACAAATTAATTGATTGATTACTAGTTTTTAGGGTTGAACAACACGAAATAATTAACTGAATAGCCAATATATTAAAATTTACTATTCAATATATTAATCTAAACCTCACATTAATTAATTTGAACAACTCTGCATTTCAATTTAAACCTCCAAGAATATTAATTCGAACATGTTTTTTTAAGGAATTAGGAGGTTTTTAGATTTTATGGTTTCCCTTTTAAAAAAATTGAACAATGTCTTTAATGATATATGATGCAATTTAGTTTAGTAAATAATTAAAAGTAAAAGAGTTATAAAACACCTGTTTCTTAGAACACTATAGTGATTTGTTGGGGATAATTACACCCCAGAGATTTTATTATCGGTCAAATTCACATAAGTTTACCGTTAATAAAACCTATTCTAAAGTGAACAGTAAATCATTAAGGATTTCATACCTAAAGCTAATATTCTTTTTTTCTATTTTTTTTATATGCAATAATTTAAAAGGTCAGGTTATAATTAATGAAGGAAGTAATAGAAATTATTCTGCAATTGCTGATGAAGATTTAGAGTACACAGACTGGATTGAATTATACAATAGTGGAATCGATACAGTAAATCTGCTGAATTACTCTATTACTGATGACATTTCGCTGCCAAATAAATGGACATTACCGGATATAGAAATATTACCCGGCAGCTATAGAACAGTTTTTTGCAGTGGCAAAAACAGAAAGCCTGCTGTAAATCATTATGAGTTTGCTCTTTCGACTTACGATTCATTTAAATATGTAATTCCGGATATTCTTACTTCTGCTTTATGGAATACAGAATTTTTTAATGCCAGCTCCTGGAACTCAGGTTATGGAACAATTGGTTACGGAGATAATGATGATACTATAGCACTAACACCGCCTTTTGAAAGTGTTTTTCTAAGATATAATATGACATTAACTGATACTGGAAATATTGATTTACTTGCCTTTCTTTTTGATTATGACGATGCTTTTATTGTTTATTTGAATGGAACAGAAATTTCGCGTAGTTCAAACATTACTGATTCAGGATGGGATGCATTTGCTAATTCAACACATGAAGCTTCAATGTATCAGGGAATGACTCCAGAAATTTTTATGCCCAATATGCAAATTGTAAGAACACTTTGGCACCAGGGAAACAATGTTATTGCCATAGAATTACATAATACCTCAACTGGATCATCGGACCTGTCACTTGCAGTAAATGTGCTAGCTGGGATAAAAAATGCTGTTTATAGTTATCCGCCGCCGCCCGCTTGGTTTTTAGGTTCATCTGTTATGACTGCGAATTTGCATACCAACTTCAAAATTTCAGGAACCGGTGAGTCTGTTTATCTTTTTTCACCGACACAGCAACAGTTGAGCAGTTTGTATGTTCACTGTAATGATTTAAATAATAGTGTCGGTTGTTTTCCTGATGCTTCAATTGATACTTTTTTTTTCGAGAATGGTACACCGGGAACCACCAATAATTTATCAGTGCCTTTTACTGATTATTCTATTGCACCAGTTTTTTCATTACCCTCAGGATTTTATACTAATGGAATTTCAATAAGTATAACAAATCCTAATATAAGCACTAACACAGCTGTCTATTATACATTGAATGGAAATGACCCGGATTCAAGCTCCTTTTTATATAACGGAAGTCCAATAATAATTAACCAATCAACTGTTTTAAAAGCACTGGCTTATGCTACCGGATTAATCGGAAGTCCGGTTAGTGTTTCCAGTTATTTTATGAATGTGAATCATGAAACACCAATATTATCAGTAGTTACAGACAATGCAAACCTTTATGGCGGAGCTGGTATTTTTGATAATTATAATCAAGACTGGGAGAAAGCTGCCTATGTTGAATATTTTGATTCACTTCAAAACATAATTTTTTCTCAACGCGCCGGAATGATGATTGATGGAGGAGCAGGTGGAAGCAGATCCAATCCTCAACATTCTTTTAAAGTAAAAATGGGAGATGATGTTTTGGGAGATGGAGCAATTGATTATATGGTTATTCCTGACCGCCCAAACAGAACAAAGTACAGTACCTTTTACCTTAGAAATGGAAGTAATCAATACCTTGCTTTGCCTTATAAAGATGCAATTCAGGTAAAAGCAATGTGTGCAGAAAGCAATTGTTATTATTCTGCGATGAGACCAGTAACAGTTTACTTAAATGGAGAATATTTTGGTTTGTACGAATTGCGTGAAAAATTTGATGAAGAGTATTTTAAAATTCACGACGATGCAAATACAGATAGTGTTGAAATTCTTTCACTAAGTTATTTCT
>CANJII010000023.1 GCA_947474435.1 Chitinophagaceae bacterium | reverse complement strand
GACAATACTTTTAACTCAACAGGGGAAGTTGTAACTGATATTGATGGTTACAATGAATGCCTGAATGCTTTGGTTTTACAAACAGATGGAAAAATAGTAACAGGTGGTTTTGCCAATAATGATTCAGATGATGATTTTGCTTTGGTTCGATATAATACTGATGGAACTCTTGACGACACATTTGATGGTGATGGAATTCAAACAACCGATTTATTTTTCTCAAGTGATGAAGATGTTTTTTCAGTTAAGCTTCAGCAGGATGGAAAAATTATTGCATCAGGCACAGCATACGATAACACTCAGTACTACTTTGCATTGGCAAGGTATAATACAGATGGAAGTTTAGATACAGATTTTAGTGGCGATGGTTTGGTTACAACTGATATCAATGGAAGCGATGATGAAATTTATGCATCAGAAATTCAATCCGATGGAAAGATTGTGGTAGCAGGTGCAACAGATAATGGTAATTATGATTTTGCAATTGCCCGTTACCTGACTGATGATAATGTTGGTGTACTTGATTTCGGTTCACCAATTAACTCTTACTTAATTTATCCGAATCCGGTAAGCAATTGCGCTCATCTTGAATATGAATTAACTAATGCCGCAACAGTATCAGTTGAGTTATTGGATGTTCAGGGTAAATTGGTTTCACCCATTTTTGAATCTGAAAATCAAGCTGCTGGTAAGCATGAATTAAATATCAGTTTCACTGAACAAATGGCAGCCGGAACTTATCTCCTAAGAATTATTTCAGGCAATGGTCAGGTGAATATCAAATTGGTGAAAGAATAAATTATAAATTCTTTTGCTTCTTTATTAAAACTATAATCAGCTAATATTAAATTTATAGCCATAATAAACTCATGCAAAAAATGAAATCAATTTTTACATCTGCATTTTTACTCTTTACCTTAATTACAAATGCACAGCGTGTTGAATGGTTGCGAAACACACAAACAGTTCCAGGTGGACCTGGCTTTGCTTCAACTTCACTAATAGCAACTGATCATAAAAGCAATTGTTATACATTAAATGATTATGGCGTTGGTGCAATTACTGCCAATGATACAATTGGGGGTATAGCAGGAGGTTCTGATTTAATGATTGTAAAGACAGATAGTAATGGTAATCATATTTGGACAAAAGCAATTGGAAGTACTATCTCTGATGCAGCAACTGATATATGTGTTGATGCAGAAGGCAATGTTATAATTAGTTGTTACCTTCAAGGAGGATTTACCATTACGGATGACACTTCCTATACTGCTTCCTTAGCCTACCAGGTTATTAAAATTAACAGCAATGGTCATTTTGTTCATTCATATTCAACGGGTGATGTCACTTATATTACTGCTAATGGAACAGATGTTTATTTCACAAATAATGCGGGTGTGACTAAACTTGATTCTGCTTTCAATGTTATTTGGTTTAAAAGCTTTTCTCCGCTTCAAACAAGTTTTGTTTCAAACAGAAATGCTATATCCAGTCACGGAAATTATTTAGCACTCTCAATTTTTGAGGGATTTTCCTCTTCCACATTAACTGCAATTGATACTGTTACATTGCCATGGACCGGAGCAGGTTTTGATCAGTTCGGAATTATTTTAATGGATATCAGTGGTTCTGCTTTGTGGGCAAGAGCATCCGATGGATCACCTTCAGGAAATGGTACTACTGAATATGCTCAAAGTATTCAGGTTGATGTTTCAGGAAATGTATATGTAGGTGCTCATAGTTCTGAGGATTTCATTCATGGAAATGATACCATAAAAGTTTTAGGGGCTTTTGGTGTAGCTGGTGTTTTAAAATATGATGTAAATGGAAATGCAATTTGGGCAAAGCCAATTTCATTTTCTGGAAACGGAAATACACAATACATGTGTGGCGATGGAACCGGAAATATTATTGTGGTTGGTTCATATGATGGTTCTGTAACTATAGGAACAAACTCGGGTCCGAGTGTAAGTTCAGGTGGATATATAGCTTCATTTAATTCTCAGGGAAATGCTAACTGGACAAAGTTTCACAGCAGTGCACCTGCTGATGGTCCACTTTTAGGTGTTGCACAAAATTCCTCTGGAGATTTTTGGGTGAGCGGAAAACCATCTTCAAATACATCTTGGGATTGTTTAAACCTGCCATCAGGAATGCCAATGATTACTTATTGGGGAAGATTTACCATGAATCCTCCTCAGGATGCTGATGCTGCATTCACATTTTCTTCCAATATTTTTGATTACACATTTACACCATCTTCCAATTATATTGATTCGCTTAGCTGGGATTTCGGTGATGGAGCTACAAGCAACCAGAATAATCCAACTCACACCTTTGCGGGAGGCAGTGACGACACTATCACTCTGGTTGTATATTATGGAACCTGTACTGATACTTTTTCGGTTCAGATTTTTGATGTTGGATTTCCTGAAAATAAAATTGAAAATAAAATTTCGTTATACCCGATGCCAGCTGATAATTATTTGATTATAAAATCTACTGCTATGCAAAAGAATAATAAAATCAAACTGACAGATATTACAGGAAGAATTGTTTTTGAAACTGAAATGAATACTGATGAAATAAAAATTGAGACAAGTTTGTTAAGCAATGGTTCATACCTTTTATTAATCAATGATTCAGAAAGCAAGCTGATTAAACAGGTTATTGTTCAGCATTAACAGACTGAATTATTAAAAAGGGTCTTTAATAATTTACTGCAGATATTTCTGTTCCACTTTGTAACCAAGCGACTGCGCTCTGAGGAAATCATTTTTTGCATTTGCAGCATTTCCAAGTGAAGTGTAAGTGAGTCCTCGATAATAGTAACACGCAGCATTGTTTGGATCGTAGTTTAAATAGTAATTGAAATCGGCAAGCGCTTCATTCAGTTTGCCCGAAGCGAGATATGCATATCCGCGATTGATGTAAGTAGAATACATAGTGGGATCAATCTGCAATGCTTTTGTGTAATCAGGAAAAGCGAGATCATATCGCCCTGCCATGCTGTAAGTAATGGCGCGGTTCACATAAGCATCCGTGTTTTTATCATCCATTGATAGTGCCACACCATAAGCCCAAATGGCGCTGTCGCCTTTCTTCATCAAGCCATAAATATTTCCGAGGTTGCTGTAAATTTTACTGTCCTTGGTTTTCATGGCGAGCAAAACTTTGTAATCAGCCATTGCTTCTTTCAACATTCCTTTTTCCTTTCCATAATAATTGCCGCGGTTCTTGTAAGCCACTTCAATTCGATGAGGATATTGATTGATGACATCTGTCCAAAGTGTTTCAGTGTTCTTCCAAACTTTTGTCCGTGCATTTGTCTGATACGCAAAAACGAGAATGCAAATGGAAGCAACTGAAGCGGCAATCATCCGCATGTTGTATAATTTATTTCCCTTGATAAAAAACTGATTCAACAACCAGCCAATGATGTAAGCCAACCCGATGTAAGCAAGATAACTGTAACGATCGGCCGCAATGGCACTACCGACAGAAATAAACTGTAACACCAGAATCACAGTGGCAAAAAAGAAAAGTAACCCGAACACAACGGGTTTATGTTTTCTGAAAAAGAAAAACACAATGGCTGCAACAGCGAGCCACGCAACAGGCGCGAGATAATATTCAATGGAAACAGAAACTCCGTTATCCGATAATGGATAAGGATAAAATGCAGAAAGATTTATCGGAACAAAAAATTTCACCACATACAACCACGCTCCGTAAGATGCAAACATGATTCGTTGCAGGATGGTGAAGGTTTCAGGTTTTGCAATGGCATCAGTTGCCTGAATGGTAAATGCGGCTATACCGACAATCAACGAAATAATAAAAAGCGGAATTTTTTCCAACACCACTTTCCAATTCAGTTCCCTGTTTTTTAAATAATCAATCAGCAGCAACACTACAGGAAACACAACCGCCATTGCTTTTGATAAACACGAAAGAATAAAAACAGTTACAGTAAATATCATCCAGAATATTTTTTTCGTGTCGAGATATTTTAAATATGAAATCATTCCGAGCACGAAGAACAAAACATACAACACATCTTTTCGCTCCGAAATCCAACTCACACTTTCGACATGCATGGGGTGAACACCAAACAACGCCGAAACAAACACCGCCATCACTAAACTTTCGCTCAGCATCAGAATGAAAAAGAAAACCAACGCCGTGTTAATGAGGTGTAACAGTACATTCGTTAAGTGATAAGCATGTGGTTCTGTTTTCACGCTCTCGTAATTCCATTTCAAGCTCAGCATAGTGAGCGGATGATAGTTGAGCGAAACAGGTTTGGTGATAATATCCTTAGTGGGAGTATTCGGATTGGTGATCAACGGATTTTCTAAAACATAAACCGGGTCATCCCAGTTGGTCCACTCGTTGTCCATTGATGGCGCAAAAGAAATGTAAGTGAGAATCAAGATAACGGCGAGCCATATCCATTTCTGAAACGATGGTTGCTGCTGCTGCTGATTTTTCTTTTTCGGTTTCTCCTGTTTCTTACTCATGCTCTTCTGAGATTTTAAACAACATTTTATAAATCATAAATATTTTTCCGATGTCCGATTCTTCTCACCTCAACAATCCGCACAGTATCATCAACAGAATAGATAATGCGGTAATCACCCGAACGGATTCTCCAGAGTATTTCTTCTTCTCCTTTTAATTTTTTACATCCGACCGGTCTTGGGTTGTAAGAAAGTTTTTCAATGGATGCAGAAATTTTCCGAACCGAATTTTTCGGAAGAGATGATAATTCCTTCAATGCTTTTCTTGCAATAACAATCTGGAAACTCATAGTTTACCCGACTTCTTCAATTGTTTTTTTGCAGTTTCCCAATTTATAGTTGGTTCATTTTTTCTTGATTCAGCAATCAACACATCGAGGTATTCATGCACTTCTTCATTTTTTGATTCCATTGTTTTCAAGTCAATAACGATGGCTGTCTTTTTATTTTTTTCATCAGTGATGAATGAAATTCCTTTCATGATTTTTCTTTTAAGCAAATTTAACTTTCAGACTGTTTTTTCTGCGAGAAAAGTAATCCGATTTTTCTTCGAACAGTTTCGAATTATCTTCACCGCACAAAACCCAACTGTCTATGTACTCGATTCAAAGCAGACTGCAGAAAGAACTGGAGGAAATAAAAGCCAACGGCTTGTTTAAGAACGAGCGCATCATCACTTCTCCTCAGGGAGCAGAGATTACTGTTGGCGGAAAAACCGTTTTAAATTTCTGTGCGAACAATTATCTCGGATTGAGTTCGCATCCGAAAGTTATTGCGGCGGCCAAGGAGGCGATTGACACACATGGATACGGCATGAGCAGTGTGCGGTTCATTTGCGGAACACAGGATTCACATAAAACACTGGAGCAAAAAACTTCGGAGTTTTTGGGTACAGAAGACACCATTTTATATGCCGCCGCATTCGATGCCAATGGCGGTGTGTTCGAACCTTTGTTCAATGAAGAAGATGCATTGATAAGTGATGAGCTGAATCACGCAAGTATTATTGATGGTGTGCGCCTCACCAAATCGCAGCGCCTTCGCTACAAGCACAACGAAATGAACGACCTGGAAGAGAAACTGAAAGAATCATCCGGCGCACGAAGCAGAATAATTATTACCGATGGCGTGTTCAGTATGGATGGCACCATTGCACAGTTAGATAAAATCTGCGACCTCGCCGACAAATACAATGCGATGGTGATGATTGATGAATGCCACGCGAGCGGCTTCATGGGAAAAACCGGGCGCGGCACGCACGAACACCGTGGCGTGATGGGGCGCATTGATATTATTACGGGCACTTATGGCAAGGCGCTTGGCGGCGCATCGGGCGGTTTCACTTCGGGTAAAAAAGAAATTATTGAATTGCTTCGTCAGCGGTCGCGGCCATATTTATTTTCGAATGCACTTGCTCCAAGTATAACAGGCGCTTCCATTGCCGTGCTCGATATGCTGAGCCAAACCACCGCGCTGCGCGACAAGCTCGAAAATAATACGGCTTACTTCCGCAGCAAGATAACTGCCGCGGGTTTCGATATTAAGCCCGGCGAACATCCCATTGTGCCCATCATGTTGTACGATGCCGTGCTTGCGCAAAAGTTTTCTGAGCGTCTGCTGCCCGAAGGCATTTATGCCATCGGGTTTTTCTTTCCCGTGGTGGCGAAGGGCAATGCGCGCATTCGTGTGCAGATAAGTGCCGCGCACGAACAGCACCACCTCGATAAAGCAATTGCTGCTTTTACTAAAATTGGAAAAGAGTTGGGAGTGATTAAGGAAAAGGTGGGGGTGTGAGGTTACCAATGCATTGCCCCTTTGGGGCAAAGAATTTTGCATAGTGTCTGTGTTACCAACACTTTGTCCCTACGGGACATGTCTGTCAATAAGAAGATACTCTGATTGGATAATGCATTGATGTTGTCCCATAGGGACAAAGCGTTGGTAGAAAAAATAATTCAGATGCATTTTGTCCCATCGGGACAATGCAATTTGCGCGCATCAAAAAAATAATCGAATAAAATGTCGAACACCTATACGCAAATTCATATTCAATGTGTTTTCGTGGTAAAGTTCAGGGAAGCAATGATTGGCAAAGAATTTCAGGAGCGATTGCATAAATACATAACCGGCATTGTTCAAGGTGAAGGCCATAAGATGATTGCGATAAACAGTATGCCCGACCATGTGCATTTATTTTTTGGAATGCGGCCGCACCAATCCATTTCAGATTTGATGAAGAAGGTGAAAGGCGAATCGTCGGAATGGATTAACAAGGAGAAATTGACCCGCACAAAATTTAACTGGCAGGAAGGGTATGGTGCTTTTTCGTATGCGAAGTCGCAGGTGGATGCAGTGGTTAATTATATTCTGAAGCAAGAAGAGCATCACCGGAAGAAAACTTTTGCGGAAGAGTACAAGGAGTTTCTGGAAAAGTTTGAAGTGGAGTACGACGAGAAATATCTCTTTAAAGAACCGGAGTAGTTTCCATTCATTTACAATTTCATTCATGTAAATTAGCGCCGCACACAACAGCACCACCTCGATAAAGCCATTGCTGCTTTTGCAAAAATCTGGAAAGAGTTGGGAGTGATTAAGGAGAAGGTGGGGGTGTAATGATTAAAGCTAAAGAACAATTCCAATCATTAATTCAATTGCCGATCTGTAAATAAGAAGATCATCAGTATTTCCAGAAAGTCTTGAAATTCCCTTCAAAGCATTTAGCTCAATGGTTATTTCCTGTTCTTTTTTAGTGTGAAAATGATAACCAATACCTCCTACTAAATTCAAACTTACTAAACTCATTACAGTTTTCTCATGAACTTGTATAATCACATCTTGAGTTACGGCCCATATTTTCCTGGCTGAATCCTGTGTTTCCGATTTTATGTATTCATTGATGTAATCACTTGTGCTTAAATTCACGAGTCTTATTTCCGGTTGAAGAAGAGTATGAAAATTAAAGCGGTGATGAAGAAAGTTTAATCTTACTCCTGTTGCAGGACTAAAAGAAATCACATTGTAATTAATAGTTCCGTCATAAAACCAACTCTTTGAAACAAGCACAGAACCAGCACCTGTTGAAGTAACTCTATCAATATATCTTGAAATAAAATCATATCCAGCTGTGTTATAATTAATCTTTTCAGAAAAAAGAAATGAGATTCTTCTCTCTGGCATTAATGCTTGCTGAAAGGAAATTGAAGCGCCAACAGGATAATGACTTTTAAAATGATCTAAATGATAAAACCCGCATCCGAGACAAGTGTTATAGTAATCATTTTCTAACCAATGCAATTGAGAAACAGAAATTCCTGCAGCAATACTCAGCTCGGTTTTCGATTGACCATGTGCAATACCAGTGTATAAAAAGTAAATGATAAGGTATCGTTTAAACATACAGAGTTATGATATAGCAAAACTAATTTTGTTCATCTGATTCTTTAACTTCTTTTCGACTCCGCAAAGTCTTCCTGTTCAAATTGCTAAAAGAATAGAGTCATATCTGTTCCGATTATATCTCACCATTCATAAATCGTGATTACAAAAGAGAAACACCAGAAAAGAAAACATTACTCTAAAAGAAGATTTCTCACATTATTACATTTGTCACAACTCCCCAAAGTGATTAAGCAAACAACTCCACCAAAAGAAATAATAATAAAAGCGCGCAAGCGGATGTTGATGTTCATTCTGCTGCTGTCAAGTTTTATTTCGTATGAATCAATGCGCAGTATTTATCAGAATGTGATTGACGAATCGGGCATTTCGTTTCAACTTCTTTTCAATTCGGTTTTTGATATTGCTTTCTTGGTGGTGTTCGGAACCGTTGCCGGCTTTGCCATCAAGCGGTGGTTCGATAAAGGTTTTGGGTTGGTCATTAACCGCGATGGAATCATTGATAACTCTGGCATTGTTCCGTCGGGCACTATTCTTTGGTCGGAAGTGGAAGAAATAAATACGAGTAAAATTATTTTTTCTGATTGCGTGCAGGTGAAAGTTCATCATCCGCAAAAATTTATTTTGCGCGAGGGCAATTTGTTTAACCGCGTGTGGATGTGGTTGGAAAATCGCCGCAGCGGTTCGCCGGTAAATATTTCGTCGAGTGGCTTGCAGATAAAATTTAAAGAACTGTTCAGCATTGTGCAACAACAGTACCTGTCGTCGCAGGTGGAAACACGCACGCTCGATTTGCGCCGCGAGAAAGATGAAATATTAGAAGAGAAAAATGAACTGCTCGATTCCATTAATTATGCAAAACGGATTCAGACTGCACTGCTTCCATCGCACGCATTGATTGAACAGAAGCTGGGCGAAAGTTTTATTCTGTTTCTTCCGAAAGATATTGTGTCGGGCGATTTTTACTGGGCGGAAACGGTGAATGAGTGGATGTTTTTTGCGGTGTGCGATTGCACAGGGCATGGAGTTCCCGGCGCGTTGATCAGCATTGTTTGTAATAATGCATTGAATCGTGCGGTGAAGGAGTATGGTATTATTCGTCCTTCGGAAATTCTGGATAAAGTGGCGGAACTGATGTTGGAAAGTCTGGGCATGAATCACGAAGTGAAGGACGGAATGGATGCGAGTGTTTGCGCCTTCAATAAAAACACACGCGAATTGTATTGGGCGGGTGCCAATCTTCCGCTGTGGATTGCACGCGAAACTGCTTTTTACGAACTGCTCGAATTTAAACCAGACAAACAACCGATAGGCGAGGTGGAAAACCGTTACACTTACCACAATCACAAAATAGAAATAAAAAAGGGCGATATACTTTATCTCTTCAGTGATGGATATGCCGATCAGTTCGGCGGCGGGCACGAAAAAAAACTGACACGGAAAAAGTTTAAAGAATTATTAATGGAGCAGCGCGGAAAATCATTAGCCGATCAACATACCAACCTCCTCAGTTTTCATACAACCTATAAAGGCACCATTGATCAGATTGATGATATACTGGTGATGGGAATCAGGATAGAGCATTAATATTTAATTGCTCTTCTTTTCCTTCTTCGCCGGTTTTTTCTTCCGGTCTTTTAACAGCCAGCTTAAATCTTCTTCATCCAAATCAGGAACAACAATCTCAACACCCATTTCATGCGCCAGTCGAATAAGCAGATTCATTTTTTTATCAGAAGAAGATTTGAAGGTGATGGTGCGCATGAATTCTGAAATTGAATTTTAAACAGAACTAATATTCAATATGATAACTCACCAGTTTGTAATTGGTTGTATCATACCTGCTTTTAATCTGAATAATACCAATACCTTTTACAGAATAGTACCGCATATTTCTTTCTGAATTATTATGCTTCAAGAGAACATCAGAAACCAATACACTATCAAAGGTCATTGAATTGATTGAGTAATGATCGAGTAATGCAGAAATTACAACTGTATCAGCCTGATCGTTAATAAAGTGATTTCCAACAGTAAATGGATAAATGAGATACCAACTTTGGCCATAAAAATCTTCTCTTTTAATTTGAAAAACACCATCAACTGCCCTATCAGATTTCGATGAAATATTTATTCCATTATAGGGAGTATAGGAATTATCAGGATGATAAATAATATTGTTTAATTGCATAAGCTCGTAAGACTCAACTTTCAACTTACCATCATTCTTCCAATCGTGATAAGTAAACATAAGTGTATCAACAATTACTTCCTGACATTCCACTGAATCATAATCTCCTGAAATACTATCCTGATAAACCCAATAGCTGCCTGGTTTATAATTGAAAAATGTTTTCACCTCCTGAGGAATGTAGGCGATAGGTCCGCGTCCCAATTCCTTTCTGCACGAAAGAAAAATGAAACAAAAAGAAAACAACAGAAGGGATATTTTTTTTATCATGAATGCTGTTTAATGAATCATAAATTTTATTCCTGCTTGAAAGGGAGGCGCAAATAAGACAGAGCCTTCACCTTTTTTAGTGCTGATGTTTGCCGTAATGAAAAAAGGAACTGCTTTTGCATTCCTGAAATTGAATTGAATGCAAGGAGAGAACAACAAGGCATAAGGTATATAAACACGATATAAAATTGCTTCAGTAGCAGTAAAAACTTCCTTTTCTTCAGCTCTGAAAATTCCGGAAGTTCTTAAAGTGAAATAAGTATCACTTGATTTTCCTTTAAAGCAATAACTGAATTGAATATGTGGAATTTGGTATTGTGCTCGGTAAGTTTTAGAGTATCCATAATAACCCCAGCCATCAGATGATTTTGATCTCTCAAAATACATTTTTTCATACCCCCATCCGCCTGATATATCAATCAGATTACCACTCTTTGTTTTTTTAAAATAGCCCGCCAATGCATTTACAGAGCCGGATGAATAATTGCTTGCTGTATCTGGTTGATAATTCTTAGGCAACCATTTCATATCACCTTGTGCTCCAACTCCGAAATAAATATGTTTTGAAAAACTATGCGCAATCGCAAGATGCAGATTCAGCATATTGAAGTAAGGTTCAATTACTCCTTTTGTTTGTTTCGAAGTATCGAACCCATAAACATCAATGCGCTGAGGCGAGAAATAATGCACCGAACACGAATTGAAAAATGCAAGCACAGAAAATAATATCGCTGCTGAAAAATATTTCCGGATTGTCGCGCTGCTCATACATCTAATGTATTACGAATCATCCTAACTCTTCCCCCAACTCGTTCCATCCTTGCTATCCTTCAGTTGAATGCCTGCTTTCAATAATTCATCACGAATAATATCGGAGGTGGCAAAATCTTTTTTCTCACGCGCTTGCTTGCGAAGAGAGATAACCAACTGCATCACATCATCCATGTTCGAATTGTCGGCGGCGGTTTCATCCTTCAAACCAAGAATCACTTCGGTGAAATCATAAAAAGTTTTTTTCAGCAATTGGAAAGTTTCAGGTGTAACACTCATTTGCTGCTGCCCATTCTTCCACGCATTTATTTTTCCGCTCAGTTCAAACAGCGTTGCCATCACCATTGCCGTGTTCAAATCATCATTCATCTGGTCGTGCAGGTCGGCAATTAATTTTTTTACTGCTTCATCTTCCGCGCTACCGCCGTTGTTGGTCGCCTGACCAACAACATCATAATTCATCGCTTTCAAAATCGCATTTGCATTCATCAATCTTTGCAAACCTTTTTCCGCTGCCTGCAATCCCATGTTGGTGAAATCAAGTGTGCTGCGGTAATGTGTTTGCAAAATGAAAAAGCGAACCGTCATTGGAGAATAGGGTTGTTCGAGCAAAGCGTGTGCACCAGTAAACATTTCGTTCAGGGTAATGGTGTTGCCATAACTCTTCCCCATTTTTTTACCCATTACGGTAATCATGTTATTGTGCATCCAGTACTTCACAGGCGGTTTTCCGTTCGAAATACTCGATTGCGCAATTTCACTTTCGTGATGCGGAAATTGTAAATCCATTCCGCCGCCATGAATATCGAAGGTGGTTCCGAGATACTTCGTTGCCATTGCCGAGCACTCAATGTGCCATCCGGGAAAACCCATTCCCCACGGCGAATTCCATTGCATGATGTGTTCGGGTGCTGCTTTTTTCCAGAGCGCAAAGTCGGCGGCATTTCTTTTCTCCTCCTGATTTTCCAGTTCGCGCGAACCGGCAATCATATCATCCAGAATTCGTCCGCTCAGTTTTCCGTAATCATTTGTCTTCGCATACTTCAGCACATCAAAATAAACCGAGCCGTTTGCTTCATAGGCAAAACCTTTCGCCATTAAATCTTTTATCATTTCAATCTGCTCCACAATGTGTCCGGTTGCAGTTGGCTCAATGGATGGTCGCTCGGTATTGAGTAGCGCCATCATGTCGTGATAAATGTTGGTGTACTTAGTAACGAGCTCCATTGGCTCCAGCATTTCGAGCTTCGCTTTGTTGGCTACTTTATCTTCTGCCTCGCGACCTTCTTCTTCAAAGTGACCGGCATCGGTAATGTTGCGCACATAGCGCACCTTGTATCCGAGATATTTCAGGTAACGAAACACCACATCGAAAGTGATGTAAGGTCGCGCGTGACCCAAGTGTGTTTCGCCGCTCACAGTGGGGCCGCACACATACATGCCCACATGAGGCGCGTGTAACGGGTCAAAAATTTCTTTCGCTCTTGTGAAGCTATTGGTGATGGTAAGTTGACTCATATCGGTTGCGAAAATAATTCGGTTTTGCGAGCAGAAAATATTCTGCCTCTTTAAATACAAAACAAAAGTTTCGGTTTGTTCGTAATAAGCCTCATTCTTATTTTTTCCGTTAATACAAAACATTGTTGTTGCGCTGAAAAATTTTCTAAACTTGAAATAGTAATTAATAAAGATTAGTACTGTTTTCAATCTGAATTTTTAAAAACAAATTTTAATACATGATAAAAACTACACGGTTACTTGCTGCTGCTTTCATGATAATGATTGTAGCAATTAATTTTTCGTTTGCGCAAAACACCAATAATATTTCAAAGTGGATGCAGCAGGTTGCAGCTACTCCGCGCGAAGAAGTATTTCCTTCTTACAAAGTTTTTAATTCTGATTTACGCGAAAAAAAAATTGACCCGATTTTCGGTGAGATGGTGAAAGTTTCATTGTTGCCCGATGCACTAAATTCAGTTGCGAGCGATGAACCTGCAACCATGGAACTGGAAATTCCTTCCACCAATAATTCAACTGTTATTCTGCAATTAGCTGAAGTAAATATTCTGACTTCTGATTTTAATGTCGCAACAAAATCAGCAAGTGGAACGAGGAGATATAATTATTCTCCTGGCGTTTTTTATCGTGGAATAATTAAGGGAGATGAAAATTCAACCGCAACCATCAGCATTTTCCGGAATGAAATGATTGGCATGTTTACGAACAGTGAAGGCACATTTACCATTGGAAAATTGAACGATGAATCTGATGATTATGTAATTTATAATTCTACGAAGTCAAACTATTATCCTGCAATGAATTGCGGAACCGATGATTCTAATTATCAGATTGAAACAAATACCATTGACCGCGGAGTTGGTTGCAAGGAAGTATCGGTTTACTTCGAGTGCGACTACCAGATGTACTTGGATAAAGGAAGCGATGTGACCAATGTGGTAAATTATGTAACAGGTTTATTCAGTCAGGTTGCAACCATGTATGCCAATGAAAATATTGTTGTAACCATCCAATCAATTTATGTGTGGACAGTTACCGACCCTTTTGTTTCATACTCAACTGCAAGCGCACTGCTCTCACCTTTTGCTTCTTCTCATTCACCTTTCACTACAGCTAATCTTGGTCATTTTTTAAGTACCAGAAGTTTGGGTGGAGGTGTTGCATGGTTGAATGTATTGTGTTCGCAGTACTCCAATTTTGCAGTGAGCATGGTTTATAATTCATATTCCAATGTTCCGACTTATTCGTGGAGCGTGGAAGTTATTACGCATGAAATGGGACACAATTTCGGTTCACCGCACACACACAATTGTTCATGGACCGGAGGGCCAATTGATAATTGCGGGCCAACTGCAGGTTACCCATCTGAAGGTGGTTGTGCTGATGGCCCGGTTCCAACAAACGGAGGAACAGTCATGAGTTATTGTCACTTAGTTGGTGGTGTAGGAATAAATTTTAACAATGGATTCGGTACACAGCCCGGCGATTTAATTCGCGCAAGAACCATTGCAGCTAATTGTGTGAGTGCCACCGGAATAGTTCCTACAGGTTTATCAGTTTCAGGTTTAAGCGCAAGTACTGCTACGCTGAATTGGAACCCTGTGGCAGGTGTAACCAATTATTCAGTTGAATATAAAACTGCTGCTTCCACCTCATGGATTTCTGCCGGCAATACTTCTTCCACATCGGTTTCATTAACCAATTTGAATGTAAATACAGCTTACAACTGGCATGTAAAAACTGATTGTTCAAATTTTACAGCCAATGGAAACTTTACCACTACCAATTACACTTGTGTTAAACCAACGAATTTAACCGTAACAAGTATCACAACAACCAGCGCGCAATTAAACTGGACTGCTGTTGCTGGTGCAACAAATTATGTAGTGCAATATCGTTTATCAATTACTTCAACCTGGACTACTGCAGGAGTTACTACAAATAATTTTTATGCATTGACAGGTTTATTTGGTTCTGTAACTTACAAGTGGCGGGTGAAAGCAAATTGTTCGCAGTACACAACTGTTGCAACATTTTCAACTCCTGCAACATCATGCATTAAGCCAACAGGATTGACTGCGCAATACATTGGTGGCACATGGGCTTACTTATCGTGGACCGCTGTTGCAGGAGCAGCCTATTATTCGGTTTACTATCGTGTAACCGGAACACCAACTTACATTTTAGCAGGAACATCGTTCTACAATAATTTATATGTGACCGGATTAATTCCCAGCACTTCATATGACTGGCGCGTGAAAGCAAATTGTTCGCTTAACAGCGCTAAATCGGTTTTCATCACAACTGCAGATACATCACAAGGTGGAACAGGAGGAAATATTATCGTACAGGATTTTGATTTTTATCCGAACCCGGTTACACAACAATTAATTATAAAACAAAAAGAAAAAACAGATTTGTCGGTGATGATTACAGTTTCAGATGTACTGGGAAGAATAATTATCAGCCAATCGGCAACCAATCTTGAATTGCTTTCAACGAATTATAAATTTGATGTGAGTGCACTTACTGCCGGAGTTTATTTTATTTCAATGCAAGATGAAAATGGAAATAAACAGGTGAAGAGTTTTATTAAGGAATAAATTTTTTAGTTTTTTGTTTTAGCTACTGATTTTAAAATATTTTTTCAATTGAAAGCCGCTCTCAAAAACGAGAGTGGCTTTTTAATTTTTAATTTTCTGAATAAATATTTTCATCTACGGTTAATATAAATTCTATCTTTAGGAAGAATAATTTGATTCTTCATCCTATAAAATTCTTCGAATGAAAACACTTTACATTTCAATAAAAATTATTGCGTTGCTGTTTATTTCGAATTATATAATGGCGCAACCGTGCGATTTTACATATTCTGAATTTCCTGTAGGTGCTGCCCATTGTGCGGGCATTACATTGATTTTTTCTGATGCATCAGTTGGCGCAACCGATTGGCAATGGGATTTTGGTCCGGGTGCAATACCTCAATTTCACTCGCAGCAAAATCCAGGAATCGTCAATTTTCCTAATTGCAATGTAAACCAACAGGTGACATTGATAATTAATAGTGGAGCTTGTACGCATACCGAAACTGTTCCAATTTACTGTAATCCGGTTGCATGTTTTACTGTTAGTCCCGATTCAGCTTGTGCGTTAACTCCAATAAATTTTAATTCAAACTGCTCACAAGCTGGAGCAGGTTCATCATCGTTGAGTTATGATTGGGATGTGTGTGATGGATCGCATATCACCAGTGCAAATTTTACTCATACTTATGCGGCATTAGGGGGATGTTTTTGCGCAACTTTAATTGTTACAAATAATCACGGTTGCACAGATGATACTACAGTGGTAAATGCTGTTTGCATTACAAACAGGGCCAACAATTACAGTCAGTCATGTTGATGTAAGTTGCGCTACTTGCCACAATGGTTCAGCAACTGTTTTTATAACCGGAGGCGGAACTCCACCATATACTATTCAATGGAATATCGGTAGTATTGATAATCCAATTATCGATCTTGACCCCGGCACTTATGTTGTTTGTGTTACCGATGCGAATGGTTGTTCAGTTTGCGATTCAGCAGTAGTAGGAAATGCAGACGGAATAATTTCGGTTAATACAAATGAATCAGTTCAGGTAATTCCAAATCCGAACAATGGAATTTTCACTCTTGAAATTTCCAATTCATTGCAAATTGAAAACATTGAAATCATAAACCTGGTTGGTAAAAAAGTTTTCTCTGCTATGTTTCAACAAGCTCAACATGGCAAAGTACCAATTGATTTTTCATCAGGCGTAAGCGGAATTTATTTTCTTCAGATAAAAACAACGAGTGGAATTATCAGAAAAAAAATTCTGATTAATCGATAATAATTCATAAAGGTTAACTCGACTTACTGGTACTAAAAAAAATTCCATCTCGCCATTGGCAAGATGGAATTTCTTTTAAAACTAAAAAATCTTATTTAACTAAAACGGTAAATCATCATTGCCGTTTGAAGCGGCAGGCATTGATGACGGAGTTGCCTGATTGCTGTATGAGGGAGCCGCTTGATTGTAACTGTTATTGTTTGAGCTACTGTTTGAAGATGCACCGCTGCTCAAATCAATTTTCCATGCTTTGATATCGGAGTACCACTTGCTGTTAAATTCTCTTGATTCAAGATTGAAAGCAATTCTTAATTCGGTTCCGGGTTGGTAATTTGCTACCTGATCGGCTTTATCGCCAAAGCAACTGATACATACTTTTTTAGGAAATTGTTCAATTGTTTCAACAATCATATCGCGTTTTTTCCAGTCGCCACGCGCGCTTTTGCCGACTATTTCCTGGTTTACCTGAATGAGTTTTCCAATTAATTCGAGTGCCATATTATTTTTTTTAGAAGTCAAATGTAAGTTTTGGTTTTAGAGTAAAAAGATTCTGCCGGTAAAATATTTAATCACAGGCTATCCACAGAAAATGCGTGCTTACCAACAATTTGAAAATACGATTATCGCCCGAGATTCCGATATGCTTTCAGAATAATTTCTAAATCTTTTGCAGATGTATAATTTCTCGCATACAATAAATTCAACCGATTAAGCGCATCTTCGGATGGAATTTTAGAAAGTCCGTCAGAAGAATTCAAAATTCCTTTTTTAATTATTGGCAGAGAAGAAAATTGCGAGCCAGCATATCCAACCCATGTCTTTTTTCCAACCAAGACTGAGAATAGATTTCCAATCAGTCCGAAAATATTTTTTATAAAAATGATTTGAAACGGAATAGTGACGAGAAGGAAAAAGCAAACCACTACATCGAGCAATCTTTTATTTCGTCTGTTATTGGGTAAATCAATTTCCATACTGATGTCAATGGTATAGAGTTCACCGTTTGTGTCTTTCGAACCCGAACCAATCACACTCAAACTTTCCTCTGGAACAATTTTATAATCCACCTTGCTGCCGATAGCCGCCATCTGACTGATGATTTGCTGCGACGAAATGTCTTTTGAACAAAAAATAATTTCATCGGGACGATAGAGTTCCACCAAATCTGTCAACTGATTCAAATGGCCGAGCCGCTCTTCTTCGCGCAGTTCGTTTGGATACGATTCTGCATCGGGCAACACAAAGCCCAAGTGCTGAAAATTTATTCTTGCATTGTTCAGCAACTGATAAACTCTTTTTCCTTCCACATAACTGCCTGCTATTACAATCTTGCGCTGAAACTCTTCGCCCCAACCAAAATTTCGGAACCGGAAATAATGCCTGATGAATCTCCAGCCAGTGAGAAAGAAAACTCCGAAAACAAATCCCAGCAAAATCATTCCACGCGAGAAGCGAAGCGAGTCATCCAAGAAACCATAAACCGCAGCAATAATTAATGTGCCAATAACTAAACCGCGAATAATTTTTCCTGGTTTCGAGTTGCGGTCGTAACCGCCACTGAAAAAAATACTAAGCAACCACACAATGATATATGCAGGCACAATGATGAAAATATATTGAGGCGGATAACTCACGCCTTCCGTTGCTTTCACTTTTGTCTCCCACAATTCCTTGAAGAAAAGCATGGCGGCATACAAGCCAATTGCATCAAGCGCAGGTGCCGCAATCGCATTGAGTAACCGGTTGATAAGAGCAAGAGTTGCCCGGAAATAAATGGCCACATTCAGCATAAATATTAATCCACTTGCGCTGCCTTGCGAAAAATGTTTGCGTGCGAAAATGATCATCGCCATGTAAAACATGCGCACATAATTGAGCGAACCCTTCTTAGTGCTCTCGCCTTTGTAGTGAATAATGCGTGTGTCGGCGAGATAATAATTTTTATATCCTGCTTTTATTACGCGATACGACAGGTCTATGTCTTCGCCGTACATGAAAAAAGATTCGTCGAGCAAACCGATTTCATCCAATACTTTTTTTCTGAGCAACATGAATGCTCCGGCTAATACTTCCACTTCATGATTTTCATCCGGAGATAAATTTCCGAGATAGTAGTGCGCAAAAGTTTTTGACTTCGGAAAAAATTTTGTGAAGCCAAACGCTTTGAAGAAAGCAACCATAGGCGTTGGAAATCCGCGTTTCGATTCTGGTAAAAAATTACCGGAACCATCGAGCATTTTCACGCCGAGTGCACCTGCATCAGCATGTGCATCCATGAAGGCAACACACTTTTCAAAAGTATCTTCTTCAACAACTGTGTCGGGATTCAGCAGTAAAACATATTCGCCCTTCGCTAATCGAATTGCCTGGTTATTTGCTTTTGCGAAACCGGTGTTGTCATTATTTTCAATCAGAATTATTTCAGCGAATTTTTCTTTCACCATCTGCACTGAGCCATCTACCGAATGATTATCAACCACAAAAATTTCCACTGAAAGATTGGGCGAAGCTTTGCGCACCGACAGCAATACCTGCTCTAAAAAGAACTTGACATTGTAGTTGACAATGATGACCGAGAGTTTAATCATTCGCGGTTTACAAGATAATTTTCATAGGGTAAGCGTGTGGCAATGGAACGCGCCAATGTTAAATCATCTACATATTCCAACTCGCCGCCGAAAGCCACTCCACGAGCAAGTGTGGTAATTTTTACATTTGGAAAGGGATGCAGTTTCCGCGAAATATAAAAAATAGTGGTGTCGCCTTCCATGGTTGCATTCAATGCCATAATCACCTCTTCTATTTCATTATTGTTGGCGCGGTGAATGAGCGATTCAATATTCAACTGGTCAGGACCAATGCCTTCGAGTGGAGAAATGACTCCGCCCAACACATGATACAAACCATTGTATTGATTCACAGATTCGATGGCAATTACATCACGGAAATTTTCGACCACACACACCAACGAACGATTGCGTGCGTGACTATTACAGATGTTGCACTGCTCGCCATCAGAAATATTGTGACAGGTTTTACAAAATTTTATTTCGTTGCGCATTTTGGCAATGCGGTTCGAAAACTGATTGACCGATTCAGGATTCTGGCGCAGCAGGTGAAGCACTAAGCGCAATGCACTTCGCCGTCCGATGCCCGGAAGTTTTTCAAATTCGCTAACAGCATCCTCAATCAATCGCGATGGAAAATTCATGCGACGAAAATAGTTGATGATTTTAGAATTATGATTTTAGAATTAAGAATTGAATACAATTATAATTTACAGTATAGTCAAGAAGATAATTCAAATACTTTCTTTAAATAAAAATAGAAATTTATCTTGTTAATGTTAATTCTTCGGTTACTGAATCTAAATATTTAAGGTGAAAATACCCTATATTAGTAAATGTACCCTTCAAAATAATTTTACTATAATTAATTTCTTCTATTTTGAATTTGTAAATATTATATGTAACACCTCCACCATTCCAATAAAAAGGCGGGCCAGTTAAAATAATTGTCTTCTCATCGGCAGAGAGTTGCCATGTCCAATTAGATTTAAATGAATTATAGCCAATAAAATATTGAGCGGTACATGAAATATAAGAGCTGTCATAATCAAAAGATTTTGAAGATTGATTTCCTTTATTTATTAGAGAACCATCTTTCTTAAAAATAATTTCAGCACTATTAAGCGAATAATCATAAAAATTATGACTTATGAATGTGCTACAACTTGTGAGAAATGAATCCGAGAAAGTTAGAAGTTCCTTATTTAAATATTCTTCACCATTTATTTTGTCACTACTTAAATTCCAGCTATGAATTAACAAATCATTAGTTGAAGGGATTACAGGTGCATCATCTTTTTTCTAACAAGAAAAAATAAATATGAAAAATAATCCTATAAATAGCAATGCAATGAAGTTTATCTGTTTAATAATATGTTTTTTGAAAACTTTTTGCATAATTCAAAGATAATACTAATTCAAAATAACTATCAACTCTTAAATTCCTTTTTCAAAACTTCCGATAAATATTGAATTTGCTCAATGGAATTATAGGCCTGCCCAGCAATGCGCAACCACCACTTTGGATTTGTGCGCGACCAGCCGAATACCGGAGTTTGTATGTGATATTCAGTCATCAGCTTTTGCCAGAATGGGTGTATGTAATTGAAATTCGATTCAGGTGCTTTGAATAGAATTGGTAATGGAACAGTTGCTAAACTGCCCAACATATTTTCAGGACAAGGTGCTTCGGCACTCAACGCATTCAATAATAATTTTCTTCCTTCCACTATTAAATCATGATTGTGCATGCGTAAAGTTTTCCAATCGCCCAATACTGAACCCATGAAATCAATTGAATCTCCAATGCAGGCATAAGCTGTGTAATCAGAAGTGCCGGGCCAGAAGAAATGTGATGACCATAATTTTTCGCCAACCTTTTTATCATAAGTGTGACTGACAATGAGTGAGCGAAAGTTTTTTTGTTTGTCTTCGCGCACATGTAACAGTGCCGAACCTTTGGGTGAGCAAATCCATTTGTGACAATTGCCTGTGTAATATTCTGCACCGATATCATCAATATTCAAATCCAGCATTCCGGGAGCGTGTGCGCCATCAATTAAAACTTCAATTCCTTTTTCGTGCAGTGCAGCAGTTAATTTTTTCGCTGGGAAAATAATTCCGGTTGCTGAAGTCACATGGTCAATCATGGCGAACTTTGTTTTGTGTGTTACACCCTGCATAAATGCTTCCACCAATTCATCTTCCGATTTTATCGGGAAAGGAATTTCGGCAATCACCAGTTTCGCTTTACTCTTCTCTGCATAAAACTGAACAGCATTCCAGCACGCACCATACGCTTGATTGTGTGTGAGAATTTCATCGCTTTCTTTCAATTCTAAATTATTCATCACTGTGTTCACTCCATAAGTTGCATTGGGCACAAACACTAAATCTTTTGCTTTTGCGCCAATGAATGTGGCAAGTTGCTCCTTGTTCTTCCACAATAAATCTTCCAACTCAGTAATCATGAATCGAACAGGCTCTTGTTCCATTCGGTTTCGATATTGAGTTTGTTTATTCAATACCGGAATCGGACAACCACCAAACGAACCATGATTTAAAAACACAGTGTTACGGTCAAGCATCCAGTGTTCTGCAAATTTTGAATAGGATGGAAGTGAATTCATTTTTGTAAATATTTATTGGACTGCAAAGTAATCTCTGTTTTAATATGTGATGTAGTCCGGGTTTTAAAAGAGGGTGTAACCAGTCAACAATTACAATACATACCTTTAATAAAATAGATCAATGTAATAATAACACCCGACTAAAAATCACAAACAATACAATCTACTTTTCGTAAAATCTTCTCTCAAAGAATTTTAACAAAATAAACCAAAGATGAAATTGAAAAAAATTTTCTGCTTAATTTTAATTCTTTCCGGTTGTTTTAAAAGTCATTCTCAGGTTATTTATGGTGCAAATAGTTATATCGAATATCATAAAGGAACATTACCCATTATTATTTCAGTTCCGCATGGTGGAAGTTTAACTCCTTCATCCATTCCTGATCGCACCTGCAACAATCCTACATTGGTTACTGATGCATATACCATTTCATTGGCAAAACAGATTGATTCAAGTTTATTCAATCTTACAGGCAAGCATCCACATATTATTTATTGTAATCTCAAGCGAACAAAAATTGATTGCAACAGAGAAATAGTAGAAGGCGCATGCGGAAATGCAGAAGCAACACAAGCATGGAATGAGTTTCATCACTTTATTGATACAGCGGAATCAATTGTTCAAAATCAATTTCCCGGAAAAGCATTTTATATTGACCTGCATGGTCATGGTCATACTATTCAGCAGTTGGAATTGGGATATTTATATACATCCACTCAACTTGGATATAGTGATAGTGTTTTAAATACTTCCTATTACACTAACCTTAGTTCAATTAAGAATTTAGTGGCTTCAAATGTTAATGGGTACAATAACACGAATATGCTTCGTGGCAATTTTGCTTTAGGAACTTTGTTAGCCAATGCAGGATTCCCTGCTGTACCAAGTTTGCAAACTCCGTCACCGGGTACAAACCCATATTTTGATGGCGGATTTAATACAGCAAATTACACCTGTCATGCAGCAGGCAATCCGGTGAATGGTGTGCAGATAGAATGCAATTCAAATGTTCGCAGCAGTTATGCAAACCGAAAAGTATTTGCCGATTCACTTGCATCAGTATTGTTTAAGTATTTTCTGATTCATGAAAATTTAAATCTTTCAGGGTGCAATATCACCACTCCGGTAATTTCAGCAAACGGACCCACGACTTTTTGCCCGGGAAATTCTGTTACATTGACTTCAAGTGCATCGACTTCTTATTTATGGAATACGGGTGCAACCACACAAAGTATTCTGGTTTTAACAGCAGGGACTTATAGTGTAACAGTCAGCAACGCTCCGGCTTGTTATGCATCATCAGCTCCCGTTAACACTACAGTTTCAATTTGTGCAGCACCAACAAATATTTCTTCAACAGTTATAAGCGGAACATCAGCCACAATAAACTGGATAGGAAATTCGTGTGCATATCAATACAGAATTCAATACCGAAAGCAAGGAACTACCACCTGGACTGAAACCATCTCACTGCACCAACAGTTTTTAAAACACTAACCGGTTTAACAGCTAACAGTACTTACGAGTACCAGATAAGAACTGATTGTAATTCAGCAGGCACTTCTCTTTCTTCCTATTCGGCTATTCAAACTTTTACAACAATTTGCACTTGTTCCAAACCAACAAATATTGCAACAGGTAATATTTCTCAAACAAGTGTAACAGTCAACTGGACCGGTAACTCTTGTGCTTATCAATATCGATTACGATACCGAAAACAAGGAACCAATTCGTGGACGACAAAAACTATTCTTGCCCCAACAACAACAAAAATTTTAACCGGACTCACTGCTAATTCTGTTTACGAATACCGGATGAGAACAGATTGCAATTCTTCTGGTTCGGTTAATTCAGGATTTACAACCATTGCCACATTTGCGACTTTGCTTAGAATAGAAGATGTAGAAAATGATTTGGTTTCTAAAATGGCGGTGACACCAAATCCATGTAACACTTGCGAAATAACCGGAGCAGAAAATGCAGCGGATTTAATTGTTACAGATCTCCTCGGAAGAAATCTTCAGGCAACTTTTAGTCAATCTTCAAATGGATTTTTTATTCATCTGCCTGAAAGAAGCAATGGAATATTGTTTATCAGAAATATAAAAACAGGAGAGGTAGAAAAATTTATTAAAGAATAAATTTCTTTAGTCAGATGCTTTTTAAAAGCCGCAAAACCTTTGCGGCCTTTTCATTCTGCCAATTTCTGTTAAATGGTTAAGACTAGTAATTGTCTTTTCCATTACATTAACCCCATCAAAATAATTTTAGCTGATGGAAAATAATTCAAGAAGAAATTTTATCCGCACGGCTGCGCTTTCTTCTGTGGCTGGTGTAACAGTTCCTGCGTTTCTGAATAAGGCAAATGCTTGTGAAGTAATCGGTAAACTGAAATCTTTCAACCACACAACTGTAATGGATGCGGTGACCGATGAAGAATACTGGCGGCAGATTCGTTTAGCTTATTCTGTTTCACCATCAATAATCAATCTGAATAATGGCGGAGTAAGTCCGTCGCCGATAATAGTGCAGGACATGCTCGATAAATACAATCGCATGGCATGCGAAACTCCAACCTACTACATGTGGCGGGTGATGGATATGGGTCGGGAACCACTGCGTGAAAATCTCGCAGCGCTTGCAGGAGTTTCGTCTGAAGAAATTGCCATCAACCGAAATGCAAGCGAAGCATTAGAGACCATTATTTTCGGAATGAATTTAGCACCTGGTGATGAAGTGGTATTGTGCAAGCAGGATTATCCTAACATGATGCATGCATGGAGTCAACGAGAAAAACGAGATGGAATAAAACTCGTGTGGCTCGACCACATTCTTCCTGTGGAGAACGACGAGTACTTCACAAAAATTTATGCTGATGCAATTACTGAAAAAACTAAGGTGGTGCACCTCACACATTGCATCAATTGGTGCGGACAATTTATTCCTGTAAGAAAAATTACAGATGCTGTACGCGCGAAAAATGCTGCAGTTGAATTTGTATGTGATTCAGCTCACAGTTTTTGTCACATTGATTTTAAAATTCCGGACCTCGGTGTCGACTATTGGGGAACCGCGCTTCACAAGTGGTTGTGTGCACCGATTGGTTCAGGAATGTTGTGGATGAAAAAAGAAAAAATAAAAAATGTTTGGCCACTCTTTGCAAATGATAAACCTGACAGCGACGACATTCGAAAATTTGAAGTGCTTGGCACACGCAGTTTCCCCATTGAGCAATCAATAGGTTATGCCATAGAATTTCACAATGCCATTGGCATACAAAAGAAAGAAGCACGACTTCGCTACTTAAAAAATTACTGGTATGAAAAAGTAAAAGACATTCCAAAAGTCAAACTTTACACTTCACAAAAGCCCGAGTACGGATGCGGCATTGGCACTTTTTATATTGAAGGAATGGAATTAAAGGATATTGATGCCACACTATTCAATAAGTATAAAATTCACACCGTAAATATCGAGTACGAACATTTCAAACATGTGCGTGTAACACCCAATGTTTACACACAACTTTATGAATTAGATAAGTTTGTGAAAGCGATTACTGAAATGGCAAAAGCATAACTTATCTGCTCAGCACTACATAATCTTTCAACAAGGTTCTGAGAAATTCAAGTTTGTCTTTTGGTTCTTCCACTGATAATTTATGTGCTGTAGCAATTGCAATTCTGTTCAAAGCTTCGTGATGCACTTCATTTTTATACTTACTGAATCGTTCAATTACCTGTTTAATTAAAATCATTTCTTCTTCGCGCAGCAACCGCACATTGGTGTAAACAGGTTGATAATCCATCAGTGTTTTTATGGAAAGAATTTCGCGTAGCGAAACTGTGCGTGATGGTCGCAACCGAACTACGGTTGTATTGGCAATTAAATCGCCCAACCGTTGTCCTTTATTCCCTGAACTGATTAATGCACTGGCAACCATACCAAGTGAAACATAAATATCAATTAACCGGAAAGCCCATCGCATCATATAATCACTTGTGGTTGGTTCCTTGCCGTTGAGTTTTATAATTTTTATTCCCAATGCTTTTTTTCCCAATGATTGTCCGTTGCCAATTACTTCTGAAGTGAGCGAATAGAAAACATAAAACGGAATGATAAAAAAATAAATAAAGTATTCAGTAAACTGATCGCGTGAAATGATTGATACCAGAAAAATTGAAAGTATAATGCCAACAATGATGATAAAGTAATCCATCAGAAACGCAATGATTCGTTCGCGCACCGATGCCAGTTCGTATTCAATGGTTACATTTTGTGTGGTGTTGATGGCAATCGTCGGCAATGGAAAAATATTTTCGGTTGCGAAATATAGATTTCTATTTTCGTTCACGAACTATTACATGCGCGAAACTTCTTTCATAGAACAAAACAAAAAAAAGTGGGATGAGTTTGAGACCATTCTCAAACAGGAGCGCCGCGACCCTGATAAGCTCAGTGAGTTGTTCATTCAGGTGACGGATGATTTATCGTATGCACGAACTTTTTATCCGAACCGTTCAGTAAAAGTTTACCTCAACAATCTTGCGCAAAAAATTTTCAGAAATATTTACCGCAATCGTTTCTCAGGCTGGAAAGCATTTTTCAATTTCTGGTTGGAAGAATTGCCATTGGTGATTTATGAAGCTCGAAAAGAATTTTATGTTTCATTAATTGTGTTTTTTATAGCAATGGGAATTGGTGTGCTGAGTTCAGCTTATGATCCGGATTTTCCGAAATTTATTTTGGGTGATGGTTATATTGAAATGACCAAAACAAATATTGACAACGGCGACCCGATGGCGGTTTACAAATCCGGTCAGCAAATTGATATGTTTTTAGGAATCACACTCAACAATCTTCGAGTTGCCTTCTTCACTTTTTTATTAGGATTATTTGCGTCAATCGGAACCGTTGGTTTTCTGTTGTACAACGGAATTATGGTTGGAACTTTTCAATATTTCTTTTTACAAATGAATGCCGACCATCCCGGCGTATTGCGCGAATCATTATTGACTATCTGGATGCATGGTTCTTTGGAAATTCCAGCCATCATTATTGCCGGGGCAGCGGGAGTTTCACTTGGCAAGGGCTTACTTTTCCCCGGAACTTACACCCGCTTTCAGGCATTTCAACTTTCAGCACGAAGAGGTTTGAATGTGATGTTGGGAATAACTCCGGCAATTATTCTCGCAGCTTTCATCGAAAGTTTTTTAACCCGTTATACTGATTTACCGGATGCTGTGCGGATATTTTTTATTCTGTTTTGTTTCGCCTTTATCATTGGCTACTTCATTGTATTTCCATTTGTGAAAAGCCGAAGCGGGCGCAGTGCGAAGCTCATTGAGTTTCGTTTGCCTGCAACTGAAAAACGGATAATTGATTTTCATCTGATAAAAAAATCAAGCGAAGTATTTGCCGAAACTTTTACCCTGTATAATAAATTCCTGAAAAAACATTGGAAGTACGGAATGCTTTTATCGGCAACTGTCACAACCATTATTTTTTATCTCTCGAAAAGCTATTATGAAAAAGGATTTTATTATGCGCAAAGTATTTTCGATTCATTCAAAGTGATTCAAAATGTTTTTGGTTTGTTCCGATACGATAATGGTTCAGCAAGTATTTTTTGTACCACTGCGGTTACAGCACTTTCAGTTTTCAGCGCGCAGTTTTTTCTGACTCGCATTTTTTTGAAAAATGAAAACCGAAAACCAATTCGCTTTTTCAGCATCCGGAGTTTAAACAGCGGAGTACTTATTTTTCTGTTGTTCTCTATATTCTTCATAACGCAATCATCTGGCTTTCCGTTCTCTTATCTCGCCATGTTTCTGGTTCCGTTTGCATTGAATTTAATTTTCATCGTTACTATAAATTCCATTAACTGGATGGATGGAATTATTCTTTCAATTCGATATTTGCGAAGCGGCGGCTGGGTGCGAATGATTGAAACTTATTTAATGACCGCACTGATTACATTTTTATTTTTTCTCATCACCGGTTCACCATTGTTGTGGTTGTACTTTGAAGTCATGAGCTGGAATTTGCCATTCGAACCTGAAACTGTTTCAACCATTTTAACTTTATCAATGGTGTTTTTAATTTATCTCGGCTTGTATTTATTAATTCCATTGTTAGTACTCGGAGCTGGATTGCAATATTTTTCGTTGCGTGAAGTGAATGAAGGAACACAACTTTTATCGCATATAAAACAATTTGAAGAAGGAAAGTATGCGCGGTAAGGGGAAAGTTATTGGTTTATGGTTAATTGTTATTTGTAGTTTCTGTTTAACTTTTATTTCCATCAATTCTGTTCATGCAGAAAATACTGAACAGGCGAAGTATGATTCTTCCACTCTGAAATCTTCTGACCTTAAAAAAACTGATTGGGAAAAACAAAAAGAAAATTATCAATATGTAAAGGAAGGAGAGAAAAAAAAGAAAATTGAAAAGGAAGATACCCTCGAAAAGAAAGAAAAGGATTTTTCGAAATGGAATTTTGATATAGATACCAATGTGGCGCGAACCATTTTAATTTCATTGGTCATTGGAGTTTTGATATTGGCTATTGTTTTATTGCTGCGAAAATCAAACTGGATATTCAACAAAAAAGTAAACGATAAAAATTTACTCATTGCCCGGCTTGAAGAAAATTTACCTGAGAGTGATATTGATCCGCATCTTTCAAAAGCAATTAATGAAAAAGATTTTCGATTGGCATTCCGGTTATATTATTTGTTGCTCATTCAACAACTCACTCTGCAAAAACAAGTTGTGTGGAGAAAAGAAAAAACCAATGGTGAATACTTAATTGAGTGCTGTACAAAAAATTATTACGAATCATTTTCCAAACTCACACTCGCATTCGATCAGGTCTGGTATGGCGAATACACGCTTAACAAAATTTCATTTGATGATTATCAGAATGAATTTAAAAAAGTCCTTCACCAAATCAAGCAACCATCATGAAAAAGTATGGTTGGTTAATTTTTGTTGGGATAGCATTGCTGCTTTTTGTAATTATTTATTTATTGACTCCTGCGCAGGAAAAATATGATTGGTCAGTTTCATACGAGCGCACCAGCAATCAGCCGTATGGATTTCAGTTGCTTTATAATTTATTAAAAACCGAATATGCCGGTTCGCGCTTTGTTGAAATCAATAAACCACTTCGCGAAAATTTAGAGGTGCTCAAAAACCAGCACGATGCACTTTATTTTATTGCCGGAGGTTGGCTGTACTTGGATAGCTCGGCGCAAAATGCAGTAATGGATTTTGTGAGTGATGGCAACACCGCTTTTATTTCCGCCGCTTATGTTCCGTACAATATTTATTATGATTTGCTTAATGGAAAAATTTCTGATTCCACGGATGAGGAATATTCCAACTACTACCAACCTTATCAGTTCAGCGATTCCATTGTTTCATTTTCGTTGCTTCATGTTGCATTTCAAAACGATAGTTGTTTCAAAGTCAATTATATTTTCAATTGGAAATTTGTAAATGGCGAATGGAATTATTTTTTTGAAAAAGGTCGCGAAGAATCGCTTGATTCGGTTGCCGCGCTTGGCGCCATCAATACTGATTATGTCAATTTCATTCGGGTGAAATATGGAAATGGATATTTTTATCTGCACAGCAATCCCATTGCGTTCACAAATTTCAATCTCAATCACGAACAAGGATTTAAGTATTTGCAAAATGTGTTTTCAAATTTTCATCCTGCAACTATAATCTGGGACGAAGCAAGTAAACTCCCTTACCAGGATGACCGCTCAAAACAATACGCCGGTGAAAGTCCGTTGAAATTTATTTTGGGTAACCGTTCATTGCGTTGGGCGTGGTATGTTTTATTGTTCGCTATGTTGTTGTTCATTTTATTTCGGGCCAAGCGCGTGCAAAAAACCATTCCGGTTATTGAACCCAACTTAAATACTTCACTGGAGTTTGTGCAAACTGTGAGCAGATTATATTTTCTGCAAAACGATCACCTCGCGTTAGCCAAACAAAAAATGAAATTGTTTTCGCTCTTCATCCGCAACAAGTACAAAATCACTTTAAAAAATAATTCAGAAGAAGAGTTGAATCGCCTCGCTGTAAAATCAGAAATAAATTTTAAGGAGGTGAAACATATTTTCACTTCTTACAAACTCATTTCATCTCGCACACACATCACCGCCGATGAGCTCATTGAATTTCACAAAAGCATTGATCACTTTTACCATACCTGTAAATAATTAAGCATGGAAGAAAATATAGAAAATACAATGGATACCAACAACGAGAGCACAAATAGTAATGTGTTTACTCCGCCACCCACACAATTGCAAACTGAATTGCAACACCTCAGCAGCGAAGTGTTAAACATCCGCAGAGAGATCAGTAAAATAATTGTTGGGCAGGATAACCTTGTCACACTTTTATTAAACGGATTGCTCTCCGGCGGTCATGTGCTCATTGAAGGTGTACCCGGCATTGCAAAAACATTAACTGCGAAATTGATTGCAAAAACTTTGAGTGTAAATTTTTCGCGCATACAATTCACTCCAGACCTTATGCCTTCTGATGTGACTGGAACAACTGTGTTCAATGCAAAGACTGCAGAGTTTGGTTTTCATCGCGGCCCGGTGTTCAGTAATGTGGTTTTAATTGACGAAATAAATCGTGCGCCTGCAAAAACGCAATCGGCATTGTTTGAAGTGATGGAAGAATTGCAGATAACAGTGGATGGAAAAACTTATCAGATGGAAGCGCCCTTCATGGTGCTGGCAACACAAAACCCTATTGAGCAGGAAGGCACTTACCGGTTACCCGAAGCGCAACTCGACCGTTTTTTATTCCGCGCCAAAATCACTTACCCCAATGTAGAACAGGAGGTGATGATACTGCAGCGCTTCAAAGAAGATTTCACCATTCGACAATCCACAGAAGTTAAAGCGGTGATGAATGCGGCGGAGGTGATGAAGTACCGCAAGCTGGTAGAACAGGTTTATATAAAAGATGAACTCATCAATTACATCGCGCAAATTATTGTGGCCACGCGCAACCACGGCGATTTGTTTTTGGGGGCATCACCCAGAGCATCACTTGCAGTTATGAAAGCGGCAAAAGCAATGGCAGCCATGAGCGGTCGCGAGTTTGTTACACCCGATGATATTCGTTTCGTTACGGCACCTGTACTCAATCACCGCATCATTCTCTCACCTGAAAAAGAAATGGAAGGTGTAGAAATTGAAGATGTCATTAACCAGGTGGTGCAGAGTGTGGAGGTGCCGAGATAAAATAGTTGTGTCACAAGTTTTGTCATACTACTTGTCGAAGGACGCTAACATGCTTCCATAGCGAAAACTGTAATTAATTAAAACAAACAGAATTGAGGGTATCAATAAAAGTTTCCAAATAATTTTTACAAGCATCAGAGCTATCAAATTCATTTGTCGATATATCAATTTCATGTTCTGGATTTCTTTCTTTGTCCAAAATAGAAATTACTATATGACCAGCATGAGTAATTAGCGTTTTATATTTTGAAGATACTTCTGTTGTCCATATAGCTATTGAAACTTTTCCCTTAGTTGATTCGAAAATCCTTTCACTTAGCTGATTTCTTTTTTTAATAAATTCTTGAGTCATGTTATTTAATTTTTGCTATGAAATATTTCAACTTTCAAAATTTGTTTAATGCAAATTTCATTAGTATTTCTAACACTAAAAAATAGATAGGCGTGAATTTTTTAAATTGAAAAAAATACTCCACTACATTTAATGTGGCGAAGAAGGTATTGGCGAGGTACTAACCGTCTTTGAATTTAATTCTTCCAATGTTGGCAAACTATCCTCTAAATTTATAGGTGTCAAATCTCCGTCAATTGGTGGTACAAATTGTAATTTATCAATTGCTTTGTCCCACCACGATTCTCTAATAATTGGAACTTTATATTCGTCAAATGATTCTGATGAAGAACTTACAGAATCAACTGCTTCAACTCTAGTACTAATTTCATAGGGTAAATTCTTAGCGGTTGAAGAAGTATCAATTTTATGTTTTGGTAAATGGAAAAAATTTCCTGCGATACCTAAATAATAATTATCATTTTCAATTGGATCACCATTAATATAATCATAATCTCGTTTTGCGAAGAATGAAAAGATGAAAAAATTTGATTTGCTCTTTAGCCCATCTTCATCCTTCTCTCCTAAATAATTCTTAAATTCAGTTCTGGTTGGATTTGTAATTTTCAAAATGAGTAGTATCAAAATAGTAATACTTATTTTTTTATTTTGTTTAATCCATTGAATAATTCCATTCATTATTTTTTCAGTATTCCACATAATTTATTTTTTAATTGTTTGTATTTCTCCTCTTATGCTCGACACTCGTTAGTCGCCTGATAATCAATTTATTTTATTGTCAATGCAGTTTCAATCTTAAATTCCTCAGGTTATAATATTAATTCAATGGAAAAACCATTTTATTTTTTTTATCACATTCTCTGTAGAATGATTCTTTTATCCAGTCAAATTCAGAATCTTCAATACTGTTTATCAAAGTAAGGCAGTTATCAAAATTTCCTAAAGACCTGTTTAAATCTGCCAGCATAATTTTTTCTTCATCTTCAACTGCATCAGTTAATTCTATTAACCGGAGTGAGTTTTCTTTCCATAAAGTTTCATCATTAGCGGCAGTAAAAAGTTCTTCACCAAAACGAGCCCGGTCATTAAAGCCCCACCAGATTTCTCTTCTTAGATAAAATTCTTGCTCATTTGTTTTTGCAATTTGCAATTCCAGTGCACTGAAGTATTCATATACGGTTAAAAATTCAGCGCCTTCTGCCTTACTCCATTTTTCATCTCTTTCTCTAAAGTAATCCAATGTTGCAACTAATGCAGATTCATTTAACCAAAATATGGTATTGCATTTTTTACATTTTGTAATCTTTGGAAATTTTCTAAACATCGGCGCAAATGTTTTTCCATCGGAGTAATTTTTTGCTCTGAAAGTATTCCCGCTTATGATGCTTTCCTTTGAAACTAAGTTGTCGCAATTGGTACACTTGAAAATGTATTTTGGTCCTGGTAGCATGGCTGTTTGGTTTTTAAAAATGTGATTTAACTTTTTTGTTTTTCATTTCCTCTTGCTTGTTTTTATGCCTGATATTTTCAAATACACATTATTAATCCTTGCACAAGATAATTCTTGAAAAACAAAAAAGTTAGTGGTGGTCTTAGCTTGACTTTATGAGAACACTTTCAGATAAAACTATAAACTTTGAACATTAAATCTGAATCATACATATTTGAACTCTCTTGAAACTCTTTAAGCAACTTTTTTTCACCAATCGGTTTTTTGTGGCGATGGCTGCAATGGTTGCAGCGTATGCCATCAGTTTTGCTTATCCGTTTTTATTTTATGTGTGCCATGCGGTTTTGGTTTTGTTCGTCACTGCATTTATTGCTGACATTTTTTTACTCTTCAATTCACAGGTTAAAATTAAAGCATCGCGCAAAGTGCAGCCGGTGCTTTCACTTGGCGAAGTGCAGCATGTGGAATTGCAGATAGAAAATCAATCGCCTATGAAAATGCGCGCAAGATTGATTGATGAATTGCCGGAGCAATTGCAGGAACGGAATTTTCATTTGCATTTAATCTTAGAAGAAAATGAAAAGAAAAAAATTCAATACGATGTGCGGCCACTTTCTCGTGGTGAATATTTATTCGGAAAAATCAATGTGTTTTTGCAATCCATTTTAAGTTTGGTTGAACGAAGAATTATTGTGGAATGCGAATCGTCAACAGCCGTTTTTCCGAACATCATTCAGATGAAAAAATTTGAGTTGATGGCTTTCTCGCGGCTCAATACTTTTCAGGGATTGCGAAGATTGCGCCGCCTCGGTCACAGTTATGAGTTTGAACAAATAAAAGAATATGTGCAGGGCGATGATTACCGAAGCATCAATTGGAAAGCCACCAGCCGCAAAGCCGACCTGATGGTGAATCAGTTTGAAGATGAACGCGCACAACAGATTTACTGCCTCATTGATAAAGGCAGAGCGATGCACATGCCCTTCAACGATTTGAGTTTGCTTGACCATGCAATAAATACTTCGCTCGTGATTTTAAATATTGCCTTGCGCAAGCATGACAAAGCCGGTTTAGTTTCGTTTGCCGATAAGTGCGATGTGTTTGTGAAAGCAGAAAAGGGCGGACATCAGCTTCGAAAAATTATGGAGCAGTTGTATCGCGAGAAGGAGCGAATGTTTGAAGCGAACTTTGAAAATCTGTATTCAATTATCCGAAGCAGCATTACACAGCGGAGTTTACTTTTTTTGTTTACTAACTTCGAAAGTTATTATGCAATGGAACGGGTGATGCCTTTATTACGCCGAATGAACCTCCGACACTTGTTAGTAGTAGTGTTTTTTGAGAATACAGAAATTGAAGACTACTCTAAACAGAAAGCAAATTCATTAGAAGAAATTTATAATCACACCATCGCACAAAAATTTTCAGCGGAGAAATTACAGATTGTGCAACAACTGACTTTATATGGCATACAAAGTATTCTAACCCGGCCGGAAGAATTGGCACTCAACACAGTCAATAAATATTTAGAGTTGAAATCCCGTGGACTGATTTAGTTTTTATATATAACAAAAGTCTTCGCCAGCTTATCATGCAATGCCTGGTGGCGCGAATCGAATGCAGCCATGATGTATCCGATTAATAATAAGATGCAAGAAATAAATTTTGCAAAATATCTTCCCGTTGCATTCATGAAAGAAATGCGTTCGCCTTGTTCGCTTACAACCATAATTCCTACAGTGATTTTGCCGAAGGTTCCCATGTTGCTCGAACTTTCCATTCCGGCAAAGTAGAGCCAGCCAACTAACAATGAGAATGGATTGGTTGCAAACGACGAATACGAATAGCCATTCAAAAATATTATTGCAAACAATGAGGATGCAATGCTGATGATAACTGCATCAATGAATAATGCTGCAAAGCGAGTCCAGAAATTTGAGTATCTGAAATTCAGTATTCTGTTTTCGGGTAAGTCGAGAATTGTTTCCATGTGAAATTTATTTTTTACCATTAAGACACTAAGCACACAAAGTTTCACTAAGAATATTTTTAGAAAATTATAATTCTCCGTGAACTCCGTGCGGGATTTTATCCCGATGAAGTCGGGACGAGAAACGAGCTACGCAAATGCCTGCAAGTCCACTAATTTTTTATACAAACCTGCTTGTGAAATCAATTGTGCATGTGTTCCACGCTCTTCAATTCTTCCCTGATTCAACACAATAATTTCATCGGCATGTTGCACGGTTGAAAGCCGGTGAGCAATTACAACTGCAGTATGATCTTTCAATAAATTATTCAAGGCATCCTGCACCAATTGTTCCGATTCAGTATCGAGTGATGAAGTAGCTTCATCTAAAATTAATATCGGTGGATTACGAAGCACTGCTCTTGCAATGGTAATTCTTTGTCGTTCGCCACCGCTCAATCTGTTTCCTCTGTCGCCGATAATTGTTTGATAACCTGTTTCTTTTTTAACAATGAAGTTATGTGCATTGGCAACTTTCGCGGCGCGTATCACTTCTTCTTCAGTAATGCCGGTTAAACCAAAAGCGATGTTGTTGAATAAAGTGTCATTAAATAAAACTGCTTCCTGAGTTACCATTCCGAACATACTTCGCAGGTCAGCAATTTTGTAATCACGCAAATCATTTCCATCCAATAAAATACTTCCTTCCACCGGATCATAAAACCGTGGAAGCATATCAGCAATGGTTGATTTGCCTGCACCCGACGGGCCAACCAATGCAATCATTTTTCCTTTCTGAATAGTGAGATTGATATTGTGTAAAACAGCTTTCCCTTCTGCATGAGAGAATCCAATATTTTTTAATTCAATACTATGATTGAATGATGAAACACTTTTAGCATTTTCTTTTTCCACGATTTTTATTTCAGCATCCATAATGTGTTGAATACGGTCGGCTGAAGCCATCCCTTTTTGAATATTGTAGTAAGCAGTTGAAAGTGATTTTGCCGGATTAATTATTTGAGAAAAGATGACTACAAAATTTATGAATGCAGCAGCCTGCAATGATTGATCATTTTCCAATACCAATTTTCCTCCGTAATACAAAACCATAACTACCACCGATATTCCTAAAAATTCAGAAAGCGGAGATGATAAATCTTTTTTCCGCTGCATGCTTTTCGATAAGCGGTAATACTTCATGTTATCGTCACCGAATTTATTTTCTAAATATTTTTCTGCTCTGAAAGCTTTTACAATTCTGTTGCCCGAAATGGTTTCATCTAACAACGAAAGTAAATCGCCTAACAATTGTTGTCCTTTTACAGATTGTCGTTTCAGCATTCTTCCAATACGGCCAATGATTAAACCTGTAACAGGCAGAATAATTAATACAAACAAAGTGAGTTGCGGACTTATATAAATCATTGCTCCAAGTGAAACCAAAATAGCAACCGGTTCTTTAAATAAACTTTCAATAAAATTCATTATTGACCAGTCAATTTCCTGAACATCCGTTGTGCATCTTGAAATGATATCACCCTTTCTTCCCTCAGTAAAAAATGAAACAGGAAGCACAAGAATTTTATTGAAAATATTATTGCGGATGTTTCTGATAACACCATGCCGCATAGGAGCCACAAAATAAAGCGCAGCGAACCGGGCTAAATTTTTCAGAAAAAATAAAACCAACACACACAGGCATAAAAACACCAATGCCTGAACCGCTCCTTGTTCGTTGATAATAACGCCGAGTTTATAATTAAAATAATTCAACAATCCGTTTACTGAAACATGAAATCCGGGATCATCAACCGGAGGGTTCACTTGTTTGAATAACACTTGTAAAAACGGAAACAACATGGCCATGCTGAAAACCGAAAAAACATTGGAGATGATATTAAAAAGTATATTCAATAAAATATTGCCCCAGTATGGTCGGGCATATTTGAGCAGCGAATTCAATTTCTTCATTCGGGGGTAAAATTAACACTAAGTTTAACTTTACATTTGTCCAATTATTATGCAACACATCCGACAGAAAAAAATAGGCGAACTGATTCGCAAAGAGCTGAGTACTTTGTTTCAGCGCAATGGCACAAGCACACACGGCGGTGGCATGGTGACCATTTCAGGTGTAGATGTTACACCCGACTTGATGATTGCCAGAGTGTATCTCAGCTTATTCAATATAAAAACCCCAGAAAAGTTTTTAGAAAACCTGAATGAAAAAATGCACGAATACCGTGGTCAGTTGGGCAACGAAATACGGCACCAGGTTCGTCACATTCCAGAACTGGAATTCAGAATAGATGATACACTTGATAATGTTTTCAAGCTGGAAGAATTATTAAAAAAGAATAAGGAGCAATAATTTTTCATGCATCTTCCTTCGCTGTTTGCGCGCCGTTACCTCGTTTCAAAAAAATCGACTCAGGCAATAAATATTCTGAGTGGCATTTCAGTTTTAGGAATGCTGGTCGGTAGCATGGGTTTGGTATTGGTGCTTTCGGTTTTCAATGGGTTTGAAAGTTTAGTGGTTTCGCTTTACGATAAATTTTATCCGGAGATTATTATTTCTCCCAGCACCGGAAAATTTTTCAGTGAGAACTCCATTCATTACGATGAGTTGAAAAAAGTGGATGGGATAAAAGCCTATTCACTTCAGCTGGAAGAAAAGGCATTGTTACGATATGGAGATAATCAGTACATCGCAACTGTGCGTGGCGTTGATAGTAATTTCATTAATATAGGTTCAGTTCAGAGTTCCATGTTTCATGGCGAATTTTTACTTCACAGTGGAAGCTACCCGTACGCAATTGTGGGGGCTGGAATTGAGCAGGCATTGGGATTGAATTATGAAAATCCATTTAACGAATTATCTATTTATATTCCGAAGAAAGGAGTGAGTTATGTATTGAATCCGGAAGATGCTTTTAACCGCGCATTAATTCGCCCGATCGGAAGTTTCAGTATACAACAGGAGTTTGATATGGAATATGTTTTTGTTCCGATAGAATTCATGCGAACTTTATTAAACGAACCTGAATCGGTTTCAGGGATTTCCATTTCAATAAAGCCGGGAGCAAATGTTGAGCATATAAAAAATGATATCAAAAAGATTTGCGGAAAAAATTTTGAAGTGCTTGATCGCTACGAACAAAATAAATCGTTGTATGCAATTATGAAAATTGAAAAGTGGGTGGTATATGCCGTTCTTACTTTCATTTTAATAGTTGCCGCATTCAATATTATCGGCTCACTTTCGATGTTAATTATTGATAAACGAAAAGACATAAACATTCTGCGTGTTATGGGAGCTGATTTGTCTTCTGTAAAAAAAATATTTTTATATGAGGGGGTTCTGCTCTCATTTATCGGATGCATTGCAGGGTTTGTTTTTTCTGTGGTGCTTATTATTCTGCAACAAAAATTCGGATTGATTGAAATCGGCGGCGGAACTTTTGTAGTAAATGCTTATCCGGTAAAAATGCAGGTGATGGATTTTGTGCTGGTATTTTTTACAGTCATGTTTATCGGAATAATGGCTTCATGGATTCCGATGATGAGGAAGATGAATAACCCAACAAGATTATCTTTCGAATAAATTATTTTCCTGTCCGAAATATTCCCAGAAATAAATTTTCAAATTTTATCAATAAAAAAAAGGGATTGAAAATTCAACCCCTTTTAAGTATTCAAACCAATAAACCAATTAAAAACTTGCTGCCATCATCAATTTGAACATGCGAACGAATGATGAGGCTTTCCTTCTTGAAACTTCAATTAAACTACCATCAAACAACATTACTTTCTTCACCTTTTCAGTAATCACTTCTTTAACCTGACTAAGATTAATAATGTGTGATTTGTGTATACGCTGAAAAAAGCGGTTGTCGAGTTGACGGGCATGATAACTTAAATTATGAGAACTGAAAAAGCGAGTGCCATCAGCAAAATAAAACATAGAATAACTTTTAGCTGCTTCAATTCTTACTATTTTATTATATGGAATAACGAGTGCTCCTTCTTTAAACGATTTTAAAACTACATAATCAGTTAACCCAACAGTTGGTTTGTTGAATTCAGGTTTTGCAAAAGAACTAAAGTGACTGTGGAAAGCGTTTGTTGCTCGTGTAGCGAAACTTGGTTGAGGTGTCATTTTTGTAGAGGTTTGGTTTTGGAGATTATTTGGTATTAGTATTTTATTTTTTGTTTTTCATTTTTGCTGACACTAAAGTATCCGACATTGTAACCCGCCTAAACTTAAATATGCTGAACAGGAAAAATCTTATGCTGAAAGTGACAGGGAGTGTTCAAGGAGTATTTTACCGAGCAACAGCCAATGAAATTGCGAATGAACTTGGCTTGAAAGGATATGTAATGAATATGAAGGATGGTTCTGTTTTCATTGAAACAGAAGGCACGGCCGAGCAACTAACAAAATTTATTGAATGGTGTAACCGCGGTCCTTCACGAGCAATAGTTACTGATGTAAATATTCAGGAAGGAACGGTAAAAGAATTTACTGATTTCAAAATCAGATATTAGAGCTCAACTTTTATTTTGAATAAATTAAAAATACTGTTGGCTTGTGATGAAGATCTGGTTTATTTTTTTTCCATTCAGCAATTGAAAGTGTTTTAACAAATTCTGTTGGAAGAGTTAATTCAGAAGCTATACATAATAATGTTTTTGAAGAACAGGTTTTTAAAATATCATCCAGCATGGCATTATTCCGATATGGAGTTTCGATAAATAGTTGAGTTTCGTTTTTAGATGCAGAAATTTCTTCTATCTTTTTCAATGCATTTATTTTTTCAGATGATTTTATTGGCAGATATCCATTGAATCGAAATTGTTGACCGTTAAATCCTGATGCAATCAGTGCAAGTAGTATTGATGAAGGCCCGGTGAGGGGTTTTACTTTTATATTTTGTTGATGTGCTTCCTTGACCCAATAATTTCCAGGGTCTGCAATACAAGGCATGCCTGCTTCCGAAATCAAGCCAACATCATTCCCGTTTAATAAATAATCAAAAACACGATGGTCGGTTTTTTCTAGAAAATTTTTATTCATTAAAACCAAACAGTTTTCTGAAAATTCTTTTTTATAACCAATGCTTCTCAAATATCTTCTGGCACTTTTTTCATTCTCAACAATAAATAAATCTATATGCTGAACTACATCTTTTATTTCTTGTGAAATTACATTTATGCCTTCTTCGCCTAGAGTTGCCGGTATTAAAAACAAGGTGCCTTTCTTCATTCAGGTGATGAAAATAACTTTTTACTTATTATGAAAAATAAATTTCAAAAACTTCCCATTGATTTCTATTTAAGAAATGATGTTGTGCAGGTAAGTAAAGATTTATTGGGAAAATTTTTAATCACGAATATTGACGGAATTAAAACAGGTGGAATGATTACTGAATTGGAAGCATACAACGGTATAGTGGATAAAGCCTCGCATGCTTTCAGTGGAAGAAGGACAGCACGAACAGAAACCATGTATTCAAAAGGGGGAATAGCATATGTGTATCTGTGTTATGGAATTCATCATCTCTTCAATGTAGTTACGAATGAAAAAGAAAATCCACACGCAGTTTTAATTCGCGCGATTGAACCGATTATTGGAATTGATGAAATGATAAAGAGAAGAAAAAAAGAAACAGTTCAACCAAATTTAACTTCGGGTCCAGGCTCAATGAGTGCCGCACTCGGAATAAAAGTTTCAGATTCAGGAATAGATTTAACCGGAAATATAATTTTTATTGAAGACAGAAATATTCTTATTACCGAAAAAAACATTGTCAGTACAAAAAGAATTGGAGTGGATTATGCTGGAAAAGATGCCTTACTTTACTACAGGTTTTATATAAAAGGAAATAAGTATATCAGCAAACCTTAGAACTTAGGACAATAAGTTTTGCGCATTTTCTTTGACTGAACCAGATTGTTATAAATTATTGCTAATTCAAAACCACCTTGACCATTCGTTGGATTCGCAAGTGTGCTGGTGGTAATATCATAGCTAACCCCGGCCCTTAAACTTTTTGTAATCATTCCAATTGTTGGAATTATTGATTCGTTATATCTTGCGAAAGCACCGATATAAATTACAGTACCAACTTTCCGCTTGTTTTCAGTAAAATTTAAACCAAAAGCAGCACCACCGACAAATTCTTTTGAAGGACCTTGATATTCATAAGAAGCGGCAGGAAACATATAAACCTTATTGTTAAACCCGAAAGTGGCACTGGCATGAGCTACTTTTTTGGTATACAATTCATTTAATGAAACATCTTTCTTTAATGATTCATTTGGTTTGTTTAAGTGAAATGCACCGAAACCAAATGACACTTGAGAATATCTGTTAAGCTGACCATTAAATGCAACCCCCATTCCTATATCGCCATACATAGTGCTATTCAGTAATCGCTCACCACTCCAAATAGCAGAACTAAATCCTTTACCTGTAAATTGGTTTCCAAATAATAGATTTTCAGGGTCAAGTGCTTTTTGAGTAAATCCGCCTTGAATGCCAAAAGAGATATGATAATTATTTGTTCCGTCTAATGATTGATGATATGCAATTGAACCCTGAGCATTTAAGGTAGAAAGATTTCCATCACCAGCCACATCATTTAATATCAAAACACCAAGACCTAACGAGTTACCGCGAAAACGACTTCTCATTAATTGAAAATCAGCAAATACATCAAAAGTTGAATATACAGAAGGAGCAGTAATTGATCCCCATTGACTTCTGTAATTTGCCCCTATTCTTGCAGTTCCTCCCATATTTCCAGTCAATGCCGGGTTCTGTGTCAGAGGTGCATAATAAAATTGCGAAAAATGCCAATCCTGCGCATTGGCATTTATTGTCAGAATAAAAATTAAAACAATGGAAGTAAAAAATTTCATGGTCTTACAATTGTTTTTACTACGGGTTAATTAACTTAGAATTATTTGGAAAAGTATTATTTTTTTTACTGAACAACCAATTATTTTTTTCTACTGCTGTATTTTTTCACCATAAGCTAAATCACCTGCATCACCTAAGCCGGGCACAATGTACGCCATTGCATTCAGTTCTTTATCAATTGCACCGGTCCAAAGGGTAAAGTTATCAATTGAATTTCTTACTTTCTCAATACCAGCTTCGCTCGCAATTACTGAAACAATGTGGGTGTGTTTGGGTTTTCCTAATTTAAAAACTTCCTGTAAGGTTAATGCCATTGAATGGCCTGTTGCAAGCATTGGATCGGCAACTATTAAAATTTTATTCTCAATTGAACTGCTTGCCATGTATTCCAGTTTTATTTCAAATGTTCCATCAGCATGATGATGACGATAGGCAGAAATAAAAGCATTATCAGACTGATCAAAGTAATTTAACAAGCCGTTATGTAAAGGCAAACCGGCTCTTAATATTGTTCCTAAAATCGGATGTTCTTTTAACACCGGAATACCAATTGTTCCTAAAGGAGTTTCAAAAGTCCGATTGGAAAACTCCATTGTTTTACTGATTTCATAGGCGGCAATTTCACCTATCCGCTCAATGTTTCTACGAAAACGAAGCCTGTCTTTTTGTATTTTAATATCCCTGATTTCAGATACAAACTGATTAACAAGTGAGTTGTTTTTTGAAAGATTAATAACCATAATTTATTCTTTTATCCATTTGAGCGGCCAAGGTAAACGATTTAGTTTTATGTGCGGGTATTGTATCGGAACCCCTCCGAATCCTTTATAAAATCGTGCAACTTCAGCAATTTCAGAACCTTCAAAGTCGAGTGTCTTGTTACTCTGTGCATTTAATTTAATTATTTCGTTAACTAAATAAAACATAGCTGATTTTTTTTTTCCTTCTGAAGAGGAAGCATTAAATAAATTGATCAATATGTTTTGGGAAGAAATTAAAAACAGACCGGCAAGTAAATTTTTTTCTGCATCACGAACTTCATAAATCTTTCCACTCGTATTACTGATAGAAGTTTTCATCAATGATTCCAGCATCAGGTAATCCTTCTTTTTTAATTCAGTTTTGTTTCCGGTAGTTTCCTTAAATAAATTAATAAGCGATTTTATTTTTCCATTGTCACTGAAAATCAAATTTAATTTTTCGGCTTTCCGGATATTCCGTTTTGTATTGTCGTTAAAAGAATTAAAAATTTCAATATGCTTTTTTGTTAAATCCAAATGATGAGTAATCTTGAATTTGCCTGAAAAATCTTTCGCATTCAGATGACAATAGCTGTTTAAATTAATTTCTATGAATTTAAATTTTTCAGGAATAGCTTTTAAAAAATCAGTTACATCAGCGTCTTTAATGCTGGCTCCAAACAATCCTAACTGCTGGGTAAAGTAGGGTTGATACAAATAATTAATCCGTGCTTTGGTTCTGAATGTGAGTGGAAATATTTTTGCATAATCACCGCTAACTAATGCATCCCAACCGGGGCTTACAACATTTAAGTACCAGCTATAACCATAAGGTAAATGGTTTTCACATGATTGAATGCAACGATCCCACTTTATAAAGTCAATTTCACTATGCTGGATATATTCAGGTTTCATTCTTTTGCATACTCAATAAACTCTTCAAAACAATTTTGCCATCCTTTCCATACAGAATTTTTACCAATCAAATCATTATGAGCAATGTAAATAAATGTTCCATTCACTTTTTTAATTTCATCGGTAATCAGTTTTAATTCTTCCAGTCCTGACTCTGCTGTAACTTTTAAATAATAATACAAAGTGCTGTCCATGGCAGCGAACGGAAAAATTCTTAAAGCAGTAGTATCATCTCTTTTTAAATCGTAGAAAAAAAACGGTGATGCAATGCTTGCTCTGAAACCAATTACCTTTGGATTTCCCATTGTGTAATCTTCCTGAATTCCCTGCTCAATTAAATTTCGATAAGTATAGGGGAATTCCAATTGCAGAAAATGTTGTCGGCTTCGAACTATTTGTTTTCCTGAAACTGAATTCAACCGCGCAATTTCAGTTTCAACTTTGTTTGGCTTTTTAAATGATTTATAACTTGGATGTATTCCGATCAGAAATTTATCGGCTAAAGTTTTTATTATGGCTTGCATGCGCGAACTGTTCCACGGATTATTTTTATCCTTTGATCCATAATTGCTCATCAGAAAGAAATAGATTGGATAAATACGATGCTTCAAACTGATGCGATGCTGATCTTCAAAGGTATCGTATGGATCTTTTTGTTCACCACTTAAAACTTTTTTTCGTTCTTTTAAATACTTCCAATCGCGGCGTATGTAAGCTTTAATCATTCCGCCAATCGACCGATACCATGGTAGTTCTATGTATTTAAATGCCTGATCAATATCGTAGGTAAGTATGAATTGATATTCTTTAGATGAAAATATTAATTGAGGAAACTTTGCATTAATGAGTTCTTTTAAATGAATTGCATAATGATTCACAACTGGTTTTTGATGAAAAGCTTTGTAATAAGCAACTCCTTTTTCAACCCTAAATCTTCCGTAATTATCTTCTTTAAATTGCAGGTACTCTTCGTATCTTGAAACTAAAAAGAATGCGGCTGCAAAAGGATCATATGGTAAGTCAGCTTCTTTTTTTGAAGTGAACAGTGTAACTATTCCATTGTATTCACCATACTCAGTACGCTGCGGTTTTATTTCATTTTCGAATAACAAAGGATGAGCTGAAATAAATAATTCAGAACCCAGTCGGTCTTTACTGTAATTTAATTTTGGCCCCTGAAATTGATAAAAACGATCGGTGCTGGTGGTAAATTCAAAATCAATTTCGAGTAGCTCGCGAAGCAACAAATCAGCAATGTATTGAAGCCTTGGAGTAACTTTAATTGTATAAATCAGAATCATGTTGGAACTGCAAAGTTATCAGCCTAAATAGAATTTCTCTTTATTAAGAAACATACTTTTAATAATCGGACAAATTTTATATCTATTGTCTTTAGTTTCGGTTTGTATGGCATTCAATGTTTCATAAATATTTTTCAATCCGATTTTATCAGCCCATTCTAAAGGACCAATCGGATAAGCGGTTCCCATTTTCATTCCTGAATCAATATCTTCTTTTGAGGCTGTTCCTTCTTCCAGTGTAAAGCAGGCTTCGTTTATAATCATGAATAAAATTCTTGGAGTCACCATTCCAATTTTGTCTTTCACTAGTTTGGCTTTCCATTTTAATGTATCAAAAATATTTTTCCAATTAAGATTTTCCTCATCATTCAAATAAGAAATTTCCTGTAGTGGTCTCATAAGAAAAGTTGGAAGTGCATTTATTCCGGCAATGGTTGAAGAAATATTTTTCGTATGAGTTAATTGTACCAACGATTTTTTTACAGCACACAACAAAACAAATTTACCCGATGTAAAAACTGAATCTGCAATTTCTTCTCTTTCATCAGCATTCAAATCAACTATTAAATCAAAAGTTGCAAAATCAAATTGAGCATTAAAATTTTCTGCTTCAATCAATTCATGTTCAGCAGAAATAATGCTTCTGAATTCCATTAATCTTTTTTCTTCGCCGGCAACTGCTATTTTCATTTTTCAAATTAACTGGCGCAAAATAAATCATTACCTATGTTTCAGATTAAAAATCTCATTACAAAATCATCGATTGCATTTTTCAGCATTCTGATTTGCTCTTGTGCAGAAAACAAGCATGCTTATATTTCGGAAAAACAAAATCAAACTTCAACTATGAATAAAACAATTATTCAAACCGACAAAGCTCCTTCACCAATTGGTCCTTATAGTCAGGCGGTAATGGCTGGTAATCTGTTATTTGTTTCCGGACAAGTGGCAATCATTCCTGCAACCGGACTGGTTTTAAAGGGTGATATTGCTGCTGAAACAAAACAAGTGATGGAAAATATTCATACAATTCTAGTGCAGGCAGGAATGGGTTTCGAAAACATTGTGAAGACTTCTATCTTTTTAAAAAACATGGATGACTTTGCAAAAGTGAATGAAGTGTATGGTTCAAATTTCAGTGGCGATTTTCCTGCGCGTGAAACAGTTCAGGTATCCAGATTACCTAAAGATGTGAATGTTGAAATTTCAGTTATTGCAGCAAAGTAATTTTATTTCCCACGGCGCACCAAGTAAACGCCGAATAAAATAATTGCCAGCGCAAAAAAATCAATCAGTCCGATTGCTTCGCCATCAGCAACTCCCCAACCGAGTGCCACCAAGGGCATAAAATAAGTTACAGTACTTCCGAATAACGCGCCAGTTGTTTGAATTAAATAATTGTACATAACCAGTGCAATTGAAGTTCCGAAAGCACCAAGTATCATGCAACTGCTCAATGAATACATTGCCCCTTCAGTGTGTAATCGCTGAGTGAAATCAGTAGTCATTAACCAGCTAAATGCAAAAGGACCCATGAATGCCATAGCAGTAGCTGTCATTAAAATGGGATTACAACCTTGCAGGTGTTTTATAATAATGTTATTGCTGAGGCCGTATAAAGCAGTTGCAATAATTATCAATGTTGCATAATAAATATTTGATTCAGTACCTCCTTCGTTATTAAAAAGTATAAGCATAACCGAACCGCCAAACCCAACTAATATCCCGGTTATTTTCAGTGCGTTTGATTTCATTTTGAAAAAAATCATTCCAATAAATAAAACGAACAATGGAGTTAATGCATTTAAAATTCCGGCAAGCGAACTGCTTACCTGTGTTTCTGCTTCAGTAAAAAGAAATGCAGGAATTCCGCTTCCGGTTAATCCCATCAATATCATGTAAATTACTTTTTTCTTTTCTACTTCTTTTAACCGAAGCAATAAAAAAGGAAGTAAAACCAGGCATGCAGTTGTTAACCTGATTGCTGCAACTTGTGCAGATGAAAAAACGATTAAGCCTTTTTTCATCAGAATAAAACTGCTTCCCCAAATCAGTACAAGAACTATATAAATGAAGAGATGATACGGTGATAATTTTTTTGTCATGGCAACAAATATTGATAAATGAAAATTGCTTTGCCGAAATAGTAATCGACAAAGCAATTTTAAATTGAATGATGAAAAATTTTTATTCTGAAATAGAGGTTTTTATTTCAACAGATTTCAGAAAAGAGTTTGTTATTGTTTCACAAATTTTTCAATGATGCAATCGTTTCCGTTTTGCAAACGAACAATATAAATTCCAGCATTCAGCAATGAAACATCAAACGATTGCTGATGAATTGAATTTCCGGAAATAAAATTTACAGTTTGCAATTGCTGACCTGATAAACTGTAAATGGTAAGTGTGCAATTTGCATTTTCAGTTGTTGCTGTTAAAATCATCAATTCATTTCCATGAACCGGATTCGGAAATATTTTCATTGATGATAGGTTTTCGGAAAGAGATGATGTTTCAATTTTCGGTGCAGTACCGGGAGTGGCTAACCACTTCACCGCATTCACCAATAACTTTTTGTGAGAACCTCCGACTGCTGAACTATAAGAAGAATATAAATTATCATTTGTATCTCCTGTGCCATCATCAGGGGGTGAACTATCACCAAGGGCGCAAACTTTTCCACTCATATAGTTGCTTGCACAAAATATAACCTGTGTATTGCCTGTGTTTGATGCTCCGGTTTTATAAACCAATCCTTTTACTGTAGAGTTGTTTGATGGATTAAGAGTCATACTTGTCCCATTATTAAATTGAACTGAAGTTACATTACCAAAACTTCCATGCAATATCGGATCGTTTGGAAGATTCGGAATGTTAGAAGTTGTTTGCGAAAAATTTTGTAAGTCAAAAACAAAACCGAGGGCGTTATTCTGCACAGTGTTATTTGTAATTAAATCATTCCAGATGGCAGGCGAATCCCATCCATCATTATTTCTGTCACTAATTGTGTGATCGGCAATCATCATTAAGCCACCACCATTTTTAACGAAATTCATGAGGGCTGTTTTTTCACTTGTTGTAAAACGAATGTTAGGTTCATCAACCACAAATACTTTGTAGTTCGATAAATCCTGTGAGTTGGTTGTTACACCATAGGTAATCAGACCATTGTATGGAAGTGTTTCAACTGTAAAACCTTGTTTCACTAAATCAATGGCAAAATAAGAAAGGGCACCTTTCCAATAGTTTTCAGTAGTTGCAGGAGTGATATTACTTTGTGTTGGTGTAGGATACCGCTGAGGGTTCGATTCATTACCTGAACCAACGACCATTACTCCACCACTTCCGGTTCCGATATTAAATAAATCAGAATCAATTATCCAATCAGCATTGCCGGCCATTTGTGCTGATGACGCATCAAATAAAATTTTTACAGTTTGTGCTGAAGTATTTATTGCAACCAATGCAACGAATGAAATTGAGAGCAGAAAATTTTTAATCATCATTTTTTATTTGAGCGGAAAGATAAAATCATAATTGAATTTCATATCGATTGGAAATAAAAAGATAATGTGTTTTTATAATCGGCTTTTCAAACCAGTTCTTATCAGTAAAAGATTCTGATAAGAATGATATAGATAGTATTCGACAAAAAAAAGAGGAGTGCCGAAGCACTCCTCTGATAAAATAAAACTACAAAAAATAAAACCGCTTTTTTAAAAGACAACTATTTTTCTATTTCAATTTATTGCAATACTATTTTCTTGTGCAGGTTCATAGTTGGAAAAACTACCTGCAACAGGTAAACTCCTTTCGAAAGAAAATCCAGATGCAGATTCATGTCGTTTTCACCTACTGAAGAATTTGCATTTTGCTTGTAAACTATTTTTCCATTTACATCAGAAACAATTAAATGATATGACTCACTACTATTAGTATTAAAGTTCATCTGAAAAAATCCATTTGAAGGATTAGGGAAAAGTTCAACCGACTCATTATAATTAACAGGTGCAACTATCGAATTGACTGTATCTGTAATACAGTCCGTAATTTTAGCAGAACAAGCATCGCCATTCAGATAAACAAGTACACTGTTTAAATCATCGGTGCAGAATTTCCCGGATGAAACATTGAAACGGATTTTCACCATTGGAGTATTATTGGTGAAAGTTGTAATACTGAAAGATGTGAAATATACCGTTGAATCACCGAGGTTGTAATTAGAAGTAATAGATAAATAACCTGCCAGCTTCAAAATGGTATCATACGAAAAATTGGTCTGATTGTATTTGAAAGAAAAATCCAACGCATTTATTGTATCATTCGATAAAAAATAAACAGGAAATTCAATATACCCGATTCCTGAATCTGCGTGCGAAATATCAAAAACAACGGTATCCTGCGCATCAATAATGTTCATGTCATTTGGCGATTGGGCAAATGATATTAACGAAGAAAAAATTATAGTAACAATAAGTACAATCTGTTTTTTCATTTGATTTTAATTTAGGTTTTAAAAAAAACCATCCCGACTAATTAATCGGGATGGTTTAACTAAGATTATTAAAAAAAATTACTTCTGAATCACTACTTTTTTAGTAGATACAAAGTTGTCGTTTGAAACCTGAAGGAGATAAACGCCATCAGCAAGATTAGCTGTGTTTATTTGCAGCTTTTCATTAGCAACAACATTATCAGATTTAAACAGGAGGCTTCCATTTACACTAAACAACTGTATAGTTGCATCTTCAGATGAAACAACATTTAATAGTTCATTAGCAGGATTTGGGAAAACAATTACATTGTAATCTGAAGCAGATTCATCTGTATTTATTTCCAATCCAACGCGATCGCCATTTAAATAACCTTCCAACGAATTAAAATCAGATTTAGTTAGTTGACTGGTAATGTTAAAACGAACAGTCGCAATTGGTAAACATTTTACAAATTGATCCAAACTGAATGAAGTGAATCTTAAAGTTTTGTCATTTGAATTGAAATTTGCCATTGACTCAATGTTTTCGGCAGTATTAATAATTGAGTTAAATGAAAGTTTTGTTTCATCGAACGCAACTGCAAAATCAAGAGAATTAACTGCACTTGGTGATGTAACATAAACCGGAACATCAACATAACCTTCACCTGTAACTGATTTTGTTAAATCAAAAACTACTTTGTCATCTCCACTTATTTTTCCCTGTGAATAAAATCCAGTATTACCAGCGTAATTACCATTTACATCTCCAATCAAAATACCTTTATAAGTTTCATCATTAAGAACTACACAACCACCGGTTGTATCTGCAGTATTTGGACTCGGAAGACAAAAAGGAACAACAGGTACTCTGTTTTTAAAAGCCCCTACTCCATCATCAGCAGGATAGGTAAGTGAAACTCTGTAGTCCACATCATTATTCAATGTTGTTAAGTCAATAAACAACCAATCTTTAGAAACTGGACCAAGTGGAGTACCATTTGAACTATAATTCCATGCCTGTTTCATTTCAGGGTTTATCAAAACTGTTCTTTGATTAATTTGAGATACATCACCAGCACTGATTACACCATCAAGATTCGCATCCATTGCAATTAATTGGAAAATGGAAGGAGTGAAAGTAGCATCATTAATCAATACTCTTTTTGTCAAGTAAGCATCAAAACCATTTACAACAGGCTGTATACTTGTTGTAGGAGCAATATCTCTCTTTATTGTAATATAGTCACCATTGCTAGTGTTAAAGGTAAATTGACCGTTTAAATCAGGTTGAGTTGCTGTTACTGATTCGCTATTGCAATTTGCATTGTTGCCATAAATATTTGTAATCAAAAATTGACTCGGAATAGCCGAATTGTATTTAATAGGACCATTTTGATTCCAATAAGTAAGTAAACCTACAAATGCAGTGTCTTTGAAAGTATTGTACTTACCTGCATCAGCCGCAACCAACTGCACACCAGTAATATAACTTTCCTGCAAAGAAACAATGTTGAAAGCTGCTGTATCAACAGCATCAAAATTTGATGTTTTGCTGAACTCTATGCAGCAAATATTTCCTGTACCAGTGAAAAAGGTATTAGCAGGAGCATTACCGTTGAAAAATAATGAAATATTTACATTTTGGTTCACTGCATCAATACTGTTTACAACATCAACTAAATTAGAGCTAACAAGGTCACTTGAAACTGTCACCACTCCTGTAGGTACCACTTTTGAAGAATCGTAGTGCATTACTAAATCATATCCGATTACATTGGCTACAGCATCTTCAGCTGCTATAGACATACAGAATATACCAGGCTCACAGGTATTGGTTGCATTTACTACTTTATAAGCAAGTGCATTTGGATCAGCAATATTTATTGTAACTATACTTGAAGTGGTTGAAGCGCCACTGTTATCTGTCGCCACAGCTTTTAACTGGCGGTTACCGAATGGAGCGGCACTGGTCCAGTTGAAACTAAAGGTAGGTAGTGTATTATCAATACCAACTGAAACATTATCTACAAAAAATTCAACTTGAGATACTGTACCATCAGCATCAGCCGCATTAGCTGTAATATTCACACCAGCCGGCGCTACAAAGGATGCACCATTTACAGGTGAGGTAATACTTACTGTTGGAGCAATCACATTACCAACTGTAATGCTTATTCCTGCTGATGTAACTACTGTTCCACCGTTATCGGTAGCTTTTGCTGTTAAAGTATGAGCACCTATTGTTGCAGTCCAGTTAAATGTATTTGTATAAGGAGCGCCTACTTTAGAACCTTTTTTAACTCCATCAACATAATATTGTACTGAGTCAACTGTTCCGTCAGGGTCAGCTGTATTTACTGTAATTCCAACTGTCTGTCCAACTAAGTAAGATGCACCATTTGTTGGTGCAGTAATGCTGATGGTAGGAGGCAGGTTGGGAGCATTTAAAGTTTGTGTGAGACTTGGAATTGTGATTTCAGCTCCAACTGGATTTGATGATACATAATTTTGTACCCCGCCTGAAGGTGTTCCAATTTGAATATTTAATTCAAAATGCAAAACTCCGTCAGTAGTAATTTGTGCAATCAACACTTTGTTAGTTGCAGGCACAGGACCTAATGAACCATTCAATGAAGCCCAAGAACCATTAGAGGTAATGAATGAATTTCCAGAAACAGAACCATCACCGAATTGGTCAGTTAGAGTGCCAAGACCAACGAATGTAACTGCTTCAGGAACACCTGCAATCAAACCATCTTGAGTGGTCAATGGAATGCCTGCTGATGCATTGTTATTCTGAAGAATTTTTCCACCAGGAGCAGCGGGTGTATTGTTCACTACAGTAGCAACACCATCATCTTCTGATTTGAGGATACCAAAGTTAGAAGCACAAGCTGCACCAACTGAAAACCAAGAATCGAGCATAACAGAATTTTTTGCTGCATTGGTTTTTGAAAATGTCGGAGCAATTGAACCATAATCAGTATTGTTAAAGAATGAAGTGGTTGATGTGATAGTCATAGTATGCGTTGGCACACCGTAAGCTGCCTGAAATTTATAACCGGGTGACATATCAGCATATATTCTGAATGTTGCTGAACCTGCAGGCAATGTACCTGAACTGTAAGTACCATCGGTTGCATTTGATACATAGTATTTTTCAACAATAATATTTTCTAAGCCGTTTTGGGCGTGGGCAAAGTTCGCCAGAAGAAGCGTGACTATGCCGAGTATTATTTTTTTCATTAGAGATTTTTGTTTTTGTTTTTGTTTAGGAAGGAGTTTGGAATTTGAGGTGAAAGCTTTAAACTTTCACCTTAAATCCTATCTCTCATTTTTTATTGGCAAGATTGATTAAATGAACCAAGTAATATTAAAAAGTCAACAGTATTAGTAATACCATCCCCATTAATGTCTGTTGGGCATGGTTGTGTTCCGATTACTGTGTTTAATAATGTATTGTAAGACCATGCAGATAACCAGTTTTGACCTGTAGAAGCAAATGCGCCTCTGTACGCAGCAGTAGTAAAGAAACCATCAACCGGAGTTGAAATAAGTGTACCGGTTAAAGCTGGATTCGGAACCGCATCAACTTTGTGAGAAATTGCATTGGTGGTGTTGTTTACAGTAAATACATAATCAAAACCAGGAACTGTTGAAATAGCTGTGTTATGATCAGTAGTATAAAACTGAGCGGTGTCTGTTAAAATAAAATTTGCAGGACTGCTGCCTACTGTAAATGGGTTGGTGCAATTTACAAAAGTGTTACACTTTACCTTTAAACTAGTAGTTGTGTTTCCACCGGTGTTAGCCCAGTTATGGTATGCTTCACTTGGAACACCATTAATTGAGTTAACTCTTGTTCCCAAAGATTTAACCATGTTGTAACCATTTTTAAAGTTTGCAAATACTGAGTTATAAATTTCTCCTTCAGTAAGCTCTTTAGCATTAATAGCAGCAATTGAACTGTTGTCGGCTGTAATAACTGTTTTGCTGTTACCGATCATTGTAGTATTAAAAATAACCGGATGAGAACGCAGTGTGTTGTTTGACTTTTGATCATCAGCATCACATTCCATTCCGTTGTCACTGTCAACGCTTGCTGTGTTGTCAGTTTTCAAAACAAATACGAATTGTGCTCTTCCTCTCCATCCGTCATCCCAATCAAGGTTGTCATCATTTCCGAAAAGCAAATCGATGTATTTTAAATCAACTGTTCCGCCCCAAAGCTCAATGCCATCATCGGCACAAGAAACAATTTCAACATGCTCAATAGTAGTTCCTCTTCCTACTGAACCAAGCGACAAACCATTCAACTCACCACCAACCTGCAAAACAGCACCAGCGTGGCGAATAGATACATACTTCAAAATTCCTGAGTTGTCGTTATCGTCAAAAGATGCCGGTGTTACACCGAACTGATCTTTACTGTTTGAAGATGCGAAACCTTCAAATGTTCCAATACCATCAGCTACGCAAAGGCGACCATCACCAACTCCGGGTTGGAAAGGGCCATTAGCGGCAAGCGTTAAATTATTTGAAGCTTTTCCGGCAATACAAAGACCACCCCACTGCCCATTATTTGCAATAGGATATGTTCCGTCTAAATTATCAGCAGCAGCAGTAAATACGATTTGGCAATCTTCTGTACCTGATGCAAAAATTTTTCCTCCCACTTCCACTGTTAATGCGGTTGCATTCGAAGCAGTTCCTGCGTTTCCTTTAATAACAGTACCCGGTTGAATGGTTAATGTTTTTCCGTTTGGTACATAAATCTTTTTATCCAGTATCCATGTTTTGTCGCAGGTGAAAATGGTGTTTGATGCGAGCAATTCACCGTCAAGGGCGCCACCACTTGTTGCAAGTGTGGATACAAGAACTGTTGGTCTGGATGCCACCGGCGGGCATCCGCAATTTGCGCCAAGGTTTGCCTGAGCAAATCCGGTTGACACAAATGCAATGGCAAGCGTTGCCGAGGCAACTAATTTTGCAATTGTTTTTTTTGTTTTCATTGGTTTGGATTTTTTTTAGTGCATCGTTTTTAATGCGCCGCAAACATCCAAGCCGTACATTATGCTCATTTGTCTTCTTAATAATTAAATAGTTATGGTCGTGTAAACGATGTGTAAACGATTGGTTTATTCGAGAAATAAG
>CANJII010000022.1 GCA_947474435.1 Chitinophagaceae bacterium | reverse complement strand
GTTGATGAAAATAAAATTTCATTCATCGTTACACTCACCACTCCTGCTTGTCCGCTCAAAGAATTAATAAAGAAAAACTGCATTGATGCCATTCATGCTTTAGTCTCTCACCAGGCCGAAGTTAATATTGTGATGGATGCAAAAGTCACTACACTGCGCGATCGCGATAATATTCTCGCAGGAGTAAAAAACATTATTGCAGTTGCTTCCGGTAAAGGCGGAGTTGGCAAATCAACAGTAGCAGTTAATCTTGCACTTGGTTTAGCAAAAAAAGGTTCGAAGGTCGGAATCATTGATGCCGATATTTATGGTCCAAGTATTCCAATCATGCTCAACATTAAAGGAGAGCGACCACGAGTACGGGAAGAAAACGGAAAGCATTTAATGCAGCCGATTGAAACTTACGGAATCAAAGCACTCTCAATCGGATTATTAATTGATGAAGAACAGGCAGTAGTGTGGCGTGGCCCAATGGTTTCATCTGCCCTTCGCCAGTTCATGACCGATGCCGAGTGGGGCGATTTAGATTACCTCGTTATCGATCTTCCTCCCGGCACAGGCGATATCCAATTAACATTGGTGCAATTGGTTCCGCTCACCGGAGTAGTAATTGTAACCACTCCGCAAGATGTGGCGCTCGCTGATGCACGAAAAGCAATCGGCATGTTCAGCATATTACCAATCAATGTTCCTGTTCTTGGCGTAATTGAAAACATGGCCTACTTCACTCCTGCTGAATTGCCTGAAAATAAATATTACATTTTCGGTAAGGGTGGCGGACACAAACTCGCTCATCAATACAATGTGCCATTCCTTGGCGAGGTTCCCATTGTGCAAAGCATCCGCGAAGGTGGCGATTCAGGAGTCCCTGCGGTCTTAAATCAAAATTCCATTGTCGGAAATATTTTTTCCGACCTTTCCGATCAAGTTGCACGACAGGTTGCTATTCGCAATGCAAGTATTCCGGTTACCGAAGTGGTGAAAATGAATTAGTGTTTTCACGCGATTTATTTTCTTGCAATTTATTTTCACGCAAAGCAAAATAAGAAGCAAAGACTCAAAGACATTTTCACTAATTTTAATATAGTTCATTTTTTTATTTTGATTTGCTCCTTAGCGTTCTTTGGGTGAATAATTAAAACTAAATATGCTAACTGAATAATAATTCATTATTAAAATTTCCGGCACAACAATTTATTCTTTTTTCGTTCTTGTGTTGTTAATTCATTTACAACAGAAAGAAAATCATCAGCACATATATTTGCCACATGAACCAAACCTTAATTAATCTCTTCCATAAAATGCGCAGGTCACAATTAATTTTTGTTGCAACCATGTTATTGGTGCTTGGTGTTTTTGCTTCGTACAAACTAACACGCAAACCCGCCGAGCTAACCAAGGAGCAGTTGATAATGGAAGTTGTGATGCAGGGAATACAAACGCAGCATTTCAATCCGCAGAATGTGGATGATAAATTTTCGGTTCGCGTATTCGATTTGTTTCTGAAAAGAATGGACAACAGCAAAAAATTTTTCCTTCAATCTGATATTGATGAACTAAGCAGGTACAAAGAAAAAATTGACGATCAGCTGAATGATGCTTCACTTGAATTTTTTGACAAAGCAAACACCATTTACGAAAAGCGATTTGCCGAGGCCAAAACTTATTATGCATCGTATCTCGAACAGCAATTCAGTTTTAAAGAAGACGAAACAATTGAAACCGATGGCGATAAAATTCAATATGCAAAAAATGCAACCGAATTAAAAGATGCATGGCGCAAATCAGTAAAGTATCAAACACTGGTTCGTTATAACGATATGTTAGAAGCCAGAGACAAAGCAAAGGCAAAAGATGACACCTCCGCTGCCGGAAAAAAAACAGATGAAGATTTGGAGAAAGAAGCGCGTAAAAAAGTATTGAAGAGTACTGACGATGCTTTTAAAAATTTAGGAGAGTTAGACCGCACTGATCGTTTCAATTTGTATGTAGGTTGTTTCGCCAATGTGCAGGATCCGCATACCGAATTTTTTCCGCCTGCCGATAAAGCAAATTTCGATATAGCCATGAGTGGAAAGCTCGAAGGAATCGGAGCACAGTTGCAACAGAAAGACGATGAAATAAAAGTAAGCAGTATTGTTCCAGGGAGTCCCTCCTATCGCGATGGAAGATTAAAACCAGGAGACATTATTGTAAAAGTGGCGCAAGGTGCAGCCGAACCGGTTGATGTTTCAGAAATGAGATTAGACAAAGCCATTCAGTTGATCAGAGGAAAAAAAGGAACTGAAGTTCGATTGACTGTTAAAAAACCAGATGCAACTTTCGAAGTCATCACTCTCATTCGCGATGTGATAGTGCTGGAAGATACTTACGCGCAATCGTTCATCATTAACAACGAAAAGAAAATAGGCTACATCAGACTTCCCGGATTTTATGCCGACTTCAGTGGTGGCGGTGGTCGCGATTGTGCCGACGATATAAAAACTGAACTGGAAAAATTAAAAACCGCAGGAGCAAAAGGTGTAATACTCGATTTGCGCGACAACGGTGGTGGCTCATTGGAAAGTGTTGTGGAAATGATGGGACTATTTATACCGCAAGGTCCAGTGGTGCAGGTGAAAGGTCGCGATGCAAATCCAACTCTTTACTCCGACAAAGATCCAAGCGTAACTTATGATGGACCATTTGAAGTAATGGTAAATGAGAACAGCGCCTCAGCTTCAGAAATTCTGGCCGCTGCTGTTCAGGATTATAACCGCGGTGTAATTATAGGCAGCACTACTTCATTCGGAAAAGGAACTGTACAGCGCATGTACAACATGGATGATATGGTGAATACTACATACAACACCATGAAACCACTCGGCTCAGTAAAAATTACCATGCAGAAATTTTATCGCGTGAGTGGCGCATCCACACAATTGCGTGGCGTTACGCCCGATATTATTTTGCCTGATGCCTACAGCAAAATTAAATACGGTGAAAAGCAGGAAGATTTTCCGCTGCAATGGGACGAAATAAAACCAACTCCAATAACAAAAAGCAAGGAGAGTTTTAATATTGAGAAATTAAAAACCAACAGCGAAAAAAGAGTAAACGAACAAAAGGCTTTTACATTAATTGAAGAAGAATCAGTTGAATTAAAAAAGGATAGAGATGCAACACAGGTATCGCTTAATATTGATAAGTACCGGGCTGAACAAACGCTACAAAAAGAAGAAAAGAAAAAATACGATGAATTGGAAAAAACATTAACCGGTTTAGATATTTCTAATTTAACTGTTGATCTTACCAGAATAGAAAGCGACTCCACCTACATTGCCCGCAACAAGGAACTATTAAAATACCTGAAGAAAGATATTTACCTGAACGAAGCTTCGCAGGTAATGATGGATATGATGAAGTAAAATTTTGCACTGCATTACAGGTTATTGCTTTTGAACAACAATTGTTGAATGTAATCTGGCTTGAGTAGTAACAAGTGAAACTAAATAAATACCATCAGGCAACTGATGCTTAATGTCAATGTTTGAATTGCCCTTGCTTAAACTAATACTTTTCTCTAATAATTTCTTCCCCAGCAAATCAGTGATTGAGAGAATGGCTTCGCAATCCATTTGAATATTTTTTACTTCAATATTGAATTTATCTTCCGATGGGTTGGGGTAACATAATATGGATGCATCACTTTCAACTGAACTTTCAACTTCATTTATTGAAACAGATGAATCAGGGTAATCATACAAGGCAGCAATGTGATTGCAATTTACATTTCCAATGTAACCGAATAAACCGCCAATATATAATACCGAGTCATAAACTGCCATAGCAAAAACACTATTAAATACCCCGCCGCCATAAGTAGTTGCCCAAGTGGTATCGTTCCAATATGCAAAACGACTTGCACTAATGCCGCCAGCGATTTCAAACTCTCCACCAACATTTAATTTACCTTTAAATGAAAGCAGCGAATAAACATTTGCATCAACCCCCGCCCCTAATGCAAACCAATTGCTACCATTGAAGCGGCAAATGTTGTTCACTGGTAATCCATCTGCATGGCTTATTGTACCACCCACGATCAAATCACTATCATGAACACACAGTGCATAAACATCAGCAACATTTGTAGCACCTGAATCAACTACCCCCCACCCCACATCACTCCAAGTAGTATCGTTCCATGCGGCAACACTGTGAACGGTTAACCCGCCTGCCTTGTCGAATGAACCACCTGCTATCAGTTTATCATTCCACACACACATGGCAGTAACATGACCTGGGAATTGGGTACACCAAATGCCACTGCCAAGTGTATTCCAGTTAGTGCCATCATAACAGGCAATAAAACTTGCTGACATGCCATTCACAGTTGTGAAATCCCCACCTACATAGAGTTTGTTGTGGTAAATACACAGGCATTGCACCTGGCTATTCATATTTGCTAAATTCTGCCAGTTGCTGCCTCCAGTATTATAAAAAATACCTCCATCATTTTGTGTTGAAGAAGAAATAAATAACATGTTTTGAAAAAATATTATTCTCTTTGTTGACGGATTTGAATTAAAGCTTGTATTGGTTGACCAGTTATTTCCATCCCAACTTCCAATTGCATCACATCCTATAGAATTGTCAATTGTATTAAAATTTCCTCCTGCATAGAGCAAGTTGTTGGTTGAATCTACTACCAATGAAATAACTGCATCACCTGCGCCAGCTTGCCCGCAACCTCCTTTTACTCTGTGCCAGTATTGCTGAGCATTGGAATGAAAAATGAAAAGTGAAAAATGAAAGATAAGGAGCAAAAGAATTTTTTTCATTGCTTTCTACTTTTGAATAATTATTGATGAATTTAAATTGACTTGTGATGTAACGATAGAAATTAAGTAAATACCATCAGGTAATTGATGCTTAATGTCAATGCTTGAATTTCCCTTTCTTAGTTGGCTTTTGTTGGTGTTCGATCTTTTAAACATTTAACAAATATAAACAACCCAAGCCCGTGTGTGGTGTTTTTACCAACACGACTTTTTGTGATGACAATATTTTTTCTATCCACTATCAATTATCAATTTATCAATTTTACCGGCACAAACTTTAACCAGTTATCCAGCAAGTACTGCGAACCCTTACATCAAATTAATGCAGTTGTTATATAGAATGAATACCTGAATGAAATTGAAAGCACAAAAGCAGAATTTTTCAACGCTCTTATTTCTTCCTCTGTAAACAAAATCATAACCGTGAATAATTATTTAACTCCAAATTTTACACTTAACATTTCGCAAGTAGTTTTATTGCCGTGAGCAAAAAGAAAAAAAAGGAGCTTCAGCAGTTGCCCGGTTCAGTAAAGAAACAGAATCATCAAAATGAATTATCAGGTAACAAAGCCGGAATTGTATTAGCCGGTATACTGCTTACTTGCTTTGCCATTTACTGGCAATCGTTAAAAAATGATTTCGTTTCGCTCGATGATTCGGAGTATGTTTTAAATAATTCACTCATTCATCAATTTAATTTTAAAAATTTATTTACCACTTACTGGATGGGAAATTACCATCCGTTTGTAATGCTGCTCTATTCAGCAATTTATTCTTTTGCAAAAGAGAGTCCTTTTGCTTATCACTTTATCTGCCTGCTCATTCACTTGATTAACACTTCAGTGGTTTTGTTTTTAATTATTGAGTTGACCGGAGTTTTTGAAATTGCAGTGATTGTGAGTTTGTTCTTTGGCATTCATCCCATGCATGTTGAATCAGTAGCTTGGGTCAGCGAACTGAAAGATCTGATGTATGCAGCATTCTTTATGTTTTCGCTGCTGTGCTACATGAAGTATGCGAAGCAGCCGGCATTTAAAAAATATTTTTTGTTAAGCTTGTTTTTCTTCTTGTGTTCACTCTTTTCAAAAGGCATGGGTGCATCGCTTTCAGTAGTAATTATTCTGGTCGATTTTTATTTCAAAAGAAAATTTACCACCAAAACAATTCTTGAAAAAATTCCTTTTTTAATACTCTCTGTTGTGTTTGGCATCATTGCCATAAAAGCGCAACAATCAACTGGCGCCATTCCCGATTTAAGTTACACCGGATTCGAAAGAATGCTTATTGCAGCGTATGGTTTTATCAATTACATTATTCTGCTGGTTGTTCCATATCAGTTAAGTGCCTACTACCTGTATCCGTTTATTGCGGGTGAAAGCATATCAGCTGTTTATTACTTCAATGTTTTTTTAATGGTTGCTTTAACAGTGCTGGCAATTTTTTCAATCAGAAAAACAAGGCTTGTAATTTTTGCAGTTGGGTTTTTTATTGCCACAATAATTCTGGTGCTTCAACTCATTCCGGTTGGCAGTGCTGTGATGGCCGATCGGTATTCGTACATACCTTCCATTGGTTTATTTCTGTTGGTTGCCACAGCGTTAAACTATTTGTATCGCAGTTATAAATTCAAGTTGGTCGGAATTGCATTGTTTATTGCAATGGCAGTGGGTTACAGTTATGTTGCATACAAGCGCACATTGGTTTGGAAAAACAGTTTGGCATTATACAACGATATGCTCTCAGCAGGAGAAGTACCAATTGCTTATGGTAATCGCGGACTCATTTATCAAAACGAGGGCGACCTTGAAAAAGCCGAAAGCGATTTTAACAAAGCCATTGCTCTCTCTCCAAATTACAAAGAGGCTTTCACCAATCGCGGAAATCTGAACCTTGCATTAAAAAAATATGACAAAGCATTGAATGATTTCAACCGGGTTATACAATTGGAACAAACAAATGCTAAAGCCTACTACAATCGGGGAGTTTTATACTATACAACCGGTGATTACGATAAAGCAAGCGCTGATTTTTTTGAAACAATAAAAATTGATCCGAACATTGCCGAGGCACACATCAACATTGCAAATATTTATGCTGTGAATTCAAAATTCAATGACGCGCTTGCCGAATACAGCAATGCAATTTCATTGAATCCATCACTGGCAATTGCTTACAACAACCGTGCACTTGTTTACATAAAACTGAACCGGATAGGTGAAGCCTGCAACGATTTTAAACAAGCCGCTGCACTCGGCGATAAAAATGCTGAAAACTCAATGCGTGAAGTATGTAAATAAAACACGCACATTATTTATGTTCGTTCAACCAATTTTACTTTTATAAATTCTGATGAGCAAAAAGAAAAAGATTAATCCAAACCAAGTAGCTGATTCAGCAAAGCAAAAATCAAAACAGAAGCAAAATAATTTTGCTTCAAACAAAAAACTATGGTATGCATTAGCCGGAATTTTAGCGCTCACTTTAATTTCATACTGGCCAGCCCTCACCAATGGTTTTGTAAATCTTGATGATGATCGATATGTCGAAAACAATCAGATGATTCGTCATTTTGATTTAAAAGTTTTGTTCACTTCTTATTGGATGGGAAATTATCATCCGCTGGTCATGATGGTTTATACATGGATTTATTCAGTCGTTCAGTTAGACCCAACAGCCTACCACACTGTCAATCTCATTATACATTTAATAAATACTGCTCTCGTATTATTTGTGATAGTTGAAATCACTGGTGTTTTTGAAATTGCTGTTGTTGTGAGTTTGTTATTCGGCGTTCATCCCATACATGTTGAATCTGTGGCTTGGGTGAGTGAGTTGAAAGATTTAATGTACACCTGCTTCTTTCTAACCTCCTTATTCTGGTATTTAAAATATCTGAAGAATGATTTAAACAGTAAATATTTTGTTTTCAGTTTACTTTTCTTTTTGTGTTCATTGTTTTCAAAAGGTGTTGGAGTTTCGCTTACCATTGTTTTGCTGTTGGTTGATTATTTTATGGGAAGAAAAATGGACGCAAAAGTTTTTATTGAAAAAATTCCATTCTTCATTCTATCCATCATATTTGGAATTGTTGCCATCAGAGCCCAACAGGATTTAGGTGCTATACAAGATGCAGTATTCAGTTTTCCGCAGCGGATAGTTTTTGCCTGTTACGGTTTCGTTACTTACATTTTTAAAATATTTATTCCCATAAATCTCAGCGCCTATTATCCGTATCCTGCAAAAACCGGCGAGAGCATTCCTTCTGTTTTTTATGGCTATCCGGTAATTTTTCTGGCAATGATTGCAGGTGTTTTTTATTCATTCAAAAAAACAAACAAAGTTTTTTTCAGCATTGGTTTTTATGCAATCACTGTTGCATTGGTGTTGCAATTGCTACCTGTTGGAGGTGCTGTTATTGCTGATCGGTACAGTTACATTCCTTCGATCGGATTATTTCTATTGTTTGCATATGCTCTTTATGAAATGTATAAAAACATTTCTTACAAAACCATTGCAACTGTATTGTTAGTAGTGATGACCGCGACTTATAGTTTCATGACTTACCAACGAGCACAAGTATGGAAAGATGGTATGACGCTCTGGAGCGATGTAATTAATAAGGGAAATGAAGTAGCACTTGCCTACAACAATCGTGGTGTTTTATTCAAACAAGCAGGTGAGTTAGATAAAGCCATGAAAGATTACAAGCACTCGTTAAGTTTAAGTCCCGATAATTCTGATACCTGGAGCAACATTGGTTTAATTTTCTGGCAACAAGGTTTGCAGAATAAAAATCAGCAACGCGTTTATAACGATACAGCCATGAAGTACCTGAACAAAGCACTGAGCATTGATCCGAAATTTGCGACTGCGTATAGTAACCGTGGAAGTGTTCGCTCCACTATGGGCGATAACAACGGAGCATTGGAAGATTACACAAAGGCAATTGAATTCGATGTGAATTTCGCCGACCCGTATTACAATCGCGGAATTGTTTATTACAACCTCGGACGAAAAGGCGAAGCATGCAACGATTTAAGAAAGGCCGCCCAACTCGGCCACAACATTGCACCTAACGCTGTTCGCGATTTATGTAAATAATTTATTGGTCAGTGGTGTGGATAATGACCGATAGTAGTAAGTATATCATTGAATAACTTGCGCTACAGATAATCACCTTCACTCGCCCCTTTCACTTATCACTTTAAGAATTGTATTCCATCATCGACATAGAAACCACAGGAGGAAATGCACCTTATCACCGCATTACGGAGATTGCTGTGATTGTTCATGATGGTTTTAAGGTAATAGATGAATTCAGCACATTAATAAACCCGGAAAGAAGTATTCCATGGAATATTACCCGACTAACCGGAATTAGTGATGACATGGTAAAAGATGCCCCTCGCTTTTGTGATATTGCCAAACGGATTATTGAAATGACTGAAGGAAATACTTTCGTCGCACACAATGTAGCATTCGATTATAATTTTATCCGAAGCGAGTTTGGTCAACTTGGATATAATTTTAAAAGAAATCAGTTATGTACTGTGCGGCTAAGTCGCGCCTTAATTCCTGGTAAAACTTCTTACAGTTTAGGAAATCTTTGCACTTCAGTAGGAATAAAAGTGAATGACCGACACAGAGCTACCGGTGATGCAGTTGCTACTGCACGGTTATTTGAAATGCTGTATGGCATAAACAAAGATTACATAGAGTCAAGAGTTTCTCCATCGCGATTTGCATTCAGCGGATTGCATCCGAAACTGAATAAAGAAAAATTAGATGAACTGCCCGAATCAACTGGTGTCTATTATTTGCATAATGAAGATGGTCATATCATATACATAGGGAAAAGCAACAGCATTCGTCCGAGAGTAATGCAGCACCTCGATGGAAAAAATTCGAAGAAGGCAGCAATGATGAAGCGGATGATAGCCGATGTTTCATTCAACTTAACAGGAAGCGAACTGGTCGCACTGCTATTGGAATCAGAAGAAATAAAAAAACATCAGCCGTTTTTTAACCGTGCGCTTAAGAGAGCCCGGTTTAATTATGGAATATGTGTGAAAAAAAATAATGAAGGATATTTATGCTTATCGTCTGAGGCAATTGATGTTGGCGATAAAGATGTAATTGTAACAAGCGCTTCACTAAAAGAAGCAAAAGCATTGATGCAGCATGTATTGGAAAATTATCGCTTATGTCAGAAATTAACAGGCTTATATGAAACCGAAGGTGCTTGTTTTTATCACTCGGTTCATCAATGCAACGGGGCATGTATTGGAAAGGAATTGCCCGATGCATATAACAAGCGAGTGCAAAAAGCTATAAAATATTTTGGCAACGAAACAAAACAGAATCTTGCAATTGTTGAAGCGGGAAGAACACATGGTGAGAAAGCTGTCGTGTGTTTGGAAGAAGGCCGTTACAAAGGGTTTGGATACCTGGATGAGCAGCAATCAATTTCAGTTTGGGAAGAATTGGTAGATACAATAAATCATTACAACGACAATCGGGATACCCAACAAATCATTCGACAATATCTCATGAGAAATAAGGTGAAACTGATTGAGTTTTGATTTTAATAAATTAAATTTTTCAATGATTTAATTAAGCATTTTGAAGTACAGATAATTTCTAACCAAAAAAAATATTTTTAAAAAAAATGGAGCAGGAAACAAATGAATCCTATGAATGGATAATATCGATCAGTTCGTTGGAGACGAAAAATAAACGGAAGGCTATTAATTTATGTGAGCAAATAATAAATCGAAATGGAAGATTACTTAATTACAAAAAGCAAAAAATTTCACAATTAAAATTCACCTGTGAAATTGCAACTGAAAACATCTCAACTTTTATTAGAGAACTTCAAAAACTATTTTCAGTTGAAAATCATCTCTCACCAGAGAATAAAAAAACAGTGGAAAGTAAAAAGGCTTCAGAAAAGCACATTGTTATTTTAATACTGACTGTTGCTGATTAATTGATTATTGACTTTATTTTTTTTAAAAATCTGAAATTGTTATAAATATCATAATTAAACAAATAATATAAAAAAAATTACACCATCATCCTGTTGCAATTAGTTGTCTTTTCAAATTCGCGGTTGTTTATTGAGAGCACTGGTACATCGGACTTTTATATTTCCGTGTTTAAATTAGCCTGTTGATTCAGCAATAAAATGAACAGCCTTCAGAATTTCTTCACCTGCTTTCATCCACAAGATATCTTCAGAACAATCAAATACAAAATGGGGCATCGAAGTTTTTTTGATTGATGGATTTTATTTTCTGTTTCAAATTTAAATGAATAGATTTCTTTCAGGTGGTAAATAAATCAAGACAATAAAATATGTTGTGTGCAAAATGAGGAGGAATGAAATTTAATTTCTGATTTTATATTGGTAGCATTAATCACCCGTTAAAAAATATTTTACAATGAATGAAATGCACATCAACATGCTGGCTGTCGCAATTGCGGTGGTGGCAAATTTTGTACTCGGATTCATCTGGTACACTCCGCTCTTTGGAAAAGTGTGGGGAAAGGAAATGGGTTACGACCCGAATATGAAACCCGCTTCTTCGGTAATGATGAAGGGAATGATTTTTATGATAGTCGGAAATTTTCTGATGGCGTATGTATTTGCTCACAACATGGCCGCATGGACTTTTGTACCCGGCACTGCTGAAATGTCGGCTACGCAAAATGCCTGCATGGCTGCTGTATTTACCTGGCTCGGATTTTACTTGCCGGGGGAATTAGGTGGAACTGTTTGGGAGAAAAAATCGTGGACGCTCTTTTTTATTAATACAGGATATCATTTAGCATCTCTCTTTTTAGTAGCAATGATTCTCGCCTACATGGTTTGATTAAAATAAACTTCGCTTTTTAAAAAAAGCAGGGAAATTGTTCCCTGCTTTTTTATTTTTAAAATGTTTTCTGAATTTATTTTTCTCTATAAACTACTTGTTGATTAAAGGTGACACACGAGTTCCAATCAACTCAATTGCCCGCATTAGTTTGTTGTGTGGTATATCAGCATTATCCATTTGGAAACTGAATCTTGAAATTCCACCAAGCGCTTCACTGTGGCGCATTATTTTTTCGGCAATTTCTTCCGGGCCGCCAACACACAAGGCACCCAATAATCCATTTTGCGAATCAAATCTTGCACGCGAAACGGGCGGCCATCCTCTCTCTCTTCCTATTCGCGTAAAAGTTTCTGCATATCCGGGATAATATTCTGCTACTGCTTGTTCAGTTGAATCTGCAACATATCCGAGCGAATGCAGGCCAACTTTTAATTCTTCATTTTTAAATCCTGCTCGTTTACCTGCCTCTCTATACAAATCAATCAATGGACGAAAGCGATGTGTTTCTCCTCCTATAATTGCCACCATTAAAGGCAAACCAAGTGACCCTGCGCGAGCAAAAGATTCTGGTGTTCCGCCTACTCCCAACCAAATGGGAAATGGATGCTGAATGGGGCGCGGATAAATTGCTTGGTTGTGTAGCGGTGCACGAAATTGTCCAGCCCAACTAACCACTTCGTTGTCACAAATGGTTAAAAGAAGATTTAGTTTTTCAATAAACAATTCATCATAGTCGTGAAGGTTTAATCCGAATAATGGAAACGCTTCAGTAAATGAACCTCGTCCCACTACCATTTCAGCTCTGCCTTTCGATATTAAATCAAGTGTGGCAAAGTTTTGAAAAACCCGAACAGGGTCTGCTGCGCTCAAAACTGTTACTGCACTTGTAAGTAAAATATTTTTTGTTCTGGCAGCGGCAGCTGCCAGAATAAGTGTAGGTGCCGAGTCTAAAAATTCTTTGCGATGATGTTCACCGATTCCGAAAACATTGAGACCCATTTTATCGGCTTGCTCAATTCTTTCAAGCAATTCGAATATGGATTGCTCACTGTTAATTACCTTGCTTTTATTCTCATTTAATTTTGCAGCAGCAAAACTGTCGATTCCGATTTCCATTTTAATATTATTTGAAGATCTGCAAAGCAATTCTTTTATTGCTTTCAATTGTATATCCTACTAATTTTTATTGATATGAAAAAATAAAGGCAATTCAGTGTTCATTGCTTCTGCAGTGATGTCGTATTTGAATGGATAATTATATCCTGACTTTAATTCATAAAATAATTGATTGAGATGTGCATTGGTATGTTGCGGATCGTGAAGAGCAAGTAAAAAATGTTTTACTCCAGCCAGTTCTGCAATCATTTTTGCATCACCCAAACTACTGTATCCTCAACCCGTTTTTTAAAATATTGTGAAGATGAGTATTGTACATCGTGCAACATCAAATCAGAATTAAAAGCCTCACAATTAAGAAGGGGCATAAAAATATTTCTCGCCAATAATTTCAACTGCACTTCCTGTTTCAATAAGTTTTCCTGTTTCTGTTTCAGGAATATAACAATTTACAGTAAGATAATAATGGTGCCTGTAGTTATTTAATGTTGACCAATGAGGGAGATTTTTGTTTCGATATTTAGCAAATGATTTTGCAAAACCAGATGTAATAACTCCGGTTTCAGGATTTCTGGTTGGAACAACACATCTTTCGCGCGGGCTCATTCCAATTATTGTTACATCACCAACTTTAAATTCAATACCACGGCCTTCAGTAGAAAATAAACGATCTTCCCAAAATGCTTGGACACCCATAATTTCTAATGTTGCTCGGAATCGTTTTCTGGTTTCAGGCAACCCAATATTTTCATACCATTCAGAAACAGATTCTAAACTTGCAGTAGAAAGAACTGTTACTCCTGCAATATCCGGAATGTCCATAAAGCGGCCGGTTTTGTTTTGATTAAGCACTACACGAACACCAAAATAATGAGATAGGTATGATTGTATTTTTGATTTTTCTTTTTGAAGATGAAATAGATTCCAGCTTTCTTCATCTGGCAAACGAAATGAAACTGTCTCGTTTTCTAAATCAAATGAAGTTCGCAGCATGTGAACAAGGGGATTTGTTTTGCCAATAATAAAATTTCCTTTCTCATCACTGATTGCAAACTCCCGATCATGCAACAGACAACCGCCGCTAGAGATCTCAGCTTTTTCTAAATCAATTCCATCCAATGATTTTATCGGATAAATTGTAATGCGACTTAAAACAGGTTTCGGCTCCATCATTAATCATTTTATAAAAAAATCACGAATGATAAACCCGTGAAGCAATAATTTTTTTATTTTGGATAATTAATACTTCGCCAACTCTTAAGTCGGCTTCTTCTGGTGTACTTCGAATGTATTCCATAAAAACCTGTTCGCTATTTGCAGTGAGTTGTAACAACTCATAATGCAATTGTGGTAGTCGCTTAAAAGCGTCTGTCCACCAATTTCTCAAAGCTTGCTTGCCCTTTATTAATCCATTTGTTTCAGGATGATGTGCTTTCAGTTTCGGGCTATAATGCTCTGCGTTTTCATCATACAATGCCAGCAGTTTTTCAATATCGTGCATGTTAAACGCATCAAACCATTCGTTTGCAATTTTTTCCAATTCATTCATGGTTACTGGTACACTTCTTTTATTTGTGTTTCATGTTTATTCCCAATACCAGCCAGAAAATCCAAGTGCAGGTTGTAATTAAAGCAACCGCCAACGGAAACCAGAAAGCAAGAATTGCAAGTAGTGAATAAATAAGAATGGAATAATATCCGTTACGGCGGTTGGAATGTATAAGCGAATTAGCTTTTTCACTTTTAGCTAATTTGTTTTTAATTGCTGCTCCACTTAATAAAACCCATGCAACGCTTTGTGCGACAATAATTGCATTATAAAAAAAAACAGCTGGAGCTGCATGGTCAGTTAAAATGTATTCTCCAATCAGCGAGGTAGGAAACGGAATAAAAACTACTGTTAAAAGCAAAAGGCCATTTGAATACAAAAAGTAAGGAGACGATTTATTTACAAGTTTTAAACTTTCGTGATGATTTACCCAGGTGATAAGAATAATAATGAAACTCAAAACAAAGGCAACCATTGAAGGAACAATTTTCCAAAGCGCCATCCAGAAATCATGTGTGCTGTTAATTTCAACACTCGATGGAATTTTTATATCTATAATCAACAGCGTGAGCGCAATGGCAAACACGCCATCACAAAAAGCTTCGAGCCGGGAGTTGGGATTTGATTCACTCATTTGTCTACAGTATAAAATATTTACAATCGAAAATAATTTTTAATTACAATAACTAAAATAAAAACTAAAACAAATTCAGCTGCACCATTTCCTTTTTCACAACAAGCGGAATGATTTCGCTTTTTATGTTATGCATGATTTCATAAACTAGTGATTCTTCATCGCGTGAAGCCACTACTATTTTTACTTCATCGGCATGCTGATCAAAAAGTTTTTGTACAATATCCGGATGATTATTATTTTTCGAAAGATGAGATAACACAAGATGGCTCATGTACCCTGGTCTGTGTTTGATAAATAAATCAAGTGCCTGTGCGTTGGATATATGCCCCTTACCTCCGCTGATTCGTTGCTTCAATCGTAGTGGATACGGGCCATTGAGTAATAGGTGTTCATCGTAATTGCTTTCGAGAAAGCATGCGTGGCACTGTTTAAAATAATGAATCACTGTTTTACAGGCAATACCAATGTCAGTAATCACTCCGGCTTTAATGCCTTTGTGTTCTATAATAAAACTTACAGGATCTTGTGCATCGTGATGTTTATCAAAAGGTGTAACAGTCAGGTTGCCGATTTTTATTTTTTCGTTCGTGTTGAAATTATGAACGAATGCTCTGTCGAGATGAATACCTGAATGTTTGTAGGTGCGAGGCTTGATATAAACAGGTAAAAAATATTTTTTGCTGAGTTGTGCCGCACCTCGAATGTGATCAACATGTTCGTGCGAAATAAAAATTGCTTTTATATTTTCAATGGGCAGTTTCAATCGTTTCATCCGTGCTTCAATTTCTTTACACGATAATCCAATATCAACCAGTATGGCTTCACTTTCATTACCAGCATAATAACAGTTTCCGTTACTGCCTGAGTTGAGTGAAGAGATGAATAGCGACATTTTGTATTTTTATCTTCAGGTTTATTTTTCTAATGCAAATTAAATTTCTCACTCATTCATCAGCATACATATATAATCTTTGCAATAATAATTCTTGCGAAAATAATTTTATTATTATTTCAAAAAACCAGCTATGAAATAAATAAAGGATCTCAAAAATATTTTCGAAAAAATATCAAACAAATATTAATAGAATACAAACATGCCTAACATTTTATGGAGCTAATTTATTAACTGAATACTTTCTTAATAATCTGATAATCGAGGTAGTAAATCATTTTCAGAGCAATGGTATTTCCCGAAGGAAGTTTTAATGTGTTTTGAAAATTATCGAAATACTTGTGTGTGATTTTCTGGTCTTCGTTCAAAGAATTCGCTTTCCAAATTAAATTGAAAAAACTGCCAGGGGCAAACTGCCACGCATACACCACATCAACATTCCATGCATTAAAATTTATATCATAGTTACCCGTGAAGTTTGATTCACTCACATTACCATCATCTTCCAGATTATAAAATTGCATGTACTTTACTTCAGTCCAGTAGTGGCGTGCGTGTACCGATAGATTCATGTGGGGAGTGAATAACAGTTGCATGTAAAAATCATTCGAAACATTGCGCGAATCTCTTCGCCCCATTATTACAAGGTCAGCTGTATCTATATAAGAAACAAAGCCCCAGTTGCTGTGATCAAAAGTGTAGTTAATTGAAATACCAAGATTTAACCAGTTAGTGGCCTGCCACTGAGGATTTAATCCTGCACCAACCAAAGGATCTTTTGGCTGTGGCGATTCAGCCCACTCAACAGATGCAGTAAGTGTAAATGGTTTACGATAATCAGTAGTTATACTTTGGTTAATGTAAACCCATGGAGCATGACGGAATTTTTTTCCATCTACTCTGGGTTCGTAATAATCATAGTACCAGAAAGGTTTTGATTGAATGTATGTAGAGTATGACCAGAATTTTTTAGTGGTGAATTCTACACCGGTATTAATATTGAAATCATAATAATTGCCGCTTGAATATTTGTTGCTGTAATTGTTTCCCCAGTACCAGTTCCAGTTTAAAATACTTCCGTGCTGATCGTTCTCAACATATTTTATTCCTATAAAATGTTGCATCAAATCTGTCTGGCCGTTTATACCTAAATCATTTGAATTGTAAAATGGAGTAATACCTTTTTCAAAAATATCAAAACGGAACTTGCCGCTGATTTTAGAAACACCCAAAAAATAAGCAGCGCCCTGAGCCAGTGAATCATTTAACGAAGTATCAAACAGGTGGGAGTATTTTCCCTTTCCATAAAATCCATAATTATTTTTTTTGTCCTTCAGGGTAAAATCAATTGCACTCACATTGGCATCACGCGCGTTTGCATCTCGAATAACATTGGTATTGATAAAACTGATTTCAGAATTATTTTTTAAAGTTTGATTGAACACTAGCACATTGTAATTAGTGAGCACACCTGTTTGAATTTTTCGTTTTGTTCCTTCATTTACATTTTCAATTTCTGCATAGGATGGAGCCTGCACTGCATTTAAAACACCTATTCCTAAACCTGTTTTTGTGCGGCCCGAAATTTTTGTTGCATTGTACAATTGAGCCTGTGCAGGATTTGAAATTATTTTTTCTCCATCTAACAATTCACTATAAGGCTTATAAAAATTTTCGGGCATCCCTCCTATTCTCCTCGAATAAAATATTTCACCAATCTGAAACAAGTCTGTTCCTTCGGTAAAAAATGGTCGCTTCTCATCGTATTGAATTTCGAAAGGTGAAAGATTCAATACAGTATTATCAGATTGCACCTGTCCGAAATCAGGAATCAAAGTGGCATCAAGTGTAAAACCTTCGTTGATACCAAGTTTCAAATCCATTCCACCATTGTAACTGTATGAGTTGTTATATTCTGTTGGATTAAATCCTACAGGTGAGCGATCATAATAAGTTGCAATGTAGGGAGTAAGCGAAAGGCGGAAAGGTGGATGAATGTTTTCAATTCCCTTCAGCAAACCCCATTGCGACACAATTCCTGATTGCTTTGGATCAACAGGACTCCAGATTACAAACTCCCCACTCCGTTTTATGTACCGGTTAAACTGCAATCCCCATTCCTGCACCGGTTTATTCGGAAAGCGGATGGCAGAGTATGGAACTTTTATTTCTATGCTCCAACCATCTGCATCAATTTTTGTTTTTGAATCCCATACAGCATCCCAGTTTTCATCCAACTCATCATTTTTTATCCGTTCGTCAGTTTGCACATTGGATGCTGTTACTCGAAAACGATAAGCACTTTGTCCATCGAGATAGGTGTCAAAACCGGCGAGAAAATAATCCTGATCCATTCCCTGATCGCGTAGCGTTAAACTTCTTCCGATATTTTCAGGATGATCATCAAACATTTTTGCACTGATGTAAATGGCATCATCATCGTAAATAACTTTTACTTCAGTTTTATGTGTTGGTTGTTTTCCAAACTGAGGCAGGTAGGTAATAAAATCGCTGACTGAATTACTTTTTTTCCAGCATTCATCATCAAGGTTGCCGTCAATTTTTGGAACGATAGAAGTATGAATTGTTGAATACGATTTTTTATCAATTGCATAAATCGTATGATCCGAAAGAAATGCAAACGCATTCAGAATTAAAAAACTAATGCAGGAAAAGTAAATTTTATTCATGCGCGTAAAGCGATTTCTTATTGTAAAAAGTTACAGTAAGAACAAAACTAAAAAGTGAGATTAAATCAGTCGATTAATTTATGAAGAATATAAAAGATTATTGCAGCAAGAGCCGCCGAAACCGGAATAGTTAAAACCCAAGCCCATATTAATTGCAGGGTAACTCCCCATCGAACAGCAGAAATTCTTTTTGTTAATCCAACTCCTACTATGGAGCCTGTGATAGTGTGGGTTGTTGAAACCGGAATTTTAAAATGCTGCGTTCCGAATAATGTTATTGCACCGGCAGTTTCGGCAGCAAAACCTTCGAATGGTGAAAGCTTTGTAATTTTTTGCCCCATCGTTTTAACTATCCGCCATCCGCCTGATAAAGTTCCTAAAGCAATGGCTGAATAACATGCTAAAGGCACCCACCCTGGTATATGCTTAGTATCTTCAATCATTCCATTTGCCATCATGGCTGCGGCAATAATGCCCATTACTTTTTGTGCATCGTTTCCACCATGACCAAGACTGTATGCAGCTGATGACAGCAACTGTAATCGTCTAAATCTTTTATCGACTTTGCTTGGACTTGAATGTTTTACAATATGAAGAGTAATTACAGAAATAATATAACTCAGTATCATTCCGACAACCGGAGCCAGCACAATAAAATAAATAGTGGGCATTACTTTATCGTATTCAATACACCCAAAACCACCTGCTGCTGCAATACCTGCTCCTGCAAATCCTCCTATTAATGTATGTGATGATGATGATGGAATTCCTCTCCACCAGGTAAATAAATTCCATATAATGGCTGCTATCAATCCGGCACACACAACTGTTAATGTTACAAACTCAGGCTTTACAGTTTTGGAAACTGTATCGGCAACTTTCAATTCAAAAATCCAATAAGCAATAAAATTGAACATCGCCGCCCACAACACTGCTGTTAATGGTGAAAGAACTTTGGTAGAAACTACAGTGGCAATGGAATTTGCAGCATCATGAAATCCATTAATGAAATCAAAAATGAGTGCAAGTACAATTACAAGAATTAGAAAAGTCATGAATCGGTTATGATTGTTGAAAGAATAGATTAAGCCATTTTCACAACAATGGATTCAATAACATTGGCAGCATCTTCACACATATCGGTTGCAGTTTCCAGTGCTGATAATACTTCCTTCATTTTTATCAGTTCAATGGCATTGGTTTCGTTTTCGAACAAACCGGCAACGGCACGATCAAAAATATCATCGGCGTGGTTTTCAATACTATTCACACGAACAAGCGCGGCAGTTATATCGCGCATGTTTCCCATATTGCGCAATTCAAAAACAGCCAATCGCAGTTCTGATGTTTGCTGTTGCAATAATTCAGCAAGCTTTATTAAATCAGGAGTAAATACTTCAATTTTATATAACTCAATTCGTTTTGCTGAACCATGAATGTAATCGAGCACATCATCAATAGCGCTTACTAAACGATGGATATCTTCTCTATCAAAAGGAGTGATAAAATTCTTCGATAGTTCTTGAAATATTTCATGCGTTATTTCATCGCCGTTGTGTTCAATGTCTTCTATAGTGCGAATCAGTTTACTTCTTTCCTCCTTGTTGTTAGTACACATTAACTGATAAATAAGCTGCCCTCCTATTTCTAAATTTGAAGCAGCTCTTTCAAACAATGGAAAAAATTTGCGGTCGGTAGGAATAAAAAACCGGAGAAAATTTAAATTCATGAAATCATTTTTTTTTGAAGGGTATAAAGAAAAGAAAAAAAACTTCCTAATAAAGAAAGTGTTTATGTTAGGAAATAAATAATTTTCCAATACTTCCCAAAAACCAGAAATAATTTGGATTGAAGTTTTAAATAATTAAGGTTATCAGCTTTTAAAAATATTTATATTAATAATCCCTGTGCGCAAAAGTGACATTGAGATTTAAACCATAAGAGAAAAAAGAATCTGGTAAAACAGCAGCCGATGCTCCTTGTAATTCATATTGAACTCCTTCCACATCTAACTTGTGAAAGTTGAATGAAGCAAATGGTTTCAAATCAATTCCAAACCACCTGACAGGAAATAATTTTATGGCAAGTGCCATTGTTGCACCCAACTTTCCTTCTGAAGTTGCTTTCACACTTTCATCAAAAGTTTTCAGTGCAGCATCATGCGTGTATTCAAGATTGATATTATCAAATGACATATCAAATGATGGAGCAAAATTTATTTCCAGATTTTCTTTATTAATGAGCCGAACCGGAATTCCTAAGTACAAACCATAATTAAAATAACTGATTTGACGATAAGCAACTTGCCCCGTTGTTGGTTCAAGTCCATGAGCAATGTGTTTTTCATGAAAGTTGGAAAAGCCCATTTCCCATCCGAACAAATCAAACTGCTGACCATACGCAACTGAAATTCCTTTGCCATGATTTCCGAAATAATCCATTTTTGTATCAAGCCACTTGCGCGTGTAGTTATAGACATAAACACTTCTGTTCAGGTTATCGCATTTCAAATGACCGAAACGATAACCCATTTCAAAATATCCCTGTGCTTGTACAGATGAATATGAAATGAATGATAGAAATAAAATGAAGATTATTTTTTTCATAAAGGAGTTTTTAGAGGGAGTCTTAAACGCAGAGGTGCAGAGACGCAGAGTTTTTTATTTATTTTTTCGTAGAAATTCTGTTAACAGTTATGGTTTCATTTACAAATTGCGTATTGCCGGGAAGCATTGAATTATTTCTTCCGGTGTAAGTCCATGTTTGCGTTGTGCCTTTTCCACTGATGGTGTAAGTTCTGATTGGTGTTGTTGCAGTACTAAGTGTGAAATTCATTTTCCCATTTTCAGGATACCACGCAATGCCCAAATGATTTTCGGTGTAAGTTGTTATTCCAACCTGACCTAGAAAAGCCTGGCGCAATGCACCAATATCGGAATTATAAAAAATAAACATGCCGCAGTTGCTGTATGTTTTTGAAGAGTCAATAACCACTCCTGTGCTATCACTTAAGTAATCAACTTTTAATTCATTTATTTCCCAGATGCCGCTTTTGCCATAGTAGTTTTTAAATTCTTTGTCTTTGTTGCAGGATGCAATCATTAATGCAAAAGATAAAATGATTGTGAAGTGTAACAGTTGATTTATCTTTTTCATGATGAAGTTATTTTATGAATATTTAAAAGCATGAAGAACTCCGGTGCATGTGCACCGGAGCTGCATCATGAATGAATGAATTTACAGTGTCAGTCATTTTTCTTTTATCAGTTGAGTTTAGTCAACTTCAATGAACAGATCTTTTCAACTGTAATTGATTCAAATTTATTTCCCTGCTGCTTTAAAGCGCATCACTTCATCGCCATCGAATTTGATGAATGAGTTTCCTGATTCATCGAAGTATGGGTAGGGGGTACTTTTCATTTTCCCGAGTATTGTTCCGGTGTTTATGTCAACTAATGCAAAGGCATCCCAGTCATCTTCTTTAGAGCCGGTCCATACCAGAACATTAGTATTGCTTACTAATTCGTTGCCATAATTATTTCCAGTGTTGGTTGCATAAAATTTATTTCCATTTGAAGGATCGAGGGCTGCTATGCCTTCGTCGCACGAGATGATGAGTTTGTTTTTATAAAGTACAAATCCTGCCATCTTTCCAACTTTGAAAAGAGCTACATCAATTGTGTAAGCGGCTTTACCGGTGGCAACATCCACCTTGTAAAAAATATTATCGCTGCTGAAATAAACATTCGCACCTTCAACAATCATAGCAGTTGTGCGGTCGAACTTATCACTCTTCAGAATTGATTTGGTATCCCATATAATTTTTCCCGTTGCTGCATCGTAACCTCTCACACCACCATCACCTGCCCAATCAAATTTTCTTTTATATACATCCGGATTTCCACTTGTACCCGGAACATAAATCTGTTCTTCCAGCAAACCACCAAAACGAGCAAGTAAAACATTTCCTGAAAGTTCCAACTGAGGAACGCGAGAATCATTATCTATTTTATCTGATTTCCAGATAACATTACCTGTAGCAATGTCAATTTTTTTCAGGTTGTTTTCGCCACTGCTTAAGTCAACAATATAAACAGCATCCTTTGTAATTAACGGCACGGCAGATATTCCAAGCACTTGTTTTGCGCGCAGCCCTGCCGAGGCATCTGCATTATCCAGTTTCTTTTCCCAAACCAATTTACCAGTGCGGATATCAATGCATGCAATGCCTTCGTAAATAACAAAAGCATAATTGCCATTCACTTCCATTCCAATCATATCATCATCATAAATTAATCCATCGAGATAATCTTTACAGATAGGAGAAATAACAGTTCCGTCGAAATTGACTTCCCATTTATCAGCTCCGGTGTTATAATCAGAAGCAGACAAGCGAATTTTTTTCATATTAGTGATTCCTTTGTAATCAAGTGAGAGCATCATGGTGTGCGCATCATCGAAAGCAATATCAGCATACCGGTATCCCATGCCAAATAAATTGTTGAGGTCGAGTGGTTGCTTTGTTTTTGTTTTAATAGCAGCAATAGCATCCTTGCTCAGAATTTTTCCTGTCATAACATCTACATCCATATCCACATCGTTCACTGTAACTGTGAAATATTTTTTGTCGTAATCCATTCCGTATTTTATTCCATCCTGAAATTCATATTCGGTACCGAGTTCGGTGGTGCGCCATAGTTCCATACCTGTTACACCATCAATACAAACTTTTAGTGAAGGTTCTTTTTTGTTGCTCTTGGAATAGAGAAAAGCAATGTTCAACTGACGGACATAGCGGTTGTAGTCCATTACTTTTTTTCCGGTTGATTTAAGAATATCATATTGCCAAAGCAATTTGCCGGTGTTGCCATCGAGCATGGCAAGTGATTTTTCGCAGGCACCGTAAACGAAGTTACGGTCGTCGCTGGAGGTTTTGTTGCCGGGTTTGAAGGGGAATGAAACTTTGTAAACCTGCTCGAAGTTCTGAGCTGAAATCTGCATGGTTCCAACTGTGAGGAAGCAAAGCAGCGTGAGTAGTAATTTGTTTTTCATGACACTGTAAGTTTTTTGTGGGAGCAAACCTACCGTGGTGCATGTGGGTAGGAAATACCACTTTAGTAGTAATGCCAGTAGTCAGTATGCAGTTAACAGTAATCAGTGCTATTCTATGTAATACCAGTAGAGAGAAATAAAATGAAGTTTAACGCTTCAGAAAATTTAAAATAATCCATACTTAAAAATTATTTTCCGAAAACTTTATTCAGTGCATCGGTTCGTGAACTCACTTGCAGCTTCTCGTATATGTTGCGAATATGTGTGCGAACAGTTTCAATGCTGATGAACATTTTTGCTGCGATTTCTTTATAACGAAACCCTTTTGCGAGGTGATTTAATATTTCGTGTTCGCGTGCGGTTAAAGTTTCAATTGATTTTTCGGTCACTTTTTTTGTTTGAAAAGTTGAAACCACTTTCCGGGCAATGCTGCTGCTCATGGGTGAGCCACCGTTGTGTGCATCCTGTATTGCTTCAATAATTTTTTCAGGCGAAGAACTTTTGGTGAGGTAGCCGGTTGCTCCTGCTGTGAGTGCATCGAAAATATTTTCGTTGTCTTCAAACACACTGAAGATGATAAACTGTGTTTTCGGAATAATTTTTTTTAGTTGTCGTATTGCTTCAATTCCACTGCCACCGGGCATGTGAATATCAACGAGCACCACATCGGGTTTCAGTTCAGGTAAATGGCGAACTGCATCGTTTGGATTATCGAAATCGGCCACACAAAAAAAATGTTCGTGTCCGTCAATAGTTGAAATAAGCGAAGCACGAATGCTGTTGTTATCTTCCAGAACGGCGATGTTGATACTCATGGTGCGAAATTAGTTGTAGTGGAGTTTCTTGCTTCTAACACTTTCATGTGATATTGATTAATTGAAATAAAATTATTACCGACCCGACTCCATCGGGATAAACGCCGGCGCAGAGACGCAAAGTTTTTTATTTGATAAAAATTAAACGGCTGTATTGAACAATTTATTTTCACTTACCGTCAATTCAATTGAAGTTCCGTTTCCTATGCCCGATTTGATATTTATTTTTCCGTTGATGGCTTGCATTCGTTGCTGCATGTTTTGAAGTCCATTTCCTTTTCGCAGTTTTTCTTCAACAGAAAATCCATTTCCGTTATCAGTGATGGTGATTTGAAAACTCTTCGACAAGCTCTGAGTGACATCCTCTTTTAGTGTAACGGTTATTGTTATAAGTGTAGCGCCGGAATATTTAACCGCATTGTTTAGTGCTTCTTTGAAAGTGAGATACAAATGGTGGCGACACTCTTTATACAAATTATGATTTGGTAAATCATGCTGAATATTTATTTCATAATTGACTCCGGCTTCATCCAGATAATCACTTGCATGACTGCGAATGCGTGCAAGTAAAGCATCAAGTGTGTTGTCATCTGTATTTAAACTCCAGATTAAATCGCCCATGCTTGCCACTAACTCTGTTGTTGCTTTTCCGATTGAGGAAAGATTTTCGTTCAGGATTTTTTTATCTCCTGTGTTTTCTTTGGCAAATTGTTGGGCAATTGAAATTTTAGAAAGTCCGGAACCCAACTCATCGTGCATGTCGCGCGCTATTCTGTTTCGTTCTGAGATTTCAGTTTCCAAAATTGCTTTTGCTTTTTCAGAAGCGAGTTTTGTTTTTTGATTTTTTCGGTAGAGTTGAAATGCAATGCCACCAACTACCAGAAGAATGAAAGAAGCAAGCAATAAATAATTTCGATGCTGCACTTCAATAGCTGCTGAAAGCAATTGCTCGTTGTTTCTTGCTTTTTGCAGATTCAAACTATCAATTTCTCGTTGTTTCACTTCTGTTTCGTATCGGATTTGCAAACCTGCAATTTCTTTTATGCGCGATTCGTCAATCACACTATCTTTCATCATAGCAAAACTTCGAAGAAAAAACAAAGCACTATCCAATCGGTTTTCTTTCAAATAGGTATCAGAAATTCCTTCGAGTGATTCGGCAATTACTTTTTTGTTATCAAGTTTCTTTCCGATTAAAACTGATTGACGATACCAATACCTCGCTTCCTTTGATTTATGCTGTTCAAGATAAATTTTTCCTAAATGATTATATGAAACGCTCAGTCCTTTAATATCGGAATGTGATTTTTGAATCTCAACTGCTTTGAGTTCAAATGCGAGTGCCTGCTCAATATTTTTCATTTGAAAATAACACGATGATAAACCACTGAATATTTTACCAAGGTTTACTGAGTCTTCCACACGGCTTGAATATTCAATTGCCTTATTAAATGCAGCAATGGCATTTGCATATATTTTTTGATTGTATAAAACAAGTGCAAGCGTGTTGTAGCTGGTGCCTAACCCCCAAAAATCATCAATAGTTAGTCGGATGGCAATTGATTTATTTTCGTATTGCATTGAAAGATTATACAATCGCATATCGAGATAAATATTTGCGATGTTGTGATAACTCGAAGCCATCATTTTTTTATCGTCAAGTTCCTCCTTAATTTTTAACGATTGAAAATGAAACTCGAGTGCTTTGTTGTAATTACTTTTTACCCAGTATGAATTGCCAATGTTGTTAAGTGTAGATGCAATGGATGCCTTGTTTCCGATTTCTTTTTTCAGCACTAATGCTTTCTGATAGTAACCCAACGCAGAATCGGTTTCGCCAATGTGTTCGAAAACCAAACCGATGTTGTTAGTTAAACCTGCAATATTTTTTTTTGCTTTTGATTGATTTGCCAGCAGTAGCGCTTTTCTATAATTACTCAAAGCCAATGGATAATCGCCTTGGTTATCGTTGACATTTCCGGTGAGATTAAGCGCTTCAATTTGTCCGATAAGGTAATTCAGTTTTAGAGCAAGAGCATATGCTTCACTGCTGAACTGCTTTGAAAGTTTTGCATCCTTGGTTTTAAAATTCCATGCAGCATCGTTCAGTGCTTTCACTTTTAAAGTGTCAGCAGTCATTTTGCTGATAGTAATTTTTACACTGTCAATTTGTTTTGATAAATCCTGTGCTGATGAAATATTTATTTGAATTAAAAACAAACAGCAAAATAATTGTATGAATATTTTTCGGTTCGTGAGGACACGAACCGAGGCTATAAAAGCGGAGGGTAATAAACGCAGGGTCTCCGACTTGAGTTCCGGAGTGTTCCATCTGAATACAGTAACCCTGCTGAGACATAATTTAGAAATTGGAATAAAAAAAAATCGGTTCGTGCGGACGCGAACCGATTCAACTAAAATCTGTAACCCATTTCTTTCAATGCTATTTTTCATTCTGCCAAAAAATCAATTTCAACCTTTTGCTAAAAACTAAAACGCAGAACTGTTACTCTCAAGTTCTAAAAAATAAAAACATAATTATCCTCTGTGAGTCGGAAACTGATTCCAGAGATTTTTAATTACATCTTTATGAATGGTGATGTCAACCATTTTCAATTTCACATAATCTTCATCGAAATAATAGTAACCGAAACTTTCATTGCCTTCGCCAACATTGCGAGAACCCGAACCTGAATCTTTTATCAGGTACCAATCCTTTCCATTCTTTTGTAGGTAACCAACCAGGTGCAAACCATGATCATCGGTTGTTGTTCCGTTATTGAAACGGAATTGACGAGCATTTTCATCAATAAATTCTGACGGACAATCGAATGATGGAATCATGCACACATTGTTCATATTATAACCGGGTTCGCTCACATCTCCACCAACAGTTATGCTGTAACCGGCGCGAATTCCTCTCTTGATAATTGCCATGAAAGTATCGAGCGGTACATTGTAGTAAGTGCTGTCGTGCCACCAATTATCAGCCACTTTGTATTCCATTTGGGTGTAGTATGGTTTTTCCATCAGCGAAATCACATCAACATAATCATCCATGTTCAGCTTACATACTTGCGATAGAAAATCTTTTGGAGTGTAAACTTTTTTCTGCCAGGTAACACTTGTTGGCGGTGTGCCGATGTAGTGATTCAAAATAGATTTAATGGTTGCTATTATTTCATCTTCATTCCATGCGTTTGATTCTTTCACACTTTTCAAATAGGTTTTCATTTCGGTCATCATTGTTGTGTGATTATAAATTTTCACATCGCCGGTGTATCCCGGAAAATCTTCGTAAGGCACACAACCATATTCTTTATATACTCTTTTTACCGCATTGGCTTCGCTGCCTTCATCGAAATTGCTTTCGCCGCGCGTATCAACAAATCCTTTTGCCTTCTGCACATATTCCCAGTACACAGTAAACAATTGCGAGAGTGAAATATTTTGCTTGGTCAGGCGATTGATTTCAGTTTCGTAATAAGAGGTGGTAGAAAAACTCCAGCAGGTTCCGGTGTTTCCCTGAGATATTGGTGTGTTGCGAAACACAGAAGTGAATTGCGAAGGAGATGTAGGAACATCTAAACCGGTGGGGTCCATTTTAAAATACTTCTGCATTTTGGGTGGAGCTTTTTTCTCCGACTCATCTGTGATGCCACGCATAATTGTATTTTGGTAATAGCCGGCTTTGTATTCTTTGTAGGTTGCTTTGTCATGGCGGTTTTGCGCGGCAGAATTGTTGGTGAATAATGAAAGGTGAATTGTGAAAATGGAGAGTAATGTGAAAAGAAATTTATTCATGTGTGATTTTTAAGTAGAGCGAATGTATGGTAAAATGAATATTAGAGAAATATGATTCTTATGAAAGTAATTATCTGTTGGAAAACTTACTAAGTCTTTTAGTATTAGAAAGTTTATTGAGAAATAGAAGTTGAATAAATTATTCAACACTTTGCTTCACTATACTTTTTGCTGCAACAAATCCGCTTGTCCATGCATGCTGGAAATTATATCCTCCGGTTATTCCATCCACATCTAAAATTTCTCCGCCAAAATATAATCCGGGATATTTTTTACTCATCATCGTGTTTGCGTCTACTTCACTTAATGCAATACCTCCAGCGCTAACAAACTCTTCTTTGAAAGTTGTTTTTCCCTCTGCCTGCATTTCATACGCACAACAATTCTTTGCGAGTTTATTAATTGATGTGCTTGTTAAATCGCTCCACTTTTTAGAATCATCAATTCCGGATTGGGATAACATGAACTCCCAAAGCCGAGAAGCAAGTCCGGTGAAATTTCCATTCGAAGGTTTCTTTGCCGGAAACAATTTTCGTTGTTCGTAAATCTGTTTTACAAAAGTTTGCTCATTGAATTCAGAACACCAGTTTATAATAACTGAAAATTTATAATTCAACTTTTCTAAATCTCTTGCCGCAAATGCTGATAATCTTAACACAGCCGGACCACTCAATCCCCAATGAGTAATGAGTATTGGTCCTTCAGATGAAAGTTTTGTTCCGGCAATTTTTATGGATGCACTCGGAGCAGCTATGCCCATCAGATTATTTAACGGATGCTTTGGAAAATTGAAAGTAAATAAGGAAGGAACCGGAGTTTCGATTTTCAAATTCAGATTCTTTAACCAACCAAACTGATTTAATTTTTGAAAACCTCCGCAGGCAATTAGTAAAAAATCTGAATGAATAATTTCTCCATTCTTAAAACTTATATCGAAACCATTTTCAAGCGACTCAATTTTTTCTACTGAATGATAAAGTTGTAACTCAACTTTATAATCATTTATTTCCTTCAACAGGCAATCAATAATTGTTTGCGAGCTGTTTGATTGCGGAAACATTCTTCCATCGTCTTCGGTTTTCAAAGCCACTCCCCTGCTTTCAAACCATTCAATCGTATCGGTTGTAAAAAACTGATGAAAAGACTTCCGCACAAATCGCTCACCACGCGGATAACATTTTGCCATTTCATCAATATCAAAACACGCATGCGTGACATTGCATCGTCCGCCTCCGCTCACTTTTACTTTTTGCAAAACACTTCCACCCTTCTCAACAATAATTACTTTCAATAAAGGATTCATTCGCGCAGCATTTACCGCACAAAAAAATCCTGCTGCACCTCCGCCGATCACAATTAGTTTTTTAGCAATCATTTCTTTCAATTCCGACAAATGTAAAATTGTGTGATAAGTGTTTTAACTATTTCTGTTTATCATTCTTTTACTTTGCTGAATAACATTGATACTGATGTCTAAAAATTTTCTGATTATTTATGCGCATCCGAATCCTGAGAGTTTTAATTCAGCAGTAAAAGACAAAGTGATTTCAACTCTGATTACCAGAAATATTTCCTATCAGTTGATTGATTTGTATAAAGAGAATTACAATCCGGTTTTATCGCTTAATGAATTGAATGGAAAAGTAACTGATGAAATAAAAAAACATCAACAATTAATTTCTGCATCCACTCACATCATTTTCATTTTCCCCGTTTGGTGGTTTCGCGCACCTGCAATTCTGGAAGGGTTCATTGATAAAACATTTGTTCCGGGTTTTGCTTATCGCTTCAAACAAATTATCGGTAAGTATGGAATTCCGGTTCCGCTATTGAAAGAAAAAAAAGTGTTGGCAATTATTACTCATGGTGCTCCGGCATTGCCTGTAAAGATTTTGTATGTGAATGCAGTAAAGTATCGGTTTCTATTGGGTTTTCTTAGTTTTTGTTTCAATCTTTTCAAGTGTAAAATTGTTCAGTTGTGGTCGGTTCCTTTTATTAACGAACAGCAACGGAATAAGTATTTATCGCGGGTTGAAAAATTGATTCATAGAAGAATGAAGTAGCTGCGGCAATATATTTTGCAGTGAATTTATATCGTTAAACCGCAACCGCTTACTTTCGCCGCACATGCAACAACCGTCCATCATACTTATCAATTGTCCGCTTTATGTTACTCCGTATTTAAAAGCTGAAGTGCAAGCACTCGGCTACACCATCACATGGGAACATCCGAATGGAGTGGAAATAAAAGGAACAATGAATGATTGCATTCGATTGAATTATTTTTTGCGCAGCGCGAGTAAAGTTTTATGGATGATTAAGAAAGTAAAAGCTGCTGATGCCAATGAGTTGTTCAATAAAGTATCAGAAGTTCCATGGGAAAATTATTTGCGCAAGGATGAACAATTTGCGGTAACCTCATTCACACGCAATGGAACTATCAATACTACTCTTTACACTAATCTGAAATGCAAGGATGCAATTGTTGACCGTTTCCGTCGCAAGTTTGGCTATCGTCCTGATAGTGGAAGCGAACGCACCGGTGCAGTTGTGTTTGTGTTCTGGGATAACAATGATGTATCACTTTACTTGGATACTTCGGGTGTTTCGTTGAACAAAAGAGGTTATCGAAAATATCCGTTCGCTGCACCGATGCAAGAAAACTTAGCCGCGGGAGTTATTATGGCAACTGAATGGGACATGAATTCAACTTTTGTAAACCCTATGTGTGGCAGTGGAACATTTGCCATTGAAGCGGCACTAATGGCGTTGAATCGTTACCCAGGATATTTAAGAAAAGAATTTTCGTTCCAGCATTTTAAAGATTACAATGAAGAAGAATTTTATCGCGAGTTGGATAATGAAAACACATTAAATTCAAAAAGCCACATTGATTTTAAAATCATTGCAAGTGATATTCATCCCGATGCTATTCGTGATGCGAAGCTGAATGCAGAAGCCGCAGGTGTCAGCGAGTTCATTGATTTTGTTGAATGTGCTGTTGAAGATACCCCTGTTCCGGATGAGAAAGGAGTAGTAATAATGAATCCACCTTATGGTGACAGAATGGGTGGTGGAGATGATGAACTGATTGAATTATATAAAACCATTGGCAACTTTATGAAACGAAAATGCAGTGGTTATAAAGGATTTGTTTTCACCGGAAATTTAGAAGCAGCAAAATTCATAGGACTAAAACCAAAACGCAAAATCAGGTTTATGAATGCGCAGATTGATTGCAAATTATTTGGTTATGATTTGTATGCCGGAAAAAAATACCAGGAAAAAATTGAATCTTAACTTTTGTGATTCTATAATTTCATTATGATTTTCAGAGAAGCGAAAATTGAAGACATTGAACAAATTCAGATTGTTCGACATTCGGTAAAAGAAAATGTTTTATCAAATCCCTCATTAGTAACCGATGCTGACTGTGAAAATTTTTTAACAGCCAGAGGAAAAGGCTGGGTATGCGAAGTGGAACAAAAGGTTGTCGGATTTTCAATAGTTGATTTATTAGAAAATAATATTTGGGCCTTGTTTGTTCAACCAGAATGGAGCCAGAATGGAATTGGAAAGAAACTGCACAACCTGATGATGAAATGGTATTTCAGCAAAACTGAAAAAACTGTTTGGCTGGGAACATCACCTGCAACTCGCGCAGAAATTTTTTACACAAAATGCGGATGGAAAAATCTTGGTCTTTTAAAGAATGGAGAAATTAAATTTGAAATGACATTTGAAAATTGGAATACTATTAAAAAAAAGGAAATGAAAGAACCACTACTCCTAAAAAACACAATCACCATCAATGCACCTGCAACAAAAGTGTGGGAGGCCTTAACAAATCCTGAACAAACAAAAAAATACATGTTCGGTTGCGAAACTGTTTCGGATTGGAAAGTCGGGAGCACTTTATTATGGCAAGCAGAATACGAAGGGAAGAATATGATTTTTGTTAAAGGGAACATTTTGAAAATTGAATCAGGAAAACATTTGTCATATTCAGTATTTGACCCAAACAATACTTCAATAAAAGATATTCCTGAAAATTATTTAACAGTAACTTATGAATTAACTGAACAAAACGGGCAATCAATTTTAAATGTTACTCAGGGTGATTACAACACTGTTGCCGATGGCGAACGCAGATACAAGGAATCATATAACAATGGCGAAGGTTGGAATCCAATTTTGGTTCGGATAAAAGAGTTGGTTGAAGCTTAGCAGAAAGAAATTAATTCCCGTTACATTTGTAAAATAAAAATTTATAAGATGAAAACAAAACTCACACTTCTTATTTCATTTCTTCTGTGTTTCGAATTTTCAAATGCTCAATTAACCATTCAAACAGGATTGAGTGATACTGCAATGACAACACTATTAGAAGGTTTAGGGGTAAGTATTTCAAACCTGACAATCAATTGCAACAGTCAGGCATATGGGCATTTCAATGGTTCGTCAGAATTGTCAATTACTAATGGGGTAGTTATAAGTACCGGAAATGCAAATGCTTTGGCCGATTCAAGCACGGCTTTTTTAGCAACTGCAAATAATACTCCCGGTGATTCTGATTTATCAGCACTTTGTGGAACCGTAACCTATGATGCATGTGTTTTAGAATTCGATTGCATACCTACAGGTGATACACTTGAATTTAATTTTGCATTTGGCTCTGAGGAATATCCTGAATTTGTCGGAACACCTTTTAACGATGTCTTTGCAATACTTCTTTCAGGCCCCGGAATTTCAGGGGTGCAGAATGTTGCGGCAATTCCCGGTGGCATACCTGTTGCGATTAACAATGTAAATGCAACAAACAACTCAGCTTATTTTTATGATAATGAAAACCCACCTGGAGTTTATATTGCACTGGATGGATTCACACTTAACTTGACTGCATTTGCTGTTGTGATTCCGGGTTCTTCGTATCATTTTAAAATTGCTATTGCGGATGCGAGCGATTTTGTTTTTGATAGTGGCGTTTTTCTTGAAGCATTTAGTTTCAGAAGTAACGGAGGAAGTGCAAATGCAGTAAAAGCAATTGACAATACTTCATTCAAAGTCTTCCCGAACCCTGCATCCGATCGTTTTACCATTACTTCTTTACAACCCTTGAATCAGGTTCGCATACTTAATTTGACCGGTGATTTAGTTCACGAATATTCTACAACAGAAAAATATCTTCAGGTTTCAACTGATGATTTTTCATCAGGAGTTTACATTGTTGAATCTGTTTCTGCAGAAAATTATTCTGTCAGTAAATTGATTGTTCAGTAGTTATTCGTTCCACCTGAAAGTGGTGACCGGTAATTCACACAAATCAAGAACACGATCAACAACTGTAGCGGCTAATTCTTCAAAAGATTGAGGCTTTGAATAAAATGAAGGCGATGCCGGACAAATAATTCCACCCGCTTCGGTTATAGTTTGCATGTTACGGAGATGTATCAAATTGTATGGTGTGTCTCTTACTACCAAAATTAATTTTCGCCTTTCTTTTAAAATCACATCAGCAGCACGGGTTATTAAATCGTCCGATGTTCCCGCAGCTATTCTTCCTATTGTGCCCATTGAACATGGACAAACAATCATGGTTTCGTATTTGGCTGAACCACTTGCAAACGGAGCCATGAAATCATTTTTGCCATAAAAATTAAAATTTTCATAATCGTTATTGCTCAATTCGTGCTGCCATACGGTTTTTGCATTTTCACTCATCACCACCCCTATAGTCTCAATATTTTCATTCAGTTTCGTAAGTTTATTCAACAGCACTTTCGCGTAAATACTGCCGCTGGCACCTGTTATTGCAACAATAATTTTTTTCTTTCTCATGGTACGACAAAAATAGGGTTAAGTATTAATGCTTTTTTGTTCCGGATTTTATTATTCCCAAAAACTAATTTCAAAATCAAAATTCAACATCCTATTATGATTGCTTTTCGTTCAAGCAATCAGAAATTCTTTTTACTATTGACAATGAAATTAATATTTCAATTAATTATTTCATTAACATTTCTATTTCTATGCAATAAAATTTGCTTTGGACAAACAATTTATAAAATTTATGAATTTCATCCCGTAAATGAAAGTTTCAAGCATTTATTACTGCGGAATTATATAATAGCTGCAAACGATACCATTAACGAAAGAATAATTGACCTTGTGAATCCGGTGTTGCTTGATTCAACAATTGAAAAAAGAAAAACGCACCTCAGCATTTTTACAGTTGGCTGGCTGATGCATGTATTAGGTGGATACAATTGGCGCGCAGAAAGTATGTCAAAGCAAAAATTTGTAGGCACGGTTACACGAAACACAAAAAGCAGTCATGAAAAATTTACTGAGTACGATATCAATTTTGATTTAAATTTTCATTTGCGCAAGTATCTGTTGCGTCAGTTTGAATCATATGATTTGCAAAAATCAATTGGCCGGCAGGATTATCGCCGAGGAACTTATTTAAAAGATTATTCGCTTCCCCCATTTGTGCGCGACACAAATAATATTGACATTACTCAATATCGTTTGCATTGCGAGCTCACTCCTCCCAAAGAATTCCGAACACAGTTAAACGAAAAATTTTATCCTACGCTACCTAATGGAATGGGTTTAAAAGATCACTTGAATTTTCAGGTGCAATTCCCTTCAATGGGATTTTATGGTGTTACCTGTTTGGATTGTAATCACAGTTGCCATCCGGAGTTGCATCCTTACGAATGGGTCTGGTGGTTAAAGGCCACTCCTGAAGATTCATCCAAAAACAAAACATGGTTGGTTGGCTTGTTTCATGAAAGCAGTAAGCGAATGAAAAACTGGAGTAAAAATCCGGTGACAGGAAGCATTGCCATTCCTTTTGTAGTGAAAAATGATACCGGCTATTTTTCAACCCTCGAAATAAATGTTGAGCATCTTGTGTATGGGAAATTTGAACCGGAAGAATTAAAAAATATCAGTATTCCTGATTCGCTTATTTCTCCTATAAAAAAAAATCAGAAATTATTTTTCAGGGGAATAATTTTTCAATTCAGATTCCTGCACGAATTAATTTCAGTTCTGAAATAAAATCAAACGAAATAAAATACTGGTTCAGCAATTTGAATTACGATGCTGCACAAAATATTTTAAATGGTTACTTTCATTTTGCCACCTCCGTTGAAGATCTTTATACAACACGGATTACATTTTTAAATGAATGAAGGATAATAAAATTCAAACGGATTGATGCAATAAAATTTTTATTAAAATCGTATATATACATTACTATTTTTGACTGTACTTAATTAAACCGAAAGACCTTTTTTTACTTTAATAAATAAAATTTATGAAAAACATTTTTTCTTTTCTCCTTCTTATAACAATTGCTGTAACTTTTTGGGGCTGTCCTTATCAAACTTCTGTATCAATTGATATTCCTTCAGTAAAAATTGATCAGAAATTAATTGGCACTTGGAAAAGCAACAGCAGCGAAGACAACAAGTATAAAATTGAAGCTAAGGATGAATTCATATATTCAATTATTAAACGAAGCAAAGGCTCAGAAGATGAAAAATACTTTGGATTTATTTCATTGATAAATAATGTGAGTTTTTTCAATATTTATAATGATAATGGCAGCGATGCGCCTCCGGAAGATTATTATCTCTATCGTATGGAAATAAAGGGAGATGGAATAATAATATTGAAAGAATTAACCGAAAACATTGATGAAGAATTTGCCTCAAGCGATGAATTGAAAAAATATATTATCGCCAATATGAACAATAGCTATTTCTATAGTAAGGACGAAGAGATCTATACAAAGCAATAAAATTTTATTCCCATTTATTCAATACAGATTATAATGAATAAAAAAGCCATCCTGTAAAACAAGATGGCTTTGAATTTTTCTATAAAAATCTATTTACCATTTCAAATCATCATCATTGCCTGTAGGTGCTGATGAAGATTTATTAGTTTCAGTTGGCTTTTCTTCATGAAGCTTTACATCATCATTTGCATTGCCTGCATTGATGTTTCCTGAAGTTGAGTTTTCAATTATCCGACCGGAATTTTCTTCATCATTGTTTGACGATGAATTTCCATCTGATGAATAACCATTATCTTCCATTGGAGGATTGAGTGCCTGTTCAGCTCTCATGCGGTCATATTCTTCCTGTTTTTTTGTGAACTCATCATAATCATACTCGGGCATGCGCACGGTCTTCACATGATTCACCACATCGTTCATCGACTCCATAAATTTGTTGAAGTCTTCCTTATACAAATAAATTTTATGACGATCGTATCCACCATCCTGGCGCTTCTTGCTCTCAGTAATAGTTATGTAAAAGTCATTGCCTTTTGTTTCTCTTACATCTAAAAAATAAGTGCGCCTGCGTCCGGCTCTCATTTTAATGGTGTAAACCGGCTCCTCTCGCTGTCCTTTAAAATTGTTTTCTTCCACTTGATTTCTTTTAGTAAGTGATTTAATATTCAGTTATGTTCTTCGCAAATATAGATTTTTCGGTTATCCGCCAAAACATTATCAGTTATTTTCTTCTGACTGTTGTAATTCGAAAAGCTGGTAGTACAAACTTTTTCGCGAAATCAATTGGTCGTGTGTTCCTTCTTCGGCAATTTTTCCTTTATCCAACACAATGATTTTATCAAATTGTATTAATGTAAAAATGCGATGTGTAATTACAATTGCCGTTTTTTCTTTCAGCACTTCATTGAACTGCTGCAGAATTTTATTTTCTGTTCTTGCATCCACTGCCGATAAACAATCATCTAACACTAACACCGATGGGTTTTTTATTAATGCTCGTGCAATGGATATCCGTTGCTTCTGTCCGCCTGATAACATCACTCCTCTTTCACCAACCATTGTATTATATCCGTGCTGTAATCTCTGAATCTCATCACCAATTGCTGCACGATTGGCAAATTCAACGGTGAGTATTTCATCAACTGTATCATTTTCGAATGAAATATTATTAGTTACAGTATCAGAAAAAAGTAAAACATCCTGCGGCACCACTCCTACCTGTTCGCGCAGTTCATGTAAGTTGATGGAACGGATATCAATTCCATCCAGCAAAACACTTCCTTCACTCACATCAAACACCCGTGTAAATAAATTTGCGATGGTTGTTTTTCCTGCACCGGTTCTTCCAATCACTGCCATCTTCTCTCCTGTTTTTAAATGGAAAGAAATATTTTTCAATGCAGTAATTCCGGTATTGTTATAAGTGAAAGAAACATTGTGAAACTCCACATCACCTCTAATCTCATGCTTATCAGTATTCGGGTTTATAATTTTCGGTTGAATGGAAAGAAATTCATCCAGTCTTTTTTGCGAAGCCGATGCGCGTTGAATCAAAGCCATCACCCAACCCATTGAAGCAATTGGCCATGTGAGCATGTTGATGTACATGAAAAACTCTGCGATGTTTCCGGGAGTAATTTGTCCGTTCATCACTTTATTTCCACCAATAAAAACTACTGAGATTGTGCTGAATCCAACCAACATAAAAATGGTTGGAAAGAAAAATGATTCTACCCGCGCAAGTTTCAATTGCCGTTTCTTGTATTCAATACTTTCGTCGTTAAAATATTTTTCTGCCATCCGTTCTTGTACATAAGCTTTAATCACTCTTATACCCGAATAAGTTTCCTGAGCTGCGGTGGTGAGCGCACTCAGTTGCGATTGTATTGCTTCACTTCTTCTTTCAATAATACTGTTCACAAAAAAAATACAACCTGCTAAAACCGGAAGTGGTGCTAATGCATATAAAGTCAGTTCACCATTCACACGATACATGGTGTAAGATACCATTGCAAATAGAATGACTGTATTGATGATGTACATAATAGCAGGTCCGGTATAATTACGCACTCGCGACACATCTTCAGTAATTCTCGACATTAAATCACCTGTATTATTCTCTTTATAAAATGATTGGTCAAGTCGTTGGTAATGATTGTACAATTCATTCTTTTGGTCATACTCTATGTACCTAGACATTACAATCAATGTTTGACGCATAAAAAATAAAAACAAACCTCTCAATAATGCAAAGGCAAAAATGATTACAGAAAATGCTACGATGCTTTTTGTAAGGATTGAACCAAAAGCCCCCGATAATTTAAAACCATTCAATAGTGATGCAAACTTCACCTGACTGATGGTGAAATCAATTGCATATCTCACAACTTCGGGCGACAAAACCGCAAACAGATTACTGAAAAAAATAAAAACGACGCCCAAACCTAACCGCCATCTGTATTTCCAGAAATACTTGTTAAGGCTGATTAAATTTTTCACTTCGTTCCCTTACTTTTTGCAACTTGGAAAATAAACATAGATTTGCCACCCTTCGCCTTTGGCGGGACAATTCTAAACAAAAAAATCAGACTGCATGACAGTGGTAAAAAGTAAAGTGGAAGCAGCTATTCAATCTCCCGGAATTTTTGAACAGATAAGCGGATACGACCATGAACAGGTTGTTTTCTTTAACGACAAGGCAAGCGGTTTAAAATCAATTGTCGCCATTCATAATACAGTTCTTGGCCCTGCACTTGGCGGAACCCGTTTCTGGAATTATAACAACGAAGCCGAAGCCATCAATGATGTGCTTCGACTCAGTCGTGGTATGACTTTTAAAGCTGCTGCTGCCGGATTAAATCTTGGGGGTGGCAAGGCTGTTATCATTGGTAATTCGCGCACCGATAAATCGGAAGCCATGATGCGCCGTTACGGAAAATTTATCGAGAGTTTGGGTGGAAAATATATTACTGCTGAAGATGTTGGAACCAGCACCCGCGACATGGAATGGATTAGTCTGGAAACTGAACATGTAACAGGTATTCCTGAAAACATGGGTGGCAGTGGAGACCCCTCTCCTGTTACTGCATACGGAACTTTTCTTGGCGTGAAAGCATCAGTAAAAGAAATGTATGGCAATGATGATTTGAGCGGGAAGAAAGTAATGGTTCAAGGTACAGGTCATGTGGGTGAGGTTTTAGTGAAGCACCTTGTTGAAGCAGGAGCAAAAGTGACAGTTACTGATATTCATGCCGACCGGATTCAATACATGATTAAAACTTACAAAGTAGCTGGTGTTGAACCTGATGCAGTGTATGATGTGGACATGGATATATATGCTCCTTGCGCTCTCGGGGCCACTTTGAATGATGATAATATTGAAAGACTGAAATGCAACATTGTGGCTGGTGCTGCTAACAATCAATTGGCAGATGAAGTGGTGCATGGTAATCTGTTAATTGAAAAAGGGATTTTATACGCTCCTGATTTTGTTATTAATGCCGGAGGATTAATAAATGTATCGGGTGAATTGGAAGGTTACAATCGCGAAAGAGTAATGAGTCAGACCGAGCGGATTTACGAAAGACTGCTGGAAATTTTCAGTATAGCTAAAGCAAGCAACATCACTACACAGCAAGCCGCCATGCAAATGGCCAATGCACGATTGAAAGATATTGCTTCTTTGAATGCACGACTCTGATAACAGAAATTAATTTTTCAGGTAAGTATTTTTTAAGTTCTTTTTAATTATTGAAACATGTTGTTAAGCAGAAGAAATGTTCGGATAAAGGTGATGCAGGTGCTTTACACGCATGAACAAAGTCCTGATATTCCGTTTACCACTTTAGAAAAATCATTACGCGAACGGATAAATAATTCGTTCCGGCTGCTCATTTATAATTTATACCTTATTGAAAAGACTGCTGAGTATTCAGTAGAAGACGCAGGTCATAAATCGTCAAAACATTTACCAACCGAGGCCGACAAAAAAGTTTCTGTCCGCATTTTTCACAATCCTATTATACAGAAATTAGTATTGGATGAAAACTTCAAGCGAATAATCCGTGAACAGAAGTTAACCTACCTTCCCGATACAGATTATTTCCGCACCTGGTTTAAAGCGTTGGAAGATACTTCTGCTTACAAAAATTATATTCAGGTAGAGAATCCTCCAATTGAAGAAGACAAGCGATTGATTCTTTATCTGTATCGCAAAGTTTTATTGCTGAGCGAATTGTTCACGCAGCATGTTGAAGATTCGTTTACTACCTGGAATGATGATGCAACAATTATTGAAAATCAATTGGTGTTATTGATTGATAAAATTGCCACGCAGGTTGAAAAGGAAATTGTAAAGGGAAACGAAAAGTTCATCAAATTTCCGGAAAGCATGAACGAAGAACATGAGTTTTCTAATGAATTATTAAACCGAGTTTATTATAACGAAGAATATCTCGGGAGTTTAATTACACCCAAATTAGAAAACTGGGATAAAGAACGATTGGCACAAATAGATTTGATGCTGATGAAAATGGCGCTCGCCGAATTATTATACTTCCCTAATATTCCTATCAAAGCAACTATGAACGAGTACATAGATATTGCCAAGAACTACAGCACTCCCAAAAGCGGTGAGTTTATCAATGGCATTCTCGATAAAATAATGAAGGAATTAAAAGAACAAGGTCTGCTGAAAAAAGAAGGAAGAGGGTTGATTGAGAATTGATTTTTTCTAAATGTTCTAATACTTGATTTACCAACATCAACTGATGATTTATTATTAAAGTTAGATTTCCTATTTCCGTTCATAATTCTATATTTGCGCCTCAATTTTTAAAACCAGCAATAGCAATGGACGCCATAAAATTTGTTCACGAACAATTAACCCCCAAAAAAACATTCCCCGATTTTAAGGCCGGTGATAACATCACTGTAAATTATAAAATCATTGAAGGAGTAAAGGAAAGAATCCAGGCATTCCGTGGCGATGTGATTCAGAAAAAAGGTCATGGCGAAACAGCTACTTTCACTGTGCGCAAAATTGCTTCAGGTGTGGGTGTTGACCGTGTTTTCCCTTTTTATTCACCAAACATTGAAAGCATTGAAGTAAATAAAAAAGGTAAAGTTCGCCGCGCCCGTATTTATTACCTGAGAGATTTGAAAGGTAAAAAAGCCCGTATCAAAGAAAAAATGGTACTGACAGGCGAGGCTGCAAAAGCATAAACAATTGAACACTATTCATAAAAAAAAGTCCTCTGAAATTTCAGAGGACTTTTTTATTTTAAGACTATTCACCTTTAACCAAAACAGTACAATTACTATTAGTGACCGCCTTTCTGGCAACACTTTGGCAGATTGTTATAAGCTTCTTCATTGGCCTTCACATCATCAGCATCGTAACCGGTGTTGCTTACCGCAGTTTTAATTTGGGCCAGCGTGACTTTCGACGGATCAAATACAACTGTTAATTTTTTGTTGTCGAGATTTAAATCCAATGATTTTATTCCATCCAACTTATTCAATGAAGCCTCAATGCGTTCCTTGCATTCGCCACATTGTGATGAGGTTTGAATGACGGCTTTCTCTTTACCTCCTGCAGCTACTGCAAAAGATTTGCTGGTTATTATGCTTGCAAATCCTGCAAACAAAAAAGCAATGATGATGAATTTGTTTTTGTTCATGATTATTTTTTTATTGGTTTTTAAAAATTGTGATTTCATTTTGATTTGAATTTTAATTGAAATTAAGTTTTATTTTAAAGTAAATCTGATTCCTGTGTATACCATTCTTCCTGTTAATGGCCCCCACACCAATGACGAATCAAAATATGGTCCAAAAGGTTCATCAGCGCTGATGATGGCATTCTTCTGTCGGAAATCATTGAGGTTTTCACCACCAATATAAAATTCCCACCTGTGCTTAATGTAGGTAATTTGCCCGAGTACTCTGAAATACGATGGAGATTGCTGTGGCAATTGGAACTCCTCGGGATTATTTAAGGTGGAAGGTAGCCGTTGTTCTCCTACCCATTGAACTGTGGCATCAAACTTCCAGTGATTTTTTAATGCATACGCAGCATTAAACAAAGCACGGTGCCTGGGTGTTAAAGGTTTTTGCAACAGTTGTTTATTTAATGTTTGCTGCACATCATTGAATTTGTAAGCCAACCTGATTTCTAATTTTTCAATGAGAAAGAAATTGAAAGCAGCCTGAAAACTATTGGCAAAGGATTGACCATGCAAATTGCTCACATAAATAAATTGCGGAGACTGATCATAATCGAGTACTACCTGATTGACGAATTGAGTTCGATATAAATCAAAACTTAATGTGGCCTCTCTGTTTTTTATGTAAAAACTTCTGGTGAAATTTAATCCTCCGTTCCATGCACTTTCCAAATTAAGTTTTTCTGTAAATATTATTGTTCTTGAAGTTGCCATAATTGCAGGATTTTCAGCAAACAAATTCACCGCCCTGAATCCTCTTCCAGCCGACATTCTTAAAGTTGCACTTTTGGTTACTGCATACCTGATATGCAAACGCGGAGTTAAATTGATTGTCTGATTCACATAATCGGTTCGCAAGCCTAACACTGCAGAAAAATTTTTCAAATCATCATAAGTGTATTCGAAAAACGCTCCGGGGATATTGTTTTTATATCCTGTATAAATGGTGTCGAAAACTTCGGAGGTATGATCGGCCAAAAAAGTGCCTCCCAAACGATAATTGTGTTTTGTATTTCCGATGATGGATTGCCAGATCAGATTTGCATAAAGCGTTTGCTCGTTACCCGAATAATTTTTCAATCCGAAAAACCCTTTCTGTTCGTGATTGATTCCTGACAACTGTAACCCAAGGCTTTGATAAATTTTATTGGGATTTAAACTGGTTTTGATAAATGCTTCCTGCCGATTTACATCCATATGGGTTTGGTATGCTATTCCTCCATTGTGTAAGTGATCTGGCATCTGACCTCCGTTTCGTGAATCATAAACCCACTTTGCACCAAACATTCCTTCAATGTGCTTGCCTGCTAAAAACTTCCAGCGGTTCATTAACTGCAATTGCTGGTAGTCGGGTTGGTCCATAAAAGTATCGCCGTTTTTATCCTGTGCATTTTTCATCTGACTTCCGCTTGCCAATAAAAGTGTACTTAATTTTTTATTGAACTTGTGTGCAAATTGCAAATTCAGTTCTCCTCTTTCTTCGGAACTTCCATACATGTTTATGAAAAAACGCTCAGCAGTCTCCGGTTTTTTTAGTTCCACATTTATTTGCCCTGTAATGGATTCAAATCCATTTGCCACACTACCGGTTCCTTTATTCAACTGAATGGATTCAACCCAAGGACCAGGAATCCAATTCATTCCATTATTAATTGACAAACCCCGAATAGTTGGCAATACATCTGTCATAGTCTGCACATAAATTCCTGACAAGCCAAGCATCTGAATTTTTTTTGCACCGGTAACTGCATCTGTAAAAGATACATCAACCGTTGGGTTCGATTCAAAACTTTCAGCTAGGTTGCAGCATGCATTCTTTCTTAATTCTGTTGAAGTCAGAACTTCAGTTTTCAGCGGATTAAGCGAACTGATATATGAATCTGATTTCTGGCCATTCACTATCACATCATTCAGTGTTACAGATTTTGCCAGAATTATTTTTAAATCTGTTCCATCAGCATTTATAGTATCATTTACATAACCAATGTAGGAAGCTACAATCTTGCTTCCTGATGTCGATGATTTTATTAATTGAAATTTACCGTTCGCATCTGAAATGGTTCCATTATTTGTTCCTAGAAAGAAAACATTAGCGCCAATGATTGGAATTTCTTTTCCTTCGACATCAGTTTCGGCAACTGTGCCGGTTATTGGTTGTGCTTGTATTTTGGAAAAAACACTTATTAAAAAAATAAACTCAATGATTAATTTTCTCATAAAATTATTTTGTGAATAAACAGAAAAGCCCCAATGGCTATCTCCACTATATTATGAAGTGGATAGAATTTACAAATCAGATTCTGTAGGTCTGCAAATATGAAAGTTCGCCTAATAACAGAGACTGTGATGTGTCTTTAATTTTATTTTTTACTGAAACAAAATTTACCGCAGAGAAAATAGCTCTTGTTATCAGAAATGAAATCTCAGGAGATGAAAATTTTATTTTCTGATTTTCTGTTGAACGAAAATCATTATTCAATTTTAAGAATACAGAAACTGAAGTGCAACAATCCGCCTTTTCATTGCTGCAACAATTTGATTCGGTTTTACATTTGCGTATATCGCAATTGTTTGATGTAATTATGACACCTGTGGTGGCAACAGTAAAAATAAACAGAAAGAAAATTGTTAAAATTCTTTTTATCACGGCCCAAATTTAAGCTAATCTTGCCGAGAACAGCAAATACCATTAACAGGTTTTCCTCATTAAACTTTTTATAGTTGGAAACAACAGACACAAACAACGAAGATTATTATTTTAATGAATCCGGATTATTGGTATTTACCGAAAAATATCATTTGAAACGAGGCTACTGTTGTACCAATGGATGCACACATTGCCCGTATGGTTATAAAAAAATTGAATCGTTAGGTGCTAATAAGGATGCGCTTAACACCAATGAATAATTTTATCATTAATAAATATTTCGAAACGGAGAAAACAGATTGACCTAACAAATAATATTCACCTTATATAATATTAAGCGAACGACTGTCGTTAATCAATCTATCTTTTCATTTTTATTGGGGAAATAGTTTTGGACTTCAAGAGCCGTTTATTCAAATTTGAAAGGGCGGTTTTTGTTTTTATAATATCTTAGGTAAAATTTTATACTATTTCAATTGTTCCTTCGAATACTTTTTGTGCAGGACCAATCAAATAAATGTTCCTGAAAATTCCTTCTGCAAATTCACCTATCACTTTTAAATTTCCGCCAAGAGCATTGACTGGTACTTCAAATTTTCCGTGTATGGGGTTACAATTTTTTATTCGGCTGCAAATGGCTACAGCAACTGTTCCTGTTCCGCAAGCAAGTGTTTCGTCTTCCACACCACGCTCGTATGTGCGCATGAATAACTGATTATTTTTCTCTTCTACAAAATTCACATTAATTCCATGCTCCTTAAATTCATTATTGTTTCTTATTTTTTTTCCTTCAGTTTTCACATCTAATTCATCCAATCCAACAACCTGTTTAATGTAGTGTGGCGATCCGGTATCAATAATAAAATCATCACCGGAAAATGTCCAACTCCTTACATCAGTCATACTTACTTTAACTAATCCATCAGGGAACACAATAGCTGTGTGCATTCCGTCAGAAGCTTTAAAATTCATGATGTTTGAATCTACAATTTGTTGATCGAAAGCAAAAACCGCCGCACATCTTGCACCATTCCCGCACATACTGCCAAGATTTCCATCAGCATTGTAATAAGCCATTTCATAATCAGCAGTTGGGCATTCCTTTAATACAATTAATCCATCAGCACCAATTCCAAAGTGCTGATCGCAAATATTTTTAATGGTTGAACCTTTCAATTCGGAAATGGTTTTACCATTAAACAGAATAAAATCATTTCCGGCTCCCTGGTACTTGACAAAATTTATTTTCATGCTGTAAATTTGACATTAGTTAGTTCTTAAATTAATTAGATGAGTAAACAAATGCTACAATTAATTTTCATTTCTATAAAATAAAAATTAAATGCTTTTCGTTCATCGGCATATAATTTGTAAAAATGCAAATGCAAATTTCACAAAATTCAGTCATCAAAAACATAAATCATTTTTAAAAATGAACATCAAAAAATTCAGTTCCACCATTTTAACAGCCGTAATAAGTTCAGTGATTACTGTTGCAGCCATTAATTATTTTAATGGCAATTTTAATCCTTCTACCCATTTTAATAATCAGCAAAACGCTGCAAGGTTTGCCCGTTTAACCAATTCTCAGATCGGGGTTCCTGGGAATCTTGATTTCACTTTTGCGGCTGCAATGACCACTCCCGCTGTTGTTCATATAAGAACTACCTACACCCCAAAACCCGTTTCAAACCGTGGATATAGTAACGATCCATTTCGCGATTTTTTTGGCGATCAGTTTAATTGGGGTTATGCTGATCCATACCACAATCAGCCGCGCGAATCATCGGGTTCGGGAGTAATAATTTCTGATGACGGTTATATTGTAACTAATAATCATGTGGTTGAGAATGGTGATAAATTAGTAGTTATTTTATCTGATAAAACTGAGTTCGAAGCCACAGTGGTTGGTACCGATCCTTCAACTGATTTAGCGGTGATTAAAATTGATGAGAAAAATCTTCCATTCATTATTTTCGGAAATTCTGATTCTGTAAAAGTTGGTCAATGGGTGTTGGCTGTTGGAAATCCTTTTAACTTAGAATCAACAGTAACCGCAGGTATAGTTAGCGCCAAAGGAAGAAATATTAATATCTTAAAAGATACCGAAAACAAAGGGGTAATAGAAAGTTTTATTCAAACTGATGCAGCAGTTAATCCAGGAAACAGCGGAGGTGCATTGGTAAATCCGGAAGGTGAATTAGTTGGAATCAATAGTGCTATTGCCACTCCCACCGGAACTTTTGCCGGTTATTCATTTGCAATACCAGTAAATATTGTTCGCAAAGTTGTAAGTGATATTATGAAATTCGGAACTGTGCAGCGTGGTTACCTCGGTGTTGGTATAGCTGAAATAAATGCTGATTTAGCCAAAGCAAAAGGAATTGAAAATTCGAAAGGAGTTTATATAGATACCATTTATCAGGGAAGCGCTGCCGAAGAAGCTGGATTAAAAGTCGGTGATATCGTAACACGAATAAATGGCATGGAAGTAAATACAGTTCCCTCATTGCAAGAACAGGTTGCAAATTATCATCCCGGTGATAAAATAACTGTTTCATATTCACGAAACGGAACCGAAAAAATTGCAAGTGTTATTTTAAAAAACAGAGAAGGAACAATGAATATGGATGAGCAATCAACTGCATCGTTCACACTTCTTGGAGCACAGTTTGGAGAATTATCTTCAAACGATAAAAAAACTTTAGGCCTATCCGGCGGCGCAAAAGTTTTAAAAATTGTTGATGGAAAACTTGCCAGATATACTGACATTCGTGAAGGATTTATTATTACAAAAGTCGACAACAAACAAATTACAAGTGTTGCAGATTTAAAAAATATTTTAGAAAATAAAAAAGGAGGAGTAATGATTGAAGGAACTTATCCTGATGTACCCGGTCAATACTTTTATGCTTTTGGTCTTTAGAAAATAAAAAGCTAAGGTTAGAATGAAAAAGGCTCTGATTTTATCGGAGCCTTTCTTTTTTTCATTTTCAGAGAAACAATTTTCTACCGATACATTACTTCTTTCACAGCAGAAATAAGTTTTGAAACATTGGGCATAAATGCATCAACAAATGTTGGCGCATAACCAAGTGAAACATCTTGAGTTGTAACTCTTCTGATTGGTGCATCTAAAAAATCAAACGCCTCTTTCTGCACACAATAAGTAATTTCAGTACACACACTGCCGAACGGCCATGCTTCTTCTAATATAACCAGACGATTTGTTTTCATCACTGACTTGATAATGGTATCGTGATCGAGCGGGCGTATTGTTCTTAAATCAATCACCTCGGCTTCTATTCCTTCCATTGCTAATTCACCAGCAGCAGCTATTGCAACCTTCATCATTTTATTAAACGAAACGATGGTAACATCTTTTCCTTCGCGCACCACATTTGCTAAACCAATCGGAATTAAATATTCTTCTTCGGGCACATCACCTAATTCGCCATAACTGACTTCTGATTCAAAAAAACAAACCGGATCATTATCTCTGATAGCTGATTTCAATAAACCTTTTGCATCATATGCATTTGAAACTGAAATAACTTTTAACCCCGGAACATTCGCCATCCAGCTTTCAAAAGCCTGTGAGTGTTGCGCACCTAATTGTCCGGCTGACGCACTTGGTCCGCGAAAGACAATGGGGCAATTAAATTGTCCGCCGGTCATGCTTAACATTTTTGCAGCACTATTTACAATCTGATCAAAAGCAAGTACAGCAAAATTCCATGTCATGAATTCAACAATTGGTCGTGTGCCATTCATGGCTGCACCAACTGCAATGCCTGCAAAGCCTAATTCAGAAATCGGTGTGTCTATCACCCGCTTATCACCAAACTCTTCCAACATTCCCTGACTTACTTTGTAAGCGCCATTGTATTCGGCAACCTCCTCTCCCATTAAAAACACATTCGGATCACGACGCATTTCTTCATTCATTGCTTCACGAAGCGCTTGACGAATTGCAATTTTTCTTATTGACATAATTATAATTTATTGGGGGTGGCAAATATAGAAATGGAACTTAAAGAGAAAAGGATACAACTTTTTGAACTTGCAACCGCTTATGTTTTCAAAATATTTATTTCGCCCGCATCGTTCTTACTTCAAAATCAAGAGGTAAAAAATCATCGGGTGTTTGAAGTAAATGAATAATGCTGTCAGCAATATCTTTGGGATCAATCATATCTTCTGCTCTCATTGAATTTGGAAAATTATGGAAGAAATCCGTGTTGGTTGAACCCGGATAAATGGCGGTCACCTTTATATTATCACTGCGAACTTCGCGATAAATGGAATGTGTAATTGCTTTCACCGCAGCCTTAGTTGCAGAATATCCTGAACCTTCAACAACAGAAGTATTACCTGCAATGGAACTGATGTTGATGATGTGCCCTGATTTTTGTTTGCGCATTATAGGAATCACATTCTTCAGACAATAAAAAACTCCGTGAACATTTACAGCGAACATTTCATGCCATAGCTCCAACGACATTTCTTCAATCTTTCCAAAATATCCAAGCCCTGCATTGTTTATTAAAATATTTACAGTGGAAAATTTTTCAATTGTGTCCGCTAAAGCAGATTCAACTGCTGACGGGTCTTTTACATTGCAATGAATAAAATGAAAATCAGGATGAGTGAATTCCGGTTTTCGTAATCCCCAACCTGCTACTTTAACTCCTTGCTTCAACAATGCTTCAACACAAGCTTTTCCAATTCCTCTACTGACACCAGTAACTACTGAAACTTTATTTTTCAATTCCATTTATAAAAATAATTTTTTGAATTCATCAGGTACCGACACAACTTTCCGATTAATATAATCAAATGAAACCATTCCTGTTTTTGCAATTGCAACTTCGCGATTGGTTTTTGATTCAGAAATTTTATACAATAATTCAAATCCCACTCTTGAAATTTCCGCAACAACAATTTCAACTTTTAATACTTCACCATAAAATCCTTCGCTTTTATAAACAACCGCCACATCACTCATAATCATTGCCACTCCAAAAAAATTTAATTCAGTGCTTCCAATCGAATTCAAAAACCGAACTCTTGCTTCCTGAATAATTGAGAGCATTGAATCGTTGCCTAAATGTCCACCATAATTTATTTCGGTAACACGAATAGGGATTTCTGTTTTGAAATGAAAATGAGATGGTAATTCTATTTTTATCCGAGCCATTTATTCAAATTAAAAATTAAAATGTAAAAATTAAAGATGAGCTGTAATTGGAAGTCTTGCCTTCGGAATCACCGATTGATTTTCAAATTCCCCTCTTAAAAATTTATAATGACCACCCATTGCAATCATCGCGGCATTGTCAGTACAATATTCAAATTTTGGAATGAAAGTTTTCCAGTTATTCTTCTTTCCATATTCCACCAATTGATTTCTTAAAAAACTATTTGCTGAAACTCCGCCTGCAATGGCAATATGATTTATTTTCAAATCACTTGCTGCCCTTTCTAATTTGTGAAGCAGTATGGAAACAATTCTGCTTTGAATAGAAGCACAAATATCATTGAGGTTTTCGTTAGCAAAATTTTCATTCTTCCTTTTTTCATCCCGAAGAAAATAAAGTATTGATGTTTTCAATCCTGAAAAACTAAAATCGTATCCATCAACTTTCGGTTCCGGAAATTTAAATCGCTCCGCATTTCCTTCTCGCGCTAATTTGTCAATCATGGGTCCTCCCGGATAAGGTAGGCCCAACAATTTTGCTGATTTATCAAATGCTTCACCTGCTGCATCGTCGTACGTTTCGCCAATAACTTCCATTTGCAAAAAATCTTTGACTAAAACAATTTGTGTGTGTCCACCCGAAACTGTTAAACACAAAAATGGAAATTGAGGTCTTGGTTCTCCAATAAAATGCGCCAGCACATGAGCCTGCATGTGGTTTACAGCAATGAGCGGAATGTTTAATGCAAGCGACAATCCTTTTGCAAAAGAACTTCCAACTAACAAAGCGCCTATTAATCCCGGTCCTTCGGTAAATGCAATAGCAGAAATATTCTTTCGTTCAACACCTGCTTGCTTTAATGCAGTAGCGACAACAGGTACAATGTTTTGTTGGTGTGCCCGCGAAGCCAGTTCCGGAATTACTCCCCCGTATTGCTGATGCACATCTTGTCCGGCAATAATGTTTGATAACAAAATTTCGTCGTGCATAACAGCACACGAAGTTTCGTCGCACGAGGATTCAATGGCAAGAATGGTAACTGACAAGTGAATGTTTTGTTGATTTTACTTTTTTCAATCTAAATTTATCCGCGCTGTAAATCTAAAGTTGCAGTTAAACTTTCAGAATAAAATTTCATCTCAACTAAAAAGTGATTTTAAAACGAATAGCTAAAATATTATTGTGGGTACTCATCTCACTGCTGTTGCTGTTCGGCATTTTATATATTCTGATTCAACAACCCGGAGTTCAAACTTACCTGGTTCACAAGGTTTCTGATTACTTATCGAACAAACTACAAACTAAAGTGAGTGTTAAAAGCGTGAACATTCAGTTTTTTACAACTGCCGTACTGAAAGAAATTTTAATTGAAGATAAAACGCGCGATACTATTTTATATGCTGGAAACCTGGAAGCACGATTGGGTGTGTTTGAATTACTCAATCAGAATTTTGAAATAAAAGATTTGACTTTAGAAAATGCAAGGGTGCGTTTATTCAGAGGTCGTGATGATTCGGATTTTAATTATCAATATATTGCTGATGCGTTTGCATCAAACGACACTACTACCTCCATCAGCAAGAATCCATTTTTAAAAATCGGAACTGTTCATTTTAAGAAAATCAGTTTTACTTATCGCGATGAACCTGCTGTTGATGTAACCGTTCATGTTCCGGAATTAATAGTTGAATTTAACAAGTTGAGTTTAGATGAACCGGTTCTTGATTTGAAGAAAATAATTCTGAATCAACCGCTTATTGAAATCACGACCTTGTATGATTCATTTCCGAAAATAAAATCAAAAACGACTACTGAAAACGACACGAACATTTATCATATCAATACAAAATCATTTGTGTTGCTCGCCGATAAATTTCAAATTACTAACGGGCGTTTTATTTATGAAAAAGAAAACCGGGTTCATGATACCACTTTGTTTGATCTTAATCACATGGATTTCAGCAAAATCAATTTTGATATTGAGAATGGAAAAATATTGATGGATACCATTACCGGATTCATAAAAAATTTAAGTACTCGTGAACAAAGTGGATTGGAAATTGTGAAGTTAACAGCCAATGCAAGGGTTACTCCCAATGAATCAATCCTAACCGATTTACTGCTTCAACTTCCACGCACTGAAATAAAAGAACGCATTGAATTTAACTATTTCAACTTCCCTGCATTTTATGATTTTATTTCTTCAGTGTATATGAAAGCTGATTTTAAAAACAGTCACCTCGCACTTTCTGACTTAGCTTGTTTTTCAACTGAACTAAAAAAAATGATGGACCCCATGGAAGTGTCTGGAAAATTTAATGGCACAGTTGACAACCTGAAAATGAAAAACCTGTATGTAAAAGCAGCCAACCAAACTGTAATAAAAGGAAAGGGCACCATCCAAGGTCTTCCATCGGTCGACGGAATGTTTTTCGATTTGCAATTAGATGAAGGAATTTCATCGGCCGCTGACTTAAAAATTATTTATCCCGATATCATTCTTCCAAAAGAATTAACCCGTGCAGGAACCATTTCATTAAAAGGAAATGTAACCGGATTCTTAAATGATTTTGTGGGGAATATGTTAATCAATACTGATGAAGGCATGGTTCAAACCGATTTGAACATGAAACTGAATAAAGGAATTCCAACTTACAGTGGTTCAGTATCAACTTCCAATTTTGCTATTGGTAAAATATTTCAGCTCGACAGCACTTTAGGTAAGATAAGTTTTTCAACCACGATATCCGGTTCCGGATTTATGTTGAAAGATTTAAACACAAAACTTGTTTCGCAAATTGATAAGTTTGAAGTACTAGGATATGCTTATCACAATATTTCAGTAAACGGTATTCTGGATTCAAAAATATTTAATGGCAAATTAGTTATCGACGATCCGAATATTCAGTTTGATTTTCAGGGTAAAGTTGATTTGCAGGATAGCATTCCTGACTATGATTTTTATGCAGAAATAAAAAATGCAAATCTGGATAAGCTGGGATTGATATCGCGACCACTTACTTTTTCATCTAATCTGAATATAAATTTAAAAGGGCAAAATCCATTAACCGGAACTGGAATTATTACTGCCACTCAAACAATAATCAGTGACGAAACTGATACCTACAAAATAAAGAACCTGTCGTTTTCAGTGAATGAAATTGGCGGCAATCAAAAAAAATTAGAATTGCGATCTGATATTCTTTCGGTAGATGTTAATGGTCAGTTTAATTTACCTGAATTACCTGATGCAATTGTAGATGCTATAAAAAAATACTTACCCTCCTTTCCAACCGATCTTGGTGAATCACCTTCATCACAAAATTTTGATTTTGCAATTCGGTTAAATGAAATGAAAGATTTCAATAATTTTTTTCTGAATGGAATTGAAGGTTTATCAAATACAACCATCAACGGGCATTTCGATAACTCCAGTAACGAAATAATTTTTGATGGTGTAATTCCTTATATAAAATATGGAAAAACATTTTCACGCGATTTGGTTTTAATCGGAGAAACAAACGAGAATATGTTAAGTCTTTCTCTTACTTCAAATTTTTTGCAGGTTAACGATAGCTTAAAAATTTTAGATCCATTTGTTTCTGCATCATTGGAAAACGACAAGGTTTTATTTAACATAAAAGCAAATGATGTTTCCGGAAAATATAAAATTGATTTAGTGGCAAAAGCATTTGGTGCCAACGAAAAGATTCATGTAAACTTTTTGCCTTCATCACTTTTGTTGAACGGGCAAAATTGGAATTTCAAATCAGGGAATGAAATTCTGATTGGCAATAAATCATTGCAATTCAGCAATACAGAACTGATTCATGAAGACCAGACTATAAGTGTTCAGAATTTGAATGTTGGCGATACTTCTGATATAAAACTTGCATTCAACAATTTGCAGATCGAAGATTTTTACAATCTGTTTATGTTTAATAACAATCAGGTTAAAGGGAAAGTAACCGGATATGCAAATATTATGAACCTTTTTGACGAACCCCGATACAGTGCAAATTTAACTGCATTGCAATTCGGATTCAATGGTGACAGTGCCGATAAAGTAATTGCCATAGTTGATTATGATCCTGCAAAAGATCAAATGAACATTGAGGCAAAAGTGAAAGACGATTTATACGACATTGAGTTAAAGGGAATTTATGCTCCCGGAATTAATTCAGACTCCATCAACTTCAAATTTGAAATTGTAAAATGCGAATTACCAATACTTGGAAAATATTTAGGCGATTATATTTCTGCTGTTGAAGGAAAAGTGGCTGGACAGGTATTTATTGCGGGCACAACAGATAAACCGAAGCTATCGGGCTCGTTGGTAATTCCTTCTGCCACAACAAAAATTAATTACCTCGGTACATCATATAGTTTCAGCGGAGAAACGGTGAAATTATATGAAAACAAAATTGATCTTGGAGAGTTTACCATTTACGACGACAAAGGAAATTCAGCTTTGGCCGGTGGAGAAATCACCCATCAATACCTGTCTGATTTTAAATTAAAACTCCATTTAACCACAAAGAATTTTCATTTACTCAATACAAATCAATTTGATAACACAGCGTTTTACGGAACTGCTTATGCAGGAGGAACATTGCTAATCAATGGAAGTATTGATGCGCTTGATATGAGCGCGACTTTAACATCAAAGCAAGGTACTGAGATATCAATTCCGGTTTCAGATGATGCATCTGTTTCCGGAAATTCATTCATAAGATTTGTAAGCAGAAACGATACGGTGAAACTTGTTCAGAATAAAATTGCTGAAAGCAGCAGCATACTGAAATTAAATTTTGATCTCACCTTAAATCCGTTAGCTAAAGTCAATATTATTTTTGATCAGAAAGCCGGCGATATTATTTCAGGAACAGGAAATGGAAATGTTCGTTTAGAAATAGATATGGATGGCAACTTTAACATGTATGGAAATTATGTGATTGAAAAAGGTGATTACAATTTCACATTGCAAAATTTCTTCAACAAAAAATTCATCATTGAAAAAGGAAGTTCCATCTCATGGAACGGCGATCCGTATCAGGCGCAAATCGACATCAATGCTATTTATTCATTAAGTCGTGTTTCGTTTGCCGATTTGGTTTCAATTGATCAACTATCCGAAGCAGATAAAAAAGACATTGAAAAAAAAATTCCGGTTGATGTTTCAATGCGATTAACCGGTTCTTTGTTAACTCCAAATATTGCATTTGATATTCGCGAACCAAAAAACGCTACGAGTTCCAATTCATTTACTTCAAGAAAATTAAGTGAAATTCGCGCTGATGAAAATGAATTGAACAAGCAAGTTTTTGGATTGCTGATGATCAACCGCTTTCTTCCTCCTGATGCTAATACTGGTGGTTTAGTATCAAGCGGTGTAACAACAAGTGTGAGTGAATTTTTATCCAATCAATTCAGCTACTGGGCATCGCAAAATAAATTTAATATTGGTGTTGATTTGAATTACAACAATGGCAGCAGTGGATTACCCAATACAAGCGGAACAACAACTGATTTGTATGCAAAAAGAAGTGAGCTTCAATTGGTGTTAACAAAATCTTTTTTTCATGATCGTGTTTCAATTGATGTTGGAGGAAATTATGATGTGAACAGTACAACTTCAAGTAAACAAAGCAATGCTTACCTGTCTGATTTTACATTGGAATATAAAATTACTCCAGATGGTCGCTTTGTTGCGCAGGCATTCAGTCGAAGTCAGTATGATGTAATTGAAGAAAGGAACCGCGATACTTATGGCGTTGCGCTTTCGTTCCGCAAAGATTTTAATAAATTCGGAGAACTATTTCGGTCTGAAAGGGATAAGAAAAAAACAAGGATCAATAAGAAAAAATAAAAAACCCTATCAGTTTCCTGATAGGGTTTGAAAAATATATTTTTTAAAAATTATTTCTTAACGCTGAATTTGCCGGTAGAAATTACATTATTGTTTTTGTCAGCTACCTGGTAGAAATATAAACTATTATTTAAACCTTCAGTTGAAACTGCAAATTGGCCTGAGGTAATTTCAATCGATTTTACTTTCTTGCCAAGAATATCAAAAACATTCAAAGTTTTAACATTGCTGATATTTGAAATCGAAAAATTGATTTGTTCGGTTGCTGGATTCGGATATGAACTAATAGTAATATTTACTAAAGAAACATTGTTAACTCCGGCAGGAACTGAGCCTGTAAAAAAAAGATCATCAACTAACATTATTGATCCTGCTTGTGCCGCCAATAAATTTTTAGATGCTTGAATAATTATCAGAGCAGAATCAGGGTTTGTACTGAAATCCTTATAAACAAACATAGCATCAAACAAAATATAAGAAGTAGATCCTCCTAATCCTTTTGTTGCAACCGCAATTGTATCTCTATTTGCACCATTTCTTTTAAACAGAATTACTTTTACCAAAGCTGAATCAATACCATTACCAGCTGTATATTTATAATATCCTGATAGTTTTTGTGAACGGGTAGCCCAAGAAAATCCTCCACCAAAAGTTACTGAACCAAGGCCTGTAGAAGTTAATGTTCCTGATACTGCCAAACCCGGAAAATTAAAAGCAGTGCCAACACTTTTTAATTCCATTGCACTGGTTCCAGCATAAGAATCAGATGATTCATTGACTCCTGCACCTAAACCCAATCCAGTTGATCCTTGATTTCCTGACATCCAACCATCAGGCTCAGAATAACTTGTAACTACTGTCCAATTTTCAAATCCTGAATTTGGGATGATTTGAGCAAATGATTTTACATTAATTAAGAATGTAACTGCAATTGCAGTAAGAAAAATTCTTTTCATGGTTTTTGTTTTGTTTGAAGTTTGTTTTCAAAGGCTAAAAGTATAAAAATCAACTCTTTTAAAAAGTATTTTTTTTATACTATGAATATCCTCGTTTAATTGAAGTTGCTCTAAATAAAAAAGCCACCAATTCTCATTCAAGAATCAATGGCTTAACCAAATCAAAACCAATTTATTTTTCTATTTATTTAAAGTCATTGTTTCATAGTAGGCCTGATTGTTATAAAGTGCGGCAACAAAGGCTGTACCCGGTATAAAACTTTTCATCGGGTCAATATTTACAATTAACTGACCATATGGATTGGATACTAATTCTTTTATAAAAATCAATTTACCTGATACATCATATGCCACTACCTTTATTGGCGAATTTGGCAAAGCATCATCAACTGATATATAGTTAGTTCCTTTTCCCGGAAATGAGTAAAGCGTAAAATCTGCTTCCTTCATCATCCTTACTTTCGACTTTATTTTTTTTTGTGTATTAATTCCGACTGCACGGGCTTCGTGATTAACTGTTCTGTATCCAACATTATCCTTTGAAGGTGTGATTTGAGAAAAACCTGAAAAACCTGCAAGCATTAAAATTAAAAAGGCGGAAAAAGTGTAGTTTTTTTTCATGACTAAAAATATTTGCCCTTCTTAACGATATCATTTTAAAAAGGTTATTGCAAAATTTCATAAGATAGAAACTGATAAAATAGCAACTTGAATATATGTAATCAACCAATAACTGAACAGTATTCAGTGAGTGCCCGGGACGAGATTCGAACTCGCACACCTTACGGCGCCACCCCCTCAAGATGGTGCGTCTGCCAATTTCGCCACCCGGGCATTTTTTTAAGGAGGCGCAAATTTAATCGCAATAAGTTCATATGAAAATATATTAGGCCACTTCTGAAATTGGTTTGTGATTTATTGGTGAGTCTTTCCGATTTGAGATCAGGAATGTTTCTTCAACAAGCTTATCCTAACAGTTTTTATTGGTAATATTTTTTTCTTCAAATCGTATTGTGCGATTCGAAAAGGCACAATCAAGAAACATCCATTTGAAAAAATGAAATTAAGAAAAATCAATAAACAATTGCGAAATAAAATATAGAAAAAACTTTAATTTATTATTGATTCTTTTGCAAAATAGTAGTGCAAAAAAACTTCAATAAAAATTTAAATATTATTCGTGTTGCATTTTACCTTCTCATATCTACATAACCAGAAAGTGGCTTTACCAGGTTAGGTGCTTCGAATACTACAAAGTAAGTTGCGTCAGGTAATTTATCGCCATTGTTATTGGTTCCATCCCACTCGTTGTTGTAATTTTTCTTCTTATAAACAACATTGCCCCAACGATTAAATACGCTGAAATTATTTTCTGAATAATGTATCAATCCATGAATCAAGAAGTAATCATTTGCTCCATCTCCATTTGGTGAAAAGCCGGTTGCCATTTGCAGTGAATCGGTATCACAATCTTCAGGTGCTTTTACTGTAATGATTAAGGTATCAATCTCGATACAGTTTCCAAAAGTCACAGTCCAAATTATAATATTTTGTCCAACAGTTAATCCTGTTGTTAAAGAAGATGGATCGGTTTCATTCGTGAATGCAATTCCATTGTCGGGGCTGCTCCAAACTCCTGCACCAGAAGACACACTTCCGCTCAATTGAATATTCATACTGTCGCAGTTTGACTGATCGCTGCCTGCATCAGCAATTAAAATGGTTATTAGAAATGTAGCTGTATCGGTATAGCTGCATGTTCCATTTGTGATAGTCCACACAAATAAATTATCGGTATTTCCAAGACCGGTTACTGCTGTTACAGGCAGGTTTGGGTTGTCAATACTACCTGTTCCATTTTCCAATGTCCATGTTCCTGTGTATCCATTTGGTAATGTTCCGTTAAGTGTTCCATTGTTTCCGCATACTTCAGTTGTATCACCACTGCTGAAATCAGGTATTATTGGATTTACAAGTTGATAGGTGGCTACATAAGTGCATCCGAACGAATTAGTAACTGTAACAGAATAGGTTCCGGCAGAAAGATTTGAAATCGTTTGAGTGGTGTCGCTATTTGACCACAAGAAATTAAATGGTCCTGTTCCTCCGCTTAATACAGCAGCTGTTAATTGTCCGTTGTTTCCATTATTACATGATATGGTATCATCGGCAGAAATGCTTACACTTACGCTGATTGCCGGATTTACAATAATTGAAAGTGTGTCTTGGCATCCGTTTGCATCTGTTACAGTTACAAAATAAGTTTCTGATCCTATTCCTGTTAAATCCTGAGTAGTTGAACTGTTACTCCAATTATAGTTGTATGCAGTTATTCCGCCAATTACATTTATATCAATTGCACCACTTAATAAATTCTGACAATTAACATTAGTAACAGAATTTAATGTTACATCCAATGCAAGCGGTTGTGTGATGATTATACTTGTTGAATCAGTGCATCCGTGTGAATCTGTTACGGTTACGAAATAGGTAGCAGCTAACAACCCAGTTATTGTATCGTTGACTGAAGAGGTTGACCAGCTGAATGTGTATGGAACAGTTCCGCCTGTTGCAGCAACTGCGGCTTCTCCTGTTGCGTTTCCATTGCAAACAACAGACAGCAATTGAGATCCGGTTGCAACTAATGTCGCCGGTTGTGTGACACTAATAGTAGATGTGATTGTACATCCATTGTCATCAGTTATTGTTACAGTATAAATTCCGGCTGCCACATTTAATAAATCTTCAGTGATTGCTCCGCTGCTCCAATTATAATTATAAGAAGGAGTTCCATCAGATACTGTTAAATTAATTGATGCAGAATCAATTTCGGAACACAAAATAGAATCGGTGATACTGATTGTGGAAGTCAACTGTAACGGTTCATTTAAATTAAATGAACCTACTACCGCACAATTGTTTGCATCGGTTACGGTTACATAATAAATATTTCCACTGATAAGATTTAAGTCTTCAGTGGTTGCTCCATTTGACCATTCGTACGAAAATATTGCTGTACCTCCCATTATGGTGATATCAATTCCACCATCTATAAATCCAAAACAACTGACATTGTTTACCACAGTGTCCATTATCATTAAAATGTCTGGTTCAGCAATTACAGTTGAGCCCACTGCAGTACATCCGTTGAAATCTGTAACCGTTACGCTATAAACCGTATTGTTTAAGCCTGTTAAATCTTCTGTTGTTCCACCATTGCTCCATACAAATGCGTATGGTGTGGTTCCTCCGGTTACTGATAAATCAATACTTCCCGAATTACCTCCATTACACAAAACATTTACATGTGTTTCAGTTAAAGTTAATGCAGGTGGTTCTGAAATATTTATTGAGAGTATTGACTGGCAATTATTATTATCAGTAACCGTTACCGAATAAGTTCCGGCTGTTAATGAATTGATATCCTGAGTAGTTGAGCCATTACTCCATGAATAAATATAAGGAACTGTTCCACCTGAAACAGATAGATTAATACTTCCGGTATTATTTCCATTACACAAAATATTTAAATGTGTTTCTGATAATATCGCGCCTAATGTATTGTTGATATTTACATTGACTGTAGAAGTACAATTATTAGCATCAGTAACTGTTAATGAATAAGTACCCGCAGAAACACCTGATAAATCTTCGGTAGTTGCTCCATTGCTCCAGTCATATGAATAACCTGCTGTACCTCCGCTTACTGTTAAG
>CANJII010000021.1 GCA_947474435.1 Chitinophagaceae bacterium | reverse complement strand
CAATCGCTAGAAATTTTTCATTCAATTGGCGATAAAACCGGCGAATCGAATATTGCAAATAGCATCGGGTCAGTCTATTTTGTTAAGAGTGAGGATGTTAAGGCACTTGAATATTATCTGCAATCACTTTTTCTGGCTGAAGAAATAAAGAACACATTAAGAATTACCACTGCTTTAATAAATATCGGCAATGTGTATCAAAACAAACGACAAACACTTGATAAAGCACTTATTTATTATATGAAAGCCTTGCCTTACAGCAAACAACTGGGTGATGCTGATATTCTGGGAACAGTTACAGTTGGTATTGGTGAAATTTATTTGATCAAACAAAACAATGATTCAGCTCTTTTTTATTTTGAACTGGCATTGAAATCATATGAAGGCACCGAGTCATATCCTTATGCCTTGAATGATATCGGCAAGGTTTATTTGAACCGGAAAGAATATAAAACTGCAGAGAAATATCACAGTGATGCATTTGCCCTGGCTCAAAAAAACAATTCGAAGTTGTACATGACACAGTCATTAATGGGTTTAGCGAAAGCACAACAGGAAGAAGGAAATTATAAAGAGTCGGTTACAAATTATAAAAATGCTGAAGCCATTTCACTCGATATCAGTTCGGCCAGTTACGAATTGAAAACAATTTATGAAGGTCTTGCAAATTCATATTACAAACTGAATGATTATAAAAATGCTTTTACTTATCAATTGCTATTAACAAGTACCAAGGACACACTTTACAATATTGATACTGATAAAAAACTCGGTTCGCTTCAGTTTGATTTCGACATTCATAAAAAACAATCAGAAATTAATTTACTCACCAAGGATAAAAAAATTCAGGAGCAGGAAATCAGGCGACAAAAAATTGTACGCAACAGTTTCATTGGCGGATTTGCAGTGGTGCTGATTTTTGCAGGAATATTTTTTCGCCAGCGGAATAAAATTAAAGAAGGAAAAAAACGAAGCGACGAATTACTGTTGAACATTTTACCTGAAGAAACCGCTGAAGAATTAAAAGCAACCGGAACAGCCAAAGCAAAAAGTTTTGATTCAGTAACTGTAATGTTTACTGATTTTAAAAACTTTACACAGGCAAGTGAAATACTTACACCTGATGAATTGGTGGCTGAAATAAATTATTGCTATAGCGAGTTCGACCGGATTATAACCCAACACGGAATAGAAAAAATAAAAACCATTGGCGACAGTTACATGTGTGTTGGCGGATTGCCCGTGCCAAATGCAACGCACGCTGAAGATGTGGTACGCGCTGGTTTGGAAATGCAGCAATTCATAATATTTCACAAACAAGAAAGAATAAAAAAAGGCGCACCCTACTTTGATTTGAGATTAGGTATTCACACCGGAACAGTAGTAGCCGGAATTGTCGGAATAAAAAAATTCGCTTACGATATCTGGGGCGATACTGTGAACACTGCATCGCGCATGGAAAGCAGCGGTCAAATTGAAAAAGTAAATATTTCAGGCGCCACTTATGAATTAATAAAAGATAAATTCACCTGCAAACATCGTGGTAAAATTGAAGCGAAGAACAAAGGACTGATTGATATGTACTTTGTTAAAGGCTGATTGTTTTAAAAAAAACTTGTGAGTAGTGAACTTTTTTCCTCTTTATTTTTTCCTAATCTGAATTATTAAATCAGCTATTTTTAAATAATACTACCGATTCAATGCAGCAATTTCCTCTATCAATTTTGCTTTTAATTTTTCACCGGTAGCCATTATTCTTTTCTTTATGCTTTCCGGATGTTCGCGGGTGGTTTCCGCAGTTTGCTTGCAATAATCATCAAGCATTGCCATGGTTAAACAATAACTCTGTAAAATTTTGTTTGCCATGTAGGCAGCAGTTTTGTTGTTGTCCATAATTTTTTTTATTCAAAAGTAGGTAATGAAAATATTTCCTTCAGCTAAATAAATTTTCTACTATAAATAATGAAAACTTTATATTGAGACAATATCCATAATCTCTTAGTCCCTCGCGCTCACTGCCACAAAATATTTCCGCCAGCGATTAACCAGGTCCTTCATATCATCAGGCAAATCCAGTTCGAAAAAAATACGCTTCAAAGTAGTTGGATGAATAAAACCAAGTGATGCAGCATGAAGTGCCTGTCGTGGGCATGCTTCAAAACAATTCTCAACAAACTGTTTGTACTTTTTATAAATAGTACCACGCACAATTTTATTGCCGCCATAAGTTTCATCATAAAACAACGGATGTCCGATTGATTTCATGTGCACACGAATCTGGTGTGTGCGACCTGTTTCCAATTTACATTCAATTAATGTGGTGTAATGAAAACGCTCAATCACTTTGTAATGAGTAGTTGCATCTTTACCATGATCGCCTTCAGGAAAAATATCCATCTTCTTGCGGTCTTTCAGGTTACGACCAATGTGTCCGGTAACAGTTCCTTCATCTTCTTTCAGATTTCCCCACACAAGAGCAATGTATTTTCTGTCAATAGTGTGATCGGCAAATTGTTTTGACAGAAAGTTTAACGCGAATTCATTTTTCGCCACCACCAACAAACCGCTTGTGTCCTTATCAATACGATGCACCAAACCCGGACGAACTTCATTACCCGCTGCTGATGGCAATTGATTGAAATGATACAACAATCCATTCACCAATGTGCCCGATGAATTTCCTACACCGGGATGAACCACGAGTCCCGGAGATTTATTTACGATTGCAATATCATCATCTTCATAAATAAAATTCAAAGGAATATTTTCGGCAATTACATCGTACTCCGTTTTAGGTTCAGGCATCATGATGGTTATAATATCATCGGGCCGCACTCTGTAATTTGAATTTACTGAGTCACCATTCACAAGCACTCCACCACTATCGGCAGCGCGTTGTATCCTGCTGCGACTCACTTTAACTATTCGGTTAAATAAAAATTTATCAATGCGCAAAGGAGTTTGTCCCTTGTCAACTATGATTCGATGATGCTCATATAAACCGTCTTCTGCTTCTTCGGTTAACTCTTCTTTTATTTCTTCGTCAATCATTTTATTATTTTCTAAAACTATTTTGCAATGAATATTGCATAAAAAAAACAAAGCCCTCAAACAAGAGGGCTTTGAACATTAAAATTTAAAACTTTGAGCAGATCAAGCCCATGGAGCTTTACCATCCACTACCACACCCATGCTACGGGCAGTACCCGCAACCATTTTCATAGCTGATTCGATGGTGAAACAATTCAGGTCAGGCATTTTATCTTTAGCAATTGCTTCAACTTGCGCCCAACTTACAGTTCCAACTTTATTACGGTTTGATTCTTTACTGCCACTTTCAATTTTAGCTGCTTCAAGCAACTGTACAGCAGCCGGAGGTGTTTTAATTACAAAGTCAAAACTTTTGTCTTTGTATACGGTTAACACAATCGGAAGAACTTTTCCCATTTTATCCTGCGTGCGAGCATTGAACTGCTTGCAGAACTCCATGATGTTAACACCCTTCGCACCAAGCGCCGGCCCGATTGGAGGAGCAGGATTTGCCTGTCCGCCTTTCACCTGCAGCTTTACATATGTTTCAATTTCTTTTGCCATTTTCTGATTTGAGATTTAAGATTTTAAAATTAAAAATTAATGATTTCTGATTTTTTGTTTGAAGCTGCCAAGTCATCTGAAGGAAGCTCCTTTCGGAATTCAGCTGACGAATCAAACTTTATAATCAGACTTGTTTTTCTACTTGCACATAATTTAATTCAACAGGAGTTTTACGCCCGAAGATTTTCACATTTACTTTCAATTTCTTTTTCTCTTCATTCACCTCTTCTACCAATCCCATGAAGTCGTTGAAAGGTCCGTCAATAATTTTCACTGTTTCACCCACTAAAAATGGTTCTGCGGTTGTTTCGCCAACTCCAAGCATTTCATCCACCTTACCTAATATTCTGTTTACTTCAGGTTTGCGAAGCGCTTGTGGTTTATTATTATTTCCGGTTAAAAAATTTATAACTCCTGTTATGTTTCTTATGGTCTGAAGCATTTCACCAGTCAAACGGGTTTCATCTGCTTCCATTAAAATATATCCCGGAAAAAAATTCCGCTCCTTGATAATTTTTTTTCCGTCCTTAATTTTATAAATTTTTTCCATCGGAACCAACACCTGAGAAATTACATCAGTCCATTTAGAACGATTGATTTCTCCTTCAATGTATTCCTTTGTTTTGCGCTCCTTGCCACTGATTACGCGCATCACATACCACTTCTTTTCGTCGGTCATGGTTGTCATTTAAAATGCTTTATAAAATGTTCCGAGAACAATGGTTGAAATTTTATCCATTCCAAAAACTAATAACGCCATAATGAGTGAGGCAATTGCGACTACAATTGCACTGTTGGTTAACTCATCCCATGTAGGCCACGACACTTTAGTCATTAACTCAGAGTATGATTCCTTAATGTATAAACTTACTTTATTCATGATGTTAAAGTTTGCACGGGTGGAGAGACTCGAACTCCCAGCCAACGGTTTTGGAGACCGCTACTCTACCAATTGAGCTACACCCGTATTCGAGTTCAAATGTAAATTTTAATGAGTTGGTTTTTACAGAAATTTTTTCAGGAATTTCAACTCCCCATTAAAACCTTCGGGTTTAAAGTAAGAAGCTTTGATGAACTTCGAACTTTAAACCCGAAAATTTAAACTTCAATTTTTTATTATTTAATAACCTCAGTCACCTGACCAGCACCTACAGTACGACCTCCTTCACGAATCGCGAAACGAAGACCTTTTTCCATAGCTACCGGAGTAATGAGTTTAACAATGATTGATACATTATCGCCAGGCATAACCATTTCAATTCCTGCCGGTAATTCACATTCTCCTGTAACATCAGTAGTTCTCATGTAGAACTGCGGACGATACTTGTTAAAGAATGGAGTATGACGACCACCTTCTTCTTTTGAAAGAACATACACTTCACATTTGAAATCAGTGTGAGGAGTAATAGAACCCGGAGCGCAAACAACCATACCACGACGAATGTCATCCTTTTCAACTCCACGAAGAAGCAAACCAACATTATCGCCGGCTTCACCATCGTCAAGAATTTTACGAAACATCTCAACACCAGTAACGGTTGATTTTAAAGAAGCATCCATGAGACCAACAATTTCAACAGGATCTCCTGTGTGAATTGAACCTCTTTCAATACGACCTGTAGCTACGGTTCCACGACCTGTGATCGAGAACACATCTTCAACCGGCATTAAGAAAGGCTTGTCTTTGGCCCGTGGAGGAATTGGAATTTCAGTATCAACTGCTTCCATTAAATCTTCGATGGCTTTAATTCCTTCAGGATCTTTATTCAATGCTTTCAAAGCAGAACCACGAATGATTTTGATTTTATCGCCATCGAATTTATAGAAGCTAAGCAATTCACGAACTTCCATCTCAACTAATTCAAGTAATTCCGGATCGTCAACTAAATCGCATTTATTTAAGAATACAACCAATGAAGGCACACCAACCTGACGGGCAAGTAAAATGTGTTCACGGGTTTGAGCCATAGGTCCATCAGTAGCAGCAATTACAATGATAGCACCATCCATTTGGGCGGCACCAGTAACCATGTTCTTAATGTAATCGGCGTGTCCAGGACAATCCACATGCGCATAGTGGCGATTGGCCGTTTCGTACTCAACATGCGCTGTATTAATAGTAATACCTCTCTCTTTTTCCTCAGGTGCTGAGTCAATTGAGTCGTATGAACGCTTTTGAGCAAGTCCTTTGTTAGCTAATACTTCCGTGATAGCGGCAGTCAAGGTAGTTTTACCGTGATCCACATGCCCGATTGTACCGATGTTAACATGGGGTTTGGTCCGTTCGAATTTTTCTTTTGCCATGCTTGTGTTGTTTAAATTGTTGTGATTGTTTTAAAAATTTAATAAGGTTTTACCCTTGCGTTAATAACCGGATTCGAACCGGCAATCCTTCTTAATCTTTCAACTAAGTATGCTCTTCCACTGAGCTACATTAACATTTTCCGATTTCTCGCTGATGAGCCAATGACCAGAATCGAACCGGTGACCTCATCCCTACCAAGGATGTGCTCTACCAACTGAGCTACATTGGCTTAAAAAATTAGAGCGGGAGACGAGACTCGAACCCGCGACCCTCAGCTTGGAAGGCTGATGCTCTACCAACTGAGCTACTCCCGCCTGATAATTTTCATCCAAAAGAAATCACGAGAATGATTTTCTTTTTTTAATTTTTCAAAAGAAGCAAATAATTTTATTCACTTCGTTTTCAAAGAACTGATTTACTAAAAGTAAAAAACTACTCTCTCATAAATTTGTGGGGAGAGAAAGATTTGAACTTTCGAAGTCGTAAGACAACAGATTTACAGTCTGCCCCATTTGGCCACTCTGGAATCTCCCCATCCTATTTCAATGAGCCGATGGAGGGATTCGAACCCCCGACCCACTGATTACAAATCAGTAGCTCTGGCCAACTGAGCTACATCGGCTTTTCCCAATGAAATTTGAGATTGAAAAATGAAAAAGAACACACCAATTCTCATCCCTGATTTAAAAAGGTGTGCAAATATAATATTCCACTCTACATATAAAAGTGGAATGGAATATTTATTCGTGAGTTTCTTTTTCCTTGTGTCTTTTTATCTGGCGAAGTATGTTTTCAAAAGCAGAATCAACTGATTCTTCAAATGCCTTACTCGTTTCTTCAGAAAACAAAACCTTCCCCGGAATACTGACTTTTATCTCTGCAACTTTATCGCTTACCTGACCATTGCCTTCCAGTTTCAGAAAAACTTCGGCTCCGATTATTTTGTCGAAAAAATTTTCCATCCGACTTAATTTCTTATTGATGAATTCCAACAATTTTGAATCAGCATCGAAATGGATTGAATGAATTTTGATGTTCATATTATTAGGTGGTTTTATTTTATGAAAAAAAATATCAGGCTTTAGGATGTGCCTGCTTGTAAATGTTTTTTAATTTGTCAATGGTATTATGTGTGTACACCTGAGTAGCAGAAAGATTTGCATGACCAAGTATTTCTTTAATTGAATTTATATCTGCTCCGTGATTTAACATGTGGGTGGCGAAACTATGCCGCAATACATGCGGACTCTTTTTTTCGACAGTTGTAAGTTCTTGCAGTTGCTGGTTAATAATCCTGTAAACCAAACGGTGATAAATATTTTCTCCTTTATCGGTCAACAATAACATTTCAGTTTCAGTATTGAAATTCTTTTTCCTCATCTTCAAATATTCCTTCAGCAATTCATTCAGTTCTCTTCCAAACGGAATAAGTCGTTCTTTGTTTCCCTTACCTAAAACTTTTATTGATTGATTGTAAAAATCAATATCAGAAATTTTCAGATTCACCAATTCATTGAGTCGCATTCCGGTTGAATAGAATAAAATCAAAATTGTTTTGTTTCTGATTCCTTCATAATCTTCAGCATACTCAAAAGACGAAATGAAATCCTGAATATTCTTTTCTTCAACAAACACCGGAAGTCGTTTTGAAATTTTTGGCGACTGTACTTTTTTCATCGGGTCTTTTTCCAACAAACCGGTTTTCATCAGAAATTTAAAATAAGATTTTAAAGTCGATATTTTCCGGTTGATACTTCGCGCATCAATCTTTGCTTCCATTAACGAAACAAGCCAGCTGCGGATTTGTGTATGCCGCACCTGGCTTGCAAGATTGAGTTCGTAAATTTTATTCAAGTAATCCGAAAATTGTTGCAAATCATTTTGATACGCAACAACTGTGTGATTGGAATATCTTTTTTCGAATTTTAAATAACTGAGGAAATTACTATAGTCCATTCTTCACTTTTGCCTGAATCAAATTTAACATTTCAATTTATTAAACTGAAACTGTTTTTAATAACGGCAATTCTTTCTGACTATTTTATAAAACAGAAAGTTAAAGTTGGAAACTATGCGCCGCTTTCAGCATCGCGAATCATTTTGTCGCGATATACAGCCTTTTTAACCTGTGTACGGGCCACTACAGATTTTTTTGTAAAAGCCTGACGACTTCTCAATTCCTTGATGGTCTGGGTCTTTTCAAATTTCTTTTTATACTTTTTTAAAGCTTTGTCTAATGAATCGCTTTCGCGTGTGTCGATGATTAACATTTATTTTACCTCCTTTAAGGGCGACAAAAATAACCGCTCATGAGTAATAAACAAATTCGATTTTGATTTAAACTATTTATAGGAATGAAAATTAAAATAATTACCTCAATTTATATATCATTAAATACTGATTGAAAGTCGTTTCAAAATTCAGTGCATGAATAAATTTCCAATTCATGTTTTTCGATTGTACGGAGTAAAAGAGAATTTTTTTTTGCTATAAACACCGACAACCTGAAATTCAAATCAAGAACAACTTAGTTCATACAGAATTTTTCTTCAGGATATTTTGCAGCACTGCTATCATTTCCTTTTCAGAAATGTGATTGGTCTTTCGTTTATATAATTTTCTTGTGAGTGTTATGACAATTGTTGCATATTAAATTGTTTTGGTTGCTCTTTGTGCATTTGCTTCTTTGTGGCTATAATCAAGTAGGTATCTGATCCACCAATTCCAATCGTTTCACAATTGAATTTCTAGGAAGAAGAGTCCCGGGAGATAAAACTGCATTCGCTCCAATTTTGGAATTATCGCCAACCAATGCGCCGAATTTTTCGGTGTTGGTTTCAAATATTTTTCCATTATAGAAAACAGGAATTCGCTTATTGGTTCGCTCGTTGTAATGATTGGCGGTGTGTGCTCCGGCTTCAAAGTTTACATGATTGCCAATGATGCTGTCGCCGATAAAACTGAAATGTGCAATGGTAGTGTTCGTGAAAATGATGCTCGATTTTATTTCGCAAGCCGGACCAACTGTAACAGATTCAGCTAAAAAAACTCCTGATCGAAAATATGCATTCGCACCAACAAAACAGTTTTCTGAAATAATAATTGGAGCTTTTAAAACTACGCCCTGTTCTACTATAGCAGATGTATGAATGGCAATTCCTTTTTCAATTTTATAATCAGCATTCAGCTTCAATATATATTTTTCTAAAATCAATTTCAGTTTTCCTGTTATTTCCCAAGGAAACAATTTTGATTCATCTGAAAACACTTCTGTGAAACCAATTATCAATTCATTCAAGTTCATCATTCAACTGTGTAATTATTTTCTTTTAATAATCGAACTGCTTTTTCAGTTTCTGCAAGATCATTATTTAATACTCCGGGGAGAATTATTATTGATTTTTTTTCTTTTCCAATATTCAAATAACGAATAATAAAATATCCTTTAGAAAAAAAACGAATGGCATGTGCGTGTTTTATTCCGATGATTGAATTCCGTTCTATAAAAATTTTTGGTGGTCGCAATGCAATTCTTATAAAAAAAACATACAGTACCCAGCAGCAGATGGTCACATACAAACTGATATTTCTATTATGTAAAAAACCCTTGTAAGCCAACCAGCTGTTTCCGACCACCAATATTACCGGAAGAATAATTCCAATGAACCATTGGCTGAAACTTGCCTTGTGTTTTGTTGAAAATGAAAAACGGTTGTTGCGGATATCTAAACCTGTTGGTGCGAAATAACAAAATCCCTGATCTAACCGAAATCCATTTTCGTGCGAAAGTAATTCATCCAGTATCTGTTCTTCTTTCATTTTGAATGCAGATAAATTTTTGCGGGATAAACATACTTTGATTGCCTATTTATTCAGCATTGGTTTCAGGAGTAAGAAATTTTCCGAATATTTTTTTCTATTTCATATCAAATAGCATAATGAATTATTTTAGCCAACCTTTTAAATTAACTCATGAAGAAAAACATTTTAGTTGCTGCAGTCTTTTTGTTTTCATTTTCGCTCTTCAGTCAATCTCAACCGTATCAAACAAATGGAAGTTGCGTGCAAGTAACACCACGGTGTTTTCGACTGACCGATTCAACATTGTTAGCAGGTGGGAATTTTTTTACAACTACACAGATAAACCTCAATAATCCTTTCGACATAAATTTTTTTATGAACTTAGGTTGCAATGATGTTTTAGGTGCAGATGGTATTGCATTCATTTTACAAAATTCAACCTACGGTGCAGGTGCTTTGGGTGGCATAGGCGCAGGAATGGGGTACACCGGCAGTTCAATCATTACTCCATCGCTGGCTGTTGAGTTTGACACCAACCCCAATACTTTTGAAGGTTGGCCCGATCCGGCTTATGATCATATTGCTATAATAAAGGACGGAGATCTAACGGTTAATCAGGCTGGTCCTGTCCAGATTTCACCTACTCAGGCAAATGTTGAAGATTGTGTTTGCCACAAAGGAAGAATTCAGTGGACTCCATCACTCAACCGATTGAGAATTTATTTTGATGGCACATTGCGTTTGACCTACCTGAATAATATTATTACAAATTATTTTGCCGGCAATCCGAATGTTTACTGGGGGTTCGGTGGCGGAACAGGTGCGTATTACAACATTCAAACCGTAAGTATTGATTTTGCCGATGCAGGAAACAATTTATCTGTTTGTCAGGGAAGCGGAATTCAACTGAATGCAACCGGAGGCACAACCTATTCCTGGTCGCCATCAACCGGTTTATCCAATTCAACAATAGCCAACCCAATAGCTTCGCCAACAGTTAATACTACATACACTTTAACTGCAACCAACAGCACAGGCTGTTCAGATACTTCCGTTGTAAAAATTTCTGTTAATCCATTGCCAACTGTAAATGCAGGAGCCGATAAATTTATTTGCCCCGCAACATCAACCATTTTAAACGGAACGGGAACAGGCAACACTTATTTATGGTCACCTTCAACCGGATTAAATAATAATACTTCACTCACTCCAACTGCTTCGCCAACCGCAATAACAACATTCACCATTGTTGCAAGCACCGCACTTGGATGTACATCGAGCGATGCAGTTATAGTAAATGTTTATTCAGTACCGAATGCAAATGCAGGTGCAAGTCAAAATGTTTGTGCGGGTGGTTCTGTGCAATTGAATGCAAGCGGTGGGGTAGCTTATTTCTGGTCGCCATCAAATGGACTATCGAATTCAGCAATCAGCAATCCAACTGCAACTGTTTCAGTGAACACAACTTTTACTGTTTCAGTTACTGATGATCACAGCTGTATTGCGAGCGATACTGTTTCGGTTCAAATACTTTCGGCACCAATCGCAAATGCCGGAACAGATGTATTTATTTGTTCAAACAGTTCCACACATTTAAATGCCAGTGGAGGAATAAGCTATTTCTGGTCACCATCAACAGGTTTGTCATCACCAACTGTTTTTAATCCGATTTGTTTTGTATCAACAACCACAACATACACTGTTACAGTAACCAATGCAACAGGATGCACAGCGAACGATCAGATAGTTGTAACAGTTTATCCGCCTACCACTCCACCGAATATTTCTCCATTGCAACCAACAATTTGTGCAGGTTCATCAGTTACAATTACTGCAAGTGGTTCTATCAATTACAGTTGGTATCCGAGCACAGGATTGAATACAACTTTTGGTTCTACTGTAGTTGCCTCACCAACCATCACAACAAATTACACTGTTGCCGGAACTGATATTAATGGATGTGTAGCAAGCCGATTTTTTTCTGTAATTGTGAATGGCCTTCCGGCAATTGCATCAACAATTATTACTGATGCACAATGTCCCGGCACCGGGGCAATTGATATTGGAATGAATTCAGGTACTTATACTTTTTTATGGAGTACTGGTGCAACTACCGAAGATGTTTCAGGTTTGACTGCAGGAAATTATACTATAACAGTTATCGGAAATGGATGCAGTTCAGTCAATTCAATTTCAGTGGCACAGGCATTATTACCTAAACCACAAAATCTTTTAGTCAACAATTTAACTTCATGCAGTGCAAGATTGAACTGGAGTGCTGTTCCAAATATGAGTTATTATAAAATCAGATTCCGCCAGACTGGTACTACTACCTGGTCAGTACCAGTGAATATTGGTTCAACTTTATTTTATGATTTTACGGGTTTGAATGCAGCAATAAATTATCAGTTTCAGGTTTCTGCTTATTGTTCAAACAATGCAACAGGCGGTTGGAGTGCAAAAGCTACTACAACAAAAACATGTACTACTCCTGTAAACATTTCAGTTTCATCAATCAGTTCAACTTCAGTTTCAGTTTCATGGACAGCCTTGTGTTCATCAACTAATTTTCAGATTATTTATCGTAAGGTTGGAACTACCCAATGGCAGCAGGTTACAACCACAATTGCAACTGCAACACTTTCCAGCCTTCAGCCTTCAACCACTTATGAGATTAAAATAAAAGCAATCTGCTCCGGAGGTTCATCAACCTACAGTACAATTCAGAATTTCATCACTCCGGTTTTGAAAAATGAAAACAGTACTGATGATCTATTTAATTTAATTGTTTTCCCTAACCCTACTACAGGGATTTTTATGGTAGAATTAATTAATACATCATTTAATTATTCTCTGGAAGTTGTGAATATTCTGGGTGAAAAAATCCGGCACATTGAATCAATGGATAACCAACAAAATTTTGATTTAAGCAATGAAGCTGCAGGAATTTATTTCCTGATTTACAAAGATGAATACAGAGTGGAAACCAAAAGAGTAATTGTTGAAAGATAATTTCCAGTAAAAGTTTAACACTTACTTAACATCAGCACAACTATCCCATAACTTTCATGATGGAACATTTGCGAAGAATAAAAATCGCAGATGGCTACAACAAAAATTTTATTGGTCGATGATGAGCAGGATATTCTGGATTTGCTCAGTTATAATTTTAAGAAGCAGGGATACGAAGTACATACTGCTTTGGATGGTAACGAAGCAATAATTGAAGTTGCCATTTTTCACCCTGATATAATTGTCACAGATATTCTGATGCCAAATACCAGCGGAATAAAAATGTGCCGATTATTAAAAGCCGATGATCGGTATAAAAATATTCCGGTCATTTTTTTAAGCGCTTCAAACGACGATTATCTTGCATTGAGTTCATTGGATGCTGGTGCAATAAAATATCTTTCAAAGCCCGTTCACATTCCAATTCTATTTGATTTAGTGAAGAGTGTGGTGAACCATTAGGTGTCAGCCTGAAAATAAACCTGAAAGAAATTCAGCACATATTTTATACTTTTTTTAACGGGAAACCTTTTATTCAGGGGCAACCGAAAATTTATTGAAGAGTTTTTAGAATTTACTTTCTCGTTCGCTTCAGAATTCTATTTTTGCGAACTCAAAATGGTGGTCGTAGCTCAATTGGTAGAGCATCAGTTTGTGGATCTGAGGGCAGTGGGTTCAAAACCCATCGACCACCCATCGAAGGTTGTTCAGCAATGAGCAACCTTCTTTTTTTTTATTAATTCTAAAATTTTATTCCGTTCAGTAATTTGTTTTTGTAAACAGCATAGATGAAGAACAGTTATTTATCTTATAAGAATATAATAACCATTGCTTACCCTATTATGCTTGGTTCATTGGGTCAAAACATTATTAATCTGATTGACACCGGTTTTTTAGGACGAGTTGGTCATGTTGAATTGGGTGCAGGTGCATTGGCAGGTATTTTTTATTTCGTGTTGTTTATGGTTGGTTATGCATTCAATAACGGTATGCAGATAATCATCAGCCGAAGAATGGGAGAAGGAAAAGAAAGTGAAGTTGGAAACATAGTTGACCATGAATTATATCTGTTGATTTTCATTGCCATTTTTGAATTTGTCTTTTTATATTTTCTAAGCCCGTTATTACTAGCACCGTTCATTCAATCAAAAGAAATATTAAATGCAACAGTTGCATTCTTAAGCTTCCGTGCATTCGGAATTTTTTTCGGATTATTCAATTCATGCCTTCAACAATTTTTTATTGGAATCGGAAAAACTTCCATCATCAATTTTTCTACAGTAGTGCTGGCTGTAACAAATATTATTCTTGCCTATCTATTAATTTTTGGTCATTATGGTTTTCCGAAAATGGGAATCGGCGGAGCGGCACTTGCTTCAACTATTGCTGAAGCTGTTGTGATGTTGGTTTACATTATTGTTTTATATCAACGCAAGTTTCCAAAGCAATATAATCTTTTTGGTTTTAGTAAACCGGATTTCAAACTCATTGGCGGCATGGTCTCTCTTTCACTGCCCTTGGTTGTTCAACAGGTCATCAGCATTTTCACCTGGTTCATTTTCTTTTTGCTGATAGAGCACAGAGGAGAAACATCGTTGGCAGTTTCAAACATCATAAAAAGCCTGTACATATTTTGGGCTATACCAACCTTTGCATTTGCATCAACAGCCAATGCAATGACCAGTAATATAATCGGACAGGGAAAGTCGGATAAAGTATTTTATCTTCTGAAAAAAATCTGTGGAATTAATTTTCTGATTTCACTGGCTATGTGTTTGGGATTACTTCTATTTCCTGCGGCAATCATAAGCATTTATACCGATGATGTAATTCTGATAAAAAGCAGTATGGAAATTATTCCTGTGATTATTGTTGCGAGCTTACTGTTTTCAATAGCTTTAATAATTATTTTAACTGTTACAGGAACAGGATCGTCTCGCTTTGCATTAATAATGGAGTTAATTTCAATAACACTTTATCTCGTTTATGCTTATGTAACTGCAAAAATATTTATGAGCTCATTAAAAATCATTTGGGGTGCAGAAATTATTTACTGGCTCTGCGCCATCATTATGGGTTTGCTCTTTTTAAAGTATGGTCGCTGGAAAAAAGCAATTTGAAAAATTATATAATCATATTAACCAACAAATTTTCAAGTGCGTTTCTCATTGAACAGTTGATTATGCCTGTTCAAACTTTTCCGAATGGTTTCTGCTGAGTATTACTTGGATAGAAGATGGAGGTTCAGTTAAGTTTATAATTCCAAACCAACCAATTGTGATGAGTAGTACAGGGCAATTAAAAAAACACAACAGCATCAAAGCTGAAATTCATAAATCAAAAGAATTGGCCAACAAAGATTTAATTCATAACAATGAGTTGTTGCAGTTTTCACAAATTGTATCACATTACCTGCGATCTCCCATTGTTAAAATAAAAAGCATCATGAATCACATTAAAAGTGATGAAGTGTTTTATGGAAATGAAACCACGCAAAACCTGCTCGATAATGTTTCGACTGAAGCCGATAAACTGGATGAAATAATTTATGACCTCAATAAAATTCTGGAAGTGTATTCAAAACAGGAAATAAAAAAATATGTAAACCTTAAAAAGAAATTGAATGAAACCTGTGTAATTCTTAATAAAGAAATTAGGGAAAGCAATGCCATTATTAAATCTGAATTCACTGATACCCGCGGAGTATTCACTGTGAAAGAATATGTGTTGCACCTGATGCAAAAATTAATTTCAAATGCTATTAAATATCGTTCACCCGAACGGCAACTGGTCATTACAATTCAATCATTTGAAGAAGGAAATTTTTCATGCTTATTGATTCAGGATAATGGATTAGGTATTGATTTGAAAAAATACCGTACTCGGATTTTCGGTTTATACAATCGTTTTCATGATCATGTAAAAGGGAAAGGAACCGGTTTGTACTTGGTGAAAGCAGAAACTGAATCGCTTGGCGGAAATATTCAGATTGAAAGTGAAGTAAATGAAGGAACCACTTTCAAAATATATTTTCCGAAATATTAATTCAGGATTCTCAAATTTAAAATCGCCCGTATTCATGAGCATTTATAAAACTGTGTTGCTGATTGATGATGATTCTATAACGAATCTTTTAAATGAAAAAATTTTATTGAAGCATGAAGTAGCACATACTGTTTATAAATACACTGATGCTTCTATTGCATTGAATGACCTCAAACAAAATGTTAATTCATCAAACAGAATAAATATGCCGGATCTGATTTTTCTGGACATAAACATGCCGGAAATGGATGGGTGGAAATTTCTGGAAGAGTTACTTTCGATTGGTGATATTGATTTTGCTAAATGTAAAGTAGTAATGCTGTCGTCTTCAATTGATATTACTGATATACAAAAATCAATTTCATACTATATGATTTCTAATTTTATTACGAAACCGCTAACACCGGATAAATTGAAATCACTACACGGAATAGAGAAGGCTTATTTTCTTTTTGAAGAATAAAAAAAGCTGATTAATGTATAATCAATCAGCTTTTGAAATAAACAATTCAAATTATTTTTATATAGTCGGAGATTAATAAGTATTTAAAAACTTATTACATCGATTTTTCCAGTCAATATTTTCCGTCTATGCTTTCTTCTTCGCGCCTTTCGGGTTGATGATGATGTGCATTCGGTTGCCTTCTAATTTTGGAAGGGCTTCTACTGAACCGGATTCCACTAAGCGCTCAATGAATTTCAACAATAATAATTCGCCTCGGTCTTTGAATACAATGCTGCGGCCGCGGAACTGCACATAGGCTTTCACCTTTGCGCCTTCGGCTAAAAATTTTTCGGCGTGCTTGGTTTTGAATTCGAAATCGTGATCGTCAGTGTTTGGTGTGAAGCGAATTTCCTTCATCACATTTTTCTGCTGCTTCGATTTCATTTCCTTTTCCTTACGCTTCTTCTCATACAGAAACTTGCTGTAATCAATGATGCGGCAAACGGGAGGATCAGCACCGGGTGTAATTTCAACCAGATCTATTTCTAAATCTTTGGCCATCTTAATGGCATCGCGGGTGTCGTATACACCTGCTTCAATATTTTCGCCGCTGACTCTGACTTTTTGTGCGGTGATTTCTTCGTTGATACGATGTTCTCTGGCTTTCTTTCTCTGGAACGGCTGAGGACGGTAGTAGGGCTGTGCTATGGTATTTGATTTTAGGTTTAACGGTAATTTTCTATTTCTTCTTTTGCAAACGAAATGAACTGGTCGATGCCCATGATTCCCTGATCGCCTGCGCCTTGTTTTCTGAAACTAATTTGGTGGTTGGCTTCTTCTTTTTCGCCAACTACAAGCATGCAAGGTACTTTCTTTATTTCAGCATCGCGTATTTTTTTTCCTATCTTCTCATTGCGCTCATCAACAGTGACGCGAATATCAGCATTTTTTAATTTCTCTTTCACGATTTCTGCATACGGAATAAATTTTTCTCCCACAGGAAGTACAGTTACCTGCAAAGGTGAAAGCCACATCGGAAATTTTCCGGCATAGTGTTCAATCAAAAATCCAATGAAGCGCTCGTGTGTTCCAAGTGGTGCGCGGTGAATACAGATTGGTGTTTCGGGTTGGTTGTGTTTATTCTGAAATGTTAAACCGAATCGTGCGGGTTGTCCGAAGTCAACCTGGTTGGTAGCAAGTGTAAACTCACGACCGATGGCACTGTAAATCTGCACATCAATTTTTGGCCCGTAGAAAGCTGCTTCGTCACTCACTTCGATGTACGGAATGTCGGAAGAAATTAAAACGCGGCGAACCATGTCTTCGGTTTTCTTCCACAACTCAGGCATGTCTAAATATTTTTTTCCGCGCTTTGCCGGGTCGTGTGTGCTGAAGCGCATGATGTATTTATCAATACCGAAAATTTTAAAATACTTCAGATACATTTCATTCACTGCGCGAAATTCTTGTTCAAATTGTTCTTCAGTACAATAAATATGTGCATCGTTCATGTTCATACTTCGCACACGCATGAGTCCGAATAATTCACCGGATTGTTCGTAGCGATAACAGGTTCCGTACTCAGCAAAACGGATGGGTAAATCTTTATAACTTTTGGGTGAAGCAGAAAATATTTTGTGGTGATGCGGACAGTTCATCGCCTTCAGATAATATTTTGTTCCTTCAATTTCCATTGGAGGAAACATGCTTTCAGCATAGTATGGCAAGTGACCTGAAGTGAGATATAAATTTTCTTTGGCGATGTGCGGAGATTTCACACGGGAATATCCGCCACGGAATTCGGTGGTCTTTGCTAATTTTTCCAACTCTTCAATCATAGCTCCGCCATTTGGCATCCATAGTGGTAAACCTTGCCCAATGTCATCGTCAAAAGTGAATATCTCCATCTCTTTTCCAATCTTTCGGTGGTCGCGCTTTCGTGCTTCTTCGACCATGGCGAGGTACTCATCTAATTCTTTTTGTTTTGGAAAAGTGATTCCATAAACGCGCGTCATTTGCTTGTTGTTGGAATCGCCGCGCCAGTATGCACCTGCAATGTTTGTTAACTTAATTGCTTTGATGAAAGATGTATTCGGTAAGTGCGGACCACGACACAGGTCGGTAAAATTTCCCTGCTGATAAAAAGTTATTTCACCATCATTCAAATTGCTGATGAGCTCCAATTTGTACTCATCACCTTTCTCGGTAAAATATTTAAGTGCATCGGATTTTGAAACTTCAGTTCGATTGTATGTGGAATTATTCGCTGCGAGTTCGCTCATTTTTTTCTCCAGCACAATGAGGTCTTCGTGTGTTAATGCTGTTCCACCTAAATCAACATCGTAATAAAATCCATTGTCAATGGCAGGACCAATTCCGAATTTAGCCCCCGGAAACATGGACTCCAATGCTTCGGCAAACAAGTGTGCGCTGCTGTGCCAGAAGGTGCTCTTGCCTTCTTTATCGTCCCAGGCTAAAAAATTCAGTGTTGCATCTTCATTAATCGGTCGAAGTAAATCGCGCACTTCATCGTTGACTTTCGCAGCTAATATGCGGCGGGCCAATCCTTCGCTGATACTTTTTGCAATATCTAAAGCGCTTGTTCCTTTCGGATACTCCCGTTGCGCTCCATCGGGAAATGTAATTTTTATCATCAGTGTTTGTCAGTCAGATTTTGGGGTGCAAATAAAATATTTTGAGTGAGAAGATTCAACAATATTCTTTTCATCAAAATGAAATAAAATTATCAGAGGTGTTCATAGTGATTCTTCAAAATTAAAAATTGCGAGACCTTCTAATCATTTAGAATTATTTCATATTCAACTTATCCAATTCATCCTGCGCAGCTGAGTAATCAGGTTTCAGATTTAATGTTTGTTGAAAATCAACTTCAGCTTGTTCTTTTTGACCTTTCATTAATTCGCACAAACCTCTGTAGTAATATGCTTCTGCATATTGCGGAGAAACTTTTGTTGCCAAATCAAAATGACGCAATGCTTTATCAATTGAATCCTGTTGCAAATAAATAAAGCCGAGATTAAAATAAGCAAACTCGTACTGCGGATTTTTAACTATCAATTCACGATATGTTTTTTTTGCTGCTTCATAATTGGTTTTTGCTTCTATATTGTTTTTCTTTTTATCCGCAGCATCCGCCTGGTCCTGATAATATTTTGCTTTTGCATACCACGCTTCAGTTTTACTACTGTCTAAGCGAATAGCATTATCGAAATATGAAGGAGCCAGCTTTTTATTTTGCGCTGAATTCAATAAACCCAATTGCATAAACGCATCATAAAAATCCTGTTTGTACTGCACACATTTTTGAAAAGCAGCAATGGCACGAGTGGTATCTTTTAGTTCTTTGTAATTCATTCCCATTAAAAAATAAGCATCCGGATTGTTTTCATTTGATTTCAATAACTCTTCAATCTGCGCCAATGAACTCTGATGATCCTTTACGAAGAGATAAACTTTCGCCAGCTTGGCTCGCGCAATAAAATTATCGGGGTGCAATTTTATAATGGTTTGTAATTCGCCAATGGCTCCATCGGCATAACTGCCTTGTAAAAAAATATCGGTCAACAGGAAATGATACTTCACATTGGTTGAATCCAGCTCAATGGCCTTTTCAATATCATCATAAGCAAACCGAAGACTATCAATCTGCACAAACGCTTTACTGCGCTGATAATATAAATCTGAATTCTTCGGGTCATCACTTATCTGAACCGTTAAGTCCATTAATTGGCGGTTGCCTTGAACCACTGCAGTTAAACTGTCTTCGTGCGGGTCAACAGTATGATTGCAACTGCATGAAGAAAAATGAATGGAGGAAAAAATTCCAACTGCGATGAAAAGAAAAATTGAAATGTGTTTTAACATCTCGACAAAAGTAAATAATTCAATTTCGATGTTTGGGTTGAAGATTATTATTTACTAACGAAAAACTTCAAATAGAATAAAAATTATTTCTGCATTAAATATTTCACTTGCTCTTCTGATAAAACGCGATTGTAAATTTTCACATCATCAATAGCACCATTGAAATAAAAATTTACTCCCCACGGTCCGCCAACTCCTATCATGAACGGTGCATCGGTGTCGTTAAAATCTTTTCCTGCATTGTAATTATCAATTCCTGTTTGCAGAATTCCATCAGTATAAACTTTTAATGAAGAACCATCAGCTACATAAGTTATCATATGCCACTCATTTAATTTTAAAGTTGATGATGCTTTGAGCGGGTCAATGCCATACACACTTCCGTTTCCATCATAAGGCCAGTTATCGAAATTGAAAACTGAATGACTGAAATGATTATCCAAACTGTATTCAAACGGGCCACCCGGATTTCGCTTACTCAATACAGCGCCGGTTTCAATAGAATCAATCGGATTTACCCAGCAATTAATGGTGAACACTTTTGAAATGAGCGAATAATTTATATGGTCATTAAAATTGATGAACGAAGAATCGGTACGCGAAAAATTCATTGCCATTCCATTTATGTTGTTACGGTTCTTGGTTGATGTGACTGAATGAATAATTCCATAAGCATTATTTACCGAATCATATGCGACTCCATTTAATGGAAAAAAGGCAACCAATCCATTGGCAATATCCGGTAGTGGCTTATCTTTTTTACAACTGAATGATTGAATGGAAAAAATCAGTAAAACAAAAAGCGATTTTAATTTCATGAAATAGTTTAGGTGAATATCGAATTAAAAGATAAAATATTGTGTGCGGGAAATTAAAGTGCACAACAATTCATTTCGGAAAAATTACATTTATTTATTTTGAAATAATCAAATAACATAAATCAGTTTTTAGAATTTCTAATTTCTGTTAAGTTTGCCGCCCCGTATGAAAAATTCCCTGTTACCATTTCTTTTTATTATTCTTTCGAATAATCTTTTTGCCCAATCAACTGCATCGTCTGATTCACTGATTTTCGCAGGTGAAAAACATTTTAAAAATGTGAAGCAATTAACTTTTGGTGGCGACAATGCAGAGGCTTACTGGAGTTTCGACGGAAGGAAACTGGTTTATCAGTTCACCAATCACAAGGATATTATGTGCGACCAGATTTTTGTTGGAACGGTTCCATCGGGAAAGAAAAAATTTAATTCACATATGGTTAGTACCGGAAAAGGAAGAACCACCTGCGCTTATTTTCTTCCCGGAGATTCGTTGATGCTTTTTGCAAGCACGCATGCAAATGCTGATTCGTGCCCGCCAACACCCGATAAAGTTAAATTGAAAAAATATGTGTGGCCCGTTTACAACACATTTGAAATTTATTCCACTGATTTAAAAGGAAACATCCGCAAGCAACTGACTTCAAATAATTTTTACGATGCAGAGGCAACCATTTCTCCGAAGGGCGACCGAATGGTTTTTACCAGCGACCGCTGTGGTGATTTGGAATTATACACCATGAATCTTGATGGCTCAGATGTAAAACAAATCACCAACACACTTGGTTACGATGGTGGTGCATGGTTTTCACCGGACGGAAAAAAAATTGTGTGGCGTGCATCGCGACCAACTTCTGAAGCCGAGGTGGAAGAATATAAATCGTTGCTTTCACAAGGTTTAGTAGCTCCATCTAAAATGGAGGTATTTATCGCGAATGCTGATGGTTCTGATGTTCACCAAGTAACTGATATGCCGGGCGCAAACTGGGCGCCGAGTTTTACACCCGATGGAAAGAAAATTATTTTCTCAAGTAACTACGAACATGCTAAAGGTTTTCCTTTCAATTTATATATCATCAATGTTGATGGAACCGGTTTAGAAAAAATTTCTTATTCCAACACCTTCGATGCTTTCGCCATGTTTTCACCCGATGGAAAGAAATTGGTTTTCTGCAGCAACCGCCACAACGGCGGCGGACACGATACAAATATTTTCGTGACTGATTGGGTAAAATAGATTCAAAATTTTTAGTTAATAGTTCAGAGTTGGAGATTAAATATTCTTCTTCATCTTTAGCGAAAAGAAAATCAGTATGGAAAGATTTCAGGGATTGATTGGAATTATTTTAATTCTCGGTATTGCCTTTCTGGCATCGAACAACAAGCGACGGATTAATTACCGGCTTGTTATTAGTGGAATCTTATTGCAGATAACGATTGCTTTTTTAGTTTTAAAAGTTACACCTGTTACCAATTTTTTTAAATGGATTGGCAATCAAATCGGGCACATTGAACAATTTGCCAAGCAGGGCGCTTCGTTTGTTTACGGTGGCATTATGGTAGACAATCATGCGGGCGGCTCTTCGCCTTACGGTGCTGAACACATGTTCATATTCGGGTTCAGTGTAACAGCCACCATAATTTTGGTGTGCGCGCTGGTAGCTATCTTTTATCATTTCGGCATCATGCAAAAAATAGTTTCTGTAATTGCATTTGCCATGAACTGGGTAATGAGGGTGAGCGGTGCTGAAGCCTTGAGTAATGTGGCGAGCGCTTTTGTGGGGCAGGTGGAAGCGCAGGTAATGATTCAACCGTACTTAAAAGGAATGACGATGAGCGAACTGCTTGCGAGCATGAGTGGAAGTCTGGCGTGCATTGCCGGTGGAATATTAATTGTGTATGTGAACTTCGGTGCGAGTCCGGAATATTTATTAACTGCAAGTTTAATGGCAGCTCCCGGTGCATTGGTGATTTCGAAAATTGTGTGGCCCGAAACAGAAGAAAGTCAGACAATGGGCAAAGTGAAACTGGAAGTTAAATCGCCCTACAGCAATGTGATTGATGCTATATCACACGGTGCCGGCGACGGATTTAAAATTGCAATGAATGTAATTGCTATGATTATTGGTTTCGTAGCAGTGATTGCTATGCTTGATTTTATTTTAGGAAAAGTAGGTGTGTGGACGCACATGGATTTTGTTCTATCACTCGATTGGATTTTCGGAAAATTATTTTATCCGATGGCTTGGGCAATGGGTGTACCTTCAAAAGATGTAAGCGCAGTTGCCACACTGATGGGAACAAAAATTACCATTAACGAATTTGTTGCGTTCTTTAATCTCACTCACGGTGTTTCAGAAACATTGAGTCCGAAAGCATTGATGATTGTGAGTTTTGCCATTTGTGGTTTCGCCAATTTCAGTTCTGTTGGAATGCAGATTGGCGGCATTGGCGCTTTGGCTCCCGAACGCAGAACTGATTTAGCAAAATTAGGAATGCGCGCATTGCTCTGCGGAACTCTGGCCTCTTATTTATCAGCAACTATTGCGGGGATATTGATGGGATGAGGTCAGTCCCGACTTTGATGTCCAGGATCTTCAATAGACAGTAGGCAGTTTACAGTATGCAGTATCACTTGCCTGAATTGTGTTGTCCGTTTTTAATGATGATAAAACGAATCAAAATTTTCAATTGATTTTTCAACATTGAATATTTTTCAACTAATCAATTTTATTTTTTCATTTTTGATTCATGCTTTCACGACGAAAATTTATTACTCAAACTTCAGCAGGTGCAGCGGCACTTGCCATTCCATTTGATTCAAATTCCTTTTCAGGAAAAATGATAACCGGAAAACCTTTGGTGCTTTCCACCTGGAATTTCGGAGTTGCGGCAAATGAAGCTGCATGGAAAATTTTAAGTACAGGTGGTCGCGCATTGGATGCTGTTGAGGCAGGAGTGAAAGTTCCGGAAGCAGATCCGAAAGTAACTTCGGTTGGTTTGGGGGGATTGCCGGATCGTGACGGCTTAGTTACTCTCGACTCCTGCATCATGGATGAGAATGGCCAGGCAGGTTCAGTTTGTTGTCTTGAACACATTGTACATCCGGTTTCGGTTGCGCGAATGGTAATGGAAAAAACGCCACATGTAATTTTAGTTGGTGAAGGCGCATTGAAATTTGCATTGGACAACGGATTCAAGAAAGAAAATTTATTGACTCCGGAATCGGAAGCTGCATGGAAAGAATGGTTAAAGACCAGTAAGTACGCACCGGTAATCAATTTCGAAAATCATGATACCATCGGAATGATTGCAATGGATGCAAATGGAAATTTATCAGGCGCATGCACCACAAGTGGACTCGCTTACAAAATGCACGGTCGTGTTGGCGACTCTCCTATTATTGGTGCCGGATTATTTGTTGACAATGAAATTGGCGCAGCTACAGCAACCGGTCACGGCGAGTTTGTGATTAAAACTGCAGGCAGTGCAATGGTGGTTGAAATGATGCGACAAGGAAAATCTCCGGTTGAAGCGTGCAAGGAAGTGGTGAATCGGGTAGCAAAAAAATATCCTGAAAAAGTAAAAGACATTCAAGTTGCTTTTATTGCCATTAACAAAGCAGGCGAGTACGGCGGTTATGGTTTGCACAAAGGATTTAATTATGCGCACTACAATACCCAAGGATTTGCATTAACGGATGCCTCCTACTTTACTGAATAATAAATAATCATAACAGATATACTAAAATTCATTTATCAATATTATTAAGTTCGAACAAAAAATATTTTCATTGAATAAAATAAAATATTTAGATGGGCTCAGAGGGTTAGCGGCTTTGATGGTGGTCATGCATCATTTATTAGTTGCATTTTATCCGGCAACTTATTCAGGAGATTTTTCGCAAACACATTTTGGTGATGGGAAGCTGGAAGTCTGGTACAGTTATTCTCCGCTCAGTGTTTTTACAAATGGAAATTTTGCAGTCTATATTTTTTTTGTGTTGAGCGGATTTGTACTTAGTCAAAAATATTTCAGAACAAATGATTCGTCATTGCTTATTACTTCAGCAGTAAAAAGATATTTCAGGTTATTTATTCCGGTGTTTTTTACTGTAACCATTGCATTTATATTTTTAAAACTTCATATATTTTATAATGTGTCGGCTTCTCAGGTTTCGAAATCAGACTGGTGGCTTGGAACTTTCTGGCAGTTTAATCCTGATATAAATGATTGGCTGTACAATGGTTTTATTGAAGTGTTTTACTATGGCAACAATAAGTACAACACAGTGTACTGGACCATGTCCATTGAGTTGTTTGGTTCAATGTTGGTGTTTGCTTTGTTGGCGCTCACACATAACTTACGCAATCGATGGATCATCTACCCTGTATTTTTATTCCTGTTTATAAAAACAGAAAATTTTTTTTATGCATCATTTGTTGTTGGAATTCTTCTGAGTAATTATTATCCGCAATTAATTGATTTTGGAAAAAGGAAATGGAGCATTCCTGTAAAAATCTTTTTGCTGGTAGTTGGAATTTTATTTGGCGGTTTTTTTTCCAGTCAGGATATTTCCGGAACTATCTATGAGAAACTCATTGTAAAATTTGTATTGCATAACCGTGAATCCTTTCACTTTTATGGTTCGGCTTTTTTAGTATGTGGGATAATTTTATCACCATTGCTTATTACAGTTTTAAGTATAAAGCCAATTTCATTTTTAGGGAAACTCTCTTTCAGCTTATATCTGCTGCATCCAATTGTTATTGGTTCCTTTTCAAGTTGGCTGCTATTACAGCTGGATTATCAGCAGTATTATAATAATTCAGTGATTCTTGTGCTGTCGCTTTCGCTACTGCTTATTTTTATTGCATCATGGTTAATGTCCATCACCATTGATAAGATGAGTTTGACTTTACCTGCAAAATTTTTTGAAAAATTATTTAAACCAATTGATAGTGAAATAAATTAATTCACCTTGGTGAATAATTTCTTATTCTACATTCACAAAAACATATCGGCAACTTCCCTTCACTCCTATATCCAATTTCACTGCAATGGTTTTATCATCATTACACAACTGCCCGAATTCAGGAATCAGAATAGGTTTTAATTTATCAGTGCAAGGCTTTATATCCGCAATGTATTTTTCGATGTAAGAACAATTCGCCAAATCAATTTCAGCAAGAATCATTGAAGAATTATCGCGATAAGCTGAATAATTTCCCGGCTTATCACTTGCTTTTCTTTTTTCAATGTTTCCAAGATTATCGTTATAAACCAGGTAGCACTTGGTTCCCTTTACCAAAAAAACTGAACCACAATAAATCCTCTTTACAGGGTCAACAATATTCTGAGTGCGGTCAATAATTTTTGAAGAAATAATTTTTCCGGTCGCGCTCACTTTCATGATCAAAACACTTTCCATCCATTCATATACCCGGTCATTTAAATAATCAGCGGTATATCCTGTGTTGGTGTTAAAAGTACATTCACCCATCATTCCAAAACTTCCATCAGGCAGGCATACAATTTTATCAACGCGCATAGTTCGATTTAAAACTTTTAAATCCTGTGCGTCAGTTTTAAAATTTGCATTCATCCATATTTCTGCTTTGGCCGTGGAAGTATTTATTTTCTGAATAAAAAATCCTTCAGCATTAAAATTCTGGTCCTTGCTTTCCAAATATCTTCCGGTCAAATAGGTTACCCCCTTTGTATCACACACCAGAAATAAATCATCCACATATTTTAATTTTTCAAGTGTGGCAATCGGCACTTCCACGCCCGTATTATCATCGCCTGCAAATAATTTTAATTGATAACCGTATGAGCTTGTTGATTGTTTCATGGTTGACAGCACTAAAATGTTTCCTGCATTATCAATCACCGCATTTATCATTTTGTAAGTGCTATAAGAATACCCTGTTGGCATAGAGAAATTCCGTACTTCATGATTTGTTCCTTCAATAACAACGAATCCGTAATTACTATTTACAAATCCCGGCTTGTTATAATAAAGTGTGTAATTGCCATCGGGGCTTGAAGTTGTATTGCTGTTGCACCAAAAGCTGCTGATGGATATAAACCAATTTCTTCCACTTCTTTTTCAAGTTCTCCCTTGTTATTTAATTGAATACTTTTAAAAGTCATGTCATCGCCTCCGCTATAGATGGAGGTATAAGCACTAAAACCAATGGCTATATTTTTTATATTCCACAACCTTGTAAATCCCGCATCATTGATTCCGATTAATCCGAATGCGGTTTTATTACCAATTGTCATATCACTTTTTACTTCGGTAACTGTAGTTGCATTTTTTATACTTAATCCTTGACTGCCGATGTAATTTAAATCCTGACCATTACTCAGCCATATTACACGACCATACTTTTGATCAATGCCTTCTATTACTGGCGAGTAATTGACAGAAATAGTTTGTGCTTCAATTTTTATTGAAAGGATAAAAAGAAAAAAGAAAATAAAATTAGACTTCATATATTATTTTTTTGCGCAAAATAACCATGCAATTCCTTTTTCAAAAATTGAGAATGTCATTTTCAAAAAAAGAAATTAGGTTCGCTTCACTTAATTGAAAGAAAATGAAAATATTTAATTGCCGTTTGTTGTTTGTGTTTTCATCAACAACTTTTTTACTTCTACTTTCCATTTTATTTTTTTCCTGCTCAAAAGAAAAATCACCGGTTGAATCTGTTGATCCTTTCATTGGCACGGCAGGAACCGGACACACCTTTCCCGGCGCATGTGTTCCGTTTGGAATGGTGCAACTTTCACCCGATACAAAAACAACAGGATGGGAACATTGCAGCGGATATCATTCAGATGATTCAACTATTCAGGGATTCAGTCACACACATTTAAGTGGAACCGGTTGTGGTGATTTGGGAGATATTTTGTTTCAGCCATATCTCGAAAAAGAAAAGGATTCGCTCATTCATCAATCTTTCAAACACGAAAACGAAAAAGCTGAAGCAGGATTTTATTCAGTAAAGTTTGATAATGGAATTGAAGTTGAATTAACAGCAACAGAGCGATGCGGATTTCATCATTATGTTTTTCCGGAAGAGAAAGAAAATTTTGTGCTAATTGATTTGGTGCATGGAGTAAATGACAACGCAACTAAAACTTTTCTTCAACAAAAAAATGATTCAACAATTATTGGGTATCGCTTTTCATCTGGCTGGGCTTCGAATGAAAAAATATTTTTTGCTTCCACTTTTTCAAATCACATTTCAAAAATTGATACAACAACAAACGGAAGAGCAATTCTTCATTTCGAAAAATCAAAAGATGTTTTAATCAAGGTTGCAATTTCTTATACATCAATTGAAGGGGCTGAAAAAAATTTAGAAGCGGAGGCAATGGGAAAATCCTTTGAGGCTATTAAAGATTCAGCAAAAGCAAAATGGCAGCGCGCACTTTCAAAGATTGAAGTGAAAGGTGGAACCGAAGAACAGCGCACTAATTTTTACACTTCACTTTATCACTGCATGATTCATCCTTCGCTCGAAGATGATGTGGACGGCAGATACAGAGGAATGGATGACAGCATTCATACCGTTGATGCAGGTCATCATCAGTATCATATTTTTTCGTTGTGGGATACTTATCGTGCGCTGCATCCGCTCATGACGATTATTGACCCGAAGCGCGACAATGATTTCATCCGCTCGCTGCTGAATAAATTTAATGAGAGCGGTCGCTTGCCAGTTTGGGAATTGTGCAGCAACGAAACTGATTGCATGATTGGCTATCATTCCATTCCGGTGATTGCCGATGCATTTATGAAGGGCATAAAAGATTTTGACACCACGCTTGCCTTGCGCGCCATGATTAAGAGTGCGATTGATACGCGCAGTGGTCTCGGTTATTATCAGGAGAAAGGATACATACCGAGTGATAAAGAAAATGAAAGCGTGAGCAAAACAATGGAGTATGCTTACGATGATTATTGCATTGCTCGAATGGCGCAGCAGATGAATTGGAATGATACAATCGTGCAAAAGTTTTATGAGCGCAGTTCTTATTATCAGAATCTCTGGAATCCGGAAGCTAAATTTTTTACAGCTCGCAAGTATGGAAAATGGATTTCGCCATTCGATCCGTTTGAAGTGAACGCGAATTACACAGAAGCAAATGCATGGCAATATTTATTTGCAGTGGCGCAGGATATACCAGGTCTCATTCAGTTGATGGGAGGAAATGAAAACTTCGAATACAAACTCGATTCACTTTTCACTGCGCACTCTGAATTGAAAGGTCGTGAGCAACCGGACATCAGTGGCTTACTCGGGCAGTATGCGCACGGCAATGAACCAAGTCATCATTTCGCGTGGCTCTACAATTACATTGGTAAACCTGCAAAGAGCATTGACAAGGTGCGCTACATACTTGAGAATTTTTATCACACCGGAAGAAATGGTTTAATAGGTAACGATGATTGCGGACAAATGAGCGCATGGTATATTTTCAGTGCTATGGGATTTTATCCTGTTTGCCCAGGTTCAAATTATTATGCGCTGGGTTCACCATTATTTTCAGAAGTAAAAATTCATTTGGATGGTGGAAAAACTTTTATCATCAAAGCTGAAAATCATTCGGAGCAAAATATTTATGTAAGCAAATCAGAATTGAAAAACAGGAAGGAAGAATTTCTTCCGTGCTTTATTTCTCATGATGATATTTTACATGGAGAAGAATTGAAGTTGACCATAAGTAGTCAGGCAACTAATTCGGATACAAAATCTTTTTTGGAGAAAAATTCTATCCTCGAAAACAAATCGACTCCTGTACCTTACTTCAAGTATGATTCGCGAACATTTGTTGACTCAATTTTAATTTCAATTAACACAATCGAATCAAATGCTGATCTCTATTACTTCATTGGTGAGGAGAGTCCCCTTGTTACTAAAGCCATAAAATATGCTGGAGCGTTTTACTTAAACTCGGGGAATAAAATGACGGCTTATTCGACAAAGCAAAATGAAATCCTTAGCAGCAAATTTTTTTTTGCTGCAAAAAATGCTGAGTCAGTTGACTTCAAAAAAATCTCTTTTCAAAAAACAGTTAACTATAAATTTCCTTACAGTTATCAATATACTGCTGATGGTGAAATGGGTTTGGTGGATGAAGTATTAGGCGAAACAAATTCATTCGGTGCATGGCAGGGTTTTCACGGAACTGATTTTGAAGCAACTGTTGATTTAGGTGAGAAACGAACAATCAAGCACATTCAAACCGATTGGTTGAATAAAAGAGATGCATGGATTTTTAATCCAACAAAAGTTCAATACTTCCTTTCAGATGATAACATAAATTGGAAACAAGTTTCATCAATCGACATGGTTGTTGAAGAACACGATGCAAACGGAATAATGATTTCACCTGCACTGGAATGTTCATTCAATCCATTACATGCGCGTTATTTAAAAGTATTTGCAAAATCAATTCAAAAATGTCCGCAGTGGCATCTTGGAAAAGGCGAACCGAGCTGGTTGTTTATTGATGAGATACAAATTGATTAATTAACTCAGTTTTTTCCTTAAGTATAAATTGATTGGTTCTTCCAGCATTTTAAAAAGAAGAATGGAGATAATATTTATCAAAACAAACAGGACAAAATAGTTTCCTGAAATTCTATTTGTAATTACTAATTGAATAACTCCAAGGTGAATGAGATAAAAGATATAAGAACTTTTGCCCAGCAGCACAAACAAATCTGAACTTAACAATTTTTGAACGATTGTTTTTTCAGTAAGTAATCCCCAGAACAATAGTGCAATTCCAAAGAACGGAAGAATCAGATTATTAATCAAAATTCCTGATGGAGGAATACCACCAATAAATCCTTTTTTTTGCAAACTCATTTCCAATATGCATAGTATTATTATAACGATGGCCGAATAGGTTGACCAATTTGTATTTATTCGATTCTTGTATTTTTTATAAAAAATTGATAAGGCAATACCAATAAAAAACTCACTGCACCTTCCAAAAAAAGTATAGATAAACATAAAATTATTGGATTTAAAAAATCCCTGATAGTCAATTTTGCCTGCGATTAAAACAATCAATAACCCAAAACCTGTTATTGCCATTGGCAACAAAATCAGGTTTAATTTATTTTTTCTGATGGCGATAAAAATTAACGGAGCAGTTATATAAAAAAGTTCTTCCACAGTAAGCGACCACCCTTGCGCAATACCGGTAAATTTCAAATCAGCAAAAAATCCTTTTAGAAAAGTTATGTTATAAAAATACAGCGCTAAATCATTCGCTGTGTTTTTCTGCTGAAAGAAATAAAAAATGATGAAGGTGAAAGTGGTCAAAAGAAAATACATTGGATAAATACGCGCAATACGGTTGATCATGTATTTCCTGAAGTTTAATTTTCCAACATCCATGTATCTGAATGCGATTAAAAAACCGCTTAGCACAAAAAAAACGGTAACCCCCATGTGAAACTCTTTTATGAAATTATACAATTCGCCTGAAAAAATATTTTTAGACACCGGATTAAAATGGTGAAAGAAAACAATGAAAGCAGCAATGGCTCTGATACCGGTTAAAGCACGAAAATAATTTTCCGGCTTATTGCTTTCACTTGAATTATTAATCATCAATCAATCACACTTATTTTTAACATGTTGGTGGTTCCTATCCAATGCACAGGCATGGCAGCAGTATTAATTACAATATCTCCCTTGATCACCCTTCCAAATTTTTTCACAATCTTCTTTACATCGTCAATGGTTTTATCTGTTGAGGCAAATTTTTTGTAAACAAATGTTTCTACTCCCCAAACAATACTCAAAGTATCGAGCAGATTTTTGTCTTCCATAAAAATTAGTATGCGCGCTTTTGGTCGGTAACTCGAAATCATAAATGCAGTGTAACCGCTACGGGTCATACTTATTATTCCTTTTGCATTAACATCACCTGCTATTTTACACGCATTGTAACATATGGCATCAGACAAATAAGTTTTTGAATGCATATCAGCAGTTTGCTTTTTATTAAAAATTATTTCCTGCTTTTCAATATTTAATGCAATGTCTTTTATGGTTTCAATCACCAAAACCGGAAATTTCCCGGTGGCTGTTTCAGCACTCAGCATTAAAGCATCAGCTCCGTCAAAAATTCCATTTGCAACATCATTAATTTCTGCTCGTGTTGGTCGTGCATTGTCAACCATGCTCTGCATTATTTGAGTGGCAATAATTACCGGTTTGGCTTCCTTAATACACTTTGAAATCACCAGTTTTTGAGTAATCGGAATATCCTGTTGTGGCATTTCAACTCCCAAATCTCCTCTTGCAATCATAATTGCATCACTCTCGCGAATAATGTCATCAATGTTATTTACAGCTTGTGGCTTTTCAATTTTTGCTATCACTTTAATTTTCTTTCCGCTTTTTGCTATTATTTTTTTCAGGTGAATAATATCTTTTGCATTTCGCACAAATGAAAGAGCAATCCAGTTTACGCCTTCATCCAAAATAAATTTCAAATCTTTCAGGTCTTTTTTCGTGAGAGACGGAAGCGATGTTTCAGAGTTTGGAAGATTAACTCCTTTACGGCTGTTCAGGGCACCACCATGAATCACTTTGCATTTAACCGTATCAGTATTGTTTGTTGAAATAACTTTTAGCTCCAACTGACCATCATCAATCAACACAGCATCGCCCACCTTTACATCAGAAGCAAATTTGCTGTAATTGACAAAAACATTTCTCGAATCTGAATTTGCTTTAATAGTAGAAAGAATAATTTCTTTACCATCAGTTAAATAAACCGGAGCACCAGCCACTTCACCAATCCTGATTTTTGGTCCTTGCAAATCTGCAAGTATCCCAATGTGAGTTTTAAGTTCCGTTCTTATTTTTTTTATTGAATCAATAACCGCTTTATGTGTGGCATGCGAACCGTGCGAAAAATTTAAGCGGAAAGTATTCACTCCGGCTACAGTTAATTTTTTCAGCATAGCATAAGAAGACGATGCCGGACCAACAGTGGCAATAATTTTAGTTCTTGTAATTCTTGATTCCATTTAAATAATTAAAAATCAAAAATGCATATTCAAAATCTGAATTTGCAATTAACTTTTATTCGTTGCATAACAAAATGTCCAATCCACTTTTTACTGCCCCTTCTCTTTATCAAAAGGAAGCAAAAAGAAAAAAGGAACAACTGCATAAATTAAGTACGGAAGCAAAATATGTATGAAAGAAACCCCTGTGGCTATAATCAGCAGCAGCGGTGCAAGCATAAATGACCGTCGCACATTTTTGCTGACTGAAACCTTATCATACTCAGCAACGAGGTAATGCTTAGTTAAATAATAATACATGCAGGTTTGCAAAAAAGACGCTATAGTCACTACAGCACCAAAAAATAAAACAGCCATTCTATTCTCGGGATATTCGCCCATAATTGCTGTAGGAAAAGGAACAAAACAGATAAAAAGCAAGGTGAAATTATTTAACCACACAAACGCATAATCAATTTTATCAGCTAACCGGAAAAGGTTGTGGTGCTGCACCCAAAAAACCGCAATGAAAAAAAAACTAACAGCCCAACTCATAATCTTTGGAGCGAGATTTATTAAAGCCCACATTAATTCATTGCTGCTTGTTTTATTCGTCAGGTGCGGAATTTTAATTTCAAGAATAAGCAGCGTGATAATGATAGCAAAAACACCATCGCTGAAAGCTTCTGTTCTGCCCTTATTTAACTTCCAGTATTGAAATTTTTTCAGTAAGGTCATTTCGATATTATTTTAAAAAATTAAAAATGAATAATATTGATTTAAAAAAGAAACTTAAAATACTTTGACCTCACTTACATTTATGAAAATATTTTTAATAAGCAATTTAAATTAAGCTGTTACCAGTTTAAACAATGACCGAATCTTTTCTTCACTATTTATGGAAAATGAAATTGTATGATATGCAACAGCTGCGTACAACCAATGGAGAAATAGTTACTGTTTTAAAACCCGGAGAACACAATTCCGACTCAGGGCCTGATTTTTTAAATGCAAAAATCAGAATTGGAAACACCACTTGGGCCGGGAACATCGAAATTCATGTTCAATCAAATGAATGGAATCAACACAAACACCAGCATGATGCAGCTTATGAAAATGTAATTCTACATGTGGTATATGAAAACAATGCGGAGGTAAAAACAAAAAAAGGATCAATACTTCCGGCAATGGAAGTGAAAGGCTTGTTTGATAAAAAATTATTTCAGCGGTATGAAAGTTTACAATTGTCACCGCAACCTATACCATGTTCAAATTTAATTTCCTCGGTAATGGATATTACAATCAACACATGGCTGCAACGGGTTTTGATTGAGCGATTAGAAGAAAAAACAAAATTTGCATCTGCTTTACTGGATAAAAACAAAGGCGATTGGGAATTAACTTTCTATCATTTACTTGCTCGCGCATTCGGCACCAGATTGAACGCTGGCACTTTTCATTTAACTGCTGAATCATTGCCGTTGCAGGTTATAGCAAAAAACAAAAAGAACAAATTAATTCTCGAATCACTTTTTCTTGGTTGTGCGGGTTGGTTGAATAATTCTTTTGAAGATGACTACATGCAACAATTGAAGAGTGAATTCTCATTCCAACAAAATAAATATCACCTCATTCCGGTTGAAAAATACCATTGGAAATTATTAAGAATAAGACCCGCCTCATTTCCTTCGCTCCGTTTGGTGCAACTTGCAGGATTGGTACATCAGTCAACACATCTGTTCAGTAAGATTTTAGAAACAAATAAAGTTTCTGACCTTGCAAAATTATTTCAATCAGATTGCAATGAATATTGGAGCACACATTATTTACCTGATAAAAAAGTAGCCAGTCACGAAACATCATTGAGTATAAGTTTTATCAACCTTCTTTTAATCAATACAGTAATTCCGATTGTGTTTTTATATGGTAAAGAAAAAGGTGACGAAAACATTCAGTCAAAAGCAATGAATTGGTTGGAAGAAATTCCATCAGAAAATAATTTCATAATCAAGAACTGGAAGGAAGCCAGAATAAAAAGCAAATCCGCCTTCGATTCACAAGCGCTGCTTCAGCTTCGGAAATTTTATTGCGACAAAAAATTGTGTTTGAATTGTGCAATCGGACATTCAATTCTTAAGCAATAGTGAAAAGTGAATTTGTTATTTGAATTTTCAAATACTTACTTTTGAAACATGGAACGAATTAAATTTTTAATTGAACAAAAAATATTTGGTGTTTGCTCCAATATTGGTGAGCTTATAGGAATTGCCCCTTCAACCGTACGGCTGTATTTTATTTATACCACATTTATCAATGTATCAAGTCCGCTCATCGTATACCTGGTAATGGCATTCTGGCTCAACCTGAAAAAATATATTTCTTCTCATCGCAATCCTACTTTGGAATAATTGTCGAATGAAAACACATCATTATAAAGTCACAATTAACTGGTCCGGAAATCTCGGAACCGGCACCTCAGGTTATACTGCTTACAATCGAAATCATAATTTATCTGCTGATAATAAAACTGAAAACATAAAACTTTCTTCTGATCCTGCTTTCAGAGGTGATGCTTCACTTTATAATCCTGAAGAATTATTGGTTGCATCAATTGCATCGTGCCACATGCTTTGGTACCTGCATTTATGTGCTGATGCAGGAATAACAGTCGTTGCTTATAAAGATTTACCTGAAGGGTTTATGGAAGAAGGAGGAACATCTCCGGGGAAATTTGTAAAAGTTTTATTGCATCCATGTGTAACAATTAAACAAGGCGGCAACTCACAACAAGCAATAGACCTGCATCATCAGGCAAATGAAAAATGTTTTATAGCCAACTCATGTAATTTTCCAATAGAACATGAACCGGAAATTATTTTTGAATTCATTTGAAATATTTCATCAATATCGCTAAATCAGAATCATAAAATTTGAATTGCTTCGTTCAGTTTTTACAAAATAATTTATAAAGAAGTAAACATCCGCAATGCACATTCACCGCAGCTACTCTATTTTTTTATTTTTAATAATTGTGGTATCGTTATTTTCTTATTGTGGACAAATTCTAAAAAAAGAAAACAAAGAATTTTACTGGCGAAATCACAGCGACTCGGCACATTATGTTGGTATGAGCACCTGCAAGCAGTGCCACTCCCCCATTCATTCAACATTCATGCATACAGGTATGGGCGAAAGCTGGGATCATGCAACCAGGCAAAAATCGAAGGCTTTATTTGACAAGCATGCAATCGTTTATGATAAAATCAAAAACTTTTATTACCAACCTTTCTGGAAAGATTCAGCGCTTTACATTTTAGAATTCCGCCTGAAAGGAAACGACACCATTTATAAGAGAGTTGAAACAATAGATTTCATAGTGGGCAGCGGCCAACATACTAACTCGCACATCTGGAATTCAAATGGATATCTTTATCAGGCGCCATTAACTTTTTATACTCAAATAGGAATATGGGATTTGCCTCCCGGATTTGAGGACGGTGAAAACAGCCGATGGTCACGAACAATTACTACCGAGTGCATGAACTGTCATAACATGTATCCCGATTTTAATTTAACTGCGGAAAACAAATTTGAATCGGTAAAAACAGGGCTTGAATGTGAGCGCTGTCATGGACCGGGTTCTATTCATGCAGCTGAAAAACTCACCGGGATTATAATTGATACTTCAAAAGAAGCTGATCGCTCCATTGTAAATCCACGAAGACTTTCAGTAGAGTTACAAACAGAATTATGTCAGCGTTGTCATTTGCAAGGTATCAGTGTTTTGAATGAAGGAAAATCTTTTTTTGATTTTAAACCAGGACTATTTTTAAATGAAATTGAAAATGTTTTTATGCCTCGCTATACCGGCGGTAAAGAAACTTTCATTATGGCTTCACATGCTGATAGAATGAAGCAGAGCAAATGCTTCATTGAATCAAAAACCATGAGCTGCCTTACCTGCCACAATCCGCACCTAAGTATTAAAGTAACTGCTCAGGAAAAATTTAACGATGATTGCAAAAGTTGTCATGGTAATTCAGCAAAAACTTGTTCGGAAGATTTATCAAAACGAATGGATCAAAGTGATAATTGTGTTTATTGCCACCTTCCGGTTTCATCAACCATGGATATTCCACATGTAACAATTCACGACCATCGTATTCAAATTCCTATTGAGAAAACAGAAGTGGAAAGTATAAAACGATTTATCGGACTTGAATGCATGACAACTAAAAACCCTTCAGCACTACTGATGGCACAAGGCTATTTAGCGATGTATGAATCATTCACTTCAAAATCTTTTTTATTGGATTCAGCATTTTATTTTCTGCAGAAAGAAAAAGTTAAAAACACTTTGTTGTTTAAGAAAACATTCGTTCAATATTATTTCCTGAAGCGCGATTTTGTTTCAGAAATTATATTGGCGCAAAAATTTTCATCAAACGATTCATTGGATGCGTGGACCAATTACCGGATTGGTGAAGCCTATCTTCACAAGCAGCAAAGCAAAACCGCGGAAGAATTTTTTACGAAAGCTGTTAAACAAAAACCGGAAGAATTACAATTCATTAACAAATTAGGGGTATCGCAACTTACCAATGGAAAACAGGATGAAGCAAAATCTTCTTTTGAAAAAATAATTTCGTTGCAACCCAAGTATGCCCCTGCTTTATCCAATCTCGCATATATCTATATGCTGCGAGCTGATTGGAAATATTCATTACAGTTGGTAAATAATGCTCTTTCACTCGACCCTGATTATGTTGAAGCGCTGATGAATAAAGCAGCCATACTTATTTCAACTGATAAAAAATCAGAGGCAAAAAAAATAATACAACAGGTTCTTATTATTGAACCTGAAAACGAAAAAGCAAAAATGGCTTTGCAGGAAATGTGATTATTTTTTAATTTACATTTCATCTTTATGAAAACATTTAAAGCATCACTCGATAATTTTTCAAAACTATCTTCTCCTGCAATTTTGGGCTTGATCATTTTTTGATATTTTAAAACTTTAATTCAGGCCGTTTTTTTCAACCCCCTTTTCTGCATCTGCCATAGGACTTTATGTTTCCTTACTGGTCTTAATCCTTGTTTTTCTTTTCGGTCCATTGAATTATACTGTTACTGAAAGTGATATTACAATCAACCGTCCATGGTATCCTTTTAAAATTAAAAGAAATGAAATTGTAAAATGTGCTATGGCTTCAAAAGATGAAATGTCGGGTGTGTTCAGAGCATTTGCCAATGGTGGTTTTTGGGGTTACACCGGTTATTACCGAAATGCAAAATTCGGAACCTTGCTTTGGTTTGCCACTCAGCGAAAAAAATATGTGGTGATTGAAAAAATAAACGGAAAATAAATTGTGATTACCCCGGATGAACCTGAAAATTTTATTGAATCATTGAAATGAAATAATATTTTTTCTCGTTTCGGTTTTTATCTTCATCAAATGATAAAACCCCGTTTAGGATTTTTTGATTTATCAATGCTCATCATTTCAATGGTGATTGGTATTGGAATATTCCGTACTCCACAAATTGTTGCACAAAAATCCGGAACAGTAGAATTGTTTTTTGCAGCGTGGATTATTGGTGCAGTAATATCTGTATTCGGTGCATTAACATTTGCAGAAATTGGTGCGCGCTATCCGGTTGCAGGTGGTTTTTATAAAATATTTTCTTTCTGTTATAATCCTGCATTTGCATTTATGCTCAATTGGTCGCTGGTAATAATCAATGCATCAAGTGCGGCCAGTGTTGCATTAATCGGAGCTGAATATTTAGCCCCACTAATTTTCCCCTCTCCTTTTTCGCAAATGAATATTCAATTTTTAGTTGTGGGAATTGTTTTGCTTTTGTATGGAATAAACATGTTAGGAATACGATCGGGTGCAGGGGTTCAAAATGTTTTAAGCGGATTAAAAATTGTGCTGATTTTATTTTTTTCTACTGCACTGTTTTTTGCTGTTCAATTAAGTGCAACTGAAATTAATTTATCATCAAGTTTGGAAACAAGTTCATCAACCAATTTATTTTTTGCATTTGGTGCCGGTTTAATTTCTGTTTTCTTTACTTATGGAGGCTATCAGAACACAATCAACTTTGGCGAAGACATTCAAGAGCCACAGCGGAATATTCCGCGAGCAATTTTTTTATCAATGGCAATCATACTTATACTTTACATCAGCATTAATATCAGTTATGTTTTAGTTCTTGGTTTTGATAATGTAAAAGCATCACCACTTGTTGCCGCCGCCCTGGCAAAACAAATGATGGGAAAAACCGGAGCAGCATTTACTTCGGTTGCCATTTTTATTTCTGTTCTCGGATTTTTAAATTCTGCATTGATGTACAATCCGCGAATCTGGTATGCAATGGCTGATGATAAAATTCTCCCCAAAATTTTTAAACAGATAAATCAAAAACGACAGGTGCAGGAATTTTCGCTCACACTTTTCACCATTTTGATTCTCATTATGTTTTTTGCACTCGGAACCTTTGAAAAACTTTTAAGTTATGTAATGTTCACCGATACTATTTCATTGGCAACTGCCGCGTATTGCCTATTTATTTTAAGAAGAAAACAACAAACCAATTACACAGGATTTAAAGTAAGAAGTTCAATTTTTCCAATTGTATTTATTATCACTATTTGTTTTGTCACCATCAGCGTTATTAAAGATGATCCACTTCGTTCACTATACGGTTTGTTCGTGTTTGCTTTCGGATTTCTTCTCTATAAACTATTTCATTTCCTGCTAAAGAATAAAGAAATTACCTACTGATATTTCCTTTTACAAAATGTGTAAAACTTACTGCTTGCCAATAACTGGTGGAATTATATTTTTGGAGCTCTCACAAACTAAAACTCAAATGAAGAAAATTGTAACGCTGGTTCTTGCCATTGTATTAACAACAAATGTTTTTGCCTTAAATCCTTCGCGCGAATACGCAATAAAACCAAGCGATTTCGGAATGGATTATAAAGAAGTAATTATTTCAGCTACCGACGATGTAAAACTGGCAGCCTGGATTTTTAAGCCTGCAAGCGAATCAAAGAAATTTATAATTATAAGTGATGATGGAAATGGAAACATGGCCGATAACATTGAATTGGTAGCACAATTTCTTTCAGTCGGGTACAATGTAATTACTTATGATTATCGTGGATTTGGCAAGAGTGATGATTTTGAAATCAACAAAAACTTTTTCATTTATCCGCAATTCACCAAGGATGTACTTGGAGTAGTAGAATACACTCGCAAGTATTATACTACTGTGATGGATATGTATGGAATTGGAATTGGCGCCGGACTTTCGTTGGCCATTGGCGCAAACAGAATTGAAGTAAAACGCATTATTGCTGATGCTCCTTATTCAACTTTTGAAGAAACAAAAGCAAGAATGTACGACAAGCTAAATGTTCAGATTATGATGCCCCTTGTCTATGATAAATTATTTATGGAACCTAAATATGCTTTGGTGGATAAAGGAACACACCTCTATGGTATTCTGTATATTGTTGGTGAAACAGATGATGTGTTCGGACCGGTTGAAGCAAAACTTTTACAAAAAGTACATCCTAAAAATACTGAAGTTTATATAGTGCCTGGTGTTGAGAGTGCTGAAAATTTCACCACCAATAAAAATGTTTACTTCGATCACATCAAGAAATTTATAGATGCGCATGGTGCATAAATCTGTTTTTTTTTGAATAAAAAATAGTTGTACTGCTTTAAATAAACAAAAGCGACTTCAGCAATTCTGAAGTCGCTTTTTAATTTTAGTTTTTCGAATTCAATTCTGGTCAATTATATCGTCCAGCATCCTTCTGTTTTTTTTGGTAGGGCGACCAGATTTATCCTCATACTTATTAGCTGAATTATAAAATGTCAAGGACTTCATTTTTATTCTTTCGATTTCTTCGGGCGGTGTAAGGTCTTTATAGAATGGTGCCACATCTGTTGCTTTCATTCGTTTTTCCAGAACGGCAATTACTTTAATCTTCCATTTTTTTTCTTTTGTATTGATAAAATATTCTTCTTCTGGTTTTACAATATGAGAAGCCTTCAATGAATTTCCGTTCATTTTTACTTTGCCCGAGTCAATGGCATTGCCGGCTTGCGAACGGGTTTTATAAATTCTGATAGACCATAAATATTTATCCAGCCTGACTTTTATTTCAGTATTCATCAATTTTTTTTAATAGTAAAATTAACTCAAAACATAAATGATAAACTCATTTATTACCGTTGGTTTAAAACAAATTTAATTGAATAAATAAAATACTAATTTTCAAAATGACTTGATTAAGATTAAAGTAATAATCGAAATAAAATGAAATTAAATTATCAATCTGTTTAAAATGAATTCTATTTTGAATAAATATTGCATACTCACTTTATTGATTAAATTATTTTTTGCAAATCAAATTTTAAGTCAGGAAATCACCATTAATTTTAATTGCCTTGATGTAAATAATTCATTTATACAAATGCAAATACCAGCTTCAACTATTTTGAATATTGCAAAATCAGATACAGCCAAAACCATTTCAGTAAATAGTGAATATTTATTTTCACATGATTCAACCTTCGCAATTATCCCCGATACTAAAAACTTCCTGCCTTTGTTCTATATATCTTCTGAAGAGTTAGATCCTTCTCTACTTTCGCCCCTCGATATTGCAGAAAAGATGATCGGTCAAAAAGAATTTGAAAAAATAATTATTGATAAAGTATCAATCAAAAAACAGTTTCTTCAAAATTATTCATTAGAAAGTGCTCTTTTGAAATACAGGAATAAAAAACAAAGTGTTTACTACATGGTAAATATTCTAATAATCAATAATAGAGTTGTTACCATAGTAGCAAAAGATAATAATGAAAATTATTTATTAACCATGGAACTTCTTCTATCAAATATTAAATTGCTATATTAATTTATTTAGCAAATCTTCCACTCAAATTTTGTTTCATTCTATTTAACCTATATAAACTCTTCTATACAATATTGCAGAACTCAAAAACAAAACTATTTTAACGGTTTGAAATATATTTAATTCTGTGCAATGAGAGTACAAACTAAAGAGACACAAGGTGATTTAACACCTGAATTAGCGCTTGAAATATTAAAAGAAGGAAACCTTCGATTCGTTAAAAATATTAAAGCGCATCGTAACTTATTAGAACAGGTAAATGAATCTTCGTCTGGTCAATTTCCTTTTGCTGCCATATTAAGTTGCATTGATTCGCGAACATCAGCTGAATTAATTTTTGATCTTGGATTGGGTGATATTTTCAGTATCAGGATTGCCGGAAATATTCTCAATGAAGATATTTTAGGAAGCATGGAGTTTGCGTGTAAAATTTCCGGCTCAAAACTGATAGTTGTACTCGGTCATACAAAGTGCAGTGCCATTGAAGGTGCATGTAATAATATTGAAATGGGAAATATCACAACACTATTGAATAAAATAAAACCAGCCATTGAACTTGAAAACGAAACTGCGATTGCACGAAATGCCAGCAATAAAAAATTTGTAGAGAAGGTTACAATTAATAATGTTTCGCTGACTGTTCAAAAAATAAAAGAGCAAAGTTCTATTCTGAATGAATTAGAAAAATTAAAACAAATTAAAATTATCGGTGGACTTTATGATTTGGATACAGGGCAGGTTACATTTTATGAGTAAATGCTTTTCCCTTTCCTGAATTAAATTATTCCTTTACCTTGTTCGAAGAATATTTCTTTGATGCACAAGAACAAGCAACGGATATTTCTTATACTCATTATTCCATTTGCGGGTGGAATGCTTGCAGCTTATATTCTCGGAATAAATTTTTCGTTTTGGTTTCTAAGTGCTTCGTTGTTTTTAATGGCATCTGTTTTTTTTCTCATTCATAAAAAATATATGTACACTATTCGCTATGCATGGGTTTATGGTTTATGCGTTAATGTGTTTTTGTTCGTTGCGGGTTATTCACTTTTTTACAACGAATATGATTTACATCACGCTAATCATTTTATCAATTATAAAAATGATAATTACCTGATTGTTAAAATTAATGAGCCTCCAGTATTCAAAGAGAAATTTGTAAGGTGCATTGTTAAAGCTGAACAATCAGGGACTGAAAATAAATTTCACCGCGCATCAGGCAATGCAGTTGCTTACTTCAGCATCACCGCTGAATCAAAGAATTTTAAATACGGTGATGTGGTACTGGTAAAAAACAAACCATCTGCCCTTGATGCGCCAACTATTCCATACCAATATGATTACAAAGGCTACCTTGATAAACGAAACATTCATTTCACTTTATTCCCACGAAAAAAAGAATTTATTCCGTTGCATATAAATCATGGTTACACGCTTCTTCGCGTCGCCTACAATCTGCGTGACTGGTGTGTGAACTGCATTAAAAAATATGTTGACTCAAAAAAAGAATCAGCAGTTGTTTCTGCATTAACGGTTGGCTACCGCGATGAAATTTCGCAGGATGTAGTGCAATCCTATTCATCGGCTGGAGTAATACATATACTCGCTGTGTCGGGCATGCATGTGGGATTGTTATACATGATGCTCGAATTATTTTTAAAATTTTTAAACAGAAATGCGTCAACAAAAATTATAAAGCTCATAATTATTCTTTGCCTGATCTGGATGTTTGCAATGATTACAGGATTAGGCGGATCCATAGTCAGGGCTGCTGCCATGATCAGTATGTTAATTATTGGAAAGTTTCTGACGAGAAGAATGGATATAATTGATTCGCTGTGCTCGTCCGCCTTTATAATTCTATTAATTTCTCCCTTCACTTTAATTGATGCGGGATTCCAGCTTTCGTTTACTGCATTGGTTGGAATTGCATTATGGGAACGGAACTTCAGCCAACTGCTTGAATGGCGAAACCCGATCCTGCATTTTATCTGGAGAATGTGCACCGTAAGCATGGCTGCACAACTCGGTGTGTTGCCCCTTACCCTTTTTTACTTTAATCAATTCCCGATGTTATTTCTTTTGGCAAATGTGATTGGAGTTCCGCTATCTACCGGAATACTTTATGGAGGATTGGTTTTATTTATTCTTTCGCCATTTACAATTGTTGCAGAATATGCCGGAATGTTATTAAAAATTGCAACCCGGTTATTAGATGGATATATTAATTGGGTTCAATCCTTTTCATTTTCAACAATGAATATCCCTTCATACGGAATTGTCAGTTTGTTTCTTACCGCTATCGCACTTTATTTCTTTTCAGATTTTATTGAACGGAAAACGCCAAGAAAAATAATTTACAGTTTAGCTGCGATGATAGGTGTGATACTGATTAATATTTTTTCCAATTTAAATTATCTCTCTAAAAAACAATTGCTGTTTCTTCATTTTGGAAAAGGCGATGTCTATATTTTCAGAGAAAAAAACAATGGGATAATGATAGCAGATGACACATTGCTAAATGATGAATATTTCACTCAATACACCAGTAGCTTTTTAAAACACACACCGGTTTCAAATTTGCAAATTATTCCAATTAGTCGCATCAACGATACTTCTTCGCTTGAATGGAAAGATTTTAAAAGTTATGGTCGGTTTATTTCTTTCAAAGGAATAAAGGGCATTTTAATTGGTCCATCTTTAAAAGCTTCCAATGCACCAGTCCATCTTGATTTTGTGGTTGGAAAATTCTATGCATCAAATGTCTCTATAATAAAAAATAATTTTGCCCCTGAAAAATGGATTGCCGACGGCGATGTAAAGAACTTTAATTTCAAAGTCTTAAAAAGTGAATGTGCTTCTTTAAGTTTACCACTTCACTACCTACCAATTGATGGTCCGTGGATTAAAGAATTTTAAGAATGAATAATCTTGTTTTATATCATACAGAAAACCGAATTGCTTACTTCACCCTTAACCGCCCTGATAAACGCAATGCGCTGAATCCTGAAATGATTACTGCGTTGAAGGAAGCGCTAACGAAAGCGAAGAATGATACTGAAGCAAAAGTGATAGTGATAAAAAGCAGCGGAACAGTTTTCAGTGCCGGTGCCGATCTGGAACATTTGCAAACACTTCAAAAAAATTCGTATGAGGAAAATTTAGCTGACAGCATTCATCTGAAAGAATTATTTGAACTGATATATACTCACCCGAAAATTATTATTGCTCAGGTGGAAGGAGCAGCCATTGCAGGAGGTTGCGGACTCACAACTGTTTGCGATTTTACTTTTTCAATACCTGAAGCAAAATTTGGCTATACTGAAGTGAAGATTGGTTTTGTTCCGGCAATCGTAATGATTTTCTTGTTACGGAAAATCGGTGAGGCAAAAGCAAAAGAATTATTGCTCACCGGAAAGTTAATTGATGCAGCACAAGCCGTTCAGTTTGGATTTGTGAATTCAGTTTTTTCAAAAGAAGAAATTGCAACAAGAGTTAATGAATTTGCAACAACACTTTGTACTGAAATTTCAGCTCAATCACTCTCACTCACAAAAGAAATGATTGGCAAAGTTCAGGAACTTTCATTGGAGAAAGCATTAAGTTATGCTGCGGAGATGAATGCAAAAGCACGCGGTACAGATGATTGTAAAAAAGGAATTTCCGCTTTTCTGAAAAAAGAGAATTTGCAATGGTAAGCTCAACAATTAATTTCGCATACACATTAAAACAAAAAACATGAACCGGATTAAAACAATTTTTACTGTTCTTCTTTTAGTAGCGGCACAATCAACTTTCGCACAAAAGATTTTTACTGAAGGCACATTGCAATACAAAGTAAGTGTGAGTGGCGTATCGGATCCTCAGGCACAGGCTATGATGCAAAACATGGTACTGAGTATTTTTATTAAGAGCGATAAGTTCGCGACAGTGATGGACATGGGAATGATGAAAATAAGAACCGTGCGGCTGGACGATAATAAATATGTGATGCTGATGGATATGATGGGACAGAAATTTAAAATGACCATGGACAAGAAACAATATGAAACAAAAAAAATGAATCCGGATAATTATACTGTTACTATAACTGATGATACTAAAACGATAGCCGGTTACAATTGTAAAAAAGCCATTATAAAAACGAAGAGCGGAGAATCATTTTACGCATACTTCACTACTGAATTAAAACGCGGCGGAACCACTACTTACGATGGACCGTATTCAAAAATTGATGGTGTGTTGCTTGAATACAACATGGAACAAAAAGGAAACACAATGACCATGACTTGTACTTCTGTTGATTTGAATCCGGTGAGCGACGATATGTTTACAATTCCTGAAACCGGTTATACCGAAATGACCATGGATCAGATTGCTAAAATGGGGATGTAGAATAATAGAATAAATTATAAAGTATAAAACCGTGTCGTTTAAAAAGACACGGTTTTTTTATTTCAAATATTTCGAACTGAATAATCCTCCTGTGTGCAAACACATTATTTTACTTTCAGCAGGAAAGAAATTATTCTTTAACAAATCATTCACGGCAAAAAATAATTTACCGCTGTAGATTTGTTCAAGTTGAATACCATTTAATGATTTGAATTTATTTATGAATTCCATCAACTCATTATTCCAGTTTGCATAGCCGCCAAAATGATAATGGTGATTGATGCTCCAATGCGTTGCATGTTTCTTACCTATTAAATCTTTAACTGATTGCTCTAAATAATTTTCTCCTTTTAAAACTGCAATTCCAATTACTTTTGTTTTTGAAGGAGCAGCTAAGGCAAGTCCGGCAAGTGTTCCACTGCTGCCAACGGGAGTGAATATGAAATCAAATTCTTCTTCAATCGGTTTCAGAATTTCCATACATCCTTTTACACCTATTTTATTTCCTCCTCCTTCAGGAATAATTAAATGTTGTCCGAATTTATTCTGTAATTCATTTTGATATCCTGCATCTCCTCTCCTTCTGTATTCCTCACGAGAAACGAAATGAAGTTTCATTCCAAACTCTTCTGCTGCTTTTAATACATGATTGAGTTCAGTTGGTTTTTCTCCCCTGATAATTCCGATGCAAGAAATAGTATTGATTGAACATGCTTTTGCAGTCGCAATAATGTGGTTACTGAATGCGCCGCCGAATGTGAGAACAGGTAATCCTGTTTTCTTTGCTTCTTGCAGATTGTATTTGAGTTTGAATAATTTATTTCCTCCCGTAATTTCATCAATCAAATCCAGGCGAAGGACTTTCCAATTTACTTGCTTCTCTTTGGTGAGAGAAGATTCAATTTGTTGAATGATTGGGGTGTATGGAGGAAGAATAATCATTATTTCTAATTGCAGTCACAGCAAATTCAACATATTTAACCACTAAGACACGAAGAACACGAAGTCGCACAAATGATTATTCTTCACCTGCGGAATATTTTTTTTGCCGAAGTTGCTTTTTCTCGCCTTGAATTTTTTTGCCTGATAATCTTTTTTTCTTAGCACCTGCTGAAACGGAAGTTTTAATTCGTTTCTTATTTTTCTTTAGTGCATTCGTAAGCACTTCTTCTAATTTCTTTAACGCAATTTTTTTATTGGATAGTTGACTACGGTCTTCCTGAACATCTAACAACAACACTCCTTCGTCACTCAGTTTGTTTTTCAGTTTGTGTTGAATGAGTATTTTTTCTTCGTCAGAAATTCCATTGCTGTTTACCACATCATAAAACAACTGAATTCGCGAACTTACTTTGTTTACATTCTGCCCGCCCTTGCCGCTGCTGCGTGTGGCTTTAATAATCAGTTCGGAAAGAATTGTTTTGAAATCCATGATTTATAAAATTGAATTTAAATATAGATGCAAACAAAATCAAAAATTTAAATTCAAAAATGCAGCCTAAGATTGACTCTTTCGTCGTCCCATTTCATCCCGAACGGCTATTGCTTTTTCATAATCTTCTTTCTCAATATATTTCTGCAGCATTTCATTCAACTCGGCCAACGATGCTTTTGATAAATCTCCGGTGCTTACACCCGATGAAATTTTGGGTTCGCTTTTCTTAATTCCTTTTTCTTTAGGTCTAGATTTTTCTTTTTCTCCTTCCTGTTCCTGGTCTTGCTCTTCAATAATTAAACCGGCTGAATCAAGAATAAAATCATAAGTATAAATGGGGCAATCAAAACGAATAGCCAATGCAATGGCATCTGATGTGCGCGAATCAATTTCAATCATATCGTTATCGCGCTGACAAACCAACTGCGAAAAAAATATTCCATCCACCAGATTATTAATCACTATCTCTTTCAAATCAATTGCAAAAGCAGTACACATACTTTTCATCAGGTCGTGTGTAAGCGGCCTGCTTGGATTCATTTTCTCCAATGCCACTGCAATTGCCTGAGCTTCAAAACCACCAATCACAATGGGCAAGCGGCGAATGCCGCCAACTTCGCCCAACACCACTGCATACGAATGCGATTGTGTGATGCTGTGAGAGAGTGCTACTATTTCCAGTTCTATTTTTTTCATCGCCGAAAGGTATTAAGCTCCTGCTTTAAACTTTTTAAATGCTTCATTTAATTTAGGAACAACTTCAAACACATCGCCCACAATTCCATAATCTGCTGCTTTAAAAAATGGCGCTTCCGGGTCTTTGTTAATCACCACAATCACCTTGCTTCCATTTACTCCGGCCAGATGCTGAATGGCTCCGCTTATTCCCAAAGCAATGTACAAATTCGGACGAACTGTTAAACCAGTTTGTCCCACATGCTCTTCGTGTGGTCGCCAATGAATATCGGCCACCGGACGACTGCATGCTGTTGCTGCGCCAAGTATGTTTGCCATTTCTTCCACCATTCCCCAGTTCTCAGGGCCTTTTAATCCACGACCTGCTGACACCACAATATCTGCATCACTCAAAGTAATTTTTCCGGAAGCCTTCACTACTTCTTTCACTTTTACTTTGCTGTCGGTTGCATTGATTGCTATTTCTAAATTTTCAACCGAACATTTATTTTCAGTTTTTACAGGCGCAACAGTATTTGGAGTTAATGCAATGATTTTATTTTCAGAATGAATGGCATACATCGCAATTGCTTTTCCGCTGAAAACATTTTTGCGAATCTTAATTGTGTTCCCTTCCATCACCGGAATATCAATTGCACCGGCAACATATCCTGCATTCATCTTGGCAGCCAGCACAGGGGCAATTGCTTTGCCTGAATAGTTGAAAGCAAAAATTACAGTAGTGGCATTTAACTTTTGTGCAACATCATTTAAAACTTTTGCATACAATCCTGCATCAAAATTTTTAAGCGCATCGCTTGCAACGCGATAAACTTTTGTTGCGCCATATTCTCCCAACGATTTTAAAACATCGCCACTCATGTTTTCGAAATCGATTACATAAGCTTCAGTATTTAATTGGGCCGCAACACGAGCTCCATAACTCACAGCTTCAAAATTTGATTTCTTAAAAGTTCCGTTCGCACTTTCTGCAAAAACTAATACCGGCATTTCTGTTTTTATTAATTGAATGATTAATTAAATAACTTTTGCTTCGTTGTGTAATAATGAAACCAACTCACCCACATTATCAGCACTCACGAGTTTCACACCTGTTTTTTCTTTTGGCAATTCATATGAAATTATAGAAGTATAATTTTCACTTGCAACTGCGGCAACAATTGCAACAGGTTTTGTTCGGGCAGCCATTATTCCACGCATGTTTGGAATCCGCGCTTCGGCCATTCCTTTTGCTGCACTTAATACAAATGGAATATTTACTTCCACCGTTTCATGACCTCCTGCAATTTCACGATTGAGAGTTGCAGTGTTTCCGTTTAATTCCAAACTTGATGCGAGAGAAACATATCCCCAATCGAGTAAACCAGCTATCATTCCACCAACTTCAGAGCCATTGTAATCAATGGTTTCCTTTCCACATAACACAATGTCGTACGCATTTGCTTTTACATATTCAGCAATCTGTTTAGCCACGAACATGGCATCACCAGGTTCTGCATCAATACGCACTGCATCATCAGCTCCAATGGCTAAAGCTTTGCGAATAATTGCATCGGTATCAGCAGCACCAACATTAATAACGGTAACTGTGCCTCCAAGTTTTTCTTTTAATTCCAGAGCGCGAACAAGCGCATACCATTCGTCATACGGGTTAACGATGAACACAACTTTATCGTTATTGAATTTTGTATTGTTGTCGGTGAAGGCAATTTTGGTTGTGGTATCGGGAGCTTTACTTATACAAACTAAAAACTTCATGTGTGATTTATTAATGGCCGCAAGTGAAAGCAGCTTTTATGAGGGGCGTAAAAATAACTGAAAAGTGTTATGGGCAAAATGATAATTACCCTATCAAAAATAATAAAACAGCATAACTAATATTCGTTTAAAATACTTTGAGCGAATTGAAGGAACAGAAATAAGCTATCTGCTCATCTTCAAAATAACTATTGATTTTCGCCAGAACTTTGTTTTGGTTCTTCCTGCCAATTACAAAAATGTTTGCTCCACATATTTTTCATGTTTTCTTTCTCTTCAGGAGTCATATGAGATAATTTATCGTCCCACTTTTGTTTCCAGAAATAATTATGCCTTGGATGACCTCCCCAATGCCGCCCCCAACCACCGCGAAATCCAAATAATATTTTACTGAGCAATAACAATCCTGCCGCTTGCCAGAAAGTCAGTATCGTCCATCCGGTTACTGAGGGAATGATCAGATTCCATAACCACATAACCACATAAGAAAAAAGTGTGGCGAACACAACAAAGAACAGGATTCCCTTCAGTATTTTTTGCATCCAGAACATTTTCATGATTTTAAATTTTATCAGTTAAAAAATTCGTTGAAGTACTGCTGCAATCGTTGGCGCAAGTGCACAACAGCATATCTCTTGCGTGATAACAAAGTATTTTGCTTGGCTCCGGTTGCAATTTCAATTTGCTTGAAACTGAGCCCTTCTAGTTCATGCATAACAAAAACTTCGCGTTGTTCTTCAGGTAATTCAGCTAATGCATCGTGAAGCATATCCCAGAATATCTGGCGGTTCAACAAATCGTCGGGCAATCCACCTTTATCAGCAAATAAATAATCGGGGATAACCATTTCACCATCATCAGTTTCCACAGCAAAACTTTCGAGCGGAATGGTTTTTTTCTTACGGTACCAGTCAATAACTTTATTTCCGGCTACCCGATAAAGCCATGCAGAAACCTGCTCGATTGGTTCATTCAAACTTGTTATAATCATTTGTTGAAATACATCCTGCACAAGATCTTCAGCATCCTCATCAGTAGCTACACGCTTGCGTACAAAGCCAAAAAGTTTGCGACTATATTGCTTAACAGCATCAGTAATTTGTTGTTGTCGCGAAGCACCCATGTTTTGCGAAATAACCATTTCCGTTTTCGTTGTGAAATAAGAGACGGCGGCTGGTTTAAAATATTTTAAAGATTAAAAAAAATGTTGAATGAAAATTTTATGCTTAAAACAAAACTCCGGTTAAAGTAAATTACTTCATTACAAATATGCTTAAATAAAATTACACAATTTGTTTCCTGAATTTAAACGGTCCTGATTTAAGGCAGTTATAGTATTTCATCTCATTGGTTATTTTTGGCAGCGATTCAACTATGTCACTGCTCGAAATAAAAAAACATATTCAAACCGGAATTACTCTCAGCGATAAGAGTTTTAAAACCAAGCTCGCGCCTAATTTTCGTTTGTCGGTTTATTTGAATGCTGATCAGTTGGCTTATAGTGTCACTGATATTCTGAGTCGTAAATTATTGTACATTAAATCTTATAGCTTCTTTAACATTTTAAGCAGGGAAGAATACAATGACACTCTGAAACAAATGATTGCCGGTGATGATTTACTTGCATTGCTTTACGGTAAAATCCATATTCATTTATTGTCTGATTGTTTTACACTTGTTCCTGAATCGATATTTGACGAATCAAAAAAATCTGATTTACTGGAATTCAATCAACAGAATATTCAAACAATGAATATTAAGCATGAAGCCATTCCTAAAACAGAAATAATAATTATTTATGGAATTGACATTGAAACGGAAAATATATTGAACAGTTATTTTTCGAAAGCAAAAATCAGTCACTCTTCTTCTTCATTGATTGAAACCTGGATTACGCCAAATGCTGAAGGTAAAATGTTGCATTGTTATGTGCAGGCTTCTTCCATTCAAATTGCGTATGTAAAACACGCGCAACTGAAATTCTTCAACATTTATCAATACAAAACGCCTGAAGATTTCATTTACTATCTGATGAATGTGGTGAATCATTTATCACTCGATCAGGATAAAATTAATTTGTTGTTCAGTGGTGAAGTAGTGATGGATTCCGGAATTTACAAACTCGCTTACAAGTATATCCGTAACATTCATTTTGCACAGCGCCCGCAATGGGTTCACTGTTCTGAGGAGTTGAATTTTCCCGGACATTTTTATTTTAATTTATTCTGTATTGAAACATGAGAGTAATCAGCGGTTCGTTAAAAGGAAGGAGAATAAATCCGCCTCAAAATATTCCTACACGACCAACAACTGATTTTGCAAAAACAGGTTTGTTCAATGTTCTCACTAACAATATTGATTTTACCGAAATCTCTTTTCTCGATTTGTTTGCCGGCACAGGCAGCATATCGTATGAAATGGGAAGCCGTGGTTGCGAACGAATTGTAGCAATTGAAAATGATTACAAGTGTGCCGGTTTTATATCGCAAACAAAAACTGAATGGAAACTACCCATTGATATTATAAAAATGGATGTGTTTAAGTTTATTAATAACTGTAACGAAAAGTTTGATTTGATTTTTGCCGATCCACCTTATTCATTGGAGAATATTGATTCTTTACCTGACTTAATCCTGAACTCTAAAAAATTACTGAAGCCCGATGGATGGTTTATTTTAGAAACTTCTCACAGGCATCAATTCACCAATCATCCTAATTTATTTCGTGTAAAAAATTATGGCGAAATACATTTTCATATCTTCACGGCTGAACCTGTTCCTGTTCAAACCATAAAATCAACAGAATGAAAATTGCCGTTTTCCCAGGGTCGTTTGATCCGTTTACAATCGGACATGAAGATATTATTCGCCGCGCGCTTCCATTGTTCGATCAGATTATTGTTGCCATCGGTTACAACTCGGCCAAGAAAGGCATGTTCGATTACGAAGTGCGGTTAAAATGGATTGAAGAAATTTTTGCCGACAAAAATAAAATTGTCGCAAAAGCTTACGAAGGATTAACTGTTGATTTTTGCCTGGAACAAAAAGCGCAATACATTTTGCGTGGTCTTCGATCCTCAGTTGATTTTGAATTTGAAAAAGCCATCGGACAAATGAATCAGTCTTTACAACCTTCACTCGAAACGCTGGTACTGCTTTGTCGTCCTGAACACAATCACATTAACAGCACAATAATCCGCGATATTATTTTACACAAAGGTGATGTAAGCGCTTATGTTCCGAAAGTAGTTAGTGATTATTTGAAGGGAGTTTAAGTGATTCATTTTAAAATCATCTGAACAAATTCTGAAATTGTTATCGAATTTTTTATTACCATAAATCTATTATGCAAAAAACAAATCCACCTCAAATAAACGCTGTTTTCAAACTATTTATATACATACTTTTATTTGCGGCTATTTCTTGTTCACCTCTTCGCCAAATTCATAAAATTCAATCGGATAAAAGAATAAAACATACTGAAAATCTGAATTTTATTGATTCAAAGGTTGTGACTCAGTGGTGGTATTACGATTGTGTTTTTGAGGATGGTTCAGTATTGGTTATTCTTTTTACTCCCTATCAATGGTGGGATGATGTAGAAAAAATGCCAACTAACAACTCACTTTTTTATTTAAGTTACATGAATTCCAATGGAGATATAATATCGCAACGAAAAGTTTTTAATGTATCCGAAATTCAATATGATACAAACAGTATCAAATCTCCTTGTTTTGAAATTATAAAGGCTCATGAAAATAACTGTAGGAACTATACTGTAAATTTCTTTTTAGATAGCATAAAAGGGGACATAAAAATCTGTTCTAATGAAAAAGGTTTTTCTCCATTTCCAAGAGGCAGCATGAGTTCAACATTAACTTATCTATTCAAAAATAAAACAAAAGGACTCGCCTACCGATATGCCGCACATGTTACAGATGGTCAAGTTAATTGCAGTCTTGATTTAAAGCAGAAAAAACTTGAGCTAACAGGCAAAGCATATCTTGAACAGGGTTGGTTTACAGGATCTCCGGATCAGATGGGAAATGGATGGACATGGTTCCATTTCGTATCAAAAAATGTAAATATTTTTGGCACAGCAGAACAATTTTTTTGTCTTGAAAAACAAGGCACCCGCTTGATTGGTGGGCTTGATAAAAAGTGCTCCGTTTCAGAAATGACTTATTCAAGTAAATATAAAAATTTGCTTACCAGAGGAACCCTTAGCTTTCATACAAATAAATTATCTTTTAATCTTTGCCCTGTTGGTAATACTGCAACTCCAATAATTGTAATGCCCTCAATAGATACTGATCAAATTTGGGGTTCTGTATTACAGGAAACTGCTCTTAAGTTCAGATACAAAAAAAATGAATTAGATGAAAATGGGGTTATGTTTTTAGAAACCTGCAGAATGAAGAAAAAGGAATAGGAAAACCCCACTATTGTTTTAACAAGATTTTATATACAGGAGTGTTTTGCATTTTTCCGGTTTCAGCGAAAGCATCTACATGGCAAGTGAGCAGCAGCAAAAAAAAATGCAATAATATTTTGAAATACTTTCAGATTTTACTGTTCCTGTTCCGCAAATAAAAATCTGCCAGCACAATTGCAGTCATCGCCTCCACAATCGGAACTGCGCGTGGCAACACACATGAATCGTGACGGCCTTTTGCTTCCAATAAAATTTCTTCACCATTTGAGTTGATTGTTGATTGTTCTTTACTGATGGTAGCAGTTGGTTTAAAAGCAACTTTGAAATAAATATCCATTCCGTTGCTGATACCGCCTTGTATTCCGCCTGAAAAATTTGTTTTGGTAAACGGAATTCCCAATTTCATTTCAAATGCATCGTTGTGCTCCGAACCTTTCATGGCTGAACCTGCGAACCCGCTTCCATATTCAAAACCATGAACAGCATTGATACTGAAAATTGCTTTTGCTAAATCGGCTTGCAGTTTATCGAACACCGGTTCACCTAACCCAACCGGAACATTTTTAATAACACAATTAATAATTCCGCCGAGCGAATCCCCTTCCGCTTTTGCTTTAAGAATTTCTTCCTGCATTTGTTGCGCAATAAAATCATCCGGACAACGAACCAGATTGGAATCTACATTATTCAAATCAATCTCAGTATATTTTTTTTCTAATTTAATTTTTCCAACCTGTTGCACATAAGCAGTGATGCTCAATCCTGCCTGCTGCACTAGCAATTGTGCTATTGCACCTGCTGCAACTGATGCGGCTGTTACACGCGCCGATGATCTTCCGCCTCCACGATAATCACGAATGCCATACTTTGCTTCATAAGTATAATCAGCATGCGAAGGACGAAAAATATTTTTCATCGCTTCATAATCCTGTGGTTTTGCATCGGTGTTATTGATGAGCAAGCAAATTGGTGTGCCCAATGTTTTTCCTTCGAATATTCCAGAAAGAATATGAATATTATCGTTTTCGTTTCGTTGTGTTGTGATAACAGATTGTCCGGGTTTTCTTCTGTCAAGTTGATGTTGAATAAAACTTTCATCAATCTCTAAACCCGCAGGGCAACCATCAATCACCGCTCCCACTGCCACTCCATGCGATTCACCGAAAGTGGTGACTCTGAAAATTTCTCCAATGCTGTTTCCTGCCATCTGAATTTATTTAGAAATAATTAATCGTGACTATTCCACTTTCCTTGAGAGAGGGGTTAGGTTTAACGAAAGAAGATTTCTGTTATTAAACTTTTCTTTCTTTGCAAAACTAAAACGGAAATTAAAAGATGAGTTTATTAATTAAAAATATAAAAGCACTCGCCGGCATTCATCCGAAAGATAAATTGCATTTGAAGGGAAGTGAGTTGAATAATCTTCCAGCAATTGAAAATGCTTTTCTTTTAACCGATGGAGATAAAATAAAATCATTTGGAAAGATGGAAGAGATTTCATCTTTAAATATTTCTTCCGAAATAATAGAGATGGATGCAAATGGCAAATTTGTTTTACCTGCATTCTGTGATTCGCATTCACATTTAGTATTTGCTGAAACAAGAGAATCGGAATTCGTTGATAAAATTTCAGGGCTCACTTACGAACAAATAGCAGCGAAAGGCGGTGGCATTTTAAACTCTGCAAAAAAACTTTCAGTTACATCAGAAGATGAATTAGTTGAAAGTGCATTGATAAGATTGCAGGAAGTTCAATCACAAGGAACAGGTTCGATAGAAATAAAAAGCGGATATGGATTATCGGTTGAAGCTGAATTGAAAATGCTTCGGGTGATTCGAAAACTGAAAACACTTTCACCACTCACTATAAAAAGTACTTTCTTAGGTGCGCATGCAGTTCCCGTTGAATACAAAAACAATCGCAATGAATACATCAGAATCATAATTGAAGAAATGTTACCGCGAATTGCTGATGAAGGATTAGCTGATTACTGCGATGTGTTTTGCGAAAATGGTTTTTACACCCCGGAAGAAACAGATAAAATATTACAAACCGGATGGAAGTATAATCTCAAACCAAAAATTCATGCAAATCAATTGGCAATTTCCGGAGGAGTACAAGCCGGAGTTCGCAACAATGCAATCAGTGTTGATCATTTAGAAAATATTGGTGACGAAGAAATTTCTGTTCTAAAAAATTCTACCACAATTGCAACCTTGCTTCCATCAGCAGCTTTCTTTTTGCGATTGCCTTTTCCGCCTGCACGAAAAATGATTGAAGAAAATTTAACAGTTGCACTTGCTACTGATTTTAATCCCGGCTCCTCTCCATCCGGACGAATGAGTTTTGTGATTTCACTTGCCTGTATTCAAATGAAAATGACTCCTGAAGAAGCAATCAATGCTGCTACTTTAAACGGAGCAGCTGCTATGGAACTCTCCAATGATTTCGGATCAATTGCAATTGGTAAAAAAGCAAACCTGATTATCACGAAAGAAATTTCTTCACTCGCAAACATTCCCTATTTCTTCGGAAGAGATTGTATTGAGAAGGTGATTGTGAATGGTGAATGGTGAATGGTGAATAGTCAATTTGCAATTAGCAATAAAAAACTTTCCAATCCTTAATTAATTAGAAAGTTTACGAAAAAGAAAAGCGCTCCGAAACCGTAGCGCTTTTAATTTTATAGTAGCAGAACTGCATTCTGACTTTTAATCTTCTATATCTGTAGCATTAGTTCCTACAATTGAATCATACGCAGCATACATGGCACACATCGAAAGTGGAATGGTATAAAGCAATCCAACCAATAAACAAATTGCTCCTGCTATATTGATAAGAAAAATCACAATGAAGAACAGGAAAAATGAAATAAAATTTTTCCAGATGATTTTAAAGCTTGTGGTGATGGCTTCAATAGCCCCTTTCTTTCCGAACACCAGAATATACTGGCTGAAAGAAAATCCGATCTGAACAATCAACATAATGAAAAACAGAGGAATTAATTTTGCGATGAATCCAAGAACAAATTGAAGAATAAGAATTGGATCCTCATCTCCGTTTCTGTAATTAGCAACTAAATCCATTATTTCTTTTATCTGAGTTCCCAGTGCAATCAGAACATACGGAATAGTTATAGCAGCATAAATAATTATCAGCAATAAATTCAGCAATGCAAGTTGACCAATAAATTTGAAGCCACCGAAAAATTTTCCGAAGTCGGTATTCTTATTTTTTGAAATTTGAAATGCCATAATAAAAAATCCGGCATATAAAGCAGGCGAAATAAAAAATGAATTAGCTATTGCTCCAATTACAGGGATCATACTGCAAGCAATACTGATTCCGAAAACAACAAAGATGAAACCAATGTATCCTCCAATGTTCTTTCCAAGAATTTTTGATCCGACAGATAAATAATTACCAAGGTCAAATTTGTAGCCATTGGTCAATAGATTTTTTACTCGTTCGTCGAAACTGATTTCGGTAGACTGAGAAACATTTTCATCAAGAATTTGATTTTCCATAATTTTTATTTGGGGGGGTTAGTGAATGGCATTGAAGGTAAATAAATATTTTACTTTCAAAATAAATTTTAACAAAATACTATCGCAAAAAAAGAAGATAGCGCTAAAAAAAATGCCATCGCTTGAAGCAATGGCATCTTTATATGCAGTACTGAAGTTTAATAAATATCATCAGTTAAAACCATCAGGTCAATTTGCTTTTTCTCCATATTGGTTTTTAACAATCGCACCCGAACTTTTTCGCCTAACCGGAATTTAATTCCATACTTTTTTCCAATCAGTTGGTGATGCTTTTCATCGTAAGAATAAAAATCTCCCTTAATAGAATTAATTTTTATTAAACCTTCGCACTTTGTTTCAATGATCTCGGCAAAGAATCCGAAGTTGGTGACACCGGTAATAAGCGCATCAAAATCCTTTCCCACTCTGGTTTCCATAAATTCAACCTGCTTGTATTTAACTGATGCGCGTTCGGCTTCTGATGCATTGCGCTCCATTGCTGAACTGTGCTTGCATTTATCTTCCAGTAATTTATCGTCGTGATAATTTCCATCCAATACTTGCGCAAGTATGCGATGACTCATTACATCGGGATACCTGCGGATGGGTGATGTGAAATGCGTGTAATGCGGAAACGCTAAACCATAGTGCCCGATATTTTCTGATGAATAAATTGCTTTCGCCATGGTACGGATCCCCAAACTCTCGAGCATGTATTGTTCTGGTTTGCCTTTTATTTCTTCCAGTAATTTATTAAATGCTTTTGCAATATGACTTGGTGTACTGAGATTCATTTTGTGTCCGAATGCTAAAGCAGTTTCTCCAAATGCTTTTATTTTTTCATCATTGGGTATATCATGTATTCGATAAACAAACTGAACAGGTTTTCCATTTACTTTTTTCTTACTCACAAACTCAGCTACTTTTTTATTGGCGAGCAACATAAAATCTTCAACAAGCAAGTGAGTGTCTTTCCGTTCTTTAATAATTATTCCAATTGGTTTTTTATCCGCATCCAGTTGAAATTTTATTTCTGTTGAATCGAAATTGATGCTTCCGTTTTTAAATCTTTTATCCCGGAGTTTATATGCAAGAGCGTTTAAAGTTTTTAATTCGTGAGAGAATATTTCCAACTCACCATCCAAAACTTTTTGGGCTTCCTCATAGGTGAATCGTTTATCGGAATGAATAACTGTTCTTCCGTACCATTCATTTACAATCTCCGCTCCTTCTGTCATTTCAAACACAGCAGAGAAACTTAACTTATCTTCATTGGGACGAAGTGAACACAACTCGTTTGATAACCTTTCAGGATACATGGTAACAGTTCTGTCAACTAAGTAAACTGAAGTGGCTCTTGCATAAGCTTCTTTATCCATTTCAGTTCCCGGAATGGCGTAGTGCGATACATCGGCAATGTGCACACCTACTTCATAATTTCCATTTGGCAATTTTTGAAATGAAAGCGCATCGTCAAAATCCTTTGCATCTTCAGGATCAATGGTTACTGTGGTAATTTTTCTAAAATCACGGCGCTTTGCAATTTCCTGTTCACTTATTTTATCAGGCAACAATGCTGCTTCGGCTAAAACTTCCTTTGTAAAATTTAATTTAAAATCATACTCTAATAATATGGAATGCATCTCCACATCATTGGTTCCGGCGGGGCCAAGTACAAGTGAAACATTTCCGGTTGGATGTTTTGCTCCAGTGACCCATTCGGTCATGCGCACCAACACCTTATCTTTTGGTTTTGCCCCTTCTAATTTATTGGCAGGAATTAAAAATGTAACCGGAAACTGCGGCAGGTCGGGAACCATTAAATATTTTCCTTCATCAAAATGAATGGTGCCTGCATAATTTTCCTGCGCACGCTTTACCACTTCAATCACTTTTCCTTCTAAGCGCGATTTTCTTTTTATAGGAAACAGCCTGACTTTTACTGTATCACCATCAAATGCTTTTCCGGTGTTGCGGAAATCTATTGCAATGTCTTTTTTACTTTCAGGAGTCATTACCCACGCATTGCGACTCTGCGTGAATTCAATCACCCCTTCAAATACATTTCCTGATTGCGGAGCTGTTGTGTTTTCACCATCTGCATTTTCAGTTTCTTTCTTTTTTTCTTTCGAAAGAAAAATCACTGTTCCTCGTTTACTCAATCGGTTTTCACTCACTAAAATTGCAACTGCCGCATGCAGTTGTTCGGCTGTGTAATTGTGTTTTAATTTCTTCTTGATTTGCTTGAACGATAATTTCGGTTCAACCGACTTCATAAAAACTTTAATCACTTCTTCCATTATAGCGGAAGGAACTTTTACTTCTTCTTTATTATTTTCTGACATAATTATTTTACAAAGGTAATGTGTAATGATTTAACTGATATTAATGAGAAGTTAACAATAGTCAAATCCTAACCACAATTTATTTTACCATAACTGGATTTTATGCGGGGCTTTAGATATTAATAACTATTTCACAATCCCACCCGATAACGATAACAATTCAATCTCAGAAATTTTTGCGTTGAAACGCGCATTGAATAACCGGGATTGTTGTGCAATGAATGATTGCTGTGCATTTTTAAAATCAAGCGCATTGCTGCTACCCAGTTTGAAACGATCAACTGCAATTGCTAAATTTTCTTT
>CANJII010000020.1 GCA_947474435.1 Chitinophagaceae bacterium | reverse complement strand
TTATTTGTTAAATCAGGTGGGTTTGCCCAAACAACTAATCCTGGCTCGTAAACTGAACCTGTTTTCGTTGTAAGTAATGCTCCATTTGTTAAAGGAATATTATTAGACTTTGAAGTTACAATGGTATAAATACGGCAATTTGAAAACTTAATTCCTCGCTCACCAACCGGATCATAATCATCACCTGTACCACCATAATAAGTACTGAAATAAAGTGCACTTAAATCATTTTTTAATTTTAAAAACACTTTATCGTAACCACCAAGATTTGTTGCTTGAAGCGGATTGCCTGTTGTTGGGAAGTTAGTACTGTTTGAATATCCGAATATGTAAACATCATTATTCAAATCAACATTTAAACCCATCATATTTATTTCATCAGATGAACCTCCGATGTAAGTTGTTCCATTCCATGTTTGCGCAGTATCCATGCGAGCAACAAAAAAGTCGCGGGTTCCACTGTTATAAGTGTTGTCATAAGTAACTCCGTTTGCAGAAGTATTGGTTGCATTCAATCCATCAGTTAAACCTCCAAAGTATAAGTGCGAACGGGCAGTATCAAACTCCATACATAAAATCTGAGTTGTCTTATTGCTTGCTCCATTAAAATACGACGACCATTTTGTTGCTCCCAATGAATTCAGTTTCTGAACGAAACCATCTGTTGAACCGACCTTACTTCCCTGACGAGGAATGGTAGTAGGAAAATTTGTTGAAGCAGTATAACCTCCCACATAAATTTCACCTGTAACTTTATTGTTCAACATAATGGTGGCCACATCATCACTTGTTCCTCCATAATTTTTTACCCACATCATGCTGCTTAAATTCTGATTGAGTTTAAATATTAGCACATCGATCCCACTTGCACTGTTCACAGCCCCACTTCCTGGATATTTAGTTAATAGGTTTGTACTGTTCGTATTTCCACAAACCAATACATCACCTGCGGTTGTTAATCGTAAATCAAAAGGATTATCAGAACCATTCCCTCCTATTACTGCTGCTTTTATAGAATTACCTGCAGTATTAACTTTCATTACAAAAATATTATTGGTTATTTCGCTTCTGTGATCAATGCCTGAAGCACCACCAAATGCAGCTCCACCTGATAATGGAAAGTCAGTACTTGATGTATAACCTGTCAGATACAAATTTCCATCAGGCCCTTGATCCAGTGCATAGGGATTTTCATCTGAACTACCTCCAATGTAAGTCTGCCATACACGGGTACCTGCACCACCAATTGCAGCAGGCTCTAAATATTTTCCAAGAACAATATCCAATCCTCCATTCGCACTATTATCAAAGGCATTTAAAGTAATTAATCCTGTTCCTGTGAAACGAGCCATTACATAAATTGCTCCATCAGCAGGATCAACCCATATACCATGACCATGATCATCAGCAGCTGAATTAGTAGTTACCCAAGTAGCCCAACGCAATGCAATCGGGTCAATAATTAAAGTTTGTGCAGGATCGTAATAACCTAATTTAAATGTGAAAGAATTTTTTCCGGTGATAATGTACTCTGCCTCAACCAATACTCTTTTTCCATTAATCTGCTGATAAGCAATTGGTGCTGGATAAGTCATTTCACCAACACTGGTCTGCAACACTAATTCGCCTTTGCTTTTGATTGAAATGTTTTCAATTCCATCTAACTGAATTGCAAGCAATCCTTTATTAAAACCTGGTTTGCAAACAATATCGTATTCTAAAGTTCCTTGCTCTGAAGGATAGTAACGAACATCCACATAATCATAAACATTGTTGTACCATATTTCCTGATAATTGGCAACTTTAGTGTGAGCATTGCCTCCCATAAAATAATTAAATGAATCATTATGCTGGTGCTTGCTGGTGATACTCATGTCAAGGGAACTGTTCATGAATTTCATCATCCACCCATGACCATGAATTTTAACTTTTGGAGCAGTAAATGTTTGACCACCACGCATTGCTTCTTCTTCCTGAATTCCGCGTTCATAATTTGCTTGCTGATCATTCTGATTATAGGTTCCAACCATCATTCCTTGCTTGGTAGCCAATGCCTGACCATGCGGAAAATCAGCTTTAAACAAAACATCAGGTCGCCATTGACCATTGTTTTGAGTAAAGTAAATCTGCTTTTCATAGTAATTCAGCAGACCTTCGATTTTCGGATCATCGGTTGATGATTGTTTGTTATCACCGAGTGTTAAAGTGAAATTTTTTCCTAATTGCAGCTGTGATGGTTGTGCCAACAACAAGTTCGATGCAAGAAGTAAAGCGATAAAAGCAGTAGTTTGTACTGAGCGTAGTAATCCATTCATGAGATTAAAATTTTAATAGGGGCCGAAAATATTTGACCATCGGTCTTTCATATTGATTTATTCGGTCAAATACATATTAAAAAAGTTAAATGAATATTTTTAACAGTTTGGAGTCAAAAAAAACAATACAATTAGCAAATTCCTTTAAGAATTAAATAAATGCATGCCATGCATTTAGCAGTAGAAACTGAACAATTTTCATTCTAAAATTTAATGAAATAATATTATTGATAGAGAATAATTTACAATAAGCTTGTTCAGTAATTTATGTAAAAAATGTTTTAGAATCTGTAAATCAACCCTGCATTCAATCCATAATTCACATCACGCTGATGAAGTGTACTTGATTTTTTATAACGGTCAGTAATTGCATAGCTTGAATTGATTCCAGATTGTATAGAGAAATGTTTTGAAAACGAATATCGAACTGAAGTATTTAATAAAGCTTTCAAGTAAAATCGGTTTTGTTCTTTCGTAGATATGTCTTCTAAACTAAATAAACTATTTAATGCGAAATTAGAAGGAATGCTTGCTCCTGAAGTGGAAGAGTATTTTCTTAAATATTCAGTTCTGATTCCGGTGGAAATGTTCCAGCAAATGTTTCTGCAGGCAACAATCGGGATTCCGCTTCCAAAATCAAAAAAGACATTGCGTGAAAATTCACTTCCAGTTGCTAAATCAGTAAACTTATCCATGCTTATAAATGGAATTCCAGAAGAAGTTGTATCGAACTCCATGATGGTTTTTACTTTAGAAGATGAATAATTCTGATTCAACTCATAAAATCCTAAACCAAAATTCAACTCCAGGTTTTTTGCTTTCGGAAACTGATAAATCAAATGCAAACTGCCATCAAAATAATTTGCGTTTTGTTTTTCAAAAGTTTGAATTGTATCGTTTGATTTTAAAACTGAATGTTGTTTCATGTATGATGTGGAAGCAAACAACATCCACCGGGAATTTTTTTTACCTGAATGTTTATTAAGAATTATATCCGGAGGTAAGGTTCGCCATTCCTCTTCTTTAAAATTCAATCCACAAAAGGCAAAAGGATTTAACGGTTTTATAATATTTAAGTCAGCAACATCAGTCACAATGAAATCTAGTATTTCTTCCAGTTCATTATTCTTTACTACTGTTTTTAATTCAAATATTTCTGATTGTTTTTTTGAAGGAATAATCTTTCGCTCCTGAATATTTAAAGGAGAATTTTCTGTAGTTGATTTTATTGCAGCAACCTGTTCTGACTTTTGTTGTGTAACAGTTGGAACAGATTTTACAACTTCTGATGAATTATTATTTGCAACAACAGTTTCAACTTTAAAATTTTCTGATTGTTTGTTAAGCGATTGGTATTGGTCGCCGGCATTTAAAAGATAAAGTGTAACACCTCCATACACCACACCAGCAACTCCAACAAAACTGAACAACCAGAAGAAGATTCCTCTGCGATTTTTCTTTGGCTTCAACGCAGCTTCCACATTCAACCAAACCGCTGCGTCAGGCGTCGGTTGAAATGCATCTGCGAGTTGCCGGGCTTTTAAATCCCAGTTATCTTTTTCAAACTCTTTCATATTCTTTTACTTTAAATCGTAGTTGAATGATTTGTTCCAGCTTAGTTCGTGCGCGGGTGTATTGCGAGCGACTCGTGCTTTCTGTTATACCAAGCATAGTTCCTACTTCCTTGTGCGAGAAACCTTCAATTGCATACAAATTAAAAACGGCTTTAAATCCTTCGGGCAATTTCGAAATACAATTCACTAAATCTTCCGATTGCAGTTTGTTCATCACTTCCGGGTTGGTTGCATGATTTTTCACATCAATTTTTTCTTCGTCTTCAAACAAATTTTTACTTCTTGCTTTTATAAAATCGAGTGCGGTGTTTACCATTATTCGTCGTATCCATGCTTCAAGCGGACCATCGCCTTTGAATGATTTTAATCTTGTAAAAACCTTGATGAATCCTTCCTGTAAAATATCACGCGCATCTTCTCCATTCCCGGCATAGCGATAACACACACCGTTCATTTTCGATGCAAACAATTCATACAATCTTTTCTGAGCTTGTGCATTTCCTTTTAAAGAAAATTGCACCAACTCACCATCCGATTCAGTCATTCATTTTATGAAAAGTGTAAAACTATCTGTTACCAACTAATTTTTTGTTTGAATCAATGACTGCTTTATTTATAAAAATGCTGCATGAAGCAAACTTCAAATCAACTATCTCTCCTGTTTAGCGTTGCCTTAACTATTTTATTTACATTCGTTTTTTTTGCAAAAAAAATTAATGAAAAAATTAAAATACCCCAGCATAAATGGTTTAAGGGCCATTAGTATTTTATTAGTTCTGTGCAACCATTTAACAATGCGCGATAATTTGTTTGCTCATTTGTCTTCTATCAAATTGCTTATGCCCCTATTGGCGTTTTTGCTGGATGGTCAGTTAGGGGTGAATGTGTTTTTTGTTATTTCAGGATTTTTGATCACATCCTTAATGATTCAGGAAGAAGAAGTTGAAAATAAAATTTCATTAAAATCTTTTTACATCAGACGAACACTCCGGATTTTTCCTGCCTATTATTTTTTATTACTGGTTTATTTTATTCTTCAGGTATTTAATTTCATTCATATTGGTGCTTCCTCTTGGCTTACGGCTATAACTTATACCAAGTATTTCAACTGGCACAACGAATGGCTAACAAGCCATGCCTGGTCATTGAGTATTGAAGAACATTTCTATTTATTATGGCCGCTTGTTTTTATTTCAGGAAAAATATTCAGAAAACGATTTGCACTATTACTAATTTTACTGGTGCCTGTTATAAGAGTTTTTATATATTTTTTTCCAATCAGCTGGTTGAACGAATTCACTATTTTTTTACGAATAGATGCAATTGCTATTGGTTGTTTGTTTGCGATATATAAAGATGAAGTGATAAAAAAAATGAGCGCTCACTGGTTAAAACTATTTTTAACTGCTCTTCTGTTTTTATTCTTTCTTCGATATGGGCCATTGCTGGCAGCTAAAATTAATATGGGTTTTATTTTTATTCCGCTTGGGGTTACTCACGGAACAATTGCTAACTTATTAATTGCAACAATTATGATGTATTCTGTTTTTGGACCAAAGGGAATTTGGTTTAAAATTCTAAACAATAAAATTGTTAATTACATTGGCTTGTTATCTTATAGTATCTATTTATGGCAACAATTCTTTTTCAATCCCAATGAAAACCTGCTCACCCATTTTCCAATCAATATAATTTGCATTTTTTTTATGGCTGTTTTTTCTTACCATTTAATTGAACTGCCATTTCTGAAATTGAAATCAAAATTTTCTGTTACAAAAAGCTGACACTTTCCATTTGCATCGCAAGCGGTTTGAAGATTAACGCAAAATTATCGCTCGTAAATTTTACACCAATCAAACTGCTGGTTTTATTGATTTTTATAAATCAGCTTAATTGGTTTTAGCTTATCGCTTTTTATTTACATTCGCTTCCATCAATAAATAAAATAAATGAAAAAAATCCTTTCAATCACTCTCCTCCTTTCAATCATTTCAGTTTCACTTTTTGCACAGCTAAATTATCCGCAAACAAAAAAGTGCGACACCGTTACAAATTATTTCGGAACAAAAATCGCTGATCCGTATCGCTGGCTCGAAGACGATAACAGCACTGAAACAAAAGAGTGGGTAGTGGATGAAAACAAAGTCACTTTCGATTACCTCGCAAAAATTCCGTATCGCGATAAAATAAGAAAGCGCATAACCGATTTGTATAATTTCCCGCGGATGAGTGCCCCTTCGCGTTCCGGAGAATATTATTTCTACTCGAAGAATTCAGGTTTACAAAATCAATCAATCAACTATTATAAAAAAGGAATTGATGGTGAAGAACAAATTTTTCTTGATCCGAACACACTTTCAAAAGAAGGAACTGCATCAGTAGGCTTTGCCGGTTTTTCGCAAAACAGAGCGAAGCTGGCATTCACCGTTTCAAATGCTGGCAGCGACTGGCAAATTATGTATGTAATGGATGTGGCTTCAAAGATTCAAACCGCCGATAAATTAGAATGGGTGAAGTTTAGCGGCGCCGCTTGGAAAAATGATGGCTTTTATTATTCGCATTATGATATTCCGGAAGCAGGGAAAGAACTATCAAACGCCAATAAAAATCACAATGTTTATTATCACAAACTCGGAGACACACAGGATAAAGATTTATTAATTTATTCTGATGAAAAAAATCCATTACGATATCATGGTGCTGAAGTAACTGATGATGGAAAATTTTTATTCATAAATATATCAGAAGGTACAAGTGGCAATGAAATTATTGGTCGCGATTTAACAACTGGTTCTGCGGAATTTAAATTGCTGTGTCCCGGTTTTGACTATGATTATACCATACTTGATAATACCGGCAACTATCTGATTGTACACACAAATTTCAAAGCACCGAATCAAAAAGTAGTGTTAATTGATTTTAATAATCCGGATACTTCCAATTGGAAAGATATTATACCTGAGAAAAAAGAATTGTTGCAAGGGGTGAGCGTTGCAGGTGGAAAATTATTCTGTACCTATTTGAAAGATGCATCTTCTCATGTATATCAATATTCCCGTGGTGGAATATTGGAGCGCGAAATTGAATTGCCATCCATCGGAACTGCGAGTGGTTTCTCTGGTGAGAAAGACGATAAAATTTTATTTTTTTCTTTAACCTCATTTACTTCTCCATCTACTATTTACAGTTATGATATTGCAAGTGGTGAAGTGAAATTATTTAAAAAGCCTGACCTCACATTTAATCCGGATGATTATGAAACAAAACAAGTCTGGTATACGAGCAAGGATGGAACAAAAGTGCCTATGTTCATTGTGAATAAGAAAGGAATAAAATTAGATGGCACTAATCCAACAATGCTCTATGGATATGGTGGATTTAATATTGCACTGACTCCTACTTTTAATGCTGCCCGAATGGTGTTGCTTGAAAATGGTGGTGTTTATGCTATGGCAAATTTGCGTGGGGGCAGTGAATATGGCGAGGCCTGGCACAAAGCCGGAATGCTCGACAACAAACAAAATGTGTTTGATGATTTTATTTCCGCTGCAGAATACCTGATAAAAGAAAAATATACCAGTTCATCTAAACTGGCTATCAGTGGTCGTTCTAACGGCGGATTGCTGGTTGGTGCTTGTCAAACACAGCGACCTGATTTATTTAAAGTTTGTTTCCCCGGAGTTGGTGTACTTGATATGTTGCGTTATCACAAGTTTACTGTTGGATGGGGCTGGGCTGTTGAATATGGCAGCAGCGATAATGAAAAGGATTTTAAAAACCTGATTAAGTTTTCGCCGCTGCATAACATTAAGCCTGCTAATTATCCGGCAACAATGATTACTACTGCTGATCACGACGACAGAGTGGTGCCGGCTCACTCCTTTAAATTTGCTGCTCAATTGCAAGCCAATCAAAAAGGAACAGCACCAACTTTAATTCGCATTGATGTGAATGCCGGGCATGGGGGCGGCCGACCATTATCTAAAACCATTGATGAAGATTGTGATATTTATTCGTTTATGTTTTACAATATGGGAGTTACACCCAAATATTAACTTGTTAATACACCAATTTCAAGAGTCCATGCTATTCATTTCGCATGGACTTTTTTTTGATTATTAACTATGATAAAACCATATTTGCTCCGGTTGAAAGATAAAACCTTTCCTCAATGAAAAAGACATTAGAACTATCGTTACTTCCTCATGAAGCTGATAACAATAAAATTATTGAAGAAAGGGTCAGCCGTCAAAAACACTTAGGAAATATTACCGGATTCCGGATTAATAAAAAATCAATTGATGCCCGAAGGAATCCAATCAAAGTAAATCTTCAGATCGAAATATTTATTGATGAAGAATTTAGCTGGCTTCGGTTTCCTCCCTATCATTTTAAGGAAGTTGATAAAAATAAAAGTGTTGTGATAATTGGTGCAGGGCCGGCAGGATTATTTACCGCGCTTCGTTTATTGGAAGAGGGAATAAAACCAATCATTATTGAAAGAGGAAAAAATGTAAAAGACCGCCGGCGCGATGTGGCAAACATTAACAAACAACAACTCATAAATCCAAACAGCAATTACTGTTTTGGCGAAGGTGGTGCCGGAACTTACAGCGATGGGAAACTATATACACGCAGTAACAAGCGCGGCAATACACAAAAAATATTGGAATTGTTTGTTCAACATGGTGCTGATGAAACTATTTTGATTGAAAATCATCCGCACATCGGAACCAATAAATTGCCAAAGATTATTGAACAAATCAGAAACACCATTTTAGAAAATGGAGGCGAAATACATTTCAAAACTTTGTTAACCGATATTGAAATTATAAAAGATAAAGTTGAAAGTATTAAGACAAAGGATGTAGAGACGGGTGAAGAAAAAAATTTCGCCACTGAAAATTTGGTTCTCGCCACCGGGCATTCGGCCCGTGATATTTATATTATGCTTCAACAAAAAAAAGTTACGCTCGAAGCAAAACCATTTGCAATGGGAGTTCGAGTGGAACACCCGCAATCGTTGATTGATAAAATTCAATATCACTGCAACGATTTACGAGCTGTAGAAAAAATTCGTGAGCACTTGCCTGCTGCAGCTTACAGTTTGGTGCAACAAGTGGAAGGCAGAGGCGTGTATTCGTTTTGCATGTGTCCTGGTGGAATCATTGCACCCTGTGCTACCGAACAAAATCAAATTGTAGTGAATGGTTGGTCGCCATCAAAAAGAAATAATCCATATGCAAATTCAGGAATGGTAGTGAGCATAGAACCCGATGATTATAAAAATTTAAAAAAACACGGCGTACTTGCCGGCATGTATTATCAGCAACAACTGGAAAAAGACTGTTGGCTAGCCGGAGGAGAAACACAGGTTGCACCTGCTCAACGATTACAGGATTTTGTGAATGGAAAAATATCTTCCACGGTTCCTGATTGTTCGTACCAACCCGGAATTAAATCATGGGCATTGAATGAATTATTTCCATCTTCCATTTCTTCAAGATTGCGCGAAGGATTTAAACATTTCGGAAAAAAGATGAATGGCTATTTAAGTAACGATGCAGTTGTGGTTGCTGTTGAATCGCGCACCTCCTCTCCTGTTCGTATTCCGCGCAACCCGAATACTTATGAGCATGTATCAGTTTCGGGTTTGTATCCAATTGCTGAAGGCGCAGGATATGCAGGAGGAATTATGAGTGCTGCAATGGATGGTCAGCAATGTGCTTCAAAAATTATTGAGAAAATATTATCGAAATAAATTTAAAGTGTTATGAAACGACTACTGATTTTTTATTTATCATTTAATCTTAATAATTTCTCTGCTGCTCAAACTTTTTCCGATTCAATTAGTAATTCAATCGATGGCGCTATTAATTTTCTTGTTAGTACACAACAGAAAGAAACCTTTGAAACAAAATATTTTAAAGGTGAATGGCCGGCTTATGTCACCAATCTTGAAACGAGTTTATACTTAGGTAGTCGCGGAGATTCAGCATGGGATTCGCAATGTTTCAGCAATGCAATGATTCATAACATACTTGCCGAAATAGTTTTAACTCATCCTAAATATGCCCGGCTTATTCCTGCACTTGATTTATCATTAAGCAATATCAAATCTTTTGAACGCGAAAAAGGATTTGCCTTCTGGCATGTGTTGCCCCCGGCACCCTGGTGGAAAAAGAAAAAGCATTTTAAAAATCCGGAATTATATTACCAAACAAGGCCTAACAATTATCAATACAAAGGAAATTTCTTAAATAAATATGCAAACATTGCCAATGATGCCGATGATACCGGATTGGGCTATCTGGCATATTTAAATTCGAATAAAATTAAAAAACAATGGAGCAGAAACGACACAATTATACTCCCCCTGTTTCTTGATTCACTTTACAGCACCTGGAGAGACACCCGAAAAGTAAGACGAAGTTTTTCAACCTACAATCTCACCTATGGGTATGTGCATCGGAGTGGTGCATACCTTACCTGGCTGAGCAAGGAATCTTTTTATTATCCATTACGATTATTTTTTCCATTCAGGCATAAACAGAATTTACCGATGGGAAATAATGATCTTGATTGTGTTGTTAATTGTAATGTACTTCGGGTATTAAACGCCTATGAATTGCAAACAACAGCAGGATACAAGGAATCAATTTCATTCATTTCTGATGCACTCAATTCAAAAAAACATTGTTTCACCTGTGGCATTTATTATCCAAGTGAGTTCACGCTACATTATTTTGCTTCCGAAGCTTATCATGAAGGGGTATCAGAATTAAAGGCGGCTGTTGTTAGTTCCATTCCGGATATACTTGCAGCTCAAAACACAAATGGTAGCTGGTCATCGGTATTACCACTAAATAATTTTCATGTTACTGCATTGTGCTTAAATGCACTTTTAAATTCAGGAGTAAAAACCGATTCAGTAATTCAAGCCATTGAAACCGGAATTCACTTTCTTATTTCTTCTTCAAAACAAAATACCAATGGAAATTTCTGGACCGGAGGAGTATTTTTTACAAGCGGATATACTATTCGGCATACACATGTTTGGAGAAGTGATGTTGTAACAACTTCTATAGTATTGGAAGCGCTGGTTCATTATCTCGATATGATCTCCGAAAACAATAAATAAACCGGTTGTTTTTACTTTATCAACACACTTGACAACAATCACATTTCAATTAACATTCATTTAACATCAGCACATATATTTGCCCCAACCAAACTACAACTTGCATGAACGAATCGGGTACAAAAAATCCGGCCGCTGATATTAGCAAACTCGGATTAAGTAAAGTGAATAATGCCTTCTGGAATTTATCGCAAACAGAACTCGCGGAAAAAACAATTCAATTAAAACTCGGAGAATTTTCTGACACTGGGGCATTGTCTATTAAAACGGGTGAATTTACCGGCCGTGCTCCGAAAGATAAATTCATTGTTAAAGATGCAAAGACCGCAAACACTGTTCACTGGGGAGATGTGAATCTTTCATATGACGAAACAAAATTTCAACCTCTTTATGATAAGTTAATTGCTTACATGGGTGGAAAAGATGTGTTTATAAAGGATGCCCGAGCCTGTGCCAATGACCAATATCGTTTAAATGTTCGTGTTATTTCTGAATTACCATGGGCCACAATGTTTGCCGGAAACATGTTCATCAGACCAAGTGCAGAAGAATTAAAATCATTTGAACCTGATTGGTTAGTGATTCACGCTCCTGGTTTTCATGCCGTACCTGAAGTTGATGGAACACGACAACACAATTTTGCTGTATTGAATTTCACCCGTAAAATAATAATCATTGGCGGAACCGGATACACCGGAGAAATAAAGAAAGGAATTTTTACTGTATTAAATTACTGGTTGCCACAAGAGCGCAATGTGTTGAGCATGCATTGTTCCGCCAACATTGGAAAACATGGTGATACTGCTGTGTTTTTCGGATTAAGTGGTACCGGTAAAACAACTTTAAGCGCAGACCCGAATCGCGGATTGATTGGTGACGATGAACATGGATGGAGCGATGATGGTGTATTTAATTTTGAAGGCGGATGTTATGCAAAATGCATTGACCTCACTGAAGAAAAAGAACCGGAAATATTCAGAGCAATAAAATTCGGATCTATTTTAGAAAACATTGGATTTTATCCGGGCACCCGAACTGTAAATTATAGTGATATTAAACTAACTGAAAACACCCGTGTTTCTTATCCCATTGAATACATTGATAATTCTGTTAAACCATCAACCGGCGGAATTCCAAAGAACATTTTCTTTCTGACCTGTGATGCGTTTGGTGTGCTTCCTCCAATTTCAAAATTGACTCCGGGACAAGCCATGTACTGGTTTCTGAGTGGTTACACTGCAAAAGTTGCAGGAACTGAAGCCGGTATTACCGAACCGAAAACAACTTTTTCCACCTGCTTTGGTGCCCCGTTTCTTCCACTCAATCCAAACACTTATGCAAACATGTTGGGTGAGCGAATGAAAAAATACAATGTTAATGTGTGGCTCGTGAATACTGGTTGGACTGCCGGATCATATGGAGTTGGAAAACGCATGAAACTGAGTTTCACCAGAGCAATGATAACTGCAGCTTTAAATGGTGAGTTGGATAAAGTACCTTTTGAAATTCATCCTGTTTTTGGAATTGCTTATCCGACCCATTGCCCCAATGTACCTGTTGAAGTTTTAAATCCAAGAAACACCTGGGCAGATAAAAATGCCTATGACGAAAAAGCAACAGACCTTGCTAAACAATTTATAAAAAATTTCGAAAAATTTGCTGCAACTGCCAGTCCTGAAACTTTAGTAGCGGCACCAAAGATTCCTGTAAATGCATAAAAAAAATTAAAGTAAAATAATTACGGATGAAAGCCACACCAAATAAAGTGTGGCTTTCGATTTTAGTACATTCATTTAATATTTGATTTTTATTATTACACCATTATTAAACCAATCTTAATTTAAAATAAAATGAAAACAAAAATTTTTTCAGTAATTATTGCAGCAATAACCATTTTGTAGGGTTGCAAAAAAGGAACAAATGATCCTTTCATTTCATTAAAATGTCGAAAAGCAAGAGTGGTTGGTGAATGGAAAGCAACCTCTGTTAAATTCACAAACACTTTTACTACAGGCAGCACCACCTTCACCAGTTCTTATTTATATGCAAATGGAACATGGACCACAACAAGCAGTGGTTCTAATAATTCAGTTGTAGGTTCATATGAAGTTATAATTTGATAAAGATGGTACTAATACAATGACTACGGTTACTGATGATGAACGCACAGTAGTTGAAGGCACCTGGAATTTTTCAGGGAAAATTGGCGACGATAAAAACAAAGATCATATTATTTTAAAAACAACCAGTGAAACCACTACTGATGGATTTGGCGTTTCTGTAACTACATATGATGTAAATTCATTTGATGGTTCTTATTATTTAGACGAATTAGGAAGCAAAAAAATGATTTGGAAAATAATTTCAAACAGTACCGATTCATATACTCCGCAAGGAGGCACAATAAATACAACATCCAGTACATCTGATGGCGAATACATTTGGGAATTAATCTAAAAAGATAAATCGCATTAATAAAAACCGCTCTTAAAACGGAGCGGTTTTTTTATGCAAAGTATTCCACACAATTAAAATAAATTGATATCAACTGTGTTAGGTACAAGTTTTTAAAAAGAGTTTTGCATATTAAAATAATGCAGTGCTTTTACACAACCAAAAATTCGATTTGAAATTTTGAATAAACTTCTTAAAGAAAATTATTTATAATTAATTATATCAGTCAGTTGTTCTTTAAGTATAGGTTTAACATAATATCCTACAATGTTAGGATACAGTCTTGATCGTTCCATATCATATAAATCAATTGACGATGTGAGCATGAAAACCTTTTTTTGAATATTCATTTTTTTCATCTCATCTAAAAATTCCCATCCATTAATTGATGGCATATTTATATCCAACAAAATTTTGTCAAAAGATTTTCCATCTTCAGTTTGTAATAATTCAAGCGCTTTAACCGGGTCATTTATTTGCAGGTAATCAACTGTTTCATTCTGCATTGAGAGTAGGGCCTCTATAATAATTAAATAAGTTTGGTCATCGTCAATTATCAAGGCTTTCATATTGTTGTTTGTGTTTTGTATTAATAAAAAAAAGTTCTATTTATTAATTTGCTCATATCCTGATTTTATCGGCTGGAGTTTTTTCTGATCAAATATTGTATTGCAGGTATATTTTTTATCAATAAATTTCAATCCTTCATTTGAATCTTCAAGCGCTATCAATTTCACATCAGCATTATAATTTTTAATAATCATTTTATACTTTGAACTGTGGTCTTCATAATTGTCAACCAATAAAAATCGTTTTATATTATTCATTCAAATCGTGAATTGCCTCACAAAAATGAGTGAAATTTTTTAAGTGTCAAAGTAAAAAATATCGAACAGAATTAATCGTCAGCAACCTAATCTTACCGTTCATTATGCAAGCTCGTTTAATCCCCTTCCTGATTTTCGTTTCTGTAATTTTAATCGTTGACATTTATAGTTTTCAATCAGTGCGCCTGCTGGCGTCTTCTGTTTCAGTTTTCTGGAAACGATTTTTTTACTTTTTGTTCTGGATATTAAGTGCTGGAACAATTTTAATTATCTCATCAGCTTTTCTTAGCGAGTGGCGCGATTGGCCTTCAGGTTTACGCACCTATTTATTTGCTTCCATATTTATTTTGTTCTTTTCTAAATTAATTATAAGTGTGTTTTTATTAACTGATGATTCGCTTCGGGGAGTGAAATGGATTTCGCAAACTATCAGCTCAACAAAAACAAAGGAAGGAATTTCACGGTTAAAATTTATTTCACAAACAGGAATAATTGTTTCCGGTTTCTTATTTATGAATTTTGTTTATGGAATGGTAAAAACAGGATTTAATTACCGTGTCTATCGAATAAAATTAAAACTGCCTGGGTTGCCTGTTGATTTCGTTGGAAAAAAAATCATTCAGATTTCTGATTTACATACAGGTTCATTTATATCAACTTCACCCATTGAGCGCGCCATTAAAATGGTGAATGATGAAAAAGCTGATTTGGTTTTTTTTACAGGCGATTTAGTGAATGACCGATATGATGAAGCACTTGCTTTTAAAGAATGTTTGAGTTCAATAAAAGCACCCCTTGGCGTTTATTCCATTTTAGGAAATCATGATTATGGCGATTATTATCAATGGAAAACTGAAGAAGCAAAACACGAGAATTTAGAAAAACTAAAATCATTGCACAAAGAGTTCGGATGGAAATTATTATTAAACGAACACATTCGAATTGGTGAACCTGGGAATGATTTAGCAATTATTGGAATTGAAAACTGGGGAGCATTGCATGGCTTTTCGAAATATGGCAATTTAGAAAAAGCCTATCTGGGATCTGAAAATGCTAAACTGAAATTATTGCTTTCACACGATCCATCACATTGGAATGCAGAGGTTACTACTAATTACAAAGACATTGCAGCAACATTTGCCGGACATACTCATGGATTTCAGTTTGGATTTGAAATTCCGGGATTTAAATGGAGCCCGTCGCAATGGATATATAAACAATGGGCTGGATTGTATGAAAGTGAAAATCAAAAATTATATGTTAACCGCGGTTTGGGTTTTCTTTTTTATCCTGGCAGAGTTGGCATTGCTCCAGAAATTACAGTATTTGAATTAGTATAATAGAAATTCTTTAATACAAATTTTTCCAATTTAAAATCTCGGACAAGGCATATCAATAATTCCTTTTGGCGGCTTTCCAAAATTGCCAATGTACTGGATTGAAATTTCTAAAGCACCCCGTCCCTGACTGGCAGGTTGCAGTTCTGAATAATTAATATCGTAATTAAGTAATACTCTGATTCTTGAAAACTCATATCCCACAACCGGATACCATGCATCCTTTAAACGAATGTAAGTTCCCATATAAATTTTATTGCTTTCTTCTTCATCGGGTGCAAGTTTGTAACTAACCATTAATCCCGTCAGTAACTCTGATGCATTCTTTTGATTCTGGTAATAGAAACTTGGATACACTGTAATTGCTTTTGTAATATCAGCATTTACTCCGGCACTTAATTGAGGTCTGCCTCCTAACTTATATTCAGCACCATAAAAGGAATCTTTAGGTCGGGGTGCATGCGAAACAGAAGCTGACACATAACCACCAACTTTTGCATTCACAACAAACGAATACAAAGCTCCCAGCTGAAAATCAAAATAATGAAATGCCGGAGAATAGCCTGCTTCATAACTCGGGCGACTACGGTTAAAATTCACATCGTCCCACTGACGGTCGAAGTACAATTTATTCCAGTCAATTTTTTTTTGAATATAAGATGCCTGTAAACCAATAGAGAGATAATAGTTTCTGGCGCCATCAACTGCATAGTGAAAAGCTCCGTTGCCAGTGAGTTTTGTCACAGAAAGATCACCATCACCTGCCACATCATTTACCATTGATAAACCTGCACCAAAAAAATACCGGTTAAATGGCCGATGCAGCAATCCGTAATCAGCATAAGCTGCAAAAGTTTTATAGGGCACTGAAACACTTGCCCATTGATTGCGATAGTTTGCTCCCACACGATAAGTTCCATTGAACATGCCGGTGTAAGCCGGATTAACAGTCATTGGCGAAGCATAGTATTGCGAGAAATGAATGTCTTGTGCTTTCAGCATTAAACTCATGAATAAAAGGAAAACTGACAGGTAAAAATTTTTCATTTTCATTTGTTCATTTATCTTAATAACGAAACATTTCCACTACGCACCACTCTGGCACCATCTTCAAGTGTTGCATTTAATTCCCATACATATACATCCATGTCTTGTGGTTTGGTTTTATATATTCCATCCCACCCAATACTTAGGTCATTGGTTTCAAAAACTTTTTCACCCCATCGATTAAATACTTTGAAAATAAAATCGGTAATTCCTTGACCGCGTACATAAAGTATATCATTAAATCCATCACCATTCGGTGAGAATGCATTTGGAACATCAACTGCCTGTGGTAATAAAACAATTACTTTTTTACATACCGAATCAGGACAGGTAGTAGAAGTGTTTACTGATAAACAGACTGTAAACTCTCCTCCATCTTCGTAGGCATGAGTGGGGCTGAATTCGGTTGAATTCATTCCATCGCCAAAATCCCATAAATAATTAATTCCATTTATTGTTAAATTGGTAAATGCGATTGATTCAAACAACATGATTGTTGTTGGAGAAGCAGTGAAAGATGGAACGGGTGGTGGTGGAAAAACAGTAACAGTACTTGTGGCAGTATCAGTAAGGTTACAGGCAACAGGATTAAAACCAATAACTGTTACAGTATAAACTCCGGGATTTAAATAAGTATGCAATGGATTTTGAGAATTTGAAGTTGGCGTACCATCACCAAAATCCCAAACAACAGATGTTTGTGATTGACCAACATAAAAGAAACTGCAAAACAGTGGCGCACATCCAATAAAATCGGGATTACCTATTCCGGCTTCAACTTTAGGAGAAACAGTTATTGTTTGCGAAACGGTATCGCCCGGATTGCATGCAGTTGAATCATAAATTATAAGTGTGATGGTGTAAGTTATAACTCCTACACTGTCGTTGTAATATACATGTGTAATGTTTTGACCTGTACCAATTGACCCATCACCAAATGTCCAGAAGAATTGGGTGGATGCCCCTGAACTTGTTCCTGAAAAATTTACGATTACTGAATCGCATAAATCAGTTACAACTGTATTAAAATTTGCATTCACATTTGTATTCAGAACTATAACTGTTGTATAAGCAGTATCAGCGCCGAAACAACTTGAAGGATTATCAGCAATCAGCATAATTGTGTAGGTGCCCGGAACTGTAAAAGTAAATGTAGGTTCAAATAAATGTGAGGTATCTCCGGCGTTGGCCGTTCCAAAATCCCAGAAATACCAGGTGGCATTTACACTGTTGTTTTCAAAATCAACAGTTAAAGGTGTACACCCTGTCGCAGCAGGATTTGCAAGTGCCTGTGCTGTTACTTCAAATAAATCGAGTTCCATTTTGAAGCCAAGTTCGTTGCAGTTCAGACTGTTGTTTGTATTGCTCCAAACTCCGGGAGTAGTTGGTGTCAAAGAGTTTCCACCACATCCAGCACAAATTGCTTCATAAATTATTCCTCTTCGGTCGAACCGGCTGGTGCCACCATCAACATGTTCTATTCCACCATTGCCCCCGAAATAAGTTCCATACAAAAGTTGTTGCGCATCACTACTGAAAGCGATGATATAAAAATCGGTTCCATCAGTTGTGCTTTGAAAAGCATCTGCTGTTAATGGCATATTGGTTATATCAGTTGCATGACCAAATGTGCCGGCCTGATTTGTTCCCCACCCACACACATAAATATTTCCACAGGTATCAACTAAAAAAGCGGTTGGAGAAATATTGGTGAGCCCATTCCCATTACCAAAAACAGTTGATAAAATTATAGTTGAAAGATTCGGATCCAGTTTAGCAATAAACTGTCCGCTGTTCGGATTACTGTAAACTCCTGCCGAAACCGGGAAATCTCCTTCCGAACATCCTACAACAAAAACATCTTCTGCCTCATCCAATTTTACATTGTAAGATTGGTCGGCATCAGGTGTTCCTAAATATGTTGAGCTTAATAAAGTTGTTCCCGACGGATTAATATGACATAAAAAACCATCAAACAATCCACCCATGTAAACGGTATTCACACTGCCGGCTATAGTTGGGAAATTTGTACTCATAGTCCCCCCCGTTGCATACACACTGTTATCCAGTTTTAAAGCAACGGAATAACAAGCATCATCCTGATTCCCGCCAAGATAAGAGGAGTAAATGAGTGTTGTGCAGTTTGCATTCAATTTGAATACACAACCATCCTGCATTCCACCATAAGCTGTTTGAAATGCGCCGGGTGTAACAGGAAAATTTGAAGAGTAGGTACAAGAACCAACATAAATATTATTTGCAAGGTCACATATTATTTCGCCCCGTGCATCATCACCATAATTAAATTTCAGATTGCCAAGTAAGTATTCTGTCGGATCATAATTTACACCATCCATTCCGGTTCCACCTATGTATGTTGAACCAATTAAGGCAGTTCCATTTAAATTAAAAACTGTTACTGACATGTCAGCATCACCATTATATGTTGGGTCATAAGCTCCTGCTGTTACCGGAAAATTGGGTGAATAGGTTCTTCCATAAACACAAAGTTGATTGTTGGTATTAACGAATAAACTATGCGGTGTTTCATTATCGTTTCCGCCGAGATATGTTGAATAGATTAAGGCGGTTCCTGTAGCGTTGAATTTAGTAATACCCATATCGCACGGGAACTGAATTCCGCTTGTACTGGTGCCGCCTCCAAAGGCTATCTGAAATGCACCTGCAGTTGTTGGATAAGCACCACCGAACTGAACTGTATTTACATAACCACCCATGTATAAATTTCCGGCATCGTCATAAGTTGCTGTGTATCCAAAGTTATCGGCTGTTGAACCTGTATAAGTTGAGAATACAAGTGTTGGATCAATGATTAAATCTTTTGACGAATTATAATTTTCTATCAGTTTAAATTTCAATAAATTATTGTTCAGTTCGTACTTGCATTTTACCTGCGCTATATTCCAATCTGTTTTTTGATAAGAGAATGGTGGAGCTTCAATAATTTCTCCGACCGAAGTTTTAATGTGAACACAACTGTTTGAAACATTCATTTCATCAGTTCCTTCATAAGAAATTTTTATATCGTTTACATTTCCTCCGGCATGAACGATAAAATCATACTTCATGGTCAATCCCATTCCATATACTTTAAAATCAATATACGGATACAGGTTTAAATAAGTGATGGATTGAAATTGTTTCACTTCACTTGCCCACCTGGAAGGATCGTTACCAATAAAATAATTATAGTATTCAGGAGAAGGCGATTCTTTTACAATTACAGGATTCGGATTAGCATCGATAAAATGCATTTTATAAATATGCCCGTGAAGTGTTACATCCGGATCTTTTCGCGGGTGCAGTTTTTGTAAATCGTTGCCGTCAAATAATTTAAAAGTGATGGTGTTATTTTCTAAATAAATACAACCGCCATTTAAAAATCCGATGAAGTTTATTCTTGAATCCCACTGGTTTTTGTTTTCGCGGAAATGCAGTTGCTGACTAACACCAGGAACCCCTTCATGAGCAGATATCTGAAATGCGAAAATGAACTGGATGAATAATACTATTTTAAAAATGTTCTTCATCTGAAAATTGATTGACTAAAAGTAGAAAAAAAGGTTGACAACAAATACGAAGATTTCGTTTTGCTTACCTATTCAAAAAAAACAGCGACAGGCACTTAGTTGTTTCTGCATCTTTTATATTATGATAAAGGATTAAATTTTTATCAGCTTTTTGATTCCCTTCATTCCGTTCACGCTCACTATAACGAGGTATATCCCTGAATTAAAATAATTAACAGGCAATGAAATTTTAGTAGTTCCTGTTTGAAGAGCTGTGCTGAATTCATAAATATTTTTACCGGAAAGATCAACGATTTTTATTTCTGCATTCTGATTCTTATTGCTTTGAATTTGCAGTATTGAATTTTCATTTTCAGAAACCACTGATGGAAACAAATTAAATTTTATATCGCTTGTCATTAAATTATTCAATCCAACATAATTACTTGATAGTTTGAAACTCATATCTAAATGATAATATCCGTTGCTGTATGCCGTTCCCGGAATAAATTTTCCATTCCATCCCAGAGTGTCATAATTATATCTCACCTCGTTGGTTGCAAGTAATCCGTTGTTAAAAAAATATTTATTGTAAGTATTATCAAAGTCTTTGAAATCATAAATTGCAAAAGCATTAATACGGTTAACTGCCTGCATGTTCGGATCTATTGTATCACCTATTGAAAATGCATTTCCGGGATAGTAAGTAACCACAGCGGCAACTTTTTGTCCTGCATTGATACTAAGACCAACCGGAAGATACATTGTGCTTTGATTTATGGTTGATGTGTCATTATTACTAAGCAAAACTGTGAATTCATAACTTGAAGTATCTCCTTTGCGAAGCAGGTAATTGTAATTGACACGCGCCATGCTTCTTGAGTCGTTAAAAGGATTTTCAAAAAAATCTATCCGGTCATTTTTATAAATCTGAAACACCAATGTATCAGGAGCCTGATTTTGAAAACGAAAATATTTATATTGAAGAGCAATGGAATCAAGTGTATAGGATGCAAAAGCACCAATGAGTGTATTACTATCTAAGGCTGGCGATGAAGGGTCGCATACTTCACCATACGAATGCTTCCATACCCCTGAAACATCGTTTGAGAAATTTGCTTTCACCGTTGAATCCGGGAATAAATAATTTTTATAATACTGGCAATTGCCTCCTCCATTCTTAATTGTTCGGCCGTAGTTATACCATTCTGAAACAAACTGCCTGCTGTTATTTTTAAAATGTGAAGGTGAAGAAATATAATTTTCTTCCTGTTCATTTGTTTGATTTAACAACGGTGATTGAGCAAAAACACAAACTGAAGAAATCATAATAAATAAATTCACTATAAAAAAATGCAACGCAATATTCTTAAGGATTAATGTCATGTGATTTTTAAAATTTTCCTTTTTAAAAACTCTTACCTATTCCAATCATCCACCTGAAATCAATGTAGTTTGTATCTTCATATGGAAGCGATGAAACAAAGAATGGAAAATCAGCGCGAATGGTAAATACTTTTATTTCTTCTAATTTGAAAAACCGTTTAATCGTGAGCAAGCAACCGAGTCCGGCATCAGCACGCATCGGCATCAGGTATTCAAAATCTTTATTAGTTTTTATTGAGATTAAACCAGCATCGGCAAAAAGATAGGGCTCAAACTTGAATGAGTTTCGTGTAAGTTTTGGTGTTAGTGAAAACAATCGGTCGAACTGAACTTCAGCACTAACAGAAGCCCCGCTGTTTCCTTTGTATGAAGCAACAATTTCTCCATTGATACTTTCAGGTGCCAGGTATCCGGCATAGCCACGCAAATTTAATCCACCACCGTCCTGAAAATGATTAATGCCGGAACCAAACTGAGTCCACGCAGCAGGAAAGTATCCGACACTGCGAGTGAATTTATCATCCATCATTCTTTCAGGATTATTTCCGCTCAACCACAATTTACTTTCTTCAGAAATTGTTCCAGTTGTGTATTGTGCGAACACACGGGTATCAATGTCAAATTTCCAAAACTTATTGTGATTGATGAGTTCAGCATTCAACCATGAATAATTTGTTTCCAGACTTGGTGGACTAACGGCGTTTTTTCTTTGGTAACTATTAAAAAGTGATGAATTTCTCAAATTCATTTTCAAACTACTGCTTCCTCCAATGTAATTGAAGTTGTGTTTCCAATCAATGTTCACTGTGTTATTCCAATTACTTTTCGACCATTCATCTTCGAATAATAAGTACTTGTTCTGGCTATCTTGATATTCTGCTATATATGAAAATTCTCCATTCGCATTTCTTTTCATTCCTTGAAGGAAAATATTGAAAACATCATTCTTTCCGGTCAAAATTTCCATTCCAATTTTTCCTCTTGTTAATCCTTCATTGTTTCCTCCACTTAAATACCAATTAAAATATTTCGGAAAAAGTTTAATGTTGTCTTTATAATCGAATGTAAATGAAACTGGAAAAATATTATTCAATTGATTTTCAGATAATCCATAATCAAAAGTTTGTTGCTGCAGCAATTTTGAATTCCACCATACATTCAAATCAAAAACATGACGCCATTTCATGTAATCTCCTTCGAAGTGCATGCCGGGTTTAATTCCATCAACAGCATTGTACCAAACATCAGGTCGCCATTTTATTACATAATGCTTCCAGTCATTAGGGTTTGAAATCTGCGAATCAAATTTCCACTTGGTTGAACACTTCCAACTATTGTTCGGCATGTAAACATCAGCCAACCGATTGCTCGGGTCAATCGTTATATTTTTTATTTTAGATGAAGAAGCAATGGTTGCCGTGTAAGTCGGATTTAATTTATCCCATCCATACCATTTCGGAAGTATAGTTGCATCAGACGATTTTGCAAACCAGGTATTCGGTACAGTGTAGAGTTGTGTTTTGCCACCCTTTGTTTCAACTGAAAAATCAATTGGCATTTGCATTCTTGCTTTTCGTTTGAATGTAATGTCATACATAGCCGGAATGCCCTTTGTTTTTTTTACACTGCATACTTTGTAATCAATATTTTTTGTGGTTTCCATCCACTGATCAAAAAACCAATTCAAATCAACATGCGTGTATTGTATGATACTGTTCCGAAAATCTTCAAAATACGGATGACAGAATTTCCATTGATTGAAATAATGTTTCATCGAATTGCTGAACAACGAATCGCCCAACACATATTGCAAATTCCAGAGCATAGTAGCAGTCTTAAAATAAACATGACGGTACCCTCCGCCATGTGCCAACGCTCCATTAAACATATCGCTGTGCGTATTGAGCAAATCATCCGCATTCTTAACAGCATCATTCATATAACCGAGATACACTTCGCCATCACGAACCAATAATGAATCTTTAAAATGATTGTAATATCCTTTTTTCTGATATCCGAGTGGCATGTAATCACCTGTTATCTTCGGCAGGCACCACGATTCAATAAACTGTGTGAAGCCTTCATCCAATGATGCTCTGTAAGTTTCATTGCTTCCCACCATTCCATAAAACCATTCATGACCAGCTTCGTGTGCAATCAAATCATAATTGTTTGGTTCCCATCCCCCATCTAAATTCAGCATATTGTATTCCATTCCATCTTCTGCATCACATATTACAAGTTTGGGCCATGCATACATTCCGAAATCTTTTGAATAAGTTTTTACTACCAATGCCCCGAATTGTGTTACTGTTCTCCATCCTGCACAATGAGGTTCGCGACACATGGCGATGATTCTGATTCCTTCTCCGGTGTATCCTGCGGGTTTACATATTGTTTCTCCAATGCGATAAGTCGGGTCAGCAGTAAAAGAAAAGTCATGCACATTTTCTGCGTAATACTTCCATAATTTTCTTTCTCCTTTTACATAAGGAATAATAACTGATGGTTCAGAATTCCAGGCCTTGTTGAAAAAGTTTTTTATATCCAGTTTAGCTCTCAGGTCATCAGGCATCACCTCTTTTTCATTTTGCAATGCTCCGGTTGCTTCCACAATAAAATGTTTGGCAAAATTCAAACTCACTTCAAAAGTTCCAAAGTCGCCATAAAATTCCTTTCCTAAATGCTGATTGGTGTCCCAGCCAAACTTGCGGTCATACACACAAATGCGCGGATACCAGTGCACGCCATCGTATTGCGAGTAGCCCCACGAATTCAGTTCTTTAAACCGTCTGCGCTCGCTTCCTTTATCCCAGTATGTTTTAAATATTATATCAAATGAAGTACTGTCGTTTGGCAACAATGCTTTTGGTAAATAAACTTTCACCAATGTATAATCCCATTCAGTTTTTAACTCAACACCATTTGATTTTATACTTTCCATTTTGCAACCCAAACCTTGTGCTTCATACTTCCCGAATTTTTCATTTACCTTATTATTCCTTACAAGGTTGGCTTGCGGTCCGCCTTTTAATGTCATGTTCTGATACAAATGGAAGTACACATAAGTTAAAGTGTCCGGTGAATTGTTCCAGTACTTCAGCGTTTCGTTTCCTGAAATTATATCTGAGTCTTCATCAATGGTTGCATCAATTTTATAATACACATCCTGCTGCCAGTAGGCTGCATCGGGCATTTTATTTTTCCAATACAATGGATTGCTTTTACTTCTGAATTCATTGGGTGGCCTGTTGGCATCAAATGATTGAGCCGAACTGAAAAATGAAAAGTGAAAAATGAAAAATGAAAAGCAAGTTATTTTTTTCATGAAGTGAAATCTTGTGGCTTCGAAAATAATCAACTGATGTTTGCAAAAAAGTTTTTTGATTCAATCTCTTCTCCGTTTCTGAATTGAAATTATTTTTAACGCAATTATTTTTATGCTGTCAGATGAAAAATTAAAATATGCACTTGCACTTTCACGCATTTCGGGAGTGGGAGATGTGATTGCAAAAACATTAATCAGTTATTGCAGCGGAGTGGAAAATATTTTTTCAAAAAAGAAATCGCAATTATTAAAAGTGCCGGGTATTGGGCCCATACTTGCTGATGCAATTTGTAATTATAAAGATTTCACAATCCAAGAAAAGGAAATTGAATTTATACGAAAGCATAGAATTCAAACTGTTTTTTATACTGATGAAAATTATCCGCTCGGTTTAAAACAAGTGAGTGACTCCCCCATTTTACTTTTTCAGAAAGGCGAATTGAATTTGAATGAAGGGCGGTTTATTTCTTTGGTAGGAACCCGCAACGCAACTGATTATGGAAAAGAATGGACCACAAAATTCATTGAGGAAATTGCTGCCTATCATCCAATCATTGTTAGCGGCTTAGCATTTGGAATTGACATTGCCGCGCATCGTGCTGCTTTGAAATATGGATTGAAAACCATTGCAGTGCTTGGTCATCCATTAAACACCATTTACCCCGGACAACACCGAAGCGCTGCCGAAAAAATTATTGAACAAGGTTGCCTGCTTACCGAATTTTCAACACTGGATGAATTCAGAAAAGAAAATTTTCCGGAACGAAACCGAATAGTTGCAGGCATTTGCGAAGCAACCATTGTGGTGGAATCAGCAGCAAAAGGTGGAGCATTAATTACTGCTGAAATTGCAAGCAGTTATAACAAAGATGTATTTGCAGTGCCTGGCAGAATTGGCGATCATTATTCAGCCGGCTGCAACTATTTAATTAAGCAAAACAAAGCTGCATTGATTGAAAGTGCTGGTGAGTTTGTTGAAATCATGAACTGGCAAAGCGATGAAAAGAAAAATGAACCAATCAAGCAGCGACAATTATTTCCTGAGTTAGATGTGAATGAGCAATTAGCTGCTGATTTGATTCAGCAAAAAGAATTGATTCATGTAGATGAACTGATGCTGCAACTGAAATTTAGCAGCAGTCAGTTTGCAGCGGCAGTGCTTGGTTTGGAATTGAAAGGAGTAATAAAAGTGATGCCGGGGAAAATGTATAAGTTGAATTAATATGGTGAATTGTCAAAAGTGAATTGATAATATTTTGTGTTCTTTAATTTTCGTCTTAAGGGTTACGCGTACGCTTTGCGAATTTTTATAGCATGTTCTCCGAATTATTAATCTGCATCGAACGATTTACTGTGTGTTGTTTCATAATTTGTTTGGTTATGTTTTTTTTAACGCTTTCTCATTATAAAGGTTTTCGGCATCCCCTGTTTTTATTATTTAAATTATTAACTGTAGATTATTTTAAAGTCATTGAAAAAAATCACCCCTGCTTCGCACCCTGCATTTTCATAAACATGTTTTTTCTTTTGCACACGAATTTTGCTTTGTTGTAATATTCTTTGAACCAGGTGTAGCTTTCATCCAGTGGATTTTGAAATCCTTTTTTTGTTTTCGTTTTCTTGTTGCCATATTTTTCTAAATAGCGCGGCCAGAAATGTTCGAACATTCGGCTGAATTCTGTTAAATAAATATCAGCCACTCTCACATCGCCTTTTATCAGCATTGAGTTTTCATCATTGCTTGTTATGGATGGTTTACTAAAATTGGCTGACCCGCTCACTACAATCGGATCTTTTCCTAAAGCATCAATAATGAAAAATTTATTGTGCACATACAGTATGCCTGCCTTGGCTACTGATTTTGATGATACTTCTTTTACCCATTGCTGATTTTTTTCACTTGAATAAATGGCACCACCCGTAACTTTTAAATCAATGTCGTTGCTTTTAACACTTTGTGCCTGTGCACTCTTTTCAAAAAGTAAAAAGCGCAGGTAGTCTTTATCCTTTCTGTAAACTTTTTTAAATACATCATCAATGTTAAAAGGGAAAACCATGCACACCATTTCTTTTGCATTGTCAATGAGGTTTGCATAGTTTGATAAATGTGTGGCTGAATGTCGCGGGCTGAGAAATAAATACACACCATCCTTCAGTTTTGTTAAATCAGTATCGGGTTGCTGGTTTTCTGAAACCTCAGATAAAGACTTCATAGTTGGATTATCTTTCAATAAATTCCAGTAGGATAAATATTTTTTTGCTATGTCGGCGTCCTTTATCCAGTGACCGGTATTGCTCTGTCCGAATATTCCGGCTTGTGTAATGTTTGTTGAACCGGTCCACACTTGCTTCGGAATATTATTTTCGCAAAACACCATGAACTTATTATGCGGCTGATTGGCAATAGTTCGTGGATGGCAAATAGATTGAAGTCCTTCCGCATTTATTGCTGCAACATTTTTTTCATTCTGGTCACGCATTGCACTGTAAACAATCTGCACATTCACTCCTCTGTCTTTAGCTGCCTTTATTTCTTTTAGAAAATCAGGATACTGAAATTCATAAAACGCGCAATACAATTGATGATTTTTATTTTTCGCCTGTTGCAGATATTTTATTAATCCTTCCTGCCACAATTCTCTTCCTAAAAAAGCAAGTGCATCTTCTTTTTTCTTCCCTGCTAATTTACTGAGCGGTTGATTATTAAAATTTTTTGCATAGGCCTGCGAACCGGTTACTCCGTAGTTAAAGTAAACTGAATGTTTGCCGTCGTGCAGTTTTTCGGTTTTAACTTTTATGCTCGCCTCAAATGCAGCTTTATTATTTATTGGCGAACCACAAACAGCTTTTATTGTGTATGTATAAGTTTGCCCCGGATCAGCATAGTAATCTTTCCATAAGAAGGATTGAATGAGCGAACGTTTTTTTATTTTTTCATCCTCAATGTTTTTGTCGATTAACAGAGAGGCGAAATGTTTTGAGCCATTTAATGAAATTATTTTTCCATTCTTGTCTTTACGGCTTATATCAAACCCAAGAAATTTTTTTTTGTTGATTTTAGATTTTGCAATTTCAAAAGTCAGTAATACAGTTTGGGTGCCTGCAACTGCATAAAGTTTTAAATCCTTTTTTTCGTTTTTGTATCGCATGGTTAAAATATTTCGTGTTGGTTTTAAAAAAAATACGAATGAATAAATTTCAGTATTCCGGTATTTTTTTTGAATGCATTTTTTCTATCCACTAAAAATAGATTGATGGATACCATTGGTGTATAGTAGAATTACGATATGAAATTTCAAGAAATATTTTATGCGGTCAATTTTAAGACTCATTATCGGTTCAACGAACCTTGTTATAAACGGAAAGCAAAGTCAATAGAAAATCCTCTTTCAATAAAAGAAAATAAAATATTGTTTACTGAAAATAAATTCCATTGCAAGTAATTTCAATGGCTGACCAAACAATTTATTTCTGCTTGTTTCAAAAAAATGAATTCCGGAAATTCAGATATTAATGATCTGATGTTTCAAAGCAAAATTATATAATTCAATTCGGTTTGAAGTGCCGGTTTTATGGTAAATAAATTCCAGGTATTTTTCAATAGTTCTAATTGATAAATTAATTTCTGCTGCAATTTCTTTACTTGTTTTTCCCTGACACACCAACTTTGTAATTTTAATTTCTTTAGGCATCAGCCGGAAATTTAAATGAAACTGCACACTTGTTTCTTCCTCGTTACTAAGCAATAATTTTTCAGTTACCAACTGATTAAAATAATTTTTTCCTGCAATCACATTTTTAATTGCAAAAAGAATTTCCTTTTCATCGGCTGCTTTCAAAATATAACTTTTACAACCAGCCATATGCATCTGCTTAATCGTGGCTGAAGTCTCATGCATACTGACGGCTATAATTTTTACATCAGGGTAATTAAGTGAAATCTGATAGGCTGCTTCTTCTCCATCCATTTCCGGCATTGATACATCAAGAAAAACCAAGTCGTATTTTGATTGTTTCAATAAATTTAAAACTTCAACTCCGTTTTTTGCCTGTTCAACCTGAGATACGAATTCAGATTTTTTAATTGTTTCAGTTAATGCTTTTAAATATAGCGGATGGTCATCGGCCACTATTACTTTACTTTGTTTTCTTCCTGAATTCGAATTCATGTTAAAATAATTATTAAAAAAAAGAATCATTGATCAACGGAAAGTAATATTAAAAAAATCGCATTATCAATTTACTACAACAATAGTGATTTTAATGGAAGCGGTTTTATTTCATAACAAATATTTCTGCAATTCATATCGTAATTATACTATACCTTCCTGTTTTTCTGTGTTTACTTTTATACTTTTAAAATAATTAAGAAAAAAACATCCCTCATTAAAAAAATCGATTCTGAAATTTAATTTTTCCCTTTACCATTTTTTATCACAATTAATTTTTTTCATAAAACCAAAAACAAAACAACATGCCAACATTTGACGGATCAGAAGGAAGACAAATTCCAACAGCAGAAGCCGCGGGTTATACTTCTCAATTCAGAACGGATTATCGCAATAACAAAAAAGCTTACTTTGTTGGAGTTGATAATATTAATGCTCTAATAGGGCAAAATGGAACAATGGGTTTTAGAATTTATTTAGGCATAAAAAACATTGATGGAGTAAATCAGATTATGCCAATATTAGTTTCAGCTGATGAGGATGGAGAAGACATTATCGGAATATGTATTGACGATATGTGCCCATGCCCAAATATGTGCTCTACAAACAGTCCACTGATGAAATGAGTTTAAATAGTTTTATTTTAATTCTTTCATATGCTTCTTTATTCATAACTACAGTAACCGGTTTACTATTACTAAAGAAATCAGATAAAACCATAAGGGTTTTAATTTTTTACTTATTATTATCTTGTCTTGTTGAATCAGTATGCCTGATGTTGGCAAAATATCATCTGAATAATATCCGTATTTATAACATATATAATCCAATAGAATATCTATTGGTCTCATTTATTTTCATTGACTGGTTAAAATCAAAATGGCTGACAAAATCCATTTTGATTTTAGCATTTATTTATTTATTGCTTTGGGCTTACACCACTTTTGTTTTTATCGGGTTTGAAAAATATAATTTTTACATCCGAATGTTTCAATCAGTAATTATGGTTTTTCTTTCAGGCTCCCTGCTTGTGCAATTAAGTTCTGATATTACAATTTCGCTGTTTCAAAATGAAAAATTCTGGGTTGCACTTGCTTTTTTTTTCTTTTACGCTGTTAATGTAATCATCTTCACTTTTTCAGGAATAATATTAACCAGTTTGGGAGGTTCATTAAGTCAAATAGTTGTTATAAAATTAATCACAGAAATATTTTCCAATTTAATTTTCATTAAAGCAATTCTATGCAATTCTCAGAAACGCAAATCCTACTCTCCATTCTCACTTTAGCTACTACTTTTTTTTTAATGGTTGGGTTTGTGATTTTAATTGTAGTTAGAAATTATCGTTCACAATTAAAACATGAAGCTGAACGAATGAAATTAACAGAAGAAATTCAAAAAACAGAACGCCAACGAATTTCAGAAAATCTCCATGATGAATTAGGTCCACAGGTTTCAGCTGTAAAATTGATGATTAGCAGTTTATTAAATTTGAAAGATATAGATCAAATACACGGTTCGTTAAAATTAGCCAATGAGGCGATGACTGAATCTGCTTTAATAATTCGCTCAATAATCAGAGATGTAAATAATATTACGAATGAAAAGGGTGGTTTAAAAACGGCATTGTTAGAAGTCACCGCGTTTTTAGGGAAGACATCTGGGATAAAAATTAATCTTTTACTTGATAAATATACCGAACATAAAAATGAACAATTCAATACACATATCTATCGAATTTTAAAAGAAATGATTCATAATTCTATTAAGCACAGTAATGCAGCTGTTGTATCAATAGAAATGAATAATTCCGGGTTGTCTTTAATAATTAATTTTTTTGATGATGGTATCGGATTTAATGAAGAAGAGATAAATAAAGGAATGGGCTTATCAAACATTAAAAAAAGATTGAAACTTCTTGGTGGAACATTTGAATATATTTCTTCTCCCGGAAAAGGGGTTAGATACCTGATGATTATATAATTATAAATCCGGTATAAATTTCATCCTGCTTTAAAATTATCAGTGCAGGCAGAATGTTAAAGATGAGGAAGTGAATAATTTCAAAAATCAATATTAAATTTTCATTTTCCTTCTGAGTGCCTTCAATTCCTTTTTACGGAAACAATCTGCTGTATGATCGTCAGTTATTCCGGTTGCCTGCATGAATGCATAACAAATGGTTGAGCCACGAAATTTGAAACCGCGCTTCCCCATGTCTTCACTCATTGCATCGCTTACTTCGGTTTTTGATTTATAGTCGGCTAAGTTTTTATATTGGTTCACAATTGTTTTTCCATTGGTGAAACTCCATACATATTTTGCAAACGAACCAAACTCTTTCTGAATTTTCAGAAAATATTTTGCATTGTTTATTGCCGCTTCAATCTTCATTCTGTTGCGGATAATTCCTGCATCCATCATCAGTGAATCAAACTTCTTCTGATTGAATTTTGAAACTTTCACTGCATCAAAATCCGCAAATGCTTTTCTGAAGTTTTCGCGCTTGCGCAAAACAGTGAGCCAGCTTAATCCTGCCTGAAAACTTTCCAATACTAAAAACTCAAATAATAACCGGTCATCGAACAAGGGAGTTCCCCATTCTTCATCATGATACTGAATATAAATTTCATGATTCCCTTTTGTGCACCATGCACATCGATTTTTTTCTTTTACAAACACTTCAATCAAAATTTTTTTTTATAAATCATAAAATCTAAAAGAATTATTCCTGCATTCCGCTCTTAATCCAGCAGGTAATTTTCAATATCAATGATTCAGGAATCTGTGGTAATTTGTTTGGCATTGGCTTGGTTCCTTTATCCTGATTAATGGAACATAAAAATTTTGTTGGAAATTTATTTACCGATGCAACCGCATCAGAATAATTATCGAGTACTACTTTTTTTTTGGCCGCATTAGCATCATGGCACGAAGAATAGGCACAATAAGAATCGAAAATCGGTTTAACGGATAAGTTATATGTATTTAAACTATCAACTAAAACCGAGCAATCTGCTTTAGAAATATAATCGGCATTCGGTATTGGTTTTTTGCAGGCAGAAAAAAACAAAACTGAAATTATCGTAAATGCGAAAAAGTATATAAGTGTTTTCAAATCAATTATTTTTTGCAAATGAAAGCTAAAAATGTTTGCTTGAAAATGAGATTTGAATACATATGATAAATTTTAAACAAAAAATTCCGGATTCTTTTTGGAATAAAATATTTGAATCACAATATTATTTTCGTCACCCTTAATTAATAAACTAATGAGTAAAAAAATTTTCAATCTCCTTTCTCTTCTTGTTGTTGTAGTATTCACCATTAACATTTCATTCGCACAAAAACAAGTAATGACCCCCGAATTGCTTTGGAAACTCGGTCGCGTCAGTGGCGAAGCAGTTTCACCTGATGGCAAAACTGTTATTTACGGAATCACGAATTATGATATGGAAAAAAACAAAGGCGAGCGGAATTTGTATTCACTGAATATTGAATCCATTACCAAATCAGATAAAATGAAGGGCAATGTTCCGAATCCTGCTCCAGTACAAATCACTGATTCGCTCGGCAGCGAAAGCGGAATTCAGTTTCTTTCCAATGGGAAAATCGGATACATCTACAAAGGGCAGTGGTGGGAAGCAGATGCAAACGGAAAAAACGCAAAACAGATTTCAAAAATTGATGGCGGAATATCCGTAGGGAAAGTTTCTTCCGATGGAACACATTTTTTGTATGCACACGATGTTAAACTCGACCAAACTATTCAGGAAAAATATCCTGACTTACCAAAAACAGATGGAGAAGTGTTTGACGATTTAATGTATCGTCATTGGGATAGTTATGAAGACGGAAGTTACTCTCACATTTTCTGGGCTACTTATTCTGCCGGAACAATCGGAACCGATGCACATGATATTATGGCCGGAACAAAATACGATTGTCCACAGCAACATTTTGGTGGTGGTGAAGATGTGCAGTGGAGCGGTGATGGAAAAAAAATATTTTATGTATGTAAAAAGAAAACAGGAAAGCAATATGCACTAAGCACCAACTCTGATATTTATAGTTATGATTTAACAAATAATGCAACTGTAAATTTTACGGATGGATTAAATGGTTATGATACAAACCCTGTAGTATCACCTGATGGCTCAAAAATTATATGGCTCAGTATGGCTCGTGATGGTTTTGAAGCTGATAAAAACAGAATCATGCTTTATGATTTTTCCAGTAACCAGCGCATTGATCTTACAAGGGAATGGGATGAAACTGTTGCTTCAATTATCTGGAGTACCGACGGAAAAAAAATATTTTTCACTGAAACATTTCAGGCAACCGATCAGATTTTCGAAATCACATTACCAACGGTTGTTGCTGATATTTCAACAAAAAATTTCAGACAAGTAACGAATGGCGACTGGGATGTGAACGCTGTATTCGGAATTACACCAACTTCTTTAGTGGTTAGCAGATGCGACATGAATCATGCGTCAGAAATTTTTAAAGTAAATATTTCTACAGGAGAATTCACTGCACTCACAACAGTGAATAAATCTGTTTATGATAATCTCTCCATGGGAAAAATTGAAAAGCGTTGGGTAAAAACAACAGATAATAAACAGGAATTGGTTTGGGTTATTTATCCACCCAACTTTGATGAGACAAAAAAATATTCAACCCTGCTTTACTGCCAGGGCGGACCGCAATCGCCAGTGTCGCAGTTCTATTCTTTCCGATGGAATTTTCAGTTGATGGCTGCAAACAATTACATTATTGTTGCACCAAATCGTCGCGGCCTACCGGGTTTTGGTACGAAATGGAATGAAGATATCAGTAAGGATTGGGGCGGTCAGGCCATGGACGATTACCTTTCAGCCATTGACAGTATTTCAAAACTTCCGTTTGTTGACAGAAACAGACTGGGTTGTATTGGCGCCAGCTACGGTGGCTATTCGGTTTTCATGCTTGCCGGAATTCACAATGGGCGATTCAAAACTTTTATAGCACACGATGGAGTGTTCGATTTGCAAAGCATGTATTTAACAACAGAAGAAATGTGGTTTGCTGATTGGGACATGGGTGGAAATTTCTGGACCAAACCAATGCCTGTTACTTATACAAAATTTAATCCTATCAACTTTGTAGATAAATGGAATACACCTATTTACATTATCAGCAATGATCTCGATTATCGCGTACCGTTTAATCAAGGACAAGAAGCATTTCAGGCGGCACAACTCAAGGGAATTAAGAGTCGCTTTCTGCATTTTCCAAGCGAAGGTCATTGGGTAATGAAACCACAAAACAGTTTATTGTGGCAGCGTGAATTTTTCGGATGGTTAGATGAAACTTTGAATCCGAAATTTGATGATAAATAATTTTAATTTTTAGCGAGTGCTTGTTCTAAATCTGCAATAATATCATCGGCATTTTCAATTCCGACTGAAAGGCGAATTAATCCATCAGTAATTCCAAACTTCAATCGCTCTTCTTTCGGAACCGGCAGATGGCTCATGCTTGCAGGGTGTTGAATAATGGTATCAGCAGTTCCCAACGAAACGGCTAGTGTGCAAAATGAAATGTTGTTCATCATTTCTATTCCTGCATTCAATCCGCCTTTCAATTCAAAACTTAACATACCTGTATAATTTTTCATTTGCTTTTTAATCAGTGCAAAATCAGGATGCGATTTAAATCCGCAATAATTTACATGCGCAATTTCAGAATGGCCCTGTAAATATTCTGCAACTTTCATGGTGTTAAGGCAATGCCGTTCCATTCTTAATTCCAATGTCTTCATTCCCTGAATTAATGTCCATGCATCAAACGGATTTCCGTTTGCACCAATCAGTTTTAAAACCGGAATAATTCTTTTATTGAAGAACGAAATATCCTTTCCCAACAAAACTCCTCCAATTGCAGTGCCGTGTCCATTCAGATATTTTGTGGTGGAGTGCAACACAAAATCAACATCGTACTGAAAAGGTTGCTGCAGATACGGTGTTGCAAATGTGTTATCGACCGCGCAAATGCACTGATACTTTTTTGCCAACGAATTCAGTGCTTCAATATCATAACAATCCATGGTTGGGTTCGAAGGAGTTTCGATATAAATCATTTTGATGGAAGAGTCCTTCTTCAAACAATCTTCTACCAGCGAAAGGTTTTTCAATTCAATAATTACCGGAACAATATTTATTGGTTCAAGTATCTGATGCAGCAATGCATTAGTTCCACCATACAAAGTACCTTGTGTAATAACCTTATCGCCCGGCTTTAAGCAAGCAAGAAACAAAGCCGAGATAGCACCCATTCCGCTGCTGAAAACTTTTGATGCCAATTCCAGTTGCTCGCCTTTTTCATTTTTCAGGTTCCAGGCTTCTAATGCGGCAATTTTTTTCTCGGCCATTTCAACAGTCGGGTTGTGCCAGCGACCATAAATGTATCCTTCCCGTTCGCCCTTGAAAATCTGCATCAGTTCATTTGCATCATCGTAAGCAAATGTTGATGTCGGGTAAATTGCTTCGGTATGTGTGTTCACTGCCTTATGTAAATCAACCTGCGAGTGCACGCAAGTGCTTCCGAAACCTTTATAAATTCTCTTTGTTTTTTCTTTCATGAACTGAGTAATTAAGCTTGCGCAAATGTGCAGAATTTTTTTTGTCAGCAACTTTAACCTTAAATTTACTCAACATTTAAACCATGGCATTAAATAAATACATCCGGCTTTATACATCTTACAATGTTTGGGCAAACAAACAATTGGGTGAAGTTGCCATTGGTCTGGAGGATTTTGATTTTGATGCCGAAGTAAACAGTAGTTTTAAATCAATCAGAAAAACATTTTTACACATATGGGATGCCGAGTATATCTGGCTATCGCGCATACAGGAACTGCAACCGAAAAACATTCCAAGCAAATTTTTTATGGGATCAAAAGATGGTTTAATAAAGCAATTGCTTGACACAAGTGCAGCGTTTGATGAAATGGCCGCATGTCTGAATATTTTAAGTCTGGAAAGAATGATTGAATATAAATTGCTGAATGGTGAAAATGGTCGAAGTAAAATTTATGAATCCGTTATGCATTGCATGAATCACAGCACTTATCATCGCGGGCAATTGGTTACACTTTTTCGTCAAGCGGGAATTAAAACTATTCCATCAACTGATATGATTCAGTTCACCCGCATGGAACAGAAAAATAAAATGACACATTATTGAGTCAGAAAAGTGAATTGTCAATGGTCAATTGTGAAAGTTATAACTACCATTTAATTTCAAACAAAATAATAAATGGAAAACATTTTTGAAAAGGCAAAAGAAGCTTTCGAAAAAATTTCGGATGGTGTGACCGACTTTATTCAAATGGATAAAACTGAAGTGATAAATGAATTTAAAAATGCAACCAAGGAAAAGGCTAATGCAATTTTAGAAGAAGTAACCAACCTGGGCGAACACATGAGCAAATCAGGTTTTGAATTAATTGAAATTAATACTTCACTTGGTTTGCCACCGACTTTCAGTTTAACCTATCATTTTTTAAATGATGTTTCAGATGAAGACCGGAAAAATATTCTGGAAGAAAACAAGGGCAAAAAAATTATCACCATCATTCTTAAAACTTTATTCAGGTCATCTGCATATGCTCTATCATTAAAATTGGGAACTTTTAAATTGAATGAAGTAAGTATTCAATTGGGATTATTGCCTGAAGTAGGATTGAAGTTTAAAAAATAATTTACTTTAATTTTATAATCAAATTCATTTCGGAAATTTTTTATAAAAAATACACATCAATTCGGAATGGCCATGCCTAATGCTGATTTCAGTAAGTGGAATAAACCAACTGATATTGCTGAAATAATGTTTAAGTTTTGTGAAAGAAAAAGAAGCGAAGCGGTGATAAAGCTTTAAGCTTTTTCAATCATCTGTTTTCTTCCCGTTAAAAGGATTAAAACTTCTTCGCGTCATTTCTACACCTGTGGCGCGTTTTACTTTGTCGCTGCCGAACCGCTTGCGCATTTTATCCATTGCCTGATACAGTTGAATCAGCTCCGAAGAATCTTCAAACAAATTAATCTGGTAACCTCCTGCCACTAAATGACTGAAGCGCACACCAATCAACCGGATTAACATGCGGCGCTCATACAGTTTTTCAAATAATTCTTTCACGCGCGGAATCAGGTGATGGTCGCAGTTGGTGTAAGGCACGCGCAACTGTACAGTATGCGTATCGAAATTAGAGTAACGCAGTTTCACTGTTACACACGCAGTGAGTTTTTCTTCCTTGCGTAACTGGTAAGCAAGTTTCTCGGTCATGCTCACGAGTGTGGCTTTCAGAAAACTGATGTCGATGGTATCGCTGTCAAAAGTTTCTTCGGAACTGATGCTCTTGCGTTCGTTGTAAGGTTCAACGGGTGAAGTATCAATACCGTTTGCTTTTTTCCAGATAGAAATTCCGTTGTCGCCGAGCACACGCTGTAACAGTTCGCGCGGCATTTGCTGCAGCGTTAAAACTTTTTGCACGCCCATGCTGTGCAGCAGGTGCGCGGTCTTCTCACCAATCATCGGAATTTTTTCAACTCGCAGCGGAGCCAGAAAAGTTTTCTCGTTGCCGAAATCAATTTTTAGTTGCCCGTTTGGTTTCGCTTCGCCGGTGGCAACTTTACTGACCGTTTTGTTTTCAGATAAACCAAATGAAATAGGCAATCCGGTTTCGTGTGTAATTTTTTTGCGTAGTTCGGTTGCCCATTGATAGCAGCCGAAAAATTTATCCATGCCGGTGAGGTCAATGTAAAATTCATCAATCGAACTCTTCTCATACAGTGGCACACCACCGCGGATAATATCTGTTACCATTTCAGAGTAATGACTGTACTGCTCATAATCGCCACGCAATACCACTGCTTCGGGGCAAAGCCGGCGCGCCAGTTTCATTGACATGGCGGAATGAATACCATACTTGCGCGCTTCGTAACTGCACGATGCCACCACGCCGCGGTCGCTGCTGCCGCCAATGAGTACGGGTTTATTTTTTAACTCCGGATGTTGCAGGCACGACACCGACACGAAGAACGAATCGAGGTCCATGTGTACAATATTGCGCGAAGGATTGAGGAGCATGGTAGAAATTAATTTGCCAAAAACGATTTAGTAATTATTTTTGGCTGTAATAAAAACAAATATAAGATTGTAATATAGACAAAAGAAAAAAATAGTGAAGAACTAAAAGTGAAAAAATAAAACGCTCAATTAATAACACAAAATCACAAATCCGAAACTTGTAACTAAGAAAAAATGCATTTCAACTCCAACATAAAATTTCTCCGCAACCGAAAAGGGTTAACACAGGAAGCAGCAGCAGCCGAAATAAATCTCAGCCGCTCTACTTTAAATAGTTATGAAAACGGAAGCGTGGTGAATCCGACGCTCGAAGCTTTGCAATTGTTTTCTGATTATTATAAAACTTCTATCGACACACTCATTCGTGTTGATCTTTCGAAACTTTCAGGAATCAAACTGGACGAAATGGAATCAGGTAATGACACTTTTATCCGTGGTTCGAAACTGCGTGTACTTGCAACCACCGTTGATGAAAAAAATAAAGAGAACATTGAAGTGGTTCATCTGAAAGCAGCAGCCGGTTACAAGAATGGTTATGCCGATCCCGATTACATAAAAAAATTACCATCGTTTCAGTTGCCGATTTTATTCAATGACCGGAAGTATCGCATGTTTCAAATCAGCGGAGATTCCATGCTGCCGATACCCGATAAGAGTTATGTGATTGCAGAATATTTAGAAAACTGGTTCGAGATAAAAGATGGAAGCGCTTATGTGATTCTCACCCGTGATGAAGGAATTGTTTTTAAGATCGCCATTAACCAGATTAAAAAACGGAAGCGCATGATTCTGCATTCGCTTAATCAGTTTTATAAACCATATGAAATAAATGTGACAGATGTACGCGAGGTGTGGAAATTTTGCAACTTCATTAGCAACGAAATCCCGTATCCTGCTTCGCGTGATGAATTATTAAAATCCATTTCAGTAATTGAATACGAAGTGGGAGCCATGAAGCAACGGCTGGGATAATGCTAAATAGCTAATGGAAAAACCGGGATAATATATTTTACTTACCATTCGGTAAGTTACCATTCGGTAAGTAAAATTTATTTTATCCAATCTCCGGAAAACTATTCGGGTCACTCTCTCTCATAATTGCATACACCGCTTCAAACACATCTTCCGCATTTGGTTTACAGAAATAATTTCCATCGCTGGCATATGCGCCGCGATTTTCTTTTGCGGTAATTGTTTTTGGTAAACTGTCTAAGTATTGCAAAGCATTTTGTTCTTCTAAAACTTTCTGCATCATGTAAGCAGAAGCACCACCGGGCACATCTTCGTCTAAGAAAATAACACGATTGGTTTTCTTAATGCTCTCCACAATTCCATGATGCAAATCGAATGGTAATAATGTTTGCACATCAACTATCTCAACAGAAATTCCAACGGATGCAGCTTTCTCAGCAGATTCTTCAGCAATGCGGCAACAAGAACCGTAAGTTACAATTGTAATATCATCGCCTTCACGAATTACATCAGGAACTCCGAGCGGCACCGTAAACTCTCCAATGTTTGCAGGCAATTTTTCTTTCAAACGATAACCATTCAAACATTCAATAACCAATGCAGGCTCATCTGATTGAAGAAGAGTGTTATAAAATCCAACTGCTTGTGTCATGTTGCGAGGAACACAAAAATTAATTCCGCGAATAGAATTTAAAATCATTCCGATTGGAGAACCGGTGTGCCAGATGCCTTCGAAACGATGACCGCGAGTGCGAATGATTAGAGGTGCCTTTTGTCCACCTGCAGAACGATATAACAGGGTTGCTAAATCATCACTCAATGGTTGCAACGCATAAAGTAAATAATCCAGATATTGAATTTCAGCAATAGGGCGAAGACCACGCATAGCCAAACCAATTCCTTGTCCGATAATAGTTGCTTCACGAATGCCGGTATCAAACACACGATGCTCCCCATGCTTTGCCTGTAAACCTGCGAATCCCTGATTCACATCACCAATGCGACCAACATCTTCACCAAAAGCAATCAACTGATTATTATTAGCAAGCGCAAAATCAAAAAAGGCATTCAACACTTCAAAGCCATTTACATAAATCGCATTCTCTTCATACTCAGGTTTTACTTCAGCAACTTTTAAAGCTGCATGTTTTGATTCGCTTGTTAATTGCGAGGTGTAAATGCGATTACAACGAGCGAGGTAATTATTTTTCCAATCGGCCAATTGTTGACGCGCTGAAGAATTTTCATTTCGCGTCAACAACAAAACTTCTCTTGCAGCTATCAATGCATCCTTACGAATTGCATCCGGCATTTTAACAAGTTCATCTTTTTTCTGCAAAATGATTTCAGGAAACTCACTTTGAGAAGCTACATCTTCCAAAATAATTGCTAACTCATCACGCTCTTCTTTCAATGGCTGATTGAAATCTTTTAACGCACGACGAGCTGCATCACGCACCTCCATTTTCGATGTGTTTTCAATTTCATCCAATTCATCAGCAGAAGCAATGGCGGTTTTAATAATCCACTCACGCATTTTTTTATTGCAGTCAAAATCTTTTTCCCACTCTAATCTATCCTTGGTTTTATATCGTTCGTGTGAACCTGAAGTGGAGTGACCTTGAGGTTGAGTCAATTCTTTTACATGAATTAAACAAGGAATGTGTGTTGCTCTGGTTTTTGCAATTGCTTTTGTATAAGTTTCCATCAAAGCAGGATAATCCCAACCATTGACTGTGTAAATATCAATTCCATTTCCGTTCTCATCGGTTTGAAAACCGCTTACTATTTCTGAAATATTTTCTTTCGTAGTTTGATATTTCTGTGGAACAGAAATTCCGTATCCATCATCCCAAACTGAAATGGCAAGTGGCACTTTTAAAACTCCTGTTGCATTAAGTGTTTCCCAAAAATGACCTTCTGATGTTGAAGAATCGCCAATGGTAGCGAAGGTGACTTCGTTTCCATTATTCGAAAACTGATTTTCATTTTTTAAAGTTGGTGACTCGCGATACATTTTTGATGCAAGTGCTAAACCTAAAGCCCGTGGCATTTGAGATGCTGTTGGTGAGGCATCGGCAGAAGTGTTTTTTGTTTCAGTATGATTTTTCCATTCGCCGTTTTCATCAATTAATCGCGTTGCGAAATGCGCATTCATCATTCGGCCACCACTATGGGGTTCGCGTTCGATATTATCATCAGCGTACAATTGAGAAAATAATTGTTCGAGTGTGGCTATACCTGTTGATAAAGCAAAAGTCTGGTCGCGATAATAACCCGAACGAAAATCGCCATTCTGAAAAACCTTTGCCATTGCTATTTGAGCAACTTCTTTTCCATCACCAAAAATTCCAAACTTTGCTTTGCCGGTTAACACCTCCTTCCGTCCGAGTAAACTTGCTTCCCTGCTTAATGATGCAAGTTTATAATCAGCCAGAATTTCTTTTCTGAAATCACCGAACGATAAAGTTTTCTCTGTTGTTCCTTGAACTGATTGCTTCTTCATAAGATTAGGTATCGCTTCAAAAATAAACAAGAATGGTTCGAAACAAATGGTTTATTGAATTTGAAAATGTTTTGGATGAAGGTTTGCTTTTGTATGAGCCCATGGATTAAATTAGCCACTTTGAAAAATTTTTACACCTCCTTTATATTCCTTCTTGGAATTTTAATCCTGAATTTTTTTTCAACTATAGCACAAACTGTAACTGCGAAAAACGATAGCGCCGTTTTAAGTTTCAAAGAAAAAATTTATGATTTCGGAAATGTAAAACAGGGGGAATCGGTTACACATGAATTTAAATTTAAAAACACCGGCACCAAACCTTTAGTAATCAGTGATGTGGTGAAAGGTTGCGGTTGCACTACTCCCAGGTGGACAACTGAACCAATTATGCCCGGCGGAGAAGGTTCTGTTTGGGCAACATTTAATTCAAATATCGGATATGGTCACATTATGAAACCCTTGCACATTTATTCAAATGCAACTGTACCGCAAATGGATATTTATATTCAATGTGAACTATTAAATGAAAAATTCAACACCATAAATACTGATTCTTCAAAAAATACTTTAAATCCTCATTAATATTTACTTCTTTTGGCATCATCATTGCAAATTTCATAATCCAATAAATAAATTTAAACTCTCAAAAATCCAAGAAATGAAAAGAATTTTCGCAACCATGATTTCACTTGCTTTTGTTACAGGTGTATCATTCGCACAAACAACAACTCCTGTTACAGGAACTACTCCTGTTACTACACCAGTTACGGCTCCTGACAACCCAAATGCAGGTGACTTCAAATTTTCTGAAGAAACATGGGATTTCACCAATATTCCTCAGAACAAACCAGTAACTCACGATTTTACTTTCACCAATACCGGTAAAGAGCCAATCGTAATTACCAATGTTCAAACATCTTGCGGATGCACTTCACCAAAGTGGCCTAAAGAGCCAATTCTTCCTGGTAAATCAGATGTGATTTCAGTTACTTACAATGCAGCTCATGCCGGTAGCTTTAACAAATCAATTACTGTTACCTCTAATGCAAAATCACCTACAAAAGTGTTATACATTAAAGGAAGTGTTGATGCCGCACCGGTTGAACAAACAACTCCTGAGCAACAACCTAATATGATGCAAACTACACCTAAGTAGTAGCTTAATTAATTTTTATAAAAAACTCCATCGGATAATCTGATGGAGTTTTTTATTTTATGTAAGCGCCGGAATTATTTGACTTTTTGAATTCTATAATTTAAAAATTTTGCTTATCGCTAAATGCTGATAACTAAAAGCTTGTTTTTACTTTTGACCCATGCCGAACATTTCCAATAAAGGGCAAATGATGCCCGCATCACCAATTCGTAAATTGGTTCCTTATGCTGAAGCAGCTAAGAAACTTGGTAAAAAAGTGTATCACCTTAACATTGGCCAGCCTGATATAGAAACACCCAAAGAAGTTTTTGAAGCTATGCGCAATATTGATTTCAAAGTTTTGGAATACAGTCACAGTGCAGGCATTGAATCGTATCGGAAAAAATTAGCAGAGAATTATAAATCAAAATATAAAATCAACATTGATTTTTCGCAGGTGATGATTACAACCGGAGGGAGCGAAGCACTTTCGTTTGCCATGATGAGTTGCATGAATCCCGGTGATGAAATAATTATTCCTGAACCTTTTTATGCAAATTACAATGGCTTTGCCTGTGCGGCTGATATTAAAATTGTTCCGGTTACTGCCTTGATAGAAACGGGGTTTGCATTGCCTGCGATTTCAGAATTTGAAAAAAGAATTACTTCAAATACCAAAGCAATTTTAATCTGCAATCCGAATAACCCTACAGGATATTTGTATTCAGAAGAAGAATTAAAAGAGTTGAAAGACCTAGTGATTAAGCATGATTTGTTTTTGTTTGTTGATGAAGTGTATCGCGATTTTTGTTATGATGGCAAGAAACATTTTTCTGTTTTGAATTTAGATGGGTTGGAAAAAAATGTGGTAGTAGTTGATTCAGTTTCAAAAAGATTCAGCATGTGCGGAGCTCGGGTTGGTTGTGTGATTACACGGAATACAGAGTTGAGGAATACCATGTTAAAATTTGCACAGGCAAGATTATCGCCGCCAACATTCGGTCAAGTAGCTTCGGAAGCCGCATTGAAAGTTGCTGATAATTATTTTGAAGCGATCAATAAAGAATATATCAGCCGCAGAAATTTATTGGTGGAAGGATTAAATAAAATTGAAGGCGTTACATGTCCCAAACCGGGAGGTGCTTTTTATACCATTGCAAGATTGCCTATTGATGATTCAGATAAATTCTGTCAGTGGTTATTGGAATCATTTTCATACAACAATGAAACTGTGATGCTTGCACCTGCAACAGGATTTTATTCTACACCAGGAAAAGGAAAGCAAGAAGTTCGCATAGCGTATGTATTAAATAAAACAGATTTACAAAATGCTATTAATTGTTTGGATGAAGCCTTAAAAGTTTATCCGGGAAAATATGTAAAGAATATTGAAATAAAATCTGTGATGTAATTTTTTTTAACTTCATCAGTTCATTTTTCAAAACATTTTCTGCGGCTTCGCAATAAGGGTTTGTTAAAAAAACTATCGTGGAAAGAATATGCGCTCACAGAAAATTCCAAAGCCATTCTTTACAGGGCTTTTAGAAAAAGTAAATGAGTGGAAAGGATTGGTTATAAAAAATGAATTCAAATAAAGATATTCATTTAAACCTTTAGGTTTGTTCGATAGCAAATAATGTAATTCGTTATTACAAAGTCTTTAGAGTATGATTTCAACACTTGAATTTAAAAAAAGCATTTCAAAGATTCTCTCTGAAAATTTAAAACAACTTGGATTCAAAGGTTCAGGATTTAATTATTTAATGGACACAGATAATTTTGTTTTTGCAATAGGAATTCAAGCAAGTCAATTCGGTGCTCAATGCTGTGTTGAGTTTGGATTTCAACCAAAAAGCTTAGTGACAGATGGGTTCAAATTACTGGACTATAAAAAATTAAGATACTACAATTGTGAATTTCGAACACGCATTACTCCAAATGGACAATCTGATTATTGGTGGAAATATTCGGAGAATGAATACCAGAATATTCAGATAGCGAACCAAATTACTGAACTTATAATAAAACGCGCTTTACCTATAGTTCAATTATTGAAAGTCAATCCTAATCATCTTGAAACAATTGAACCTAAGGACTTGGATAATATTTATACAATTCTATCAGACAAATTATTAGGAATGAATTTAGCAACAACAGATATAAGATTAGCTTGGGTATTTGCTATGTCATTAACAAAAACAAATCTAAAAAAATCAAAACGCTTTGCAGAATATGGTCTTTCAAAACTTACAAGTTCTGATAAGTTTTTCGGAAGACGGGATTTTGAGGCAATATTAAATGATGCATCAACCACATTAAATCAGAAAGAAGTTTTTTAGAAATAGATTTAATTAATCTTTTAAAAATCTATCCTGTAATAAAACAGCGGTAATCGCCCCAACTGGTAATCGTAACGAATGGGTGATGCGGTGGCATCGAAATTATCGGGCGCATAAGTGAGTTTGAGAATATTTTTTGTGTCGAACAGGTTCACAATATCCAAACCGATTTCGTGCGATACTTTTTTTCCGTTGATGCGGTAATTGATTTTTAAATCGGCGCGGAAGTAAGAAGGCAGTTGCAAAGTGTTGCGCGATGAATCAATGTACACAATGTCTTTCTGATAAACAGAAGCAGCGGTGTCAACCGGTCCGTACCAGCGACCGCCGGCAACCGTGATTTTTGTACTCAACTGCAGGGCGTGTTTGTTTTTGAAAACAAATTCTTTCGCCAGAATTCCATTGGCAGCATACTGTCCGTTAAAATCGGTTCGGCGCTCAATGCCATCACTGCCTTTGTAATTCGATTCGAACATGGAGAGTGTTACAAGGAAGTAATAATTTTTACTGAATCCTTTTTCGAGCGTGAACTCGAAACCATAATTCTGTCCGGTGCCAATGTTTTTCAATGTATCAGGAAAGAAGCGTGAGAAGCCCGCACCCGAATTCACCAACGAAAAAGAAGAAGGTCGAAGTGTAACAGGCACATCAAAAAGATATTGGTAGTATGCTTCAGTTTTAAAGTATAAATGTTTGCCGAAAAGTTTGTCGTATGAAATAACTGCGTGATAACTTTTTGTTAATCCCATATCATGATTGTATTCGTGCGCCACGCCATTACTGAAATCGGGACTGTAGAAATACAAGTAAGTATTCTGAATCTGACTGTGCATTCCTAAACCGATATTGAGCGACTGATTGTTTTTCATTTCGTACTTCATACCGATGCGCGGCTCCACAGGCGAAAGCGCATTTCCCAATGAAAAATACAAGGCATGCAAACCGATGTTAAAGGTGAGTGCATCGCTCGGTTTGTAATGAATCTGAAAATACGGCTGAATGAGGTTTGCCATTTCGTGCGCATCCCATCGCTTGTAGAACTGATAATAATTTGTATCGCTTGGATGAATGTTGCGGATGCTATCGAGAAAATTAAAAAAGTAAGTATCAATATTGAATCCTGTTTTGAACGAGAGGTGGTTATTTATTCTGTTGGTTAAGTACCACGCTGCAGAAACTTTATCATGCACAAATGAATAACCAAGCAAGTGCGGAATACTATCAATTACAAAAACACTATCTGTACCAACATGACGATACACTAGTTCGTGATGCACTTTCTGACTTTCATCTTGGTACATTAAAGTGAATTTCGAAAACAGATTCTGATTGAAAGATTTATTCAGACTGAAACCCAGCACACCCATTTGCGAAGCAAAGTATTGGTCGCGGTCGTTCTCTCCATAAATATTTCGGATTGGTTTTTTCTGTTGACTGATGAGGATGGCAACTTTACTCATCCCTCCAATTCCGAAAACAGAAAAGTTTGCATTTCCTTTCATCGGAAAATTTAAACGGAAAGAACCATCCTGATAATGCGGCACAGCATCGGTTCCGATTTCAATTCCGAGAGCGCTGAATAAAGCGAGCGTGCTGTAACGGTAAGTAACGAGGTAAGTAGATTTACATTTTTTGCTGAAAGGTCCTTCAGCTAAAACTTCAGTACCGAGAAAACCAAACTGTCCGCTGAACTCGTGCTTCTCATTGTTTCCGTTTCGCAATTTTAAATCGAATGCACCGGCAATGGAGTTTCCTAACTCAGCAGGAAAAGCGCCGGTATAAAAATCAGAGTTCGCTAAAATTTTATTATTGAGAATAGAAACCGGTCCGCCCGCAGTGCCGGGAATATTAAAATGATTTGGGTTGAAAATATCCACTCCTTCCAATCGCCATAATACACCTGAAGGTGAATTGCCGCGCACCACAATATCATTGCGCGAATCATCAGCACCTTGCACACCCGCGAAGTTGCTCGCCATGCGCGCAGGGTCGCCGCGACTGCCCGCATACCGATTGGTTTCTTCAATAGAAAAAGTGCGCGTGCTCACGGTGCTCATTTCGTTACTGCTTTGTCCGACCTTGTTTGCACTCACCACAATCTCTTCGATATTTTTTGCGCTTGATTCGAGGTGAATGTCAATCACCGATTCTTTTCCCGATGAAAGAATTATATCGCGAACGAATCCTTCAATGTATCCGACATAAGTTATGTGCAATAAATACCTGCCTACTGCAATTTCATCAAAACGATAGTTTCCGTTTTCATCAGTATAACTTCCTTTCACAATTGAACTATCCTTCATTAATAAAACAGTTGCGCCTGTCAATGGAAAATTACTTTCTGCATCATACACAATTCCGCGAATGGTTTGTGATGGAGTTTGTGCAATTGAATTTATGTTGTTTGTCAAAAGACCAACAACGGCTAATGAAAAGGTAAAGAGCGAAAACAGATTTTTTTTCATTGCTGAAATATTTGAAAGCGAAAAATAACAAGATAGAGTAACAGATGCGATTGATTTATGGCAAATAAATTTCTGTTCAATAAATTAAAATAACAAAGCCCTTCAACAAATTTGCTGAAGGGCCTCGTTCCGAAAAGAGTTTTGATTTCGGTAAATCTTTATTGAAAATATTATTTCGAAATCACAAATTTCTCACGGGTAGTTTTTCCGTTCAATTCAATTTCAAAAACATAAATACCACTAATTAAATCAGAAGTATTAAGGCTTGAAGTATTTAAACCATCAATAACTGAAACTGAATAAGTCATTACCTTCTGGCCAACAATGTTGAACACATTTACCAATGAATTTCCTTCAACCGCACTTGTAAATTCAACTGATAAATTATCCTTTGCAGGATTCGGGTACAACACAATTCCTTCAACCGCTTCTGTTGGTGTTGAAGTATTAATTGCATTAAATCCGAAGGCTGCATTACCGGTAATATTCACATTGTAATCTTCGACTTCACCATATGTGAAAGTTCCGCAAGAACTTGTAGTATAACCACTGTACTTCATTTGAATGCGCATACGCGTTGCACCGTTCAATGCAGTAGTAGGAACAGTAAATGATTTTGAAAGTGTGGCAGTTCCTGCGGTAGTTCCAGTCGCAACCTTTTCACCTGCATCAGCAAAAGAACCGTTCTTATTGTAATCAATCCAAACAGTCCAGTACTCAGTGTAAGTGGTACTTAAAAATCCGGGAGTCATTGCGATAGTATTGCTCGTTCCTCCTGCGAGGTTTGTACTTTGCGCAGTATAATTTCCGTATCCACCGGTATTTTTTCCGCTGGTATTATTTATACTTCCCATCACAATTTTATTTATCCATTCATAAGTATTTGTTGTTCCGGATGAAGTACAATAAGTAACTGCGCATCCTGTAGTAGTAAATGATGAAGCAGCACTGAAAGATCCTGGCGTTCCGCTACAAACTCCTTGAACTTGAAAATTATAACTATTGCAAGCAGATAATCCTGTTAATGAATACGAAGTTGAAGTTAATCCTGACACTGTTGTCCATGTACTTGAGGAAGCCAATTTCCAATTCAGATTATAGGTGGCCGCACCGGTTGAAGTCCACGAAAGCAATGCAGTTGAATTTGTAATACTACCAGAAACCAATCCTCCTGGAGTTGCACAACTTGTTCCGGTGGCAACAACTACTGTATAATCTTCCACTTCTCCATCAAATGCAGCATTGCATGGAGTTGGTGCGGCATTGTATTGTGTTGAAACACGCATACGGGTTGATCCAACAGTTGCAGTTCCAGGAACTGAAACACTCAAAGGTGACAGGGTAGTAATCCCACTTGTAACATTCACAGCAGTTCCTAAATTATATTCTTCAGTTGTTGTGCTGAATGTTCCATCGTGATTCCAGTCAATCCATGCCTTAGCATAATTGGTATAGTTACCTCCGGTGTTCAAGCTAGCTGATAAAGAATAAGCGCTTCCTTGATTAACTGTTGTTGATTGAGTAGAAGTGTAATCAGTATAACCAGCAGAAGTTCCTGATGTGGTATTGTTGATTGTGTTGAATGTTACATTAGTAATTCCATCCAATGTTTGTCCCACTGATGTGCAATAAACAATCGGTGCAGTACCTGTTGTGGTGAAAGAAGATGCAGTGCTGAATGCTGAAGAACCTCCCGCTGAACAAACTGTTTGCACCTGGTAATTGTAAGTTGTTCCTTGTGTTAATCCTGTAAGATTTGCTGATGTTCCTGCTGCTGAAAGATTTGTCCATGTTGATGAAACTGCTGTTTTATATTGTAAAACATATGAAGCTGCTCCTGAGGCAGCACCCCAGCTAACAGTTGTAGTTGTATTTGTAATCGCTGATGAAGATAAGCCTGTTGGTACAGCGCAAGTTCCGGTGTTACCTGCAGTTCCGATTCCAACGGCGAACCAAGCATTCATCACCTGATTCACTTCATTCGAAGAAGCACCATACAAATCAGTAGCAGCACTTATACATGCCGTTCTCCAATTTGAATATTGTGATGTAGGCGTTAAGTAAACTGTTTCAGAACGATAAAGAATTGCATCTGCTTTTGTTAAGCCAAGACCTGTAACAGTGTATGCACTTCCAATATCATTGGTTCCGCTTCCACCTGTTACTAAAAGATAAAACATAAAATTGCCTACACCGCTATTTGTATGTACTCCACCATTATCGCCTGCGCCGGTATACCAGTTAGTTCCTAAATAAGTATCAGGTTGTCCGAATTGATTTGGATTTGCCATGTTTCGGATATTCCAATTCATATCATTACTCATTAACCAACTTACATCAGTTGGCTTCGACCAGAACTGAACTGACTTTCCGAAAATATCACTCATACTTTCATTCATCGCACCGGATTGATTACTGTAATTCAAATTGCTGGTATATTGTGTAACACCATGTGTTAACTCATGACCATCTACATCAATCGCAGTGATACCGGCACCATTTGAAGAACGATTTCCGAAGTGCATGGAGGTTCCATCCCAATAAGCATTATCAACTGTTGCCGATTCATTCACATAACTTGTTAAAGCATAACCAGCATTGTCCACACTGTTTCTTCCAAAGTTTGCTAAGTAGAAAGCGTAAGTCTGAGAAACTCCATAGTGCGCATCAAGTGCATATTGATTGGTTCCAGTCAATGCCCAGTTAGCTGTTGCATTGGTGTAATCAGCACCGGCAGCAGTAAGCGTGATGATTCCATTTCCTTTTGTTAAATCGCGAAGGCGATAACTGCTTCCGCTTAAATCGCTGTGAATGGTTTGTGTTCCACTGTATGCAGTTGCCGCAGTTCCTGTTGCATCAGTAAAGCACAACACTTCTTTTTTCCCTAAAACTTTTCCTGACTCTGCATCAACAAAATAATATGCACGACTCAATGGCTCAACTGAATACACATCTACTTTATAGCAAAGTCTTAAACTTTTTGGTTCAATCAAATCACCCGGACAATACCAGCAAAGTGAAGAAGATGGATAATAAGTTGCACCTGAATTATTGGTTTGTGTTTTTAATTGTTGTTCCATTTGTGGTTTCTGCCATGCATAAGAATGTGCATTCACATGATTGAGAGCGGCATTAATAGCATCGCCCTCATTCAATGATGCACCTGAACGCGAATTCATTTGCTGATCGAAATTCAATACAATATCTCCGTTCATTCCAATGAGTTGATTGTTTTTTACATTCATGATGTACATGGTATTCTCCACCGGAATTCCATTATAGGTCTGGGTGTAACGGTAATGTGTTTCACCGATCTGATCCTGCTCGCTTCTGATTAATGATAAATCAGAACTTGCATCTAATCCCAACAATGATTTTACTGCTGTAACAGTAAATGGAATTTGTTGTTCGGGAGTTAATCGTGTGAACGAAGCAGAAACTCCGTTGTCGCCTTTAATTAAATTCTGAATTGCATTTTGCGCATCAGCCGAAGAGAAAATTGAAATTAATGCAATTAGCATTATTACCGCGAGTGATTTTTTTTTCATGAAGTGCTTGGTTTAGTTTAAAAATCTTAATTGGATTAGAACGGAAAACTAAAAATATTTTTCTGAGAGCAATATGCTTTTTTATTAACGCAACCTTTTGTAGGCAAACAGTCAAAAATTCGAGGTAAAATATAGAGTAAGCTAAATTTATAAAAAAGGTTGCGATACTTGCAACAGTTATGAAATATTCTAGTGAAAAAAAATTATGGTTTTTTTGTTGGAATGTTTAATGCCCTTGTGTTAAATATATTTTGATTTGAAATACAGAATTATATATGGCTTTTAAAAATTTCGAATGCCTTTACAAAAAACGGTTTATACCAAACCGCAATGTGATCGTGTGATGCATAATAGTATGAAGGGAAAAGAAAACAAACAGCTGCGCATAACAATAAAATTTTCCGTAAATCAATTTGTGAAAATTTTTCAGCAAGAATTGAAACCGCTATAAAAATGACGGGGAAAATATATCCGGCACTTTTGGTAATATCATGTACCGAAAAAGCAACAAGCATTATTAAAGTCATCAATCCAATTAAAGAAAATGCAACCGAGTATTTTTTTTGAGTAAAAAGAAAAATCAAACAAACAATAATCAATAACCAAAAACCTTCAAGCGCTGACCATAATCCAAGTCCAATTGCGCCGGTTGAATTAAACAAAACATCAAGTCCAACTTCTTTAAATGGAATTGATAAGTTTCCATACTTCATCAACAGAAATCTTCCGATTGAATAAACCATCAGAGCAAGTATTACCATTGAAGATTCTATTTCAAATTTAAAGAATGAAGGGAAAGAAAATCCTGACGCTTTTGTTTCATTGAATTTCCACCAAAAAAAAACCAACATGCTCCCGAAAATTGCGCGCTCATCGGTCCACGCTGCAAAAAATATCAAAAAGAAAATCAGAAATGCATTGGAATAAAACATCGCCAGTAATAAAAACAAGTAGGCAAACACATCAAACCATGCATTGTTATCAGTAAAGCCTGCGTGACCGTTGTAAATAAATGTTAAGCCAATAGTTCCCAGTAAAGCAAGTATTTTATCCTTCGTTATTTTTTCAAATAATAAAATGGAAAAGAAAAGAAATAAAATATTCAATAACCATTCTATAACAATTACTGCGTAATCATTCAGACGGAAAATCTTTGCAAGCACCGGCACTGTTAACCTGAATGTTCGCTTTGCTGCATTTGATCCCCCAGAAAAATTGAGCGGAGTGAAAGGATGTTCTTTCTGTTGATTGAACGCCTGCCAGCCCTTTATTTCGCTGAAAGTTTTTTTGTATCCACCGAATTGCGGAGTTGCAAAAACGAGGGAGAGTACTGTTAAAGACATTACAAACTTTACTCTCCAATGAGGCGTTGAAGTAAATTGTTCAATTTGCCTGATTACCTGATCATAAATGTTTGCAAGGTTTTCAATCGCCATAATTCAAAAACGAAAATAATTCGATTCTTGATATAATTTATATTTTGACCTTTATACAGATTTGACAGAAGCAAAAATCTTTAAATTCACTTTTTTATTCTTCGAATTAATTTTTTTATGTTTAGAATTAAATTCAAATAAAATACTCTAAGAGAATACATCATCCCTGCATTAAATTCATTTGTATTAATACCAAAGTCATTTAAAATATTTTTATTGGAAATAAATTCATCCGCTGTAACAGAATTGAATAAATTTTTCCCATGAATAACCTGCATCCACATAATTGTATCAGTTATTTTTTCAACTGAATTTATTTCATGCCATTGATTATGACTTTTACTTAAAACAGTTTTGAAATTTTCTGCCTTTTCAATAAGACTTACAAAAGGGCTATAAGTTGTTCTGTATTTTGATATTAAAAAATCCGGATCAGTTTGTAAACAAATTCCTATTTCAGGATCAACTACACAAATATTCTGGTTGTCAAATCTTTTTTGAATTTCTAAAACATAATTTTTGCGAATTGCATCATCACTGTCAAGTCTTGAAGTAATAACATGCGTTGTATCTGAATCAAAATAGTTCATCATGTCAGTTTTTACCTCAGTCTTTATCAATTCCATTTCCTCCAGAAATTTCGGAACAAAATTTTTAAATTCCAATTTCATTTTGTCAATATCATCCATAATAAAATCCGGAGAAAGTGTATCGAAATATACCAGCCAGGTAAAATTCTGATTCAACTGATTGACTACTGAAGGAAAACAAAATTCACGAAATACCTGCAACCTATGTTTTTGCCATTCATTTGTTAATACTTCTTCATTATTCTTGGTTTTATCCCAATGAACGGTGCGCAAATTAAACCGTGTAATTATGAAGTGTTTAAACATTTTTATCTTAAATATTTAATTGCTTAGTTAAATTAATTAATTTTTTCTTTTTAATACATTCAAATTAACCCAATTTCTTCTTTCACCTATCTGAATTCAAAAAACGAAAATAATTTGAATGCTGATTGTTTTATCATTTCAATTTCTCCGGAGTAATAGAATAAGAAATTACAGAACCGGATGACAAAGGATTCTTTGTTTCAATAATTTGATAGTTAATTTTATGTTCAGTCTTTACATTATTTACTACTGCACAATTCAACTGAAAATTTATTATTAAAGTTTTATGAAACACCACATGCAATCCCTGGTATTTTTTCTTTTCGTATTTCAACAGCTTCACTAACCGAATGGCTTCTTCATCACAACCATAACCGATACCATGTTTGATTTTAGCTTCCGTCACCTTACCGAAAACATCCACATTGTATTCAATAGCCACTGCTCCTTCAATTTTATTTTTTATTGCTTCCTCCGGATATTGAAGGCAGGTGCGAATGAATTCATCCATAGCCTTTTTACCTCCCGGATAATTGGGCTGCTTCACTAACTTTTCAGGTTTCGATTTCCGTTTCAATCAGCATTCAGTTTTAATATCAGCATTGAATTCATAAACATATAACATCAATACAATTAATGAAAAAAGAAAAGCCACTCTCAAACATGAGAATGGCTTTTTATTCTGACACTGTCAACCGATTGCTGACAACTGATTTCTTACCAACTTGATTTAGTCAATCCCGGAATTTTTCCGAAGAGTGCTAACTGACGGAACATCTGGCGCGATAATCCAAACTGACGAATGTATCCGCGTGAACGACCCGAGATAGCGCAACGATTGTGCTTGCGGATTTTAGATGAGTTTTTTGGAAGTTTATCTAACCCAACTAAATCGCCTGAAGCTTTTAACTCAGCACGCTTTGCAGCATACTTAGCCACCATTCTTTCACGCTTTCTTTCTCTGGCTTTTACTGATTCTTTTGCCATATTAATTCTGTTCTGTTTTTAAACTTTTAAATGGTAAACCTAATTCTTTCAAAAGAGCAAAAGCTTCAGCATCTGTATTAGCGCTGGTCACGAAAGTGATATCCATTCCGTTCATGTGCGTTACTTTATCAATATCAATTTCAGGGAAAATGATTTGTTCAGTAATGCCAAGGGTGTAATTTCCTCTTCCGTCGAAACTCTTTTCGTTCACACCTTTGAAATCACGAACTCGTGGAAGTGCAACAGAGAAAAGACGATCCATGAATTCATACATACGATCTCCGCGCAAGGTTACTCTCACACCTACACCAACTCCTACTCTCAATTTGAAATTAGAAATATCTTTCTTTGATTTAGTTGCCATCGCTTTCTGACCGGTAATGGTGGTCATTTCGGTTACAGCAACATCAATCATCTTTTTGTCAGAAGTAGCTTTACCAACGCCCTGGTTGATTGCAATCTTAGTGATCTTAGGCACCTGCATTACACTGGTATAGCTGAACTGCTTCATCATTGCAGGTACAACCTGATCTTTGTACTTCTTTTTTAAACGGGCAACATATCCTTCCATGATTTCCTTTTTTCTTTTTTTTAGGAATTGTTATTTGATTTCAACTCCGGATTTTTTTGCAACTCGCGTTACCTTACCGTTTTCGCGTTTGCGACCGATGCGGGTAGCTGTTCCACCTTTAGGATCAACTAATGCGATATTTGAAATATGCACTTTAGCTTCCTTCTTTACGATGCCTCCGTTCGGAGTTTTAGCATCAGGTTTAGTGTGGCGCGAAACAATGTTCACTCCTTCAACCAAAGCACGCATTTCAAGTGGCAGTACTTCAATCACACGACCTTTTTTTCCTTTATCATCACCGGCGAGCATAATAACCATATCCCCTTTGCGGATATGCAGCTTCGCCTTGAATCTTTTGGTTTTTGATTTATCTCTTTTCATTTTCTACAAAACTTCAGGGGCTAATGAAATAATTTTCATGTATTGTTTTTCGCGCAACTCTCTTGCTACAGGGCCAAAGATGCGGGTTCCGCGAGGTTCGTTTGAATCGTTGAGCAACACAACTGCATTGTCGTCGAAACGAATGTATGAACCATCCTTGCGGCGAATACGGTTTTTAACACGAACGATTACGGCTTTTGTAACTGTACCTTTTTTAACGGCACCGGCTGGTATTGCATCTTTAACAGTAACAACAACAGTATCGCCAATGCTCGCATAACGCTGGTGTGCGTGTCCGAGAATGCGGATAACGAGCACTTCTTTTGCTCCGCTATTATCTGCTACATTCAATCTTGATTCTGTTTGTACCATTTTCTTTCTTCTTTTGAATCTGTTGTTTTATTCACCGTTCCACCAAGGGCAGAGAGTAAAGATTTTTTTATTTCGCTTTTTCGATGATAGAAACCAGGCGCCATCTTTTTGTTTTGCTCAAAGGGCGTGTTTCTTCAATTGTAACTGTATCACCTATTCCGCACTCATTCTTTTCGTCATGCGCATGAAACTTGGTTGACTTTTTCAAATACTTACCATACTTCGGGTGCATTACTTTACGCTCCACACTTACAGTAATGGTTTTATTCATCTTGCTGCTGGTTACAAGCCCATTCCGGGTTTTTCTTAATTTCCTATCTTCCATTGTTCCGGATTATTTAATTGTTGATTTCTTAGCACGGTTTGCAGTCTCATGAGTCATGCTTGCGATTTCTCTGCGAAGGTGACGCATCACCATCGGGTTTTCCAAAGGTGTTACTGTATGATTGAAATGCAAACGCTGCAATCTTGTTTTATCTTCCGCCAGTTTCGATTTCAGATCTGCATCTGACAATTCGTGGAGGTTTAATTTTACTTGTTTAGCCATTGTTGCTTACTGTTTATTTATCAGGCTTTGTATTCGCGACTAATGATGAATTTTGTTTTGATCGGAAGTTTTTGAGCTGCCAACATCATTGCTTCACGGGCAATTAACATTGATACACCTTCTGCTTCGAAAAGAATTCTTCCGGGCTTAACTACTGCCACCCATCCTTCAGGTCCACCCTTTCCTTTACCCATACGAACTTCAGCTGGTTTTGCAGTTTTTGCCTTATCAGGAAAAATGCGAATCCAAACTTGTCCTTCACGCTTCATGTGACGGGTTAAAGCAACACGGGCAGCTTCAATCTGTTTATCAGTGAGCCAGATTTCATCCATTGCTTTTAATCCAAACGAACCAAAAGACAGAGTTGCTCCACGATGATCGTTTCCTTTCATCTTGCCTCTCTGCGGTCTGCGCCACTTGGTCTTTTTCGGTTGTAACATTTTGTTATCTGATTATCGTTTCAAAAAATGTTTCTAATTAAGATTCTCTGTCTCTGCGTGGTTTGTTACGACGGTCGCCACCGCGATCTCCACCTCTTCCGCCTCTGTCATCACGATCTCTTCTGTCTGCACCTTGTTTTTGTTCAGTGCCTGTTGTCTTCTGTCCAACATTCGGGCTCAAGTCACGCTTACCGAAAACTTCTCCCTTACAAATCCAGACTTTAATTCCAATTAAACCATAAACTGTTAACGCTTCACCAATTGCGTAATCAATATCAGCACGAAGCGTATGTAATGGAACACGACCTTGTTTTACTTCTTCAGAACGCGCTATTTCCGCTCCACCTAAACGACCACCGATCCTGATTTTTATTCCTTCAGCTCCCATTCTCATTGCCGATGCAACAGCCATTTTAATGGCGCGACGGTAATTGATACGAGCTTCAATCTGACGGGCAATTGAATCACCAACTACTGTGGCATCAATTTCAGGACGACGAATCTCCACGATGTTGATTTGTACTTCCTTTCCGGTTAAGCCTTTCAACTCTTCCTTGATGCGGTCAACTTCTCCTCCACCTTTCCCTATGATAATACCAGGGCGTGAAGTGTGAATAGTTACAGTCAGACGATTCAGCGTGCGCTCAATAACGATATTTGAAAGACCGCCTTTTGCTACGCGCGCTTTTAAGTATTCGCGAACTTTGTAATCACCAATTAATTTGTCGGCGTATTTGCTGCCACCAAACCAATTTGAATCCCATCCGCGAACGATACCGAGTCTGTTAGAAATCGGGTTTGTTTTTTGTCCCATTCAGTTATTGCTATTTTATTAATCTACTTTTTAGATGTCTTTTTTGCCTTTGCCGGTTTCTCTTTCTCTTCAGTTTTCACTGCCGCCTTTTTTGCTGCAGGTTTCTTGGCCGCTGCTTTTTTCTTCGGTGCTGCTTCTGCAACTTCTGCAGTTGGTTGTTCTACTTCTTCTACTTCAGTTACTTCTTCAACATGAGGTGAAACACGACTGTCAACAATTAAAGTAACATGATTAGAGCGCTTGCGTTTGCGGTAAGCACGACCTTGTGGTGCAGGCAACCAACGCTTTAACATAGTGCCACCATCAACAAAAACTTCTTTCACAAACAATCCACTGTCTTCAGGATTTAATCCCTGATTTTTTTCTTTCCAATTATTAGTAGCCGAAAGAAGAAGTTTCTCCACTTCGCGTGCTGGATGCTTGGTACTGAACTTCAAAATATTCAAAGCCTTTTCCACATCTACTCCGCGAATCATGTCAACCACATATCTCATCTTACGGGGAGATGTTGGTACATTTTTCAATATTGCTTTAGCCAGTGCCATTGTGATTTCTTATTCTGTTATGATTAACTATCTACTTTCTTAGTTGAGTGACCTCTGAAGTTTCGTGTCGGAGAAAACTCACCGAGTTTATGACCCACCATGTTTTCACCTACGAAGATCGGAATGAATTTATTTCCGTTGTGAACTGCGAATGTGTGACCAACAAACTCAGGAGTAATGGTTGAGCGACGACTCCATGTTTTAATCACACTCTTTTTGTTTGCCGCATTCAACACATCAATCTTACCTTGTAAGTTGTGATCTACATACGGACCTTTTTTTACTGACCTTGCCATGCTTTTTTATTTCTTTATTTAATTCGACAGGTTATTTTTTTCTTCTGCTTACTATGAACTTACTACTTGGATTCTTTGGAGCTCTTGTCTTCAAACCTCTTGAGTAAACATTGGTTCTTGATCTTGGCTGTCCACCGGACGCTTTTCCTTCTCCACCACCCATCGGGTGATCTACCGGGTTCATCGCAACGGCACGGGTACGAGGCTTGATACCTTTCCAACGATTGGCACCAGCTTTACCTTTCACTTCCAAACTATGATCAGGATTAGAAACCATTCCTACTGTTGCCATACAAGTTAAAAGAATCTTGCGAACTTCACCTGAAGGCATTTTTAATACTGCATACTTATCTTCTTTAGCTGCTAACTGAGCCGATGCTCCTGCACTGCGAACCAACATTCCACCTTTACCAGGGTGCAATTCCACATTGTGTACAATGGTACCAAGTGGTAAGTCTTTCAATGAAAGCGCGTTCCCTAATTCAGGAGGCGCATCAGGTCCGCTCATTAATTTGTCTCCTACTTTTAATCCGTTCGGAGAGAGAATATATCTTCTTTCACCATCAGCATACATCACCAAAGCAATGAATCCTGAACGGTTCGGATCATATTCAATTGTTTGCACAGTGCAACCCACGCCATGCTTGTCGCGCTTCCAGTCAATCAAACGATACATTTGTTTGTGACCTCCACCTATGTAACGCATGCTGCGTTTACCGGTGTGATTACGACCACCCGTTCTTTGTTTCACTTCCAATAAACTCTTTTCAGGTTTGTTGGTGGTGATTTCAGTATACGCATTACCGATTTTAAATCGGGTGCCGGGGGTTATGGGGTTAAACTTTTTTACTGGCATTGTCTGTTTCTCTTTATCCTGTTATGCTAATTACACGCTTGCGTAGAAATCAATTGTTTCACCTTTAGCAAGTGTTACAATCGCTTTTTTCTTGTATCCTTTCACTCCTTTCAGCACACCTGTTTTTGTCATGCGCTGCTTGTTTTTTCCGGGCATGATGGCTGTAGATATTGCTTCCACTTTCACACCATACATTTTCTCGACTGCAGTTTTGATCTGAATCTTATTTGCATCGTTTGTAACCATGAAAACATACTTATTCAGTTTTGTTCCAAGGTTGGTATTCTTTTCGGTGACCAGCGGCCTTACTAAAACTCCTGTTGACATTGTTATTTCTTTTGTGCGCTGTTAATTTTTATTTACTACCCATTGCTTTTATGGTGCCTTCAGCAAAAAGTAAATTCGTTGCTTTCAACACTTCGTATGTATTCAAGCCACCTGCAGTTGTTAAAGTGATTCCTGCAATGTTGCGGGTTGCTCTTTTCAGATTATCAGTTGAATCGTTCACTACAACCAAAGTTTTGCGTGCAGTCATTCCCAGGTTTTTCAGTAATGCAAAAGCTTCCTTAGTTCTGTGAGTAGGTAAATTCATATCTTCAATAACGAAAATCTGATTCTCCTTCGCTTTCTGACTTAATGCAGAACGACGAGCCAATTCTTTTTCCTTTGCGTTAACTTTGAAACTGTAGTCGCGTGGTTTCGGTCCAAATACTCTTGCACCACCACGAAGTAAACCTGCTTTTATGCTACCCTTACGAGCGCCTCCGGTTCCTTTTTGCTTAATCAGTTTGCGTGTAGAACCCGATACATCTGATTTTTCTTTGCTGCTGTGAGTTCCCTGACGCTGATTAGCGAGGTACTGCTTTACAGCCAGCCACATCACATGCTCATGGGGTTCAATTCCGAATATCTCATCAGAGATTTCTACTGTGCGGCCGGTTTTGCTACCGTCTGTTTTTAATACTTCGAGTTTCATTTCGCGTTCTCAATTATTAAGTATGATCCTTTAGCACCTGGAACATTACCGTGAACAACAATCAGGTTTTGCTCAGCAAATATTTTCACTACTGTAAGGTTCTGAACCTTCACACGGTCGCCACCCATTCTTCCACCCATGCGCATTCCTTTGAATACACGAGCCGGATACGATGAACCACCCAATGAACCCGGAGCGCGATTACGATCGTGCTGTCCGTGTGTTCTTCCACCTACACCATGAAAACCATGACGCTTTACTACTCCCTGAAATCCTTTTCCCTTGGTTTTACCAATCACATTCACCACTTCACCTTCTGTGAAGATTTCGGAAGTAACTGTATCACCTAATTTTTTATCGAGCTCGCAATCGCGAAACTCCACTACCTTACGAAGCGGTGCCGTGCTCGCTTTCGCGAAGTGACCCTTCATTGGTTTAGTAGTTGATTTTTCTTTCTTCGGATCGAAGCCAAGCTGTAAAGCATTGTAGCCGTCAATAGCAACGGTCTTCACCTGGGTAACCACACATGGGCCGGCTTCAATAACCGTACAAGCTACCTGCTTTCCCTGCTGATCAAAAATGCTGGTCATTCCGACCTTTTTTCCTAATATTCCCTTCATGCGTTGTACTTCTTTTTATCTTGTCGGGGCTTCTTTAAAATAAAAAAACCCCACGGTTTATCAATTAGCCTTTAATGCTTATCTCAACCCCGCTGGGTAATTCCAGTTTACTCAGCGCATCCACTGTTTTGGATGATGAGGTGTAGATGTCTAACAGTCTTTT
>CANJII010000019.1 GCA_947474435.1 Chitinophagaceae bacterium | reverse complement strand
CGGAACACAGACCTATGGATGGACGGGAGAAAAATTTTCGGATTTGTTTTATTCGCAGCCCGATGGAAGCGGCAGTTATAAAACTCCGCAACCACTGAGCGCCGTTATTAATTCGAAGTACAACGAGGGAGCGGTTTGCTTCAATAAAGATTTTACGGAAATATTTTTCACACGATGTGGCACTGATAACATAACCAACGATTACTGCAAAATTTTTCGCAGCACATTGAATGAGTTGGGTGAATGGAATGAGCCGCAGGCGATTCCGTTTTATGAGGACAGTACAAATGTGTCGCAACCATTTTTATCAGCAAGCGGAAATGAATTGTATTTCAGCAGCGATACGAAGGAGGGTTTTGGTGGCAAGGATTTATTTGTTGTGACACGGACTGCGGATGGTTGGAGTGAGCCGCAGAATCTTGGTCCGAACATTAACACTACCGGTGACGAGGTTTTCCCATTCATTACAGAGGGGAAATTATATTTCTCGAGCAATGGTCAGCCGGGTATGGGCGGGTTGGATATTTTTTCGGCAACGAAGGTTGGCAAGCAATGGATGAATCCGGTGAATTTGCGCTCCCCGATTAATTCGCCTGCCGATGATTTTGGTTTGATATTTCTTCCGGTGCCTGATGAAAAGAAAAAAGATGTGCGGCAGATGGGACTATTTACGAGCAGTCGCCCGGGTGGAAAAGGCAACGATGATATTTATTCGTTTGAATTGCCACGGATAAAATATTATCAGTTGCAGGTGTTGGTGAAAGAAAAAACTTTTGAAAATCCGAATGACCCGAACAGCACTGTTACCGGAACAAAATTTTTATCGAATGCAGCAGTGAATGTGTTGGATGTAACAGTTGTAGGAAAGCCTGATTCGCTGAATAAGTATATGACGGATGCACAGGGGAAAATCACTTTCGCCATTCAGCCCGAAAAATTATTGAAGCTCACGGCTTCGAAGAATGATTACTTCAGCCGGAGTGAAAACTTTTCGTCGCTTGGATTTTCATCGAGTGATAAAGACACGCTGAAAGAAACTGTTACAATAGTGCTTGATAAGATTTATAAGAATGTACAAATCACTCTCAGCAATATTTATTACGATTACAACAAGTGGAACATAAGACCTGATGCGGCATTGGTGCTTGATACATTAGTGACACTGTTAAATGAAAATCCGACGGTGAAAGTGGAATTAGGTTCTCACACCGATTCAAGAGGTAACGATAATTTTAATATTAATCTTTCGCAGAAGCGCGCTCAAAGTTGCGTGGATTATTTAGCTGCACACGGAATTGATAAAACCCGACTGACTGCTAAAGGTTATGGTGAAACAATGATTCTGAATAAATGTGTGAGTGGTGTTCAATGCACTGAAGAAGAGCATCAGAAAAACCGACGCACCACTTTTAAAGTAACCGGAGAAACCATGACCATTGATTCGAAGGAGCCGGAGAAAATTAATACAGGACCCAAACAGCCCCACCCCTAACCCCTCTCCTAATGAGATGGGAACTGACATGATGGATTTGACACAATTAATTATCTCCTTTTTCTCTGTTGTTTTTTTCTATGTGAACCCCGTGCGAAATTTTTTTTGAATCAAATAATTTAACTCCAAGCCTCCGTGCGGAAATTTCTTAGCAATAAAATATGTTTTGGAAAGTAGAAAAGTTAGAAGACTGGAATAGTGTTGCTGCTGAAATATTAAAACATTTTTCAGAACAAAAAATATTTGCGCTGTACGGCGAAATGGGAGTTGGCAAAACCACTTTGGTAAAAAGTTTTTGCAAAGCACTGGGTGTAAAGGAAGAAGCAGTCAGCCCTACTTTTTCATTGGTGAATGAATACAAAATTCAGCCTCACCCTAAATCCCTCTCCCAAGGAGAGGGACTTGAATACAGCGATAAGATTTTTCATTTTGATTTATACCGACTGAAGAGTGCAGAAGAATTATTAGACATCGGTTTTGAAGAGTATTTAGCCGATGGTGCAATTTGTTTTATTGAATGGCCAGAATTAGCAGAACCTTTTTTACCTAACAATATTGTGAAGCTTTGGTTGGAATGGGATGGAAAAGGAAGGGTTGTTAAATCATTCTGAAAATATTCGCCTTAGAGTATTTCTTTTGCAAATCAATAATCGTAAATGGTGAATGCTATTTACACAATTAATTATACAACCGGCTGAACAATAACGAATGAAAAACATAAAACTAATAGAAGTAAAATCTGAAATCGGTGCAGGCACAAGGGGCGCAAGTTTGGGTATTGAAGCAATAAAAATTGCGGCATTTGATTTCGGCAGCGATTTTTTTAAGCGCTATCAAAGTCAGGATATTCAAACTGAAAATCAAATGCTGTACGAACCTTCTCGATCAAGTTATGCACGAAGAATAAAAGGAGTAGTAAGTGTAAGTGAGCGTGTAGCCGAATCAGTAAAAGGAATTATTGAAGAAGGAAATTTTCCGATTGTGTTGAGTGGCGATCACAGCACTTCAGCCGGAACCATTGCCGGAATAAAAATGGCGCATCCCGAAGCACGGATAGCAGTTGTTTGGATTGATGCACATGCTGACTTGCATTCGCCATACACAACACCGAGTGGAAACATGCACGGCATGCCGCTCTCCGCTGCTTTGGGGGAAGATAACATGACCATGAAAGTGAATAATGTAGATGACACTATTCGCGATTATTGGGAACGGTATAAAAAAATTGGTGGCATGTCGCCGAAAATCCGGTATGATAATTTAGTTTATGTGTGCCTTCGTGATTTTGAACAGCAGGAAGATTTTTTATTGAAGCAACATCGCGTTCGCGTTATTACCACTGACGAAATTGTAAACTACGGAATTGATAAAGCCGCGCGCGAAGTGTTGTACGCAGTGGAGCCCTGCGATTACATATACATTTCGTTTGATGTGGATTGCATGGATTCAACCATCAGCAAGGGAACCGGAACTCCGGTACCAAACGGCATTACTGAAAAACAAGCAGCGAGTTTAATTCTGCGATTAATGCAGGACGAAAAAGTTTGTTGTTTCGAGGTAACAGAAGTGAATCCAACATTGGATAAAGAAAACCTGATGGCTGAAAATGCATTTGAGATTTTACAGAAAGTAACGAATCAATTGTATAACGATTGGGCAGAAGAGTAGGCATTAAACAGTATTCATTAGGCAGTTGACAATAAGCGGTTATAACAATTCATAAAGTGCTTCGCAATATTCACAATTCACTTTTCACAATTTACATGTGATCAAATGAACTTCCACAATGGAACAATTACTTAGAGAGAAAACAGCAACTATTGTAAATAAATTATATGGAATAAATTTTTCCGATCAGGATATTACTGTCAATCAAACCGCGAAAGAATTTGTTGGCGATTTTACGGTGGTCATTTTTCCATTTGTAAAAATTGCAAGAAAGAAACCGGAAGAAATCGGGAAAGAGATTGGTGATGCCTTGCAAAAAGAAATTCCGGAAATTGATTCATACAATGTGGTGAAAGGTTTTGTGAATTTTAAATTGAAGAATGAATTCTGGAACAACTTTTTATTGAAAGCGGCTGCTGATGAAAATTATTTTTCGTTGCCTTCCACTCATAAAAAAATTATGGTGGAATATGCAGGACCAAACACTAACAAACCTCTGCACCTCGGTCACATCCGAAATATTTTTATCGGATATTCTGCTTCTGAAATATTGAAAGCAGCCGGTAATGAAGTAGTTAAAGTGAATATTTACAACGATCGTGGAATTCACATTTGTAAATCAATGCTTGCATACCAAAAATTTGGTAACCATGAAACTCCAAAATCAAAAGCAATAAAAGGCGACCACCTGGTTGGCGATTACTATGTGAAATTTGATCAGGAGTTAAAAATTCAGATTGCCGGATTAATGACTCAGGGGCAAACTGAAGAGGAGGCAAAAAAAAATGCACCACTCAATATTGAGGTGAAAGAAATGTTATTGAAATGGGAAGCTGGTGATGCTGAAGTTCGTGCACTATGGGAAATGATGAATGGCTGGGTGTATGATGGTTTTGAAGAAACCTATAATCTCATTGGCTGCGACTTTAATAAACACTACAAAGAATCTGACACCTACTTACTCGGAAAAAATATTGTGGAAGAAGGATTGAGTAAAAATGTTTTTTATAAAAGACCGGATGGTGCGGTCTGCGTTGATTTAACTGCTGATGGGTTGGATGAAAAAATTTTAATGCGCTCCGATGGAACTTCGGTTTACATCACGCAGGATTTAGGAACTGCTGATTTGCGTTACAAAGATTTTGAACCCGATCAAATGATTTATACTGTAGCCAATGAACAGGATTATCATTTCAAAGTGTTGAAACTCGTTACCCAAAAATTAGAAAAAAAATATGCCGCCGGAATTAATCATCTCTCATACGGCATGGTCGATTTACCAACCGGAAGAATGAAATCTCGCGAAGGCACTGTGGTGGATGCCGATGATTTAATGGAAGAAATGATTCGTACTGCCAAAGAACAAACATTGGCATTAGGAAAGACGGAAAATTTCTCTGAATCAGAAGCCGAAAAATTATATTACGAATTAGGAATGGGGGCTTTGAAATTTTTTATTCTGAAAGTTGATCCACGCAAACGAATGATATTTAATCCGGAAGAGTCAATTGATTTTCATGGTTTCACCGGGCCGTTTATCCAATACACTTATGCGCGCATACAATCAGTAAAACGCAAGGCTGGAAATAGCTATATTAATTCCACTCCTGTTATAAAAGCAAATGATTCGGAATTGCAATTGCTCCTGCAACTTTATTTATATCCGAATATCATTAAAGAAGCTGCAAGCAATTTAGATCCTGCTTTGCTTGCCAATCATATTTATTTTATTGCAAAAAGTTTCAATTCATTTTATGCTGAGAACTCAATAACACAAGCCGAAACTGAAGAATTAAAAAACTACCGTTTGCTCCTTTCTGATTTAACAGCCACAGTTATAAAAAAAGGAATGAAGTTATTAGGTATTGAAGTGCCTGAAAGAATGTAATTAAAATGCATTTATTTTTTCAAAGCGTACCCTTCAAACCAGGTAGTGTCGGCAATTTGAATTCCGGTTTCATCATAGTACTTCCAGTCGCCGTCGTTCTTTCCGTTTAAATAATTTCCTTCCTGTTTTACTTTTCCGTTCTTGAAATAATATTTATAACCGCCGTTCTCCATGTTATCGGCAAACTCAACTTCCTGTTGCAGTTCGCCGCTCTCATAATAATATTTCCATAATCCCTTCATGGCTTCCATCACATACTGACCTTCTTCTTTTTTATTGCCATTGTCAAAATAAGAATGATACGGGCCTTCAAATTTTCCATTCACATAAGTTTCTTCGTTCATCACTTTTCCGCTTTCATAAAATAATTTCCGGTAACCGTTCAGTTCATTGTTTTTATAAATGCATTCTTCGCTCAGTTTTTCTGAATCATAAAATCGTCGTAGGGTATCACTCAATTGGTTGTGGTTGTAGTTGCGTGTTTCAATTCTTTTTCCTGATTGATTGTACAATGTATATGCGCCGTTTCTGATGGCTGGACTGTCAGTCAGCACCATATATTCTTCTTTCAATATTTTTCCTTCGTGATCATAAAACGATTTAACCTGTGTGTTTTCTTGTTTGCACGAATACAACAGCACTGAAAAAAGTAAAGCAACGAGCAGTTTATTTTGCATGAGTGTTTTTTTTGGTAAATGTAAAATGAAAAAACAGCCCGTTTATTGTGCAGGTGTTTCAAAATAAAAATTCCTGACCAAAACAATTTGCTTCTTGCTTTCTTTGTTGAAATTATTTTTGAATAATGATAAATCTGAAAAAACAAATTGAACACGCATGGGATAATCGTGAGTTGCTAAAAGAAACAGCAACCATTCAAGCAATAGAAAAAGTTATTGAACATCTGGATAAAGGTGAACTGCGCATTGCTGAAAAAAAAGCAAAGGGCTGGCATGTAAATGACTGGCTGAAAAAAGCTGTGCTGCTATACTTCCCCATACGACAAATGGAAACAATGGAAGCAGGCCCGATGGAATTTTATGATAAGATTCCATTAAAGAAAAATTACAAAGACATTGGCGTTCGGGTAGTGCCACATGCCATTGCCCGCCATGGAGCCTACTTGGCAAAAGGTGTGATTCTCATGCCTTCGTATGTAAACATTGGTGCGTATGTGGATGAAGGAACAATGATAGATACATGGGCAACCGTTGGTTCATGCGCACAAATCGGCAAGCATGTTCATCTGAGTGGCGGTGTCGGCATTGGCGGTGTACTGGAACCTGTGCAAGCCGCGCCTGTAATTATTGAAGACAATTGTTTCATCGGTTCGCGATGCATTGTGGTAGAAGGTGTGTTAGTGGAAGAAGGCGCTGTGCTCGGCGCCAATGTAGTGCTCACACAAAGCACCCGCATTATTGATGTGAGTGGCGACATGCCTGTTACATTTAAAGGACGAGTGCCTGCCAACTCTGTGGTGATACCCGGTTCTTACACTAAAAAATTTCCTGCAGGTGATTACAATGTGAGTTGCGCACTCATCATTGGTAAAAGAAAAGAAAGCACTGATAAAAAAACTTCACTCAACCAAACATTGCGTGCGTTTGATGTGGCGGTTTGAAAAAAATTTTTTTATGAATTCAAAAATGTTCTTCACTTTAAGCTAAAATTATATAATAAATATTCATGAAATTAAAATCACTCACTCTCATTTTTAATTTTTCATTTTTAGTTTTTCATTTCTCTCAAGCGCAAACCTATCCGGTCATTCATCAATCGAGACCAAGAATTTATATCGACTCGGCACGATTCGCCTGGCTGAGTGCAAACATTACTTCAGGCGATTGTCAAACCACTTACAATTCATTTCACAATGCGGTTTATGGTAATTGGTACAACGATCCGCAACTGTACTTACTTGGCAGCGATTCAACTTTATGGACATGGGATTTCAATTCGAACTGGGAGCCCTACCAGATAAAATTTGTTCCATCACTTTTTAAAATCAATGGCGACATATCAGAGTTGAAGCGTTGCCGTTTTCTGATCACGCAATTAAATAATCGTTTCGATACACTTGATTTTGCAAATTACGATTGGTACACAAACGAAGATAACATACGCGATTTCAGTGATGCCGGTGGTATGCTGCTCGACTGGTGTTACAATGATATTCCGCAATTAATGCGACAGCATCTCGCACAAAATTATTTCAAGGTTGCACGGTACTTTATGAATACATATATCACCTCTTCATCGGGCAACAGTTATGTAAGCAGTCACAATGCGTGGAATACTTTTTATGCCAATCAATATGCACTGGTACTCGCGCATGCTGATGGATTAACCGCATTGCAACAAGATACAGCACAGCAGTGGTATGAAATTACTTACGATAAATGGATGAATGGTTTCAATCCCTGCTATGCTCATTATCGTGATGATGATGGCGGATGGAATTGGGGCGCTGCTTATTCCATGTGGAGTCTGGTTGATCAGTTTCAGTTATTTGAAAACATGCGCATTGCAACCGGCAATGATTTTTACAATGAACTTTCGTGGGTAAAAAATTCAATTAATCAGTACTGGTATTTTATTCAGCCTGATGGATGGACCATAAACCTGGGTGATGGATTTTCAAATCTTCAGGGTGATCGTGTTACATATTTACATGCAAGATATTTTAATGATGTTCGAAGTCAGTGGTTGGCGCAGTATTATTCATTGCCACAAAACATAACCTGGACCTGGCCCATTTATCAGAAGCTGATGTACAAAGATTTTTATATGCCCACTGTTACCAAGCCCGACCTTGCACACGATTGGTTCAGTGATAAAACAGGATTGAGTGTGAGCCGAACAAGCTGGGACAGCAGTGCAGCATTAGTCTGGCTGTTTAATTCGCCGAGTAAAAAAGCTGCACACGAACATCGCGACAACAATTCATTTTGTATTTATAAAAACGCTCCGCAAATAATTAACTCCGGATATTATGATTCGTATGGAAACAGTCATTATGTAAATTATTACATGCGCACCATTGCTAACAACAGCATTTGCGTGTATGATTCAACTGAGCAATACACTAACTGGGGAGTGAATGTGAGCAACGATGGCGGACAAAATGAATCGCCTACATTAATGAACTTTACCAATATTTCAGAACCGCAATATCAAAAAGGCAAGTGGATTTTGTGCGGAAGCGGTGCTGATTATTGTTACAACATTTCTGATGCGGCGCAGAGTTACGATTCAACCAAACTAGATCGGTTCACGCGACGATTATTTTTTTACAAACCAGATAAGGTAATTGTGCTTGACTTTGTTCATTTGAAAAATACTGCAACAAATCAGCGAGATGCAAAATGGATTTTGCATTTTCAGAATGAACCAAGCATCAATGGAAATTCAGTTAGCACAACTGTTCCGAATCATATTGAATCGTTTGACGGAAAAGATATTTCACAAACCAACGGCGCCGGAAATGTTTCCATCAGAACATTGCTTCCGATCAATACAACCACTACCCGGATCGGAGGAAGCGGGTATGAATTTTTTGTTGATGGTGTAAATTATCCATGTATTTCTGCTATGGATACCATTCACACAACTCCCGGAAAATGGAGGATAGAAGTTTCGCCAACAACGGTTACAGACTCACTGATTTTTCTTCATACGATAAGTATTGGCGATACAGCAATTGTATCAGTACCGGGCGGAATTCTTCATCAGAATACAACAAGCATTGCAGTTGACTGGAATACGGAATTATTTTATTTCAGTGCACAAGGCGACACAGGAGTGGTTCATCATCTTGCAGAAAATATTCAGGGAGGAAGAACCATAAAAATTGTAGCTGCTGATTTAAAACCACTCACGCAATTTGATGTGTTGATTGATAACATACAAACAGCTATTGCATTATCAGACTCAAACGGAATTTTAGAAACAACCATCACACTCACTGCCGGAAATCATTCGGTTGAAATTGTTTTGCATACTTCAACAGTGGCTACAATAAAAAATGTTATTCAAATGATTGCTGTATCACCCAATCCTGCGCACGATTATATTTTCGTTTCGATGATTGAACGGAAAGAAAAAATTCATTTAAAAATTACGGATGAAAAAGGAATTCTTGTTTTGGAAAAAACTATTTCTTCCGATATTCAACTTGATGTTAAAAAATTTCCTGCCGGAACTTATTTTATGGACGCGGAATCTAATTCAGGAAAACAGTTAATCCGGTTTGTGAAGTCGTAAATTGAATAAACTGTTTTTTAAAATCAAACAATGGGTACACTTAAACAATTTTATAAACGAAACACCCACAATGCTTTTCTGAAAGGCCTTGCCGGATTAGGGCGCGCCATGAACCGCCTGTACGAAAACCGCAATTATGATTCGGACAGCAATGGCGAAGCAACCATTCTGAAAAAATTAAAATCATTTCAACCAAAAATAATTTTTGATGGAGGTGCCAATGTTGGAAAATACAGTTTGCTTGCAGCTGAGTTTTGCACTTATTCAAAAATTTATGCTTTCGAACCGGTGGCTTCCACTTTTGAATTATTGAAGAAAAAAGTTTCCGCTCATCAAAACATAATTCCCATAAACGCCGGATTGTATAATGAACAGGTGAAGAAGGAAATTAAAATTTACGATTCGCATACCCATTCATCGTTGTATGAAATAAAAGGGATAGATTATTCAGTACAAAAAAAAGAACTGATTGAACTGGTTACAGGTGATTCTTTCATGAAAGAAAATAAAATTGAAAAAATTGATTTTCTGAAACTCGATATTGAAGGTGCAGAGTTGAATGCATTGCAGGGATTTGAAAAATCTTTATCAGAAAATAAAATAAGAATGATTCAGTTTGAATATGGATACATCAACATCACTTCAAAAAATTTATTAGTTGATTATTACGACTTCTTTAAAAAATACAATTACTTACTTGGAAAAATTTATCCAAAGACGGTTGAATTCAGAAACTATAAATTCAAACACGAAGATTTCATTGGCCCGAATTTTATTGTCGTTCACGAATCAGATATATCACTTAAAAATTTATTATCAGGCCGTTAGTATTTTTTGCTTTCTTTTTTGAATGAATCTTATCCTGAACAAGTAATTTAGCAGAAATATTTTTCTGCCTGAAACCAATGAATAAAGTAGGTTTGAAAAATCAATTTCTGATTGAACGATAACAGTAATAAACGAGCAATGACAAAAAAACTAATTCACTCCATCTTTCTTATTTCAATATTCTTTTTTCAAAATAACGAAGCTTATTCACAGGTAGCATCAACATTTACATTTGCAGCGGCAAATACAAATATCGGAGGCAATCTTGTTGGCGGAACTCAGCTTGCAATGGGTGGAGGGATAGGTTCCACTACTGATGACAATGTTTTTTCAAATCAGAATATTGGCTTCACTTTTCGTTTCAATGGAACAAATTATACTCAGATTGGGGTAAGCACCAATGGATTTATCTGGTTTGGAACCGGTACACCTCCTGCTACAGAATACAATCCGATTTCGTCGGCAGCAGCTGCAATGACAACCAATATAGATGGTGTTGTTTCAGTTTTTGGTAACGACATGGTTGGGATTACCGCAACTTCTGAAATAAGAATTCAAACACAAGGTGTGGCTCCAAACAGAACCTGTACAATCAACTGGAACAGGTTTGTTGCTTCAGCAATTCTTAATGGAAATCAAAACCGAATGGATATGTGGATTGTGCTCGAAGAGTGCAGTAACATTATCAAAACAGCAATCAGCGCAAATCAATATCCTTGGACAGGAACTACAACCGGAGAAGTAGGCTTGCGTGGAATTAATAATGCCGATTTTAATAATCGTGAAGTTACATGTGTGGCGGGAGTTAACTGGTTAAATTCAAATGCCGGAGGAACCAATAATGTAACTTGTCAACTGAACTCATGTTATCCGGGGACTATAGGAGGAAATCCATGTGTTTATACATTCACTCCCACTGCCCCACCTTTATTTATCAATGGAAATTCAAACGGGCCTTATTGTCAGAACTCAACAATTACAGTTTCAATAACAGCCACCGGTGGCTATCCTCCTTATGACCTGGATTGGACTGCTGTTGGAGCTGCACCTGCTCCCGCAAGTGGTAATGTGGTAAACGCATCGTTTCCATACAATGTAATTTTCACCCCAACCGGAACAGGTAATTGTACTTATGCAATTGTAGTTACTGACGCAAGTGGATGTACTGTAAGTTTTACAAGTACTGTTGTCGTAACTAATTGTGCAGCAAATACAATAACTACAGGAGTAATAATCGGAAGCCCGTTTTGTCAATGTGGTGCAGTAAATATTCCTTTCACAAGTACTGGAACTTTTAATGCCGGTAATATTTATTCTGCAGAACTTTCAGATGCAGCAGGAAGTTTTGCTGCTCCAATTTCAATCGGAATATTTCCAAGCACAGCTAATCTTGGAACAATAGCAGCAACAATTCCATGTAACACAATTGCTGGTGCGAATTACAGAATTAGAGTTACAAGTGATAACCCGGTAACTATCGGAACCGATAACGGAATTGACTTACAGGTTGATTCGGCGGTAACAGCTTCAATTACAATTTCAGCCTCTCAAAATATTATTTGCGCCGGACAGTCGGTTACTTTTAATGCGCTACAAGTTAATGGTGGACTTGCACCAACTTATCAGTGGCAGGTGAATGGAGGAAATGTTGGAGGCAATAGCCCATCTTACAGCAGTGCCACTTTAAGTAACGGAGATCAGGTTACCTGTACAATGACCTCGAATGCAAATTGTGTTTCAGGTTCTCCAGCTCTTTCAAACACCGAGGTAATAACTGTTAGCGCAAGTGTGATGGCCTCAGTAAGCGTTTTTGCAAACATCACAACTATTTGCACCGGAGGCCAGGTTGATTTTACTGCTACACCAGCCAATGGCGGTGCTGCACCCTTGTATCAATGGCAAGTGAATGGAATTAATGTTGGAGCCAATAGTCTCGTGAACACTTTCAGTTCAACTACATTGAATAACGGTGATGTGGTAACCTGTATCATGACTTCGAATCTGGCTTGCGCCACTGGTTCACCGGCAACTTCAAATTCGGTTGCAATAACAGTAAATCCAATTGCACCAGCGGGAGTAAATATTGTTGCTACTACACCCACAACTATTTGTTCAGGAGATCAGGTTGATTTTACAGCCACAGCAATTAATGGCGGAGCAACACCAACCTATCAGTGGCAGGTGAATGGTGCAAATGCAGGAGCAAACAGCACAACTTTCAGTTCCACCACATTTAACAACGGTGATGTGATTACCTGTATCATGACTTCGAGTAATTTATGTTCTACCGGAAATCCGGCAACATCAAATTCAATTCCCATAATTGTAACACCATCGGTAGTTGCATCTGATACCATAACATCTGTTCCAAATCCTGTTGTTATTTGTTCGGGTGATCCTGTAATTTTTACTTCTGTGGCAACGAATGGTGGTTCAAGCCCAACTTATCAATGGCAGGTAAATGGCTCAAATGTGGGAAGCAATTCAACCATTTTTGCTTCATCAACTTTAAATAACGGAGATGTTGTTACATGTATTCTCACTTCCAATGCAAACTGTGTTACCAATTCACCTGATGTTTCCAATTCAATTTCAGTTACTGTTACAACCGGATTGGTTGCATCAGTAACTATTACTGCTGACAGCACTACTATTTGTTTTGGCGATTTGGTAAATTTTATTGCAACAGCAGTAAACGGAGGAGGCGCTTCATCTTTTCAATGGCAGGTTAACGGAATAAATGCTGGTACAAATTCATCAGCATTCAGTTCCACTACTCTGAATAATGGCGATGTAGTTACCTGTATTATGACTTCAAGTTTAAGTTGTGTATCAGGTTCGCCGGCCACATCAAATGCAATTGCAATGACAGTTACAAACGGAGCGCCGGCATCAGTTTTAATTTCAGCAACTTCCACTTCCATCTGTTCAGGTGATATAGTGGTGTTTACAGCTACACCAACTAACGGGGGAGCAGCCCCAACCTATCAATGGCAGGTGAATGGAGTGAATATCGGAACCAACTCAGCTACTTTCAGTTCAACTACTTTGGCTGATAATGATATAGTCACCTGCATCATGACTTCCAATGCAAATTGTGTTTCAAATAATCCTGCTACTTCAAATACAATCACTATATCAGTAACACCACAAACCGATGCTTCAATTACTTTATCAGCTGATAACACAACTATCTGCGAAGGCATGACTGCCACAATCACTGCCACAGGTTTAAATGGTGGAACAGCCCCGGTTTATACCTGGTTGGTAAATGGCACAATCATTTCGAATACCGGCTCATCATATACCAGCGTTTTTAATGATGGAGATAATATTACCTGCGTGTTACTCTCCAACGCAAATTGTATAAACAATAATCCTGCAACATCAAATACAATTTTCATAACTGTAAATCCAACCTTAGTAGTTACTGTTGATCCGGATACACTCACCACTTGCTGGACAACTCCGGTTTCATTAAATGCAAGCGGCGCCGATACTTATTCGTGGTCGCCTGATTTGCATTTGAGTTGTTTGGATTGTGCTAATCCATTAGCTGATCCATCTGATACCACAGTTTATACAGTAACAGGAACATCAGGTAGTTGCTCCGGTACTGCCACAGTTTTAGTAAATATTAAATGCCCCGATGTATTTGTTCCATCAGCATTCACACCCAATGGCGATATTTTTAATCCGGTATTTAAAGTTTATAGTTTACCGATGACCGATTTTACATTAATGGTTTTTGATCGCTGGGGTCAAATGGTGTTTCAATCACATGATCAGAATGTGGGATGGGATGGAACCTTCAACGGCAAACCATTCAGCACCGGAGTTTTTGTCTGGATGTTCAGAGGGAAAGACCGAGATGGCCGAAGCGTTTCAGTTAACCGAACCAATTCCGGTGATGTAACGCTTATCAGATAAAAATTTATTCTGAATGAAATAAGGAGTCAATATTTATAATTCAACATTATAAAACTGATTTTGCTTTATAAGAAATTCCATCAAGTGTGATTTCTCCAATTGAAAGTTCCCGTTAAATTTGCCGCACTTAAAAGTCGGCGTGGTGAAACTGGTAGACATACTGTGCTCAGAACGCAGCGCCTGCAAGGGCATGAGAGTTCGAATCTCTCCGCCGGCACTATACAAAGTAAAAAAGAACATGAAAAGCAATTTCGCATTCTTATTTGTTCTTTTGGCACTCCAATCATCAGCACAAAAAAAATTGCCTGATGGTATTTATACGCAACCTGTTTTTTCAACATTGAATATTGACAGAAACATTATTTATCGTAATGCGATTAATTATGAAGGTGTTTCTGTTCCGTTGAAGTTAAGTATTTATTATTCCGATGAAAATTATAATTATAAAAAACCATTGATTCTTTTTTTTCCGGCCGGTGGATTTTATGCATGTGATATTCTTAACCAGAATATTGCCGGCCTCGCTTACACTTTTGCTACTTATGGATATGTGGCTGCCACGGTGGAATACAGAGTTGGACTGGATTCTCCGGAAACAACATTGAGTTATGAAAAAGCAATTTACAGAGGCACGCAGGATGCAAAAGTGGCTATCCGGTATTTAAAATCCATTGCGAAAAATTATTGCATTGATACCTCATCTGTTTTTGTGAGCGGTACATCAGCAGGATCTGTTGTTGCATTACATGCAGCTTATTATGAACAGAATGAAGTGAACGACAGCATTGATACTTCTGAAGAAGGATTACTGGATTCCGATGAAATCTTTCCTTCAATTTCATCTGATATAACTGCAGTATTAAATAACTGGGGAGCAATACTTGACCTGAAAATAATGGAGAACGAAACCGAACCCATTATTAGTTTTCACAATACACTGGATGAGATTGTTTATTTTAATTCAGGGCTATATAAAAATCTGGTGCTCATTTATGGCAGTCAGGTAATTGATTCATTAGCTGCTGTAAATAATATTCCACACCAACTAAAAGCATTTTATAAAACAGGGCACGGTGCAAGTTTTGATTCGCCCTATATGGATACCATTATAAGCTGGGGCTCAAATTTTCTTTATAATTATATTAATGATAAAAACGGAACCCTTGTTTGTTCCGGTGATTTGAACTTCAGTCTTTTTCCTGTTCCCGCTCTCACTCATTTGTATTTAAAAAACGAAAACGATTTTTCAATTCCATTTTCAAAATATGAAATCTATGATTTGACCGGAATAAAAATTTATGAAAGTTATTTGAATACAATTAATGTGAATGAAACCATTGAATTAAATATCAAACTTCTTTTAACCGGAAATTATTTATTACGATTGACTTCAGGATATAATCAGCAGGTTTACAAAATTATTACTCAATAAAATATGAGAATAGGTTTCGACGCCAAGCGGGCTTTTATGAATTATTCCGGGCTGGGAAATTATAGTCGCAGTGTAATTGAATCACTCGCTCAATATTATTCTGATGAAAATTATTTTTTGTTCACCCCCGATGAAAACCTGAAATTATTCGACCGGATTTTAATCAGGAAAAATATTGAACTGATTAAGTCCAATTCTTTTTCAAAATTTTACTGGAGAAGTTTTTCTCAGATGAATGAATGGAATAAACTGAATCTTGATATTTATCATGGACTGAGCAGTGAATTACCCTTTGGATTAAGCAGAACAAAGGCAAAAAAAATTGTAACCATTCATGATGTTATTTATAAAAAATCCCCTGAATATTATTCGGTTGTTGACCGTACCATTTATGATTATAAAACAAAGCATGCCTGCCTGAATGCTGATAAAATCATTTGCATAAGCGAACAAACCAGGCAAGAGGTGATTCGGTATTACAAGGTAGCAGAAAATAAAATAAAGGTTATTCATCCATCATTGCCCGATCACATTAACCGAATGATTTCAATAAATAAAACAGAAGAGGTAAAAGCAAAATACAACCTGCCCGAAAAATTTATTTTATATACCGGAACAATTGAAAGGCGTAAAAATTTATTGACTGTAATAAAAGCGTTGCATAAAATGGGCGAAAACGCTCCTGCCTTAATGGCTGTTGGTAAAGCAACTGATTATCTGAACGAAATAAAAAAATACTTAACCTCATCAGCCCCTGATCTCAAAGTATCATTTATACATAATGCTGATAACGAAGACCTGAATGTTATTTATTCTCAGGCTCATATTTTTATTTACACTTCACTTCATGAAGGATTTGGTATTCCGTTGATTGAGGCTGCAGCGCATAGCGTACCCTCTATTACAACAAAAGATTCGTGCATGGAAGAAGCAGCAGGTGGTGGAGCAATAACGATTGATTCAAAAAGTGTAAACGAAACTGCATTGGCGATAGAAAAATTAATGAATGATTCAATGCTGCACAAACAACTATCTGCAATGGCAATTGCACATGCAGCAAATTTTAATACGAAAAGATTAGCAGATGAATTAATGAAGACATACGCTTCGTTATAACACTTTTTATTGCCTTAATTTTTCTGTATCGCAATTAACCTTTTGCTTAAAGCAATATAAAAAAATTATTCTTCCGTTGTTGCATGAACAACAGCATCAAGCTTTCTGGAATGCAGATTATACTTATCGCCTTTCGACATAAAATGAACAATCAGATTATTAATGCTAATCGGACTGCCTTCTGAGATATCAGCAATGTTACTGTGCTTTATATTATGCCCATCAACAACCACAACCATTCCGCTGCCAATAGCCTCCATCTCATTGCCATTGGTGATTAACATTCCTGTATCTTCACCCAAACCAATTCCAATGCACGATGGGTTTGCACCTACTGCCTGTGCAAGTCGTCCGAATCGACCGCGCTTATCAAAATGCGAATCGAAAATCACATCCTTTATAAATGCTAAACCGGTAGTAAGTTTTACCTCTCCTTTTAAATGTGCGCGTGTACTGCTTCCTTCATAAATCATGGTATTACTCATGGCCATGGCCCCAGCACTGGTTCCTGCAATTACAAAATTTTCGGTTAAGTACCGGTTTTGAATTATTGAAAAAATTTCTGTTCCGCCAAATATTGATGTCAAACGCAATTGATTTCCACCACTGAATAAAACACCTTCCGCATTTTTTATCCGTTCAATAAATTCTTCGTTTTGTGTATCACTACGGTCACGAATATTTATGTGTCCGATATTGTTGCAACCTAATTTACCAAAAGCATCCAAATAATTCTGACCAACTTCTTTCGGTATGCTGCTGGCCGTTGTGATCACTTCAATTCTTTTTTCAAAACCACCAACTTCGTTTACAATTCGGCGGATGATTCCGTTTTCAAAAAAAATCAAATTGTTACGATGAATTACACCGGTTTCCAAATCGGTTCCTTTATCCTCAGCCCCCCCAATTGCAATTAACTTTCCTTTTGGTATTTCCATTCCGATGTTATGCTATTGTTAAGCGCGCCAAACCTAAACGATTACAATTAAAACTGAAATAATACACCAATTAGTTTAATCTAACTGAATGTGGAAAAGGGTGAGTGAATCCGGCAATTCAACAAAAATTTATTTTAAATTGCTTTCAATCCTCATGTTTAAAAATAAAAACTTTATCTCTTAGAAATATTTACGGTTTCAGATAAAAATAAATTTTTTGTTTATTCTTTCAAGTTAAAAGACTGCCCTTGAAGTTCTAACTGAAATTGAATTCGATTGAATTCATTATTTAATTTTTTGGTGTGGTATTGATTGAACAATCAAATTATACGAATCATCAATCCACTTTTTCAAAATTTTTGTAGAAACAGTTCCATCCACAATAACCGTATTCCAGTGTTGCTTGTTCATGTGGTAACCGGGAATCACGCATTCATATTGTTCTCGCAATTCAATAGCTAAATCAGGATTGCACTTTACATTGAACTGTAAGTGTTCAGAATTCAAAGGCAATAGCAAAAACATTTTACCTGAAACTTTAAACACAATTACATCAGGCCCAAACGGAAGTGTTTCTTCAACATTCGGTTTCGACAAACAATATTCACGAACTGTTTCGATGTTCATTGCTGTTTTTAGTTATTTGTTAAAAGTTAAATGTTATAAGTAGTATCAATTACCAGATAACCGATAACTACTTTCGTTTTCTTAGCTGACATAAACTGCTTCCACTTCTTCCAATTCAACAGTTACATGCTCCTGCATATTAGTTGAAAGTAACAAGCCAACATAATCTGCAACTATCGGAAATTGCTTGTGCTTGCGATCAATGAGCACCATCACTTGTACTTGTTTTGGTTCAACATCCATCAATGGTTTCATGGCATAAAATAAAGTTCGGCCAGTGTGCGCTACATCATCCACAATAATCACAGTTTTATTTCTGAATTCTTCAACAGGAATACTACAGACAATTTTGCTTTGGGTGGGGTTTGATTTGTCAATAGAAATGGAACACAGACGAACTGCAATGACTGAAAATTTTTTCAACTGCTTTGATAATTTCTCGGCGAGTTTATATCCGCTTTCTTTTATTCCGGCAAGAATAATTCCATCCTGTTCGTCGCAGTTTTCTAAAATCTCGTAACTGATTCGCTCAATCTTTTTCTTAATATCAGAAGCAGAGAGCAGTAGCGTGCGGTTTTTATCCATTTATAATTTCACAAACTTTCTGACCGCCAAAATAGTTTTTCCGTTCTTAAGTATGCAATAGTAAATTCCAGAGGCGAATGATTTCAGGTTTATCAGTTCTGAGTTCTGATCAATTGTTTCATGTAATAATTCTTTCCCAAGAACATCTGTTACTGAAATTACATTCCCAGTCAACTGCAAACTTTCAATTATCAGGTTATTGCTCACTGGATTTGGATAAATTATCCAGCTAAAATTATTTATCCCTTCAATTCCATCGGGTGTTGCAAAAATACAGATCGACATTTTACTACATCCTGTAGAATCAGTGATAATCACAGCGTAATTACCGGAAACTGAAGGTGTGTAAGAAGAATTAGTAGCCCCTGAAATAATTGAACTGCTATCGCAGTTGAACCATTGATAAGTAATATTTGGCTCTGTTGAAGTGGCCCCGATTGATGAAGATCCGGTTGTAACTGCTACAGAGACATCTATCGAATCAACATCAAGCGTTAATATCAGAACGGAATCACAACCACCAACATTTTGCAAAGTGTCCACATAAATTCCTGAACCGGTTAATGATGCACCACCAAAATTCACAGTGTCGCCTTCACAAATCTGCTGAGATAAATTACTAGAAGTTGGTTGACAATTCGATGAATTAATGAGCGTGTCTAATAATTTAAAAGCATCAATTTTTCCAAAACCCCATTTAATATTCGGAACAATTGCTGTTGTAAACGAATCGGTAATAGCAGAAGCAATTACTGCAGTTTTTATTTCGGTGCAAGAGAGTAATGGATATCGTTGCAAGTAAAGAGCAACTATTCCGGCCACAACCGGAGATGCCATGCTTGTTCCACCATCTAATAAATGCTGGCCGCCAACGCCAACTTTTTGAGGGTTGTTAGCTATGAACGAAGGCATAACAGAAAGCAATCCTGCTCCAAAAGTATTATTTCCAGGAGCTGAAATATCAGGTTTCATTCTTCCGTCTCGAGTAGGGCCAATGCTGCTTGTTATTCCTCTTCCCCCAACTGTATCAGTGGTGGTTTGAGTGTTTCCATTAACATCAGTCCATGTATTTCTGTTATTGAAATTGGCAACAGTAATTACATTATCACTGCATTGAAAACTACTGACTATGGTTTGCAATTGATCAGGTGCGCGATAGCGTGCAACATCGGGATAAGAAGAAACAGGTGGCAGCTGTACAGGTTTTAACATGTCACTTGTTCCTGTAATGTTGTACTGGCTCCATATATCAAACTGTCCAACACCTTTTGATATTAACCTATAATAATTTGCAGTGTTGTTAGTATTTATTTCAATTAATAAATGATAAGTGGTATCCAGAATTTCAGCTTGAATATTTATGGTTGATATTACTTGGCCCGACCATGTTTTTAAAGTATCTATCAGTTGTGCATAGTTTGCAACAAAATTGAAATCAGTAAGAATGTTGTAATAGTTTGTTCGACCAATGTATGTGTATGGACTAACTAAATCGGCTCCAAGTGCGAATTGCAGATTATCAAATTGACTTTTAAAAGCCCATAATTCATAAACTACCGTTTGTGTGGCGGGATCAACTTTAAACCAGGTGAAAGCTGAATCTGTTTCTGCAGCATATTGCAAATGAAATGTTCTGTTTCCGGTGTTACCTGCGGCAGCAATAAAACTTCTGCCATTTGTTTGAGCAATTAAATTATTTATTGTTTGTGCGGGTAAATCCAATCCATCATGTGAGCCATTGTAGGTTCCAACACTTGCATTTATAACACAAGGTTTTCCAAGCAGAGCAGCTTTAGCATAAATATATTCTGTTGCATCAACCATGTTATTTAAAAAATCTGCACCCATGTCAATGGCTACAAAAACAATATCGGCTTTTGGTGCCACGCCTTCATATTGATGTTGTGTTACCGGGTTGCCGCATGCCACACCGGTTACTATTGACCCATGACCAAAGTAAGCAGTTGTTGGAATGTAACCTGCACCCGCATTAATAGCAACAGAATCCCATTCTTGTCCATAACCGTAACTCGGTGTTATTCCTCCGCTGGTATCAATTTGAGACCATAAGTATTTTATCCGTGAGTTTCCACCTGCATCAATAAAATCAGGATGAGTAATATCAATTTCAGAATCAATAATGCCAATCACAATTCCACTACCGTCATACGCCTGCGGCAGCGGTGCCTGCCCCAGTTTTACAGGGTTAATGTTTGCATGAATATCTGTTTGATCATCTAATATATTTCCGATACCATGCCGGCCTTCTATTCTTATTATTCCAGATGTTTGAGCCAATTGATAAATTTTATTAACCGACAGTGTTACAGCCGAAATATTTTGAACAGCATATTTGAATTGGCCTCCTAAATTTTTTACCGCTGTTTGAATTGCAGTTTCATTTCCCTTCACCAAAAGTTGTAATTGTTCGGTACTGTTTGAATTTTCATTCACATAAGCGCGAAGAGTTAGATTCATTGTTGCCGTTTCCTGCGCAAAGCACTTCGACAAGCTCAGTGTGACAACAAAGATTAAACCACTGGAGCGTAAAAATCTTTTTACCATTTGTTTTGATTTGAAAATTTTTCTGAAATAAAATTAGGTTTCCTTACGATGCAATTTACAATAGTTGCAAACAGAAACTTATTTAAATGACTAATTGAATATAACAGAATCGATTTTAAACCTGTAAGAACATTATAGAATTTTCAAATAGAAAAAATAAATTTCCTTCCGTTAAAATTTTCGCTATACTATTCCATTCTCCTTTTAGTTTCGCACGGTAAATTTTTCCTGAATGATTTCACAACTGATATTCGCTCTCCTATTCATTGCTGCTGTGACCATGTTCACCATCAATGTGCGCAAAGTAATTCGCAACATAAAGTTAGGAAGAGATATAAAAATAAACGACCGCAAAGGCGATCGGTGGAAGCAAATGATATTAGTTGCATTCGGGCAAAAGAAAATGTTTAAACGCCCGTTACCTGCGCTGTTGCACTTTGTGGTGTATGCAGGATTCATCATCATCAATATTGAATTATTAGAAATTGTAAGCGATGGAATTTTCGGCACACACCGCATACTCGCCCAATATGTTCCGGCCGCTTTCTACAATTTTATTATTGCATCGTTTGAAGTGCTGGCTATTTTAGTTTTAGTTGGTTGTGTTATTTTTTTAGGAAGAAGATACATTGCCCGCATACCAAGATTCTGGAATAAGGAGATGACCAAGTGGCCACGCACCGATGCAACCATTATTCTTTGTACCGAAATTATTTTGATGAGTTTGTTTCTGAAGATGAATGCTGCTGACAGCATTTTGCAATCACGCGGAAGCGAACATTATTTTTCAGCAGGCTTGTTTCCGGTGAGTGAGTTTTTATTTTCATACCTGAATGGATTTTCCGATAGTACATTAGTAATAATTGAGCGCTTCTGCTGGTGGGGGCACATTATTGGTGTTTTCTTTTTTCTGAACTACATCATCTGGTCAAAACATTTTCACATACTGCTCGCTTTTCCGAATGTGTGGTATGCAAAACTTACCGCGAAGGGCGAATTCACTTCACTTTCATCTGTAACCAATGAAGTTAAACTGATGTTGGATCCGAATGCTGTTGTAACACCTGAAAATAATCCAGGAAAGTTTGGAGCAAAGGATGTAATGGATTTGAACTGGAAGCAATTGATGGATGCTTATTCGTGTACCGAATGTGGACGATGCACATCTGCATGCCCTGCGAACATCACCGGAAAACTTTTATCGCCGCGAAAAATTATGATGGACACACGCGACCGGTTAGAAGAGGTTGGAAGAAACAATGACAAGCACGGAATTGATTTTACAGATGGAAAATCTTTACTCGGAAATTATATTACCGAAGAAGAACTGTGGGCATGTACCAGTTGCAATGCATGTGTGGAAGAATGCCCGGTATTGATTGACCCATTAAGCATCATCACTGACTTGCGCCGCAACTTAGTAATGGAAGAATCAAAATTGCCTAGTGAACTCACAGATATGATGAGCAACATCGAAAACAACGGTGCGCCTTGGAAATTTTCTCCATCCGACAGATTCAATTGGGCTGATGGTTTGGATATTCCGGTAATGGCTGATTTAGTTGCGCGTGGCGAACAACCCGAAGTTGTTTTCTGGATTGGTTGCGCAGGAAGTTTTGACGATAGATATAAAAGTGTTGTTCGATCGTTCGCAAAAATTCTGAATGAAGCGAAAGTGAAATTTGCAGTACTTGGTTTAGAAGAAACATGTACCGGTGATCCGGCTAAGCGTGCGGGCAATGAGTTTCTGGCGCAGATGCAGGCCATGCAGAACATTACTACATTAAATAATTATTCGGTAAAAAATATTGTGACCGCTTGTCCGCATTGTTTCAATAATATTAAAAATGAATATCCGGCGCTTGGTGGCAATTATGAAGTGTTGCATCATTCCGCATTCTTACAAAAATTATTAGAAGACGGAAGATTGGTGATGAAGGAAAATAATTCTCTTATTGGAACTGCAATTACCTACCACGACTCTTGTTATCTCGGTCGTGCGAATGATGTGTATGAAGCACCGCGTGTGGTAATTGAATCGTTGAAAGTGGAATTGCGCGAAATGAAAAAATGCAAGACCAATGGTTTGTGTTGCGGTGGCGGAGGAGCGCAGGTTTTTAAAGAAGAAGAAAACGGAACAAAAAGAATAAGCACCGAACGCGCCGAACAGATTATGGAAACAGGTGCAAGTGTAGTTGCAGTGGGGTGCCCGTTCTGCATGACTATGATTGATGATGGATTGAAACAAAAAAATCAGGAAGAGAAAATTAAAGTGAAGGATATTGCTGAGCTGATTGCGGAAGCGAATGGACTTTAATTTCCTCATTGTGTTGATAGTATTTTAGTTTCTTATTTTTAAAACCATACAACAAAAAATTATTCTATGAATAAATTTTTTCTTTCTGCAATTATTTTTTTGATTCTCACAAACAATAATGCATTCGCCCAGGTGAGTACAAACTATTTGTTTTCACAAACTCCAGGAACTTATACTGCTATAACCGGAACTTCTGTTCCTGCATTAGCAGGTGCTGGGGTGGATGATAACCCGGGACAGATTGCTGCTAACAGTATTCCGTTTCCTTTTAATTATTACGGAACATCTGCCTCCATAAATATCTCAACTGCCGCCATTTCCATTTCGCCAAACGGCTGGATATGCAGTGGAACCTCCACTAACCAAGGAGCCGCGCCACTTGCATTTGATTTTAATCCATTCGGTCCGGTTTCTACTTGTGTCATTGCACCATTCAGCGCCGACTTGAGTGGCACAAGCACCTCCAATGTTCAATATACTACAACGGGTACTGCACCCAACCGCGTTTTTATTATTCAATGGGAGAACTTTACCGAGTATTCTCAAACCTCGCCCACACAACTGATAAATTTTCAGTTAAGATTGCATGAAACTTCCAATATCATTCAGGCGGTGTATGGTTCTTTCACCAGTTTAATTTCTACTTCCACCACTCCGCAGGTTGGATTGCGCGGAACCAACAGCACTGATTACAATGCACGAAAGGGTGGAACATGGGATGGTTCTATTCCTGCAACCACCAATGCACAAGCAATGCCTTACCTTAATGTCAATCCTTTTCCCTTTGTAGCAGGTACAGATTATCCTGTTTCAGGAACAACATACATTTGGTCGCCGGTTGGTGCAGGCAGTGCTCCTCTTTCGCAATTCACTATATCTGATAATTCAATTTGTCCCGGTAGTTGCATCACCTTTACTGATCAGAGCACCAATACACCCACTGCATTTGACTGGACTTTTACGGGAGGAAATCCTGCAACTTCTTCTTCTCAAAATCCAGGTAGTATTTGTTACAGTGCTCCCGGAATTTACACGATAACACTTAATGTGTCGAATGCTTCGGGAAGTAATTCCTCTTCACAAACTGTAACAGTTTTTAATTTGCCGAATGCTAATGCCGGAAGTGATACTGCTATTTGCGATGGTTCATCTGTCGGGTTGCTCGCTTCGGGCGGAACAGTGTACTCCTGGTCGCCAACTACAGGGTTGGATGTTGCAACCACTGCAAACCCTGTTGCGACTCCAACTATTTCCACTACTTACACCGTAACTGTTACAGATGCAAACGGTTGTTCGGACATCGATGATGTTACTGTTAATTTTCATATAATCATTCCGGTTGATCTTGGAAACGATACTACCATTTGCGATAATAAATTTTTAATACTCGATGCCGGTAGCGGTTACACTGGTTATTTATGGAATAACGGAAACACCTCACAATCCCTGCAAGTAAATGGTGACACACTACCGCTAACCGCCAACAATTTTTTTGTGACTGTAACAGATGCAAATGGATGCACAAGCGCCGATACGATTGTGGTTACTAATACTCCCTGCTCTGGTATTGTTAATGTAAATAAAGGGGATAGTGATTTTCAGGTTTATCCCAACCCGGCTTCCAACGAACTAATTCTGAATTATAAGAATGCCGTTTCATTTTTCATTTATAATCTCTTAGGTCAGATGGAAGAAGAAATAATTTTAGAGAAAAACACTTCAACAAAAAATATTTCAATCACCAATATTCCATCCGGCATTTATTTCTGTGTGTTAAAAACAGAAGATGGGAAAATGGTACAGCAGAAATTGGTGGTGCAGAAATAAGACCTGATTAAAACTTATCCTTCAGTATATTTTTTTGAATAATTTATTTATTCCTTTCTGAATTTTAATGTCTTAACGAAATCCTTTTGCTTTATACTCATTAAATAATCGCCTGATAAAATATTTGAAAGGTTTACTTTAACTGATGGTGTTTCAGCATAAATTATTTCTGAGTAAATCAATGCACCTTCAAGGTTATAAATTTTAATTTCAGTATTGCCTGGTGCTGAAAGTTTAAGATTCATTTCACTTTTAACAGGATTTGGATAAAAAATTAAATCAGATTTATTAATAGTTACCATGCACAGTTGCGAGAAACTGCCTGTACCATTCATATTTTTCTGATGCAACCGGTAATAGTTTTCGCCAGGTGATGGTTCATTGTCATAAACGAAATAAGCATGACTTATTGTTGTAGTTCCATTGCCATCTATAGAATTTATTTCTTCGAATTTTTTTCCATCAGTACTTCTTTCAACTGAAAATGATTCACAGTTTATTTCCGATTCTGTTTTCCATTTTAAGGCAACTTTACTTTCAGTTATTTTTTCAGCTTTGAAATAACTCAACTCAACCGGAAGTGATACGCCTCCAAATCCAATAACATAATCAGAAAAAGTATTGAGCGATGCTCGCTCAGCTGTAACAGTTCCGTTTGAAATAGACTGAGTGCCGTTATTGTGTGTTCCCAAGGATTGCCAGGGCATAGTATTGTCTTCTCTTTTCAACACACAGTAATCCGATGCAGTTGACGGACCGTTTGACTGCCCATTCATGTTGCATACAACATCGTAAGTTCCGCCTGTGAGAGTTGCGTTAGGTGTAAGTGTCCAATATCCATAATTCAATAAATCTAAAATCGGTGTAGAATTAACTTCCAAATTTGCCGGGACTGATCCGGGATTAGTTTGAGAAAAAAGCCCGCGTACCGAACTGATTCCCGAAGTTCCATTCAAATGCAAACTGATTAATTCATAAAAGGCGGATGAACCAACAGGAAAATCATAAATGCCGGATGTGGTTACATTTCTGTTTAATGTTCCATTAATAAATGAACTTGCACTGTATCCTGATATGGCTGTGGTATTGGAATTAAAAGTTCTTACCTCATAAATTCCGGTTGAAATAACTCCACTTAAAAGAGAAAGTGTTCCGTTAACATTTGCATGCTTTGCTAAAACAACAGTACCCGAGCAATTAATTGTCAGGTTATTCAATTTTGTTTGTGCAACAGTTAATTCATAACTTGTGGTAACAGCCGAATTATAAATAAGATTATAAATTCCAAGAAAATTTGGATTAGCGGTGAGGCTTCCATCACTTCTTGAAATCGTGGCCCCAGCAGCTATTTTTAATGTATATCCGTTCTGATCGAGAATTCCATTGCTTAAATAAAGAACTGAATCAACAGTAATGGTTTTGGTCATTTTCACTCCGGCAGCATTTTGAATCGTTAATTTATGAAAGGTAGTTGCAATGGAAATATTTTGTTGTGAAGTTCCTGTAAAAAAAACATTGGAATTACTTCTGTAATTTAAAGTGCCTGCCGTTCTTGTTAAATTTCCTTTTAAATAAGTATTGCCATTAAGCCAGACATTTGCAGTGCCTGAATGAGTAATTGTAAAATTACCATTGACAGAAAAATTGTTATCAAGATCAACATCTGTTATTTGTGAATTGCAATACCATTGAAAATTTCCAAAGGTTTGTCCTGTGCCCGCTGGCGTTGTATTGATAATTCCAGAGATAATGCAGGTTGAATTTGAACTCCAATTTGCATTAACAATCTGGCTTAAAACACTTCCATCTCTGCAATATTTATAAGTGCTTCCATCTTCAAATGAAACGCTCCCCCCCAGTGAATTAACAAGCGAACCACTGTCGTTAATGGCTCCGTAAATATGTATATCAGCATTATCCTTTATTTCTAATGTAACACCTTGTTTAATAAATAAATTACAACCTGACGGTAAATACAATCCATCAATAATTGCATTTAGACTCAAGATATAATTTGCAGATGTATTATTAATTACAAAAATTCTCCCGGTGCTTTCACTTAATGAATAATTCATGGCAGCATCGCGCATAAAAATAAGGTAAGTGAATTTTCCATTTATTCCGGGATCGTTATTAAATGTAGTCAGTGGTGTATCATTATATACTACTGTCCAACCAGAAACTGTAGTAGGCCCATCTATAGAACTCGTAGATGAATAATATACCCGGTTTACAACTGCCGGAGTATCTGTTATGATACCGCTTTTTCTTAAAATTAATACCCCATCAATCCCTGATTCCGCATCTGTTCCCTGGTTAAAATTTAAGTTAATTACTGTTCCGGTACAATTTGCAAATAACCCTGTTGTTATTTCAGGTTCAATGTTATCGTTACCTAAATTAGTTGATAAATAAATGGAAGCATCATCAAAATAAATTGAAATGGATCCTGCCACACTATTTGAACCATAAATTACCGGATAATATACATGCCCGACTTGTCCAACAGTAGTAAATGAGATTTTTGTAAACGACGAAGTTCCTGCACTTGAATTTCCTGTTTGTAGAATTTCAACACCATCCGTTACATCGTAAAAACCAAGTTTAATTATTGAATTATTCAAACTTGCTTTCACATAAATATCAAATGTCACGAACTTGCTTATTAAATCATTAACGGTAACCGTGGTGTTAACATTATACAATTCTTTTAATGTAACACCCGAAGTAGTGAGTTTTGCACCATATAATCCAGTTCTTAATTTAGTTGAAATTGTGGTAGCAGACCATCCCGTTCCCACGGTTGTCCATCCGGTTAATGCATTTTCAAATCCCGGGTTATTGTTGATTGAATAACCGGGAACAACCCAAAAAAGAAAAAATAAAAAGTTAAATAAGAATGGATGAATAAACACCCCTCGTTTTACCGTTATTTGTTTCGTTACAAGAAAAAACATTTTGGTTTTTTTAAATAATGAACTATTGATACTTATTCATTTCAAAAAAGTTTACCTTAATAAAATTATCAGAACATCTTTTACTGAGGCCTAAATAAAAAATATTGTATAAATTTAATTCTGATTTGAAATTCAAGAAATCAGGAACTTAGTAACTAATGTTATTTTCAGTATAATTGTATTTGGTATGAAAATAACTTCTAAACAAAAAACAATATTTATATCGCTATTGTTATTGCTGTTTGTAAATTCAGTTAACGCACAGCAAAGTTCAAGACCAAATATTCTTTTAATTGTTGCTGATGATATGACATGGAACTCCATCAGTATTTTAAATTCAACTAATATTTTACAAACTCCCGGCATTGATCGCATTGGAATTGAAGGCGCCCGGTTTAAATGTTATGCAACAAATGCATTATGTATGCCTGCTCGTACAGCAATAAATTCAGGTATGTATGGTCATCGAACCGGACCAATGGATAATTATACTTATCCGGATGACAGTGTAAAATTGCTCCCTGAAATTTTACATCAAAACGGATATTTTGTTGGTTTAATTGGTAAATGGATGTTGGCGCAACATAACCCTGAGCCAAATTTTGATTACTGGCTCTGGTCGCCAAATCAATCAAGCTATTACAACGATACCTGCTGGTATTTTAATAATCCTGTTATTGTTAACGGCCACATGACTGATTTTATAACCGACAGCGCACTTGCTTTGATTTCGCGAATTGACACTCCGTTTTATCTAACAATCAATCACAACGCTCCGCATATTCCACTTATTCCACAACAACAATTTGCAGGGATTTTTGACACCACAATTTTTCCAGTTCCTGCTTCATTTGAAAAATACACTGTAAATTATCCTTCATCTCTTGATTTTCGAAATTATTTTTTATCAGTAAATGCATATGAGAATCGACTGAGATCGTATATGGAAATGATGGCAGGAGTAGATGAAAGCATAAATAAAATTATCGATTCACTTGATCATCTCGGGCTTCTTGAAAACACAATGGTCATTTTCACATCTGATAATTGCAACCTTTTTGGCGAACATAAATTATATGGAAAATCATTTCCGTATGATGAATGCATGCGAATTCCGTTGCTCATCCGGTATCCGCCATGGTTCAATGCTGGAACTATTGTTGACAGTAGTTTTTCCATGAACATTGATCTCGCTCCCACCATTTTGGATGTTGCCGGCATTGCAGATTCTTTTAATATGGATGGAGTTTCACTGCGTGCAGTATTGAATGGTCAGTGTAAACGGAAAGAATTTCTATATGAGCAAATGGCTGCTTACCCGATGGATAGTATTCCGGCAGTAAGAACCTTTCGCGATCAGTTTTTTCAATACAACAAATATTTCTGCACCGATACAACTGAAGAATTATTTGACATGCAGACTGACTCATTGCAAATGAAAAATCTTGTAACTGTTTATTGTTATCAAAATGTTTTGCAACAATATCGATTTAAATTAGATAGCATTCGATCAGTATTGAATGATACCATTTCAATTCCTATCTGTTCCTGTTATCTTAAAAATCCTCTTTTCATAAATGAAGCAGCACCAACTTTATTAACTGAATATATTTGCTCTGGCAGCAGCTATTATTTTACAGGTCAACCGCTTACATCAACCGGAATTTATTCTGATACACTTAATTCAATATACGGATGCGATTCAATTGTTAATCTTTCTTTAACCGTACTCCCTTCAATTATTAATTCACAAGTTGAGTTTACATGCGCCGGCAACAATTATTATTTTAATGGACAACAACTTACTTCAACAGGAATTTATTCCGACACACTGATTTCAACATACGGGTGCGATTCAATTATTAATCTTTCTTTAACTGTAGTTTTGCCAATTATAAATTCACAAGTTGAAACAATATGCAAGGGCGACATCTTTTATTTTAATGATATGAATCTTTTTGAATCCGGCATTTATTACGACACTCTTTTAATATCAAATAATTGCGATTCCATTCTTTCTTTGGAATTAACAGTTGATTCAATAAACACAACCATTCAACAATATAACGATACACTTTTTTCATATGATAGCGGTATAATGCAGTGGTACGATTGTAATTCAAATCAACTTATATCAGGAGCTACCGACCATTATTTCGTGCCTTCTGTTTCCGGCATTTATGCAGTCATTATCAGCACCGATAATTGCGTTGATACTTCAGAATGTATTCCATTTATCACTGGAATAAATGAATCAACTTATTTTAATTCAATATTAATTTATCCAAACCCTTCGTCTGAAATTTTACATATACAATATAAATTATCAGATGATTGTATTTGCACTATATATAATTTGCTCGGGCAAAAAGAAAATGAAATACAATTAGAACAATCAAATAACAGTAAAATAATTTCATTAAATAACTTTACAAACAGTTTATACTTCTTAGTCATTAAAAATGAAAAAGGAGAATTATTTAATATGAAATTGACTGTACTGAAATAAAATTATTGAACCTATTTTTGTAATTCAAAACGAACTAATATGATAAATTGGGAATTCGCCAATGATTTTCACCCTGCATCTAAAGTATGGATCTATCAATGCAACCGTGAACTCACTGCAGCTGAAGCAAGTGAAATAGATTCTGCACTGCTATTATTTTCGAAAGAATGGACCTCGCATAAACAGGAATTAAAAGCCTCAGGTGTAGTTTTATTAAATCGATTCATTGTATTGTTAGCTGATGAATCTTTAAATTCTGTTGGCGGTTGCAGTATCGATTCATCGGTAAAATTTATTCGTTCAATTGAAAATCATTTTGGAATATCGCTGCTTGACCGCACTGTTTTGTTATTTGAAATAGCAGGTAAGATGCATGAAGTTTCAATAAATGAATTGGAAAAATATATATCAAATGGCACAATAACATTCGATTCTGTTTATTTCAACAATACTGTAACTTCACTTTTTGAAATGAAAAAAAACTGGCAAATACCTGTAAAAAATTCCTGGATGCGCTCAAAGTTTAAAGCTTTAATTGATTGACCATAATTTTCGCTGGCAAACATTTTATTGTTTAAAAGCACTTAGTTTATAAATTAGAGACAGCAATTATTAAGAATAAATTTGAACTACTAAAAAATAATACCATGACTGAAAATAAATTAAACAACTCGTATAATAACGATAACGAAAATACTCAGCATGATTTGCAGGAAGCAAAACAAAACCTGTTAACTTTAGAAGCATTAATAAAAATGCGCAGCAAGAAAATTCCTCAGGCAAACGATGATGGCACTAAAAAGGATGAAGATTTTGATATTGATCCGATTCCGGGTTATGGCGGTGCCTGGTAATCCTGTTAACTGATTTTTACATAAGCCTCTCATTTTTGAGGGGCTTTTTTTATTTACATCAGCCCTTAATAAAATAGTGCATTTGCATTTGAACCAAGAACCTAATTATTGTATTAAATTGGAATCACCTAAATTTTATAGTTCATTCAGTGATTGAATTGCAACAAAAATTAAATTTTTCTCGTAATGCGATTTAAATAAAACGCCAAATGAAAATAATTTTAAACTCATTACTGGTGGGATTGATAAGTACATTGCTTACAGCCTTTTCATTTGCAGGTCCTTCAGCAGAGGATTATTTTGAATCGGGAAAGAGCAAGTTCAATTCAAAAGATTATTCAGGTGCCATTTCTGATTTTTCTTATGCTATTAAGCAAAAACCTGATTTTGCAATTGTATATTTTAAAAGAGGAAGTGCCTATTATTTAACCATGAATTTTGATAAAGCACTTGACGATTTCAATATTTACTTATCCTATAAACCTGAAGATGAAAATGGCTATTTTAACCGAGCCATGTGCTGGAAAAATATTCAGGAACTTACCAAAGCCATTGAAGATTTAAATAAAGTAACCACCATTGATCCGTATTATACTCTGGCTATAATTAAACGCGGAAATATTTATTATGACATTGGAAACTTTGATTCAGCTCTGAAAGATTTCAACTGGTATCTTTCTGTAAAGCCCGAAAGTGAAAAAGGATTTTATAACAGAGCAAACACTTATAAACGATTAGGCAGATTAACAGAAGCAATTACCGATTACAATAAAGTAATAGAGCTAAAACCTGATTGGCAAGCAGCATACATTAACAGGGGTTCGTTATACGCTGATATGGAATTGTATAAAGAAGCAATTGACGATTTTTCAAAAGCAATTCAACTTAACCCTGATGATGCTGATGCCTGGTTTAACAGGGGCGTAGTTTATAATAATTTAAAAGAACAAGTTCTTGCATGCAGAGATTGGAAAGAGGCAGCTAAATATAACCATAAGGAATCCATTGCTTACCTGTTGAAATATTGTCGTTGATTTTTACACTTTTATCTTTAACGCACCAATAATTTCAGCATCAGTTTTTCAATAGAAATATTTTCAGTATCAACCTGAATTTGCGCTTGCGAATAAAACGGTTCGCGCTCTTTCATTTTTTTATTAATGAAATTTTTCAACTCCTCTCCTGTCAGGTTTTTTAAAAGTGGTCGTACTTTCTTTGTTTCTGATAATCTTTTCAAAACGGTATCAACAGAAATTTTCAACCACACTGCAATTCCGTTTTCCTTTATCCAATTAATGTTGTTGTGATAACAAGGACTTCCGCCACCGCAACTTACAATGCAGTTATCTTTGATATTTATTGATTGCAATGTCTTGCTTTCAATTTCACGGAAGTACTCCTCTCCTTTTTCAGAAAACAGTTCAGCGACTGTTTTTTTTTCTTTCTCTTCAATCAACCGGTCGAGGTCAATGAATTTTCTGTTCATCAGTTTTGCCAATCGCTTTCCTTCGCTGGTTTTTCCGGCAGTCATAAATCCAATGATGAAAACAACACTCATTTTGAATATGAATGGTGAATGGTGAATGGAGAATAGTTTTTTGTTTTCATCATTTGCGTGCAATGCGAGGATCAAAAACGCCATATAAAATATCAACCAGAATATTGATTGCTACAAATACTGATGCGGCAAATAATACAGAACCCATGAGCACCGGAAAATCATTTTTATTTAATGCTTCCACTGTTAGTTTTCCTATTCCATTCCAGCCAAAAATCATTTCAATAAAAAAAGCTCCGGCTAACATTTCAGCAAACCAACCCGATACCGCAGTAAGTACCGGATTTAAGGCATTGCGTAATGCGTGCTTGAATACAACTTTTGTATATCCTAACCCTTTTGCTCTCGCTGTCCGCACATAATCTTGAGACAACACATCCAGCATACTGCTTCGTGTAAGTTGTGTGATGATTGCAACCGGTCGTAACCCCAAAGTAATTGCAGGTAAAACCAGATTGCCCCACATCAAATGCGTTTCACCAAAAATATCGGGCATAAAAAAAGAACCTGTCATACTCAATCCAGTAAATGATGAAAGCACAAATGCAAACATCCATTGAAAAAGTATGGCGGAGAAAAAGGATGGAACTGAAATTCCTAAAACCGAAACAAACAATACCGAACTATCTATCCATGTTTGATGAGAAACCGCCGCAACTGTTCCTAAAAAAATTCCGATGATGATGGCGAAGATGATGGCAGCAAAGGCAAGCACAATTGTATTCGGTAATGCTCCTGCAATAATTGCAGTAACTGATTTTTGTGTCTGATATGATTTTCGCAGGTAAGGAAATTTGAATACTAAAACCCTTTCGCCGAAACTCATTAAAGATGAGTAATTATATTTTTCCTGATTTTGATTTGAATTGTAATGTATTGAGATTGGAGAAATATCATTGAGGTATAAAACGAACTGAAACGGTTTTGGTTTATCTAATCCCAGCTCTTTGTTTACAGCATCCAGCGAACCTAAATCTGTTCGCTGCCCCATAGTGAGCATAGCAGGATCGCCGGGCAATGCCATGAATAAAAAAAACACAGCGCATACTACTCCGAGTAATACTAAAAAACCATAAGCGAGTTTGCGTAGAATGAACCGGAGCAAGTTGTTTATTAATTGAAATGATAAATTGTACTTAAATTTTCTTCATCAAAAATCAACACAACTTATCAGGTGCTGAAAATATTTTATCAACGATCTTTTTTTATTTTGACAATTTGAAACAGTAATAGAGTCAAAAACCAACCGATTAAAATTTTAATAATAGCTCCCGGAAAAATCATTTTTATCATGCGTAACCATTCATCGTTATAGAATGAAAACCAACATGCCCCAATCAATAAAATAATAAAATGTCCAATGAACCAGAGCAGTAAATTTCCATTCGGTTTTTGAAAATATTTTTTATCGGCAAGTATTCCAGCAACAAATCCGGAAAATAAGAACCCGATAAAAAACCCGCCTGTTGGTCCTACTAATTTTTCAACTCCTGAATCATATCCGGCAAAAACCGGAACACCAATAGCTCCTGAAAAAATATAAATGCATATGGCTGCAACACCAATTCGCCAACCAAACCAAGTAGCAACAATCAAAATCACAAGCGACTGCGGGGTAACCGGAATACTACTTTGAATATTAAACTTTAAAGGACAGATAAGACACAGCATTAAAACTGAAAACATTAGTTTAATTATTGCATCATAGCAACTGTTGGCAGAAAACCGAATGGATTGATTAAACATTTAATAAATAAGCTGACAACCGTCAACCGATAAAAATTATTTAGAAAAATATTTCCTATTCAGCTTTTCAAACGAAGGAATTGCATTGTTATGCCACATGCCCACAACTGTTGAACCCTTCATGAGCATAATGCCCGGGTTGCTCCGAATCATGGTTTTCAACACAACCTGATCGCAGTAGTAAAATGGAAAAGCGGCATTCACTTCATGACGGAAAGGATCTGTAATTTCATAATCAGTTGAAGTAAGTGCAATAGTTTTTACACCATTTTTTTCACAATCATTAGCCAGTTTTACAATGCCGGTAAAAGCATCTTTTTCCGATTTCGTTAAATCATAACAAATAATCCATAAACGATAAGCTGGATCATCTAAAATTTCGGCAGTAATATCAGGACTATCCTCGCTCCAGATTTTGAAGTCAGTAATTTTTGGTTTGTCGCCTTCAACTATAATTTGTTTATCCTGTTTCACAAATTCATGATTAGCCATCCATACTGAATCGGTGTATGGCAGTTCGCTCATCAGGTATCCTTTTTCTTTGCTGGTAGTTTTGTCTTTATAAACCAATTTCAAAACCATGCTGTCGCGTTTAGCACCCGGTGCTAAAGTCATTTGCTCGCGTAAATTATTTCCGACTTTGTATGCACGAAAATCAATGATGGGTAAATAGTTATAACAATACACAGTAAAAACAGTGGGAACAATTATCGCAACTATTTTATGATACTTACTCCACTTGAAACTCATGATTGGAGAAATTCGTTTCTGATATATAAAAATCACCAGAATAAAAACAAGTAAAACCAAATCTTTCAGAAATGATTGGAAGGGTGTCAGTTTTAAAGCATCGCCAAAGCAACCGCAATCGCTCACCGCACCTGTAATGGCACTGTAGCCAGTGAGTAGTGTGAAAAATATTATTAATCCTAACAGCAACCAGGAAGTGAGTAAAAGAAACTCACCTAACAACAACATTACACCAAGCGCTATTTCCAAAACACAAATTCCCATTGCCATATAAACAGTAAGCGGAATAAGAAAAGGCATATGAAACAATTCAAAATACTCTTCGAGCTTGTATGAAAAACCAATCGGGTCATTTGCTTTTATAAACCCTGAAAGAATAAATAACAAGCCAACAAAAAATCTCGAAAATTGTATTAGTACTTTCATAATGGTTGAGTGCCCTTTTTTTTACGGACTGCGATTAAACAAAAATCAAACCTGATTTCAAAACTTATTTTTCTTTTGCCTCTGCAATTTTTATTAAAGCGAAAACAGCATAGTTGATTGTATCAAACAGATTGGCGTCAATACCCTCGCTCATTATGGTTTTGCCAAGATTATCTTCAATTTGCCGGATGCGCATAATGCGCATAAGAATTAAATCAGTAAAAGAGGAAATGCGCATGTCGCGCCACGCTTCGCCATAATCGTGATTTTTATCGAGCATTAAATTTTTTGCGGCTTCCACTTTTTTGTTAAACAAATCGAGTGCTGCTTCTACACTTATTTCTTTTCCGCTATCATCATTCAGTTCCAATTGTATGAGCGCTATCACACTGTAATTTACAATGCCGATGAATTCACTATCCATCTCCTCATTCACTTTCATGTTTCCTTTCAGGTCAATGGTGCGAATGCGATTGGCCTTAATAAAAATCTGGTCGGTGATGGATGGCAATCGCATCACCCTCCAACTTGTTCCGTAATCTTTAGTTTTAGCTTCAAAAACTTTACGGCAATGGTTGATGACTTCGTTATACTGGCTGATTGTTTTTTCTGACAAGTTATTCTGAATTTTACAGTGTATTTATGGACCGCAAATTAAAAGATTAAATGTGAAGCGAACACTCAATTGCAACGGAAAATTATTTGTGCTGGAAGAACCCATAGTTATGGGAATACTGAACACCACTCCTGATTCTTTTTTTGATGGAGGAAAGTTTTCAACTGAAAATGAAATTTTATCGCAGGCAGAAAAGATGATTGTTGATGGAGCCGCCATCATTGACATTGGCGGACAAAGCACGCGCCCGAAAGCGGAACTTATTCCGGTGGACGAAGAATTGAAAAGAGTGATTCCGGTAATTGAATTAATTCATAAAAAATTTCCTGAGCAACTGATTTCCATTGATACTTTTTATTCTGAAGTTGCTGTAAAAGCTGTTGAAGCCGGTGCTTCTATTATCAATGATGTTTCAGCAGGAAGCATTGATGAAAAAATGTTTTCAGTTGCTGGGAAATTGCATGTACCATATATATTAATGCACATGCAGGGCGATCCGGAAACCATGCAGCAAAACCCTGATTATAAAAATGTGGTGAAAGAAGTAAAAGAGTTTTTCAAACAAAAAATTCCAATGCTTCGCGATGCAAGAGTGAATGATATTATTATGGATGTTGGTTTTGGTTTTGGAAAAAATACCGAACACAATTATTCATTGCTCAAACATTTAAGCGACTTCAACATTTTTGAATTGCCATTGCTGGTTGGTTTTTCACGAAAGTCAATGATTAACCGCGTGTTGAAAACGAAACCGGAAGATGCATTGAACGGAACCACTGTTTTAAATACCATTGCACTGATGAATGGTGCTTCGATATTGCGCGTTCACGATGTAAAAGATGCAATGCAGGCAATCATACTTTTTAAACAATACCATGCTGCTGATTAAAATCTTCGGGCAAAAATTTGATTATTCAATTGCTGATTCGATTGATTTAATACTGGTTTTGATTCTTATTTATTGGTTTTACAAACGGATACGCGGAACACTTGGCATCAATATGTTTCTCGGCATGCTGGTGATTTATGGCGGATACCGATTGGTTCGATATTTCAAACTGGATATTTTAACTGATGTGCTGGGGCATTTTGTTAGCGCAGGAGTAATTGTTATCATCATTGTTTTTCAACCCGAAATCAGAAAATTTTTATTGAGTCTTGGTAATGTGAATGTGCTGGAGCGATATAAATTTTTCCGCAATCTGCCATTCAATAAAAAGCAACGGACCCGGCAACAGGAAACAACTATCAAGGAAATTATTCGTGCTCTTGAAAATTTATCGTCCACAAAAACCGGAGCGCTCATTGTTTTTACCGATCATTTCCGCTTGCAGGACTTACCCAATCCGGGGGTGCAATTGCAATCGCATATTTCAGAAAAATTATTGGAAAGTATTTTTAACAAGAACAGTCCACTACACGATGGCGCTGTAATTATTGCCAACCAGCGAATAATTTATGCGGGAAGTGTTTTACCGGTTTCAGAAAGCATGGAATTACCGGAGCGAATTGGATTGCGCCACCGTTCCGCAGTTGGTATCACTGAAAATTCTGATGCAATATCAGTAATTGTTTCAGAAGAAAGCGGACACATCAGTTTCGCGCGCGATGGAAAACTGAAGCAAAATTTATCGAAAGAAGAAACCGCAAAACTGATTTCAGATTTAATTGTCGGGAAGATTTGAAGTTTTAAATGCGGTAGTAAACACCTTAAGGTAAAAATAAATCGTGGTTGTTTTGAATAAAATCTTTTGCTTTTACATCATACTCATGTAAGAAAATCGAAAGTTCGGGTTAGTTTCGTTTCGCATAAAAACATGTTATGTGCATGCATACCCTGACAACATCTATCAATAAAAAAATACTTCAAACAATTAAACAATCAATATGCAAACAATACTAGGATCAGGTGGTGCAATTGGCATATCATTAGCCAAAGAATTAATGAATTATACTAATCAGATACGGCTGGTAAGTAGAAATCCAAAAAAGGTAAATGAAACAGATGAGCTTTGCCGATTGATTTAAACGATTTATCCCAAATTGACAAAGCAATTGTGGGAAGCGAAGTAGTCTATGTTGTTATTGGTTTTGAATATAAACTAAGTGTTTGGCAAAAAGTCTGGCCTGCATTTCTGAAAACAGTAATTAATGCATGTAAAACGCATAATGCCAAACTTGTTTTTTTTGATAATGTATATATGTATTCAAAATCTGCCATACCACACATGACCGAATCTTCGCCTATTCAAGCTTGCAGCAAAAAAGGAGAGGTAAGACAACAGCTTCACGAAATGATTATGAAAGAAGTGGAGAAGAAAACCCTAACAGCCCTTATTGCCCGTTCGGCTGATTTTTATGGACCTGACAATAAAAGTAGTGCTTTGAATATGATGGTTGCTGATAATCTTATGAAAGGAAAAAAAGCACAGGCATTTGGCAAAATCAACAAAATACATACTTACACATATACACCAGATGCTGCTAAGGCAACAGCGTTACTTGGAAATACTATTGATGCTTATAATCAAGTATGGCATGTTCCTACAACAAAAGAACAATTAACTAATCTCCAATGGATTCAGTTGATTGCAAATGAAATCAAGGTGGAAGCTAAGATTCAAACAATACCTGTTTGGATGATAAATATTCTTGGATTGTTTATACCGATAATGAAAGAGTTTCCGGAAATGATTTACCAATATGATCAAGATTATATTTTCGATAGTACAAAATTTGAGAAACGATTTGGAATTGCAGCAACAGCACCTAAAGATGGCATAAGAATTCTCATTGAAAATTTGAAAACACAAAATGCCAGCCGATAACATGAGGTTTACTTAATTAATTTATTCAATGCGCAACGATAGTATAAGATTAAAGAAATAAAAAAAAAGAAGGGCTTTGAGAGGTAAACAAAGAGTTGTCCTTTTAACAAACAGTGTAGGTAAACGAACAGTTATGATTCTAAAACCTTCTTTTTTTTTACTTCTTGGAGCTACAATACCACTCCTTCCCTTCTTCGTTAGCAAAATATATTTACTACCCTAAGCAAACACACATTTTCGGCTTGCCTAAACGGTCTGGCTGTTTAGGAGAATGGATAATAAAGTTGATTTAATATTTCTTCCTTTTCTCCTTCAATTTTTTCCCTTCATATTCTGCAAGTACAAATTGAAGCCATTCAAATATCTGTTCTTCTTTTTCGGTATATAAATCTGCTTTTATAAAAAATTCTTTTATCGCTGTTCGTTCCTGTTCAGTTGTTTTTTTGTCTTTCAGTTTTTGGTTATTCAGAAATTTTAACTGAGCGAGTTTAAGCAGATTTGCTTTTGTACTCTTCCATCCGTTGCACGATTTTTCTTCATCAAGCGAAATAAAAATTCCTTCTTTTTCTTTCCGCGCCACTTCAGCAATTAACTGATTGCAGATTTTAACAATCTTCTTTTCAAGCGGCGATAAATATTTTTCTGATTCTTCCATAAGGTAAACAAAACTACATGCTCTACCGCATTAATATTTTAATGGAGAAAAATATTTTTTTCATTTCACTTTTCACAATTAACCTTTGACAATTCACAAACTTATCCCGCTATATAAAAAGCAAGTTTCAATGCAACATTATCTTTCCAGTTCGGCAAGGTGTAAAATCCCCACCGGTAATAACCACCAACCCCCAAACCCAAGCGCAAGGCACCGAAGAATTTTTTACTGATAATATTATTAATAATCAAACCGGATTCAGTGTATGGTTTTTCACGGTTCGTTAAAACAATTCCATCCACCACATGTAATTCCGGATGATTTATTTTTCCAATTCCAACGCTGTTCGACAACAAAACTTTCGGTCGAAATTTTCCGGCTTTAAAAATCAATGAGCCGAAATCCTGCTCCCAGAAAATGGCGGCATACTGATCATACACAAATTCATTGGCGCGCATGGTTTGAAAATTACTATACGAATACAAACCATACCGCGTGTAATTTCCTTTGCAACTGAATAATTCAGCAAGCGGCAAAGTGGAAGTTGCATATCCGGCAAATGCCTGCAAATAAGTATATCCGAAGCGCTTGCTTGGAAATTCAAATTTTAATTTCAAATCCAGTTTCCAATAATCAAACTGTCCGTTAGAAATTTTCAGTCCCTTGGTTACATTGAACCACACAATGGGCCACGGATTGAACACCGGAACTTTCTGCCCGAATGTTTCTATCGTTTTTTCTTTGTAAGCATATCGACCCGAAAATTTTATTCCTGAAAAAATAAATGGTGCTGAAATATTTTCCATCGTTTTATCACTCACATAGTAATAATCAAACACCGGATTTTTTTGCGCCTCAAAAGCGGTGATTTTAAAATTCAGAAAACGAAAACTTCTTCCGGTTAATGATACTTCATAGCGGTCAGTAAAATCGAACCGGTCGATTAAAGTATTGCGGACTTTTTGTGTGTTGCCCGATGTATTGTCTTTGTAAAAACTAACTCCACCCGCTTCTTCATAATCGTGTGCGTATTTAAAAATGAGTGCATAATTATATTTTTTGTTCAGGTCAAATTTTAAATTTCCTCCGTACTTCCATTGCATATCCGCAATGCCATAACCTGCATAACCACCGAGTTTAAAAAAGCTCGATACTTTTTCGTTGGTGGTTAACCCCAATCCGAAACGATAATTTTCTTTCACATTTATTTTAATAATGTTGGTGATATCAATGCTGATAAATCCAACTGGCAATTCATTTCCGAGCAAGCCATTTATAACATTGAGTTTCGCATCCATGTGCCGCTCGCGACCGAGACTATCCATGTGCTGGTATGTTTTTATTTCTTTAGCAGTAAGTGAATCGGCGCGCACACTGTTCCAGAAATCTTCTTTTTTATTTCCTGCAAGCGGATCAATCTGCTGTGTGATTCCATCAAATTGATTGAGTGAAATAACAGGATTTATTTTTACACTATCAATGTACGAACGACCCTGCATAAAAACTTTCAATCCCGGCTTCATAAAATTATTGTAATGAATATCGGTGTTGTAACGAACCGGAAACCAATGAATGCCATCGGGCTTGGTATAGTCCTGTTCAATTTTCACAATCATGGCCATTCCTAAAGTATCAAAGGGTTCGGCAGTGATGTGCTGAATGGCATAACCATCGGTATTAATAAACAACATTCCTTTCAGCGACCTGAAATTTTTTCCCTTCTTCGGCCGGAAGCTGATGTGATAAATGGTATCGGTTCCCTGGTATGAAGTGTCTTCTATTCCGAAGAAATAAAAATTGGAACTGCCCTTACTGATTGGGTTCAGGTAATCAAGATCAACGAGTGTAATGTAGTTAGTGTAAAAAGCAAACGGCTGCAATTGCGATGAAGCCAGTGTGAATGATGGATCTTTTAGTCCGCTCACTTTTGTTGCTTTAACAAATTCTTTTTTCAAACCCGGCGCACGAAAATCAGTTTCAATCATTGATTCCATAATCATCAAGTAATTTCCCTTCAGGTATTCAAACATTTGTTTGGCTGAATCATTTTTACGGTCCTTTCCCAATTTCGCATTATCAGCATCGGCAGTAAAAACATACTTGTTATAGGCGTTGAACGAATAGGAATTCAGTTTCTCCGGATCATTTTCATCACCATGTTTTACAGCTTCGCGAATAATCCGGTGCGCCGGATTTTCACCTGCAAAAACAGTTACATCCTGCAATTGCTGTTCTTCTGTCTGCAGTAAAATATTCAGTTGTGTTTGTTTTCCTTTCGAATCAAAATCAATCTCCTGCACTTTGTAACCAACATAACTGATAGTTAAATGAATTTTGGATTCAGCAGTAGTGAACGAAAATTTTCCATCCATATCGGTTCGTGTTCCGATAGTGGTGGAATGATTTAATACGATTGTAACAAACGGCAGTGGTTCAAAACTCGTGGAGTCCATCACCTTTCCGCTCCAGGTATATTGCGCGGAACAAATAAATGAAATATGAAAAATGAAAAAGAAAAATGCTGCTGACCTGAAAATAAATTTCATTAATTTATTTTCTTGAAATAAAAATCTGCGGGTTGTCATTTTATTTTTTTCACTCAACTACAATCAGAATTTATTCTTGTACATCATTGATTCAAGGGGCTTGATCGTTCGCTTGTTGTATTTGGCGTTTGATTTTTTGTTGTATAAATTTTTTACATCGCCATCCACTTTAAAATAAATCAGTTGCCCAATTGGCATTCCGGCATATATGCGCACGGGCATGGTAACTGAAATCTCCAGAGTCCAGGTGTTACAGTAACCCACATCTCCCTTTCCTGCTGTAGCGTGTATGTCAATCCCTAATCTGCCCACACTCGATTTGCCTTCGAGGAACGGAACATGCGCGTGTGTTTCGGTATATTCTTCTGTTACACCGAGATACAAATTTCCGGGCTGTAACACAAAGCCATCTTTCGGAATGGTGAACTCTTCAATCTTGTTGTGTTGCTTTGCATCGAGCACACGGTCATTGTAAGTGGCCAAGTATTTTCCGAGGTGAACATCATAAGAGTTTGAACCCAAACAATCCAACCGGAATGGTTCAATTAAAATATCGCCTTTGTCAATTGATTCGAGAATTGCTTTGTCGCTTAGTATCATCGTAAGTAAAAGTTATTTGTTATTGATTATTTGTTATTTGTAAATACAATTTTCGATTCTGAAATTTTTTCAATCTTTAAATCTGTCAATCTTCTCATTTTTCAACCCTCAATTTTCCATGCAATCATGCTTCGGTCATCGCTTACTGAGAGTAAAATTTTCTGTTCGTTTAGCCAGCACAATTTATTTACGCTGTTTTTATGTCCTTCGAATTTTTCTTTGTCCAACACTTTTATCAATTCTAAATTATCTGCGTTCCAGATTTTCACATGCTTATCGCGACCTGCTGTTGCCATTAAATTCCCATCTAACAAAACAATATCGTTGATGGTGTAAAGGTGTGCAGGTAATTTTTTCAGTTCGTGATAATTATTTAAAACATCCCATGAATAAAGCATGGCATCTCTTCCACCGCTGAACAATTCAGTTCCATCCATAGAATAACACAACGAGAAAATTGAATTCGTATGAGCATCAATCGAAGTTATCAATTCATAAGTATCACCTGAGAAAATATATATGCTGTTATCACTCGAACCTATTGCCATTTCATTTCTGGTTGGATGAAAAACAATTTTTCGCAAGCCGCCATCAGCAATGTGAATGGATTGAATGAATTGAGAAGTAGCAGCATCCCAAATGGAAATGGTTCCGTCTTTTGACGCAATAAAAATTTTTCCATCAGGATTTAACTGAATATCAAAAACTGAAGCCGTGTGATTAACGAAATGATGAATTTCCTTTTTCAAATTTAAATCCAGCACATGAACTGCTCCCGACATGGTGCCCACCCACAATTGATTGAGTGGTTGAAATAAATAAAGTGAAAATATTTGCCCGGAAACCTTTGCAACGGCAGTGGCTGAATCAGTTGAATGAATATTCCATTTTAAAACAACTCCATCGCTTCCGCCGGTGTACACGAACTCATCACTGTCACTGATGATTGAATAAATGCTGCCTGAATGTGCAGCTACCTGAAATAATTTTTCGACCTGAAGCATCCTGTTTTTGCGGAGTGCGAATATAGAAGGTGCGATTAAAAAAGATTTGAAATTTTTTTCTGGTTTTTCCTTAATCCTTTCTTCGATTTTTTTGAATATCCCTGTCCGAAAAGCAGGCGGGGAATATTGATTTACGACTAATGAATATTGATGGAAATTAATTTACTGGTTAAATGTTCGTTGCCTGATTGCTTCGTACAACATCATGCCCGCTGCAACAGATACATTGTAACTGTCAATGGCACCCGGCATTGGTAGTTTTACAATATGTGTTGAGAAACGAAGAATATTTTTTGCCGCTCCTTCATCTTCCGAGCCCATGATAATTGCAGTTGGTAATTTCATATCAATCTCGTACGGAAATTCTTTTCCGGTTGCATCGGCCACAATGGTCTGAATTCCATATCCCATCATTTCTTTCACTGCTTTTACCAAATCACTTTCACGCGATACATGAATTTTTTGCAATGCGCCAGCCGATGCTTTTACTGCATCTGCAGTAAATGAAGCAAATCCTTGCGAAGGAATTATCAGAGCATGTACACCAACTGCGTATGCGGTTCGTGCAATGGCTCCCACATTGCGCACATCGGTAATACTATCGCACACCATGAGCAAAGGAGTTTCACCTTGTTCAAATGTATGCGCAACAATATCACGCCAGTCAACAAAATCTATTGGCGAAACTTTGGCTGCAATGCCTTGATGAACGCCATGTGTAATTCTATCTAACATTTCCAACGGTACACTTGCTACCGGAATGTTGCGTGTTTTTGCAGTTGCTAAAATTTCTTTGAACGAATCGTTTCGAAAACCTTTTTGAATAAAAATTTTTTCAATACTTCGGTTGGCACTAATTGCTTCTTCAACCGGATGAATGCCATAAATGAGCGTGAGTTGTTTTTGCATAAGAGGTTTCAAATATCATCATTCTCAATTACTTCTTTAAAAATTAAAATTCATTTCGATTTGAAATGAATTACATTATTCAGTATAAGAACGCGCAACAATTTTTATTTAGTGCATATCGAAGAGCGAAATACGACAATGCTGTATTGATATATCTGGTTCGGAAAGACACTATAAAATTCAGCCGGGATAGTATAAAATAAAAATCCCCCCGACAATGATGCCGGAGGGATTTTTATTAATTAACTAACTAACTTCAGTTCTGAATTACTTGCTGATGTTAATCCGTGTGTTAAAGACAGCTTTGTCGCCTGCCATTACACGAACCATATAGTTACCGGAAGCAATTGATTCCGATAATGCTATACCTTCAGTAATATGTCCATCGCTGATGTTGGTGATTTGTGTATAAACTACTTGTCCCAACATGTTCATCACATCAATCCGTACATCCTGAGAAGTTAAATCTCCCATTTGAAGGTCCATTACAAACTGGCCCTGATTTGGGTTTGGATATACACTCAGTGTTCCGAATTCATTGGTAATGCCATCATGATTCAAACTCTCTTCAACCTGCTGGTCTTCCTCGCGGCAACCTGCACCTGAAAGTGTAGTAATGGTTTGAATATCTGATGCAGGACCAAACGAGTTGTTGCAAGAGTTTGCTCTTACATAAACCTGAATGGTTACTCCTGATCCCCAGATTGCTCCGGTTTTAACATTGGTTGGTGCTGCATAGCCATTCCAGTTTGATGCTCCAACCTTAACGAAGGCTGAATAACCCAATAGATTGGTTGTTGGTAATCCGCAATCTCCTGCATTCCATGTAGCTGTAAATCCATGACAGGTTGGATGACTCAATACAAGATTCTGAATCTTGTTACATCCTGATTTTACTGTCACCTGAACTACTTCTGACATTACTGAATATGGAGGTGTTCCTCCAATTCCGCATGCTGATACTACCCATACCTGCCAAACTTGTGGCAATGGTGTGTTCATTACTGTATAGCTCATTATTCCGCTATATGAAACAGGGTAAGTATTTGCTGCTGCAAATGTTGGCAACAATCGCTGGAAGGTTACACGGTAGTTATTGGTTGGACTTCCGCCTAATTCAACTTTTATGCGGTTAGGGCAATCAGAAACAACATTACCTGTTGTAAACAAACCAACACCAAGAGGACCTGTTGGTGAAGCGCATGTGCTTGACCCTGGCAACAAGTATTTAATTACCGCTGGTCCTGCCTGACCCATCAATCCTACTGTTGGGCAATCGCATGCCTGTAAGTACACTGAAATCGGTACACCTGACCATTGTGAAGTAATGGTGTAGGTTGAACCGGGAGCCAAACAAGTTGGTGATGACAAATAGTTATTATACAAGGTAATAAATTTGTAGAACACCTTGTACGAAGGACCTCCACTTGGAATGTTTACAACAGTAGTTCCATTTGTGGTTGCACCAAATGTTGGAGCTGGAGCAGTTGCACACAAAGTTTTAGCCGTTGCGGTTCCAGGTGTGTTTGGAAGACATGCAGGTAAAGATGTTTTGGTTACAGTTGCAGCATAGTTGGTATTTGGTGCCAACCCGCTAACTGATAATGGAGGCATAGCAAGTAGGTATGGCGATCCCGGAGCCCCTGGAATTGTAACAGAGAAATTACCACCTCCTGCTGGTGTCCAATCCACAATAAAACTGGTTGAAGTTACACTTGAGATTGTAACTACAGGTGTTGTGAATAATTCTACTGTAACTGTATTTGATGCAAGATCATAACAGTTTGGCGACAAGGTAATCAAACGATAATACCTCTTATTTGGTGTTGCAAATGCAGCGGTAGAATAAGTAGTATTCGTAGCACCTGGAATGTTATTCCAGATAGTGTTGTCATCTGAATACTGCCACTGATACAATCCGGCGGCACCAAGAGCAACAAGTACCTGAGATCCACCAGTGCAAACTACTGATCCAAGCGGTGTAACAGCTCCGGCTAACGGAACAGTAGTAACCGGAACAACGGTAGTTGCTGTACATGAGTTGCTTAACAAACCTGTAACAGTGTAGAATGTATTTATCGGAGCATTAGCAACGGTATTCTGATTGAGGTTGGTTGGATTAATACTCAACGATGAAGTTGTTGGTAACCATGTCCATGTATAAGGACCTGCACCGGCAACTACAGCTCCTGCTGTAGGTCCTGTAACTTTCAGGGTAGCAGAAGTTCCTGCACAAACAGAAGCGGCAGGACTTACAATCAACTCAGGAATTTCATTGATGTGAACACTGTATTCTTCAATTTCTCCATAATAAAATCCTCCTGTACATGGGTTAGCTGTCAAGAAAGTGTAAACTCCTGTACCAAACGGATTGTCGTACACCGCCATTATTCTCAAAATAACATCACCAACAAACGCATTACCGCAAGGTATGCTAAAGGTTCCGGTTAAGGTTCCTGAATTTACTCCTCCGGTTGCCGGAGACAGGTAAATGTTTTCTGATGCTTGCAAAACTCCGTCACCATTGTAATCTAACCATGCAGCTCTTGATGCAGAATAAGCAGCTCCGGCACCGTTACAGGTTGTACTGATTGTATAGGTTACAGATCTGTCAAGGTTGGCAGAAATGTAAGTGAAATCATTATAACCATCGTTTTGGTAAGCTGATGTGTTATTCAGGTAATTAGTAGCACCAATGCTGATTTTTACATTTGAAATGTAATCATGAACATATGATGGAAGGTATGGTGTTAAAGTTCTGTTGGTCCAGAAGAACAACTCAGGAGCACAGGAAGTTTTAATCAACATGGTTTGAGTATTATCAACTGCACATCCTTCATTCTGGTAAACACCACGAACATAAATCTGACCCAAATTTACATTGTCAACAAATGATGGAGTTGTAGAGGTAGTCATTCCATACTCGATAAACTGACCATCAACAGTAGCGAAAGTCGGGCTTGAAGAATATTCAAACTTCTTTAATCCACCAACTGAAGGGCTTGACAAAGTAACCTGAATTCTATCATTCACAGTTGTTTGACCGGGAACGAAACTTGTTACCTGAGAGGCTGCAGAAGCAACTGTACATGTTGAAACAAGATTTAAATCATAATCTTCTGTTTCACCCCAGATGTAAGTACCGCAAGGATCCATTGGGAACGAACCCACTCCCTGAGAAACGATATCAAGGTAACGAACACGCATTCTGTGAGTACCTAATGCAACAACTCCACCACCAGGATAAGCACCGATACTTGGAACTTCACAGTAAATTTTACCTGTGTTTGCTGTTCCTCCTATAGTTCCCATTGCCTGGGTAGTAACCTGACTGCTCTGATAAGTAACCCACTCACCTCCATCATAAAAATCTCCATCATTATTCCAGTCAACCCAAGCCTGCATCACAATATAACCAAGCCATGTTCCGGGATTGGCTTTTAACCAGAAGAAAGATCCTGCCTGAATATCAGGATTAGGAGCCAAAACAGTATAATCATTGTAATAAGGCGAAACACCAGAACCAGCCGTACCGTAATTCAATACTGTTGAACCGCTATTATCTTCAATCTGCACTCTCGAAATGTAATCGCCAGCACCTGATCCTGAAGAATAGAACGGAGTACAGTAAGGATTAACTTTCTGAAGCAATGAAGTTGATGGAGTAGACAAACCACTTACTGAGCATTTTACCAAACAACGGTAGTAAGTATTTACTGTTCCAACACTTGAATAAGTAGTATTGGTAGCACCACTAACATCAGTCCAGGTAACATTATCACCAGATGATTGCCATTGGAATAATAATCCTGATAAACCTAATCCGGTTAAACTTAATGTGTAAGAACCACCAATCGCAGTTGGGTTAGCCGAAGATACTGTGGTAGAAGCTGCAGGGGTTCCTGAACAAAGAGGAGCTGCTGTAATTGTAATCACATAATCTTCAGTTTCGCCTTCAAAAGAAGGAGTTCCTGCGTCTGAGGCTGTCATTGTATAAATTGACCAGTTTGAACGAACACGCATGCCTGTTAAACCAACTGTTGCTGTAATAGGCACATTCACAGTTATTACACCTGATGTGGCATTGGTCATTGGCTGCGGAGTACAGAATTCTGTAACATCAAAAACACCGTTTTGGTTGTAATCAATCCAAACACCGGTAATTGCATTACCCCAAAATCCGTCAGTAGTCATTGAACCCACATAATTACTTCCTTGTTGCAACGATGTAGTTGCTGCCTGTTGTGAATAATTGTTTGGCGAACAAGTAGTATTGTTGTTTATTGTATTCAAGGTAACATTAGTAATATCCTCAAAACAGGTTCCTCCGTTACCAGGTACCCCGTAACACAGGTAGAAAGGATTCATGATCAAATCAAGCGCGGTTGAAGTAGCGTTTCCACCACCATTGGTACAAACAATATAGCACCTGTAGTAGGTTTCAACAAGTTGTGAACCCGCGTAAGTTGAATTGGTAGCACCGGCAATGTTGGTATAAGATGCAGGTAATCCGGGAACAGGAGCAGATTGCCACTGAAAGGTAATACCCGGGGAACTCATGTTATTGGCTGTTGATAAAGTGAATGGTGTAGCCGGACAAACTCCGATGCCTGAACTTGAAAGTGTGGCTCCCGGAGCAGGTGTACCTGAACATGATAAAGCTACAGCTACATTATCCAATCCCATATCAGACAATCCGAAATCAGACCAGCAATGGAAACGGATAATAGTGGTAGCCGATGAAGAAGGAATCAGGTAATTGTAACCTGCCCATGCACCTGTCTGACCTAAAGTAGCCAGACCTGTAGTAAAGGTTGAACCGCCATCAGTTGAATAATCAATACGCATGTAGTCAACATCGCCGTCGGCAGCATTGGTAAAATCGAATGATAAACCAATGTTACCGCCTGATCCGGTTGCATTTACATACAAATCCAAATCTCCCGTTGTGCCAAATGAAGCAGAATAAGTATCAAAACGAGCTGAGTGCGCTCCTATTGATGAAGCAGGAGTATAGGCACCAGCATTAAACGCCCATGAAGCTGATGCTCCCTGGTCGTCTCTGCGCCATGAATTGTCTCCTGTGTAAGGTGAGTTTAACCAGTTTGCTCCTGGTCGGTCAGTGGTTGCACAATTGGTTGTCCATGCTTCAAAGCTCTGAGAATATGGCAATGCAGCGTAAGAAGCGCCTGCAACCATTGTTTCGTTCAAAGTAGCACCGGCACCCTGTGTAGCAGATGCTCCGCCATTGGTACAGGTTACAACGCAACGATACCAGCTTGGAGTTGCCTGAACTCCGGTATAAGAACTGTTAGTAGCACCAACAATATCTGTAAACGATCCGGATACATTCACAGCAGCAGATTGCCACTGGAAAACAATTCCTCCACCATTGGTGGCACCGGTTAATGATAAAGTGAATGAAGTAGCCCCATCGCAAACCGGATTAGCAGAGGTGTTGATGGTTCCGGCAACTGGTGTTCCGCTGCAGGTAGGTCCAACACTTACATTATCCAATCCGATATTGGTGTAACCAAAATCTGAAGTAGCCTTGAATCTGATAACAGTAGTAGCCGAAGAAGTAACATAAGAAAGATTCTTTGAAGTCCATCCCGGAGCACCTTGTGTGCTTTGCAATAAAGAGAATGTTCCTCCGCCATCGGTTGAACCCCAAACTTCCAATATATCTAAATCATATCCGGGGAATCCTGCGGCAGCGTCGTTATGATTAATCATATCATAAGAAACACCAATAGCTCCACCGGAAGTTGAACAATCAATATACAAATCCATTATACCGCTCAATCCTGCTGTTGCAAGATAAGTGTAGAATTTAGCAGCATGAACACCAACAGTAGCTACAGCAGAAGGTCCGCCGTAAGCACCTGTGGTCCAGTTACCGCCTGATAACGCTCCACCCAATGATGCGTCATCTTCTCTCTTCCAGGAAGTGTTACCTGCAGAAGGATTAGTGAGCCAGTGGTTATCGTTCGGACGATCAAGTACACCACATGCATTAACCCAAGTTTCAAAACTCTGAGTGTAAGGTAGTGTAGCGTAAGTAATAGGAGAAGTGGTGGTAATTTGTGGGGTAGCCACTGTGTAAGCTGTTGAAGTACTTGGCACGCAGGTTACAGCGCAACGATAGTAGCTATTGCTCAACTGAGTAATTACTGAAACAGAATTGGTTGCACCACCAATATTGGTCCAGGTAATATTATCAGGAGACGATTGCCACTGATAAGTGATTCCTGATCCTGCGGCAGCACCGGTTAAAGTTAAAGTAACAGGGCTTCCTGAACATACCGAAGCCGGTGCGGCAGTGCCTGTACCTGCAGTTGGTGTACCTGCACAAGGTCCAACAATTACAAGGTTATCAACTCCGATGTCATCTAAACCCCAGTCACCGGTTGCCTGAAAACGGATAATGGTAGTTGCAGATGCCGAAGCAATAGCAAAACTCTTATTACCCCAGGTAGCCTGTACACCAAGGTTGGCGCCTGATTGAACAAATGTAGCACCGCCATTGGTTGAAACATAAATTCTGAGAAGATCAGTACCTCCTGTATTGATGTAATCGAATGTCATGGTTAAAGCACCTCCTGAACCCGTACAGTTCATGTAAAGATCCATGCTTTCAATGTTTCCAGCTGCTACCGAATAAGTATGGAAGCGGGCAGAGTGTGCGCCTACTGTAAATGCAGGTGCATACATACCATTTGCGAGTTCTGGTGTATACCAGTTTCCGCTGGCACCCTGATCATCTCTTCTCCATCCGCAAATTCCGGGACTTGCATTGTTGCCTATAGCCGGAGTTGTTTTCCAGTTTACTGAAGGAACATCGGTAACCGAGCAGGCGCTCACCCATGATTCAAAATTTTGAGTATAACCAAAATAAGGAACATAAGCAGGACTGTACATGGTCATTAACAAAGTATTAGATGTGGTAGTTAAGCCCGATGTTACACAAGTAACCAGCACACGGTAAGTGGTGGCAGCCGCTTGTGAACCCGAGAAAATATTAAAACCACCGCCAAGGTCAAGCCAGGTAGCACCACCATCTAATGATGATTGCCAGTCGTAAAAGAAGTTTCCTGTATTACCCAATCCACCGGCTGTTAATTGGTAATTGGTACCAACACAAACAGGGTTTTGAGAAGGAGTAATAGTTGCCATGGCAGGAGCTCCTGAGCATGCAGGGAAAATACGGAGATTATCCAATCCGATATCAGTTGTAGCTGCACCTGTTGCCTGGAAAACAATACGGAACAAAGTGGTTGCAGAATTTGCAGTTGTAGATGAAGTAATGGTTCTCCAGATTGGTGTAGTAATCAACGAAGGGCTGGCTGTTAATAAAGTAAATGTTAAGCCATTATCAGTTGATACATTTAAACCATAAGCAAAGCCTGATGTGCAAATATAATCGAGCATGATGGTAGTTGGGTTGGCAGGACCTCCTGCACTTAAATCGACCCAGAAATCAATGAAACCCTGATTGGTATTAGCAAGACTGTATTTATGAAAGCGGGCAGAGTGAGCTCCTGTAAAAGATACAGGACTGTATCCACCCAAAGCAGGATTGGTCCAAGGTACAGAAGCAACATCATCGTCTCTTCTGATTAAGGCATTTGCCAATGGTGTAAGGTACGGAGTGCAGGTACGGGAGTAAATATCCGGAGCATCGGTAGCAGTACATACACTGATCCATGATTCGAAATCCTGTGTGTAAGGAATGGTAGCCACAGATGGAGGACTGGTCATACCCGGAGAAAAACCGGGAGTAGCAGCAAACAAACCTGTGGTAGTACATGTAACCACACAACGATATTGATTAGTTGAAGAAACTACTAAAATAGCCAATGAAACACCGGTTTGTCCGGTCCAGTTGGTCCAGGTAGCGCCACCATTAGATGAATACTGCCACTGATTGGTAATAGCAGTACCGGGGAACGATGAACCGCCGCCCAAAGACATAGTTGTAGCTAAACCATAACAAACACTTGCAGGAGCACATGAAATGGTACCTGCAGTAGGAGTTCCGGCGCATACTGGAAGAGCACCATCAAATTCATCGGCACCAACATCAGACGCAGAAGCACCACCATTAATTGAACCAGCAGGACCGGGACGAGCATCATTATCAATATCAACAGTTACACCTGCCAATGTATTTCCACCTGATTCAAGACCAGATATAGTAGCAGCTGGAATATGAAGGTCTGTAGCAGAAGTGAAAGGAGGATTAACATTATATGATGCTGCATCTCTTGCAGAAACACCTTGCCAGGCTGATAAAGTATTATAAACCAATCCGTTGAATCCACCAATATAACCCGAAGCTCCGGTAATATAATAATCATTTTTATCCATTGTAACTGGTAAGCTTGCATTAGTAGTTACAGCGAAGTAAACACAGCCACAAAACTGAAGGGTATTATCCGACATAGTATTTACCAGAATATTATTCTGAAACGATGTATAAGTTGCAGCAGCGCTATTAGAAAGTAAACAGAATGATGAGTTTATAGTTCCAGAACCTGCGTTTGGAGTACTCATGTTAATTGAGTTATGATCAATCTTCAGACCAGTTGCTCCTACACTAATATAAATCCCATGAGCTGTATACTGCGATAAACCGGAAATATAGTGATAAGCAACAACTTTATAAATAAAGTTATTAAAAATACTAATCCCCCCATTATTTGTTGCTGAAGAACTAATAGATATACCATGAGCCTGCCAGCCCCCTGCGCTGGGATTATAAATATCATGAATCTTATTATTCTTAATAATTATCCCTGCATTAGATAAAAGTACATTAACGCCGGCAACAAGACCACCGTATCCAGAAACTGTTTCTCCAACACTAATGTCATTACCATCAATTTGAGCTGAGGCCGCTGACGCTGCAATTTGTGTATTCGCAGTCGTAATTCCAATAATTACATTGCTTGTAGTTGCAGTAGCAGGGCCAATAGTGTTTCCTTTAATAATCAGATTATCCATTAAATAAGGAGAAGCTAAGCCATAACAATAGATTCCATAAAAACATTTAGTAATAAGGTTGTTTTGAATGGTCATGTTGTCATTATCCGCAGAACCGGAAAGAGTGGTAATTGTGGATGCAGCTGTACTCAATCCGCAAAAAATACCATATGATGCGGTACCAGATGTTGAAAGGTTTCTACCTCCTGTAATAATACAATTTTTAACTGTACAACCTGTGCAACCATTTGTAGTAGTAGAACTTGAGCTAAAGCGCAAACAAGCAGTACTTGCATTAGCTGTAGTTGCTACAATGATGCTCAGATTTTGTGCGGTTCCACCAACACCGGCATCGTCACCATCTATGGTTACATTATCAGCACCAACAAATTCAAGAATTGCTCTTGAAGCAGTCGGAGTTGCAGCAGAGTTAATTACTCTGTTAACACCTCCTGTTGGAGTAATTTTTATTGAAGTGTAGCTCGATAAGCCAACTCCGGAAGCAAGCAACTGTACAGCAGGAGTCGTTTCTGTTGTGTTGGCGGTGATTGACAAAACAATAGTTCCCTTATGGGTACCTGCATTAATTGCAGCAAAAGCAGCCTGAACGGTTGCATAATTAGTAGGTCCAAGTATACCTGCCGTAGCGGTAACACTAACCTGTGCCATTGAAGCGCTACTCCAAAGCACTATAGCAAGTACCACGAGCCAAGCGGACCGGGTTTGCTTTAGTAGTTTCGTAAAAATGTTATTCATAAGTGTTGGTTGGTTTTATTTTGATTGAGGAGAATTTGATAACTTAACTGCTAATGAAATATAATTTAGATATAAGGCCTTTAAATTACCTGCTTGATAGAGATTTTTTTGGGTAGCAGAAAGTAATTCAAAATTGCCTGGACTTTCATTCATCCATGAAATAAATTCATGAGTGAAGTTATCAAGACCTGCTGGTGTTACTGTAACCTGCTTGGTTTCATTATTTACATAAGTCAATTCCTGATCAGGATTAGCAAACATAAATCCATTGGTTCTGGATCTCTGATTAATCTGAGTTTCCGGAGCAGGAGTCTCGTCAACTGATTCAATAACCTCAACTTGTGGACTTTGTACTGCAATTTCATTTGAAACCTGTGGTACACTCTGGTAATTATAGGGTGAAGAAGTGGAATTTGATTCTACAACCTTGTAAACACCTAAGTCACCAATACGAATGGTGCTTTGATCAGCAATTTTTTGCTCAACAGGACTTTTCTGCTGCGCGCTTGAAAATTGCACTACACATAGCATAACCGCCAGCATGGTGCAAATCGTTTTAAAGAATTTGGTTTTCATGTTTGTTTAGTTTGGTTTAGTTTAATGTTTGGTTTGAAAATTTTTTGAAGAAAAAAGCAAGGCCGAAACTTTGTTCGTCTGCATTGAATAATTTGTAAACAATTTTTTCATAGGCATTTGTTATGGGTTTTTGTTTTAAAAAAATTTGGAATGATGTTTGATTTTGTGCAAAAAATTATTTATTTATTAAATCAGTTTCTTGATGATTAGTATTAAATAACACTTTCATTTATTCCGTTTTCCTCGTTTTTATCCAATCCGTTAACCATTTGTTTTCACTCTGAAAATGCAAAATTCAGTGCATCGGTTTCAGAAGCAGGAAGTGAATATAAATAAACAATATTTCACCCGCAAGTTTTTGTTAAAAATCCGTTAAAATGCCGCTGTTGATAAATTGGCTTTTATGGTTGAAAAATACGGTTTTATTGAATTGTATAAAAAATACCGACGGTTATTTTATGCCGTTTAACGATTATTGAAACTGAATTACAAAAATGTATTTGAGGAATTTCGATAAAGGCGGTTCCATTATGCATAACCAACCAGGCAGGCAGGGGTGGGTATCCGGTTCAGCGTATTGTTATTCCTGTTCAGCAGAAATTTTAATTGAACGATTCAGGTTTTAATTAATGAACAGATTGAGATTATTCATCCCGCTGCAATAAAAATCCCCCGGTAAAATTAATTATCGGGGGATAAACAGCAGTGTAATCCTGCTGTTAGGTCGGGCATCAGCATTCCTTAACCTGGAATAATGATGGACGCCGGAACAGGAGTCCAGGGCCCTGCCTCGTCCTTGGCATTGAGCCAGCGGGCAAAAACATACAATCGCTTGCCGGCCTGCTCAGGTTCAAAACTGATGACAAGGGGGCTGCGCGATGCAATTTTGCCAACCACACAATCGTCGGGCGAAACAGGTGCGGGTGCATCCACTTTGTAAGCAAACTCGCAATTGTTAACGCCATCGGGCTTGCCACGCCTTGTGTTACCATCGCCGTCGGCTTCCTGACGGAAAATTACCTTTACCGTGTTACCATGCCCGGCCACCAGATCTAACTGAACAGTGGTTTCGGGAGGCGGAATAACAGAGCGCCCGGTTTCGCGGGGACGCAAGCCCATGGCAATCCGTTCGCCATCGTCCAGGGCGGTGTTCAGCATCAGGTATCGCTGAACAAAGGGACGCATCCACAATTCATACTTTTTGCGTATCGCATTTTTAGTATTCACTGTAGCCTTGGTTTTAGTGGCGGGATCGATGACTGCGCTGTACCCCGGTATCCACAGCAATTGCAAAGCAGTGCCGGTAGTGATTTCGCCGGCAGGTATGCCCCACAACACCGCGTTTGCAGTAATGCCTGCCATGAGCAGGTTCTGCATGTCGTTGAACTCCCCGTCTTTGCGGGGGATTATATCCTGTGTCATTTTTAAGAAATTTAAAGTGAAAAAAATTTTCCCTCCGGCAACCGGCTTCTGATGAATGAGGTTGCGGATCGGGTGTGCGGGACTGAAAGGCAGCCGGGAAATTCAACTGATTCAGTGGTGACTGCTGTTTGTTGCGGACTAACCGTTGCTGTTACCGTAAGTAACGGAAACCGTTCCGGAAGTTGCGGGAACCGTTCCGGAAGTTGCGGAAACAGTTCCGGAAGTTATGTTTCTGTTTCCGGTATTTCCGGAAACATTCACCGGACTGCCTCAAAGCAACGCGTAACATCCGGGAACAGCCACCCATGATGCGGAAACCGCCGCAACACTCCGGTAACTGTTACCGCAAACCGCGGAAGCATTTCCGGAACCGTGGTTACTGTTTCCGCTTCCGACGGAAACACCAACTCAACCGCAGCAGTTACAGTACACGCTGCCGCCACCGTAACCGTGCGGGCGGAGAATGATCGTGCTGAATGGGCGACAGGTGTTTGAAATCGTATTGCCAGAACGGAAACAATGCAGAACAGATGCATCCCTTCGGCCTTGTGATAATTTCAGTTGTAAAAAAAAGCAGCAGGTGAAAAACAGGGTTCATGAAAATGCGCTTGTTGTTACAAAATTAACGGATCGCGTTCCGGTTTATTGTTCTGTAACTCAATAATGACAATGGTTTGACAAAATTTACTCCAGCGACAAGGCAGGAAATAATTCTGTTTTATATTTCGCCGGAATATTTCACTGCATGAAAAAGAAAAACATAATTTCAGAAAAACTTTTTCGGTTAAACCCCGGTCATCAGTTGTTGCTGCTCGCTCTTCCGTTTCTGTTGTATGTACAAACCTTCAGTTACGATTTTACTTATCACGACGATGATATCATAGTGATCAGCAACGCCACCACCCTTCAGCATTTTAATCTGCAGAAAATATTTTTTACCGACGCGTGGATGATGAATAAAAAAATAGAGCTCTACCGGCCGTGGCAGACTTTAACCTATGCGGTTGATTATTTTTTTACGGGCACCAAAGCAACGGCATACCACATACACAATGTATTGATTTTTTGCTTAGGCATTCAGTTGCTGTATTTTTTACTGCTGGGTTTCAGACTGGAAGAGCGAACTTCTTTTTTGCTGTCGCTGGTTTATTCGGTTCATTTTTTATTTGCGCATACTGTAAGCTGGATACCTGCCCGGGGCGATTTATACCTGTTTGCTTTTTCCATTGCGAGCCTGCTGTCGTTTTATGCATGGTTGAAAAAAAATAAAATCATTCATTTGTTTTTATCAGCGCTGTTTTATTTCTGCGCACTGCTTTCGAAAGAAAGCGCCATGGTTCTGCTTCCGGTCATTTATATCACGGCATTTTTAATGTGGGATCTTGAAGTAAAAAAAATAAAAAATTATTTACTGTTATCAGTTGGAGTAGTGTTCACGGGAATTTATTTATGGATGCGGTCACAATCCATTTACGATACAAATAATATTTTTACCTGGAGCGGTTTTATTTATAACCTGCCGGTACTGCCTGAAGAAGTATTCAAATTTTTTGTGCCTTTGTTTTTTTCAGTGATGCCCGCCTATAGTATGGTGGTGACCCTGCTTGGTGTTTCGGTTATTATTTTACTGGCGCTATTAACCTACCTGCTACGCAAAAAAGTTAATCTTAAAATAATTTTGCTGGGTGCGGTTCTGTTTATTTTACCTGTTTTTCCTTCTATCATTTATAAACCCACATTCACCGGGTTTGCTTATGATTACCTCGATCACCGGATGTTTTTTCCGGGAATTGGTTTGTTGTTAATAGCGTATTCGCTGATTATACCATTGGTACAACATAAATTTTCTATCAATTATTTATATGCATTCATCACTATTCAAATGTTCATCACCTTTGTCAACACGCAAAATTATGCCGACTATAAATCGTTTTATGATAATGCAACCACCACCAATCCCAATTCAGGTTTAGCATGGGAAAATTATGGTTCATCACTGGCACGGAATAATAATTATCCCGAAGCATTTAAAAAGTTTTATCGTGCGCTTGAGGTGGTGAAAAACAAAACTGAAATCAGAACCAAACTGGGTGATTCGTATTACACGCTGAAAGATTTTCCGAAAATGTTTGAACAATGTCGTGCAATGATAAAAGAAGACCCGACCTATGCTAAAGGATATTATCTAATTGCGCTTTATTATTCTGACAACAAAAAATACGACAGCGCCATGAAGTATGTGAATACCGCAGTGTTTAAAAATTCAAATAATGCTGATGCTTATTTTTATCGGGCACTGATTGAGCAGCGGACCGACCAGGTTGATTCGGCAATAAAAGATTTTGGCAAAACAATTTTACTGAATAAGGAATATGCTTATGCGTATTTTCAAAGGGGTGTATTGTTAGGTAATCAAAATCAATTCAAGGAAGCTCTTCTTGATTTTGAAAATTATGTAAAACTGAATCCAAACGATGCCGGTGGCTATTTTTACAGGGGACAATCCTATTGTCTTAATGGAAATACCGATGATGGTTGCGAAGACTTACATACTGCAGCAAAAATGGGTGTAAAAGAAGCACAAACAAAAATTGATTACTGGTGTAAGTAATTTTCTAAAATATTTCGATAATTGTTTTTTTAATTATGATTGAACTGAAACCGTTTGAGGCATGAGTTCCTTCAATTTGCTTATTGCATAATCTACTTCATCTATAGTATTATAATCAGAAAAAGAAAAACGAATACAGACTTTATCAGTTCCTACTCCTATTGCATTCAGTACATGCGAACCCACATCGCTTCCGCTGCTGCAGGCGCTTCCGCTGCTGGCTGCAATGCCTGCTACATCCAAGTTGAACAAAAGCAATTCAGATTTATCAGTGTACGGGAAAGCAACATTTAATACAGTGAATAAATAATTACCGTCATAATCGCCATTGAAAGTTACACCTGAGGAATTTTCTTTCAATTGCTCGATGAAATATTTTCTTAGCGCTTCAATCTTGTTTTTGTTTTCGTCGAAATGTTCGTAAGCAAGATCCATTGCTTTTGCCAACCCAATGATGCCATAAACATTTTCAGTTCCGGCTCTCATGTTTCTTTCCTGACTTCCTCCGTAAAGCAACGGGTGCAGTTTTATTCTGCTACTGATGTAAATAAATCCGGCGCCTTTCGGTCCATGAAATTTATGACCACTGCCTTGTAGCATACTCACTTTTGTTTTCTGTAAATCGAAACGATAATGACACATGCTCTGAACTGTATCGGAGTGCATCACTGCATTGTAACGATTGCACAATTCAGCCACTGCATCAATATCCATCATGGTTCCTATTTCGTTGTTCGCGTGCATGAGCGATACAAACACGGGCGCTTCAAGCGTCTTTAACATTTCTTCGAGATGAGTCAGATCGAATCTTCCTTTCGAATCTACTTTTACAAAGTGCGCTTTTATTTTTCCGCTCTTCTCTAATTCTTCCACAGTGTGTAACACACAATGATGTTCGATGGGTGATGTGATAATATGTTTTGCACCCGATGCTTCCACTCCTTTCCGTATGGCGAAGTTGCTGCTCTCTGTTCCGCCTGAGGTGAAAAATATCTCACCGGGCGAACAGTTTAAATGTTTCGCAATGGTCTTGCGCGCTTTCTCAATTGCCGAGCGTGTTTCTCTTCCGAAAGAATGAATGGCACTCGGATTTCCGAAATGCGTTTGCATAAACGGAAGCATGGCTTCTATCACTTCAGGAGCAAGTGGTGTGGTGGCAGCGTTATCGAAATAAACTCTCATTCTAAAATTAATTTTTACCCACAACAATCAGGAAGTAAAAGTATTTCCTCAGTTTGTTTAGGGTATTTTAATGAAATTTTCAGGGATGCAAATGTGCAAAATAAAATCTTTAGCACACATTCAATATTACTGCTGTTAATGACCTCATTTTACATTTCGTAAAATACTGCAAGTCGATTAATTGATTATTTCATTTTGAAAACTTATCCCTTAAATCTGTAAACGGATGTTCATATAAATTATATATAACCGCAGACAATGCGATTGAAATTACCCAACAAAAAATATAATAAATTGCTGAGGGAAGATGAAAAACGGAAAGCAATTTCAAAACAGGAACATGAATTAAATACATTGAATAAGAGATCGTGCTGATAAAAACAAATATGGTTACCATCCAGGTACTTTTTAATTTTTTCATTTGACTGAAAAACGGAAGCAAAAATGCAAAGGAGATACTGAATCCATCAAATAAAAAAACTTTAATGAGATAACCCTCCTTATTCGGAATTCCATAATTAACCTGTGTGATAAAAAAATAAGTACTTACAGCACTAAACAGAATGCCACATGCCAAAAAAATATTTTTTTTACTGACCCAACTTTCTCTATAATAAAAATTCATGTAAGCGGCAATTACTCCATAAAGAATACTACTTAACCTGACCGGTGTAAGCCGTCTTACTTCACCCCACGAGAGTTCAAAATTATAAACAACCAATAATTTTAAAATCATAATCAATAAATAGAAAAACACGACCGCTATAATAAATTTCTGCATTTTATTTTTCTTTAAAAAATTGAAAAAGAAAATGAAAAGCGGAATGAGTAAATAAAACCATTCTTCAATGCATAAACTCCAAGACTCCGAAAAAAAACTTTGTTTTTGATTTGAAAAATTCTGAAGGAATAATATATATGACCATCCATTTATGCCTCCGAAAATGAACTGATTATTCGCAAAAAAGAAAAGAATTGTATTGATTAAAATCATCAGGTAATAGGCAGGCAAGGTCCTGAACCATCTTCTGATCCAGAATTTCTGAATCACTATTAAATTAAAATGATCGGACCGATCATTTATGTTAACCAAAATTCCACCAATAAGAAATCCGCTTAATACAAAAAACAATTCAACACCTATGTATCCGGAAAAATTATAAATAAAATTTATTATCAGTGAATCTCCGGGGAATACCTGTAAAAAATGAGCAAATAATACAAAAAGTATAGCAGCACTTCTGTAAATATCAAGACCAATTACTCTATTGCTACTGTCAAAATTAAATTTAAACGCTCTTTTTATCAATGAAAACATGTACAAATCTTTAGTCGCATTCTTTTCTTTTTGTTATATCCTTTTCATGAATGCACATGAATATTAATTCTGTTGAATTAAAAATTTAAACAAATATATCAAAATGATTTAAAGACATACTGCAGATAATTATTCAATCTGTTTGTTTTCTTAAACTATTTTCACAGCCTAAAATAAACACATTCCGGTAATGAGAAATTATATTCTAAAATTTTTATTTTTTCTTCCTTCTTTATTGATCATTGCTGTTCTGTTTCTTTATTTCAATTGGGGATATGATCAATTCATGAATTTTGTTTTGTCTTTTTTAAATAATCCGGTTCAGGAAAAAGATATTAAAAAACTTATTACAGAAACTAAAATTTCATTTATCGGAATTTTATTTATCGGACTGATTTTCTGCAACCTGCTTTTGTTTTATTTCAGAAATTCTCTTTGGAATTTGTTAACAGAATTATATTCTCATATTACCATTTCATTAAAATTCAGATTGAAAATAATACGAGATGATAAAATATATTTTATCCTGATTATTCCTTTTGCCTTTTCAGTATATTTATGCATAACCTTTCCTGTAACTGTTGATGAGGCATATAATTATCTGTATTTTTCATCCAAAGGGTTTTTTGCGGTTATTGGTTATTATTCCAACCCATATAATAATCATATATTAAATACTCTGAGCAATTACTTCATGTTATTTATTCCGTGGGTCAATGATTTAATACTCATCCGCATTCCTTCAATAGTTTTCAATTTGCTTACCTTGTTTTTTGCTTACAATCTTGCCCGCGAATATTCAAGTAAAAAAATCGCATTGATTTTTATTTCATTAGTTGCAGTACTCTATTATTGTTTGTTGTATGCATTTTTAGCAAGAGGTTATAGCCTCATGAATTTGTGTTTTATATTAATGTCGTATGCTGCTATTAAAATTATTCTCCAGAACAAGAAAATTCACTGGGTATATTTTTCAATAGCTGCTATTGCCGGATTTTATGTTATGCCTTCTTTTCTCTATCAGTTTTTAACGATTAATTTTTTGATTTTACTTTTTAAACCTAAAGCAATTGTTAGTCAGTTGAAATCAGGTGTGACAATCTTAGTTTCGGTTTTTGTTTTATATCTGCCGATTATCATTATTAATGGGTCAGATGCGCTATTTAACAACACAATTATTAAATCCATCGGAAGAAAGGAAGTTATAAATCAATTGCCGGGATTTATTATGAAATTACTTTATAATATCGCCGGTATGAACGAGGTTATTGTATTAGTTTTCATCACACTTGCTTTATTCATTTTTATCAGGACAAAGGAATTTAATCAGGTATTGACTCTATTGTCGTTTTTTGCTATTCCATGTATTTGTTTTCTGATTCAATCCATAATTCCTGTTGAAAGAACATTTATTTATTTGGCATTTATCATGGCTTATTGCTTTGCAGTAGTAGCAGATAAATTTATTTTTTTTAAGTCAGCAAATTCAACCATTCTGAAAACATGTGTAGCATTACAAATTTTATTTCTGTTTAATTTCTATTATTTTATGAATAAAAACTCCGGCTATTTTATTTATTCCATTCAATTCGAAAAGGATTACAAAAGCATTTCGCATGGACAGAAATTCTTAATAGACGATGGTGATTTCTATCTTTATTTTTTATTTAATAATGCAGTCCAAAAAAAGAATTACCACTATACTTATATTCCAAAGAATTTACTTAGTGTTGATACATTGACTTCAAAAAATGATTATGTAATTATCTGGAATCGATTGGATAAAACTGTTTATAAAAAACCGTTTATTAAAAATGAAGATTATACAATTTATAAATTTTAAAAATTCAATATTAAGATTCTACATAAACCCCAATTCCAATTTCGCTTCTTCACTCATCATGCTTGTTTGATAAGGTGGGTCCCAAACCAATTCGACTGTTACATCTTTTACTCCTGGTATATTTTTGATTTTGGTTTCTACATCACCTGGCAATGTTCCGGCAGCGGGGCAACTCGGTGAAGTGAGCGTCATGCGTACATGCACATTGTTCATCACAACGGTTAGTTCATAAATCAATCCGAGTTCCCACACATCAACAGGTATCTCCGGGTCGTAGCAGGTTTTAATGGCTGCAATAACTTCTTCTCTTTTTATCTCAGAGAAAGCTGTGGGTGTAACAGTTGGTTCGGTGTTTTTTTCTTCAGTCATCACTCAGATTTTGTTTCCTGAAAATGCAAGCGCGTAAGTTTTTATTTTACTCAGCATGCTCACTAATCCATTTGCGCGTGTAGGTGTCAGGTGTTCTTTCAGATTTATTTTGTCAATGAATTCCAGTTTCGCGCTGATGATTTCTTCAGGGGTTCTGTCGTTCAATACGCGAAGCAAAACTGCTATCATTCCTTTTGTAATAATCGCATCGCTGTCGCAGGTGAAATGAATTTTTCCATCCGCATAATCTCCCTTCAACCATACCTGACTCTGACAACCTTTCACGATGTAATCATCATTCTTGAATTGCGACTCAATGAGCGGCAATGATTTTCCCATGTCAATCAGGTGCTGGTACTTATCCATCCAATCATCGAACAATTCAAATTCTTCAATGATTTGTTCTTCAACTTCAGATATAGATTTTACCTGATTCATTTAGCTTAACATTTTTTTTGCCTGCTTCACTCCTGCTATTAGTTTGTCAACTTCTTCCATCGTATTGTAAACGGCAAACGATGCACGAACAGTTCCGGGAATGTTAAATCGCTTCATCAATGGTTGATTGCAGTGGTGACCTGTGCGAACTGCGATTCCGATTTTATCGAGTATCACGCCGACATCATAAGGATGAATGTTGCCTAGAAGAAATGAAACTGCACTTGCATGATGTTTTGCTTCACCTATAATTCTGATTCCATCAATGGTTTTCAATTGCTGAATCGCATACTGTAACAGTTCATTTTCG
>CANJII010000018.1 GCA_947474435.1 Chitinophagaceae bacterium | reverse complement strand
GTTTCAAAAAATTATTTACGATGTAACCGACAGCCGCCTATGGCGAAAGGGTCGCCACTACGAACACTGGGCAGGACAGGATTTAACTGAAGAATTAGAACAGGCACCTCATACGCTAAAAGTTTTCGAGAGGTTTAAAGCGATTGGGAAATTAGCAGATTGAATAAATGAAAGAAGCAAGTTGAAAAAATAATATTTAAAAAACTTTCATAGCATAATTCAAAATATAATCAAACTCTGTTTTTCAAAAGAGCTTTGCTACAAACATTCCGGTTATAATTGAAACGAAGCAGCAAACTAAATTCAAAATAATATTTAAAACTCCCCCTGATATGTTTCCTTGTTGAAACAGTTGTAAGCTATCTAAAGTGAAAGTTGAAAAGGTGCTGAAGCCACCACAAATTCCAACAGCAAAAAATAAATAAGAATTGCCTGATAAAAATTTTGAAGAATAAAAAACAAAAACAAATCCAAGAATAAATGCTCCGCTAATGTTTGATACCAAAGTTGCGAATGGAAATAATGGTATTATCGACGAAAAAATTTTACTCATAAAATATCTTAACAAACTTCCAATACCTCCACCTAAAAAAACAAAAAATACTTCAGGCAATTTTTACTGATTTATTTTTTGTTAATGATGTTTTTTTTTTCTTTTTTCCTAATTCATAAAGGTACTGCATTGCAGATAGTAAAATAATAAAGTAAACAAAAAACACCAGCGTAATTGGCGATTCAAGAAACTCATACCAATAAATTAACCCGCAGGCTATTGCTGAAGATATCACAGAAATCAGAGAAAGAACAAGCAACACTTGTCGGTCATTTAATCCAAGATAAGCCAGATGATGAGTTGTATGATCCTTTCCTCCTATAAATGGAGACTTGCCACTGACAATCCGACGAAATGTAACTGTAGTTGTATCAATAATAGGAACACTAAAAACTAGAATCGGAAACAAAAATTGTTTAAATTGAAAAACGGGTCCGGGCACATCACGAAATCCCCAGAGAATTAAAATTGTTATTCCTGAAAGTAATACGCCCAAAAACTGACTTCCAGTATCGCCCATATAAAGTTTAGCCGGATTAAAATTGAAAACCATAAATCCACCTAAAGCACCAATTACACCAATAATAATAAAAGAATAAATGGAGTAAAAATTTCCTTGAATGATTTGAATACCTAAACAGGAAAGTAAAATAATTCCGGAAATTGTGGCTGTTATTCCATCCATATTATCAAGCATGTTTATTGAATTCATTATTCCAATAACCCAAAAGATGGTGAATAGTGCATTGATAGCATAGTAATCAGTAATGTTTATAATAAGACCTGAAATTATCAGAATAACAGCACAAATCAATTGCCCCAAAAATTTCAAAATAGGATTAGTGTTATAGGCATCATCAGCCAAACCTATTAAAAAACCAAGCGAGGAAGAAAGCAATAAACCAATTAATTGTTTATTGAAAATATCGTTAGTGTCAAAAGAAATAAATGTGTAGGCTGTAAAAGAAAATAAGAAAACTATGTAAAATGAAAAACCACCAACAGAGGGTTTAGTGGTTGATGCCCATCGTATAATATTTTGAGATTCAACTTGTCGAATACCCAGTGTTCTTGAAAACCTTAAAAACAATCCATTTATTAAAACAGAAAAGACTATTGACAGAATAAAAAAAATAATATAAACAAGGTAAATGGTAAAGTCATCGTGTATCATATTCAAAATTTATCTTTAATAAATTTTACAACACCTTTCCATCTCGAAAGTTTAGGTGCAGCAGCATCTGAATAATATCCATATCCATAACTTCCGCCCCCGCCATATCCACCATATCCTGATCCATATCCATACCCATATCCATACCCATATCCATAATTATAAGAATAACCAGAAGCTCCGGATCCCATACTGTTCAAGACAATGGAGAGGCGTGATATTTGGTTTTCGGTTACCAAACGGTTCGCATTGTTTAAAAAATTACGACTTGAATAATCGGCTCTAACAACATACAATGGATAATCAGCTTTTTTCAATAATTCCAAAGCGTCTGTTACAACACCAATAGGTGGAGTGTCAATAACTATAATGTCATATCTTAATTTTAATTCTTCAATAAGATCGGTTGTTTTTTGCGACATAATAAATTCAGCCGGATTGGGTGGAACCGGACCTGATGTTATGAAATCAAGATTGTCCCATTCAGAATGCTTTATACATTCATCTAATTTATATTTTCCTATTAAAATTGTGCTAAGGCCTTTATTATTTTCAGTTGCAAATGCTTTATGAATTCTTGGTTTGCGAAGATCAAAGTCAAGAATAATTGTTTTTTTTCCTCCAACTGAAAATATACCAGCAATATTTACAGCAATAAATGTTTTTCCTTCTCCTGCTATGGTAGAGGTAGCTGTAATTATTTTAGTTCCTACGCCCGAATAAATATAGTCAAGATTGGTTCTGATACTTCTGAAAGATTCTGATATTACTGATTTTGGATTCATATTCACAACCAATTGAGAAACATCCATCGGTTTTCTGTAAATCGGAATAATTCCCACTAAACCTGCATTGCAAAACTTATCTATTTCAGAAATTGAGAGAATTTTATTACTTAATAAATACCTGATAAATATGAAAAACAGACTAAAAATTATTCCGGATAAAATTCCAATTGTTTTAATTAACGGCACATTTGGAAAAACCGGATTTCTTGGAACTTCAGCTCGTTTTAAAACTACAAAATCTGATACAAACCCTGCTAAAGAAATAGTATAGCTTGATTTTTTATCAAGAAACATTAAATAATATTTCTCTTTTAAAGTGCTTAAATTATATAATTTCTGAAATTCAGCTTCCAAATCCGGAAATTCTTTAAACTCAGCCAAGTATTTATTATATGATTGAGTTAATTCTTTGCGTGCTTCGTTAATATTTTCCTGAGAATTATTAATGTTTTGAATAATATTTGATTTTACCTCGGCAATTTGTTTATCAATATTTATTATCTGCGGATTTGCTGGTTTTAGTTTGAGTAATTTTTCTCGTTTATCTGACTGCAGTTTATCGAGCGCTATTACATAATTCTGCAATCCAACATATTTTGCATCAACAATTCCCAATAAAAGTTTAGATGAATCTTTATTGAGAAGAAAATAATTAAGATAATATTTCAGGTTTTTTTCATCTAAATTTAAATCAGATTCAACATTGGCAATGTTTTTTAATGCCACAAGAATTTCTTGTTCTTTTGAAACGGTACTTATTAAATTATGTTCTATTTTGAATGCTTTAATCTGATTTTCATACGCTTGCAATTCTGCATTTAATAAATCTATTTGTGTGTTAATGAAATCTATTATTAAAGAAGAACTTTCAGTCTTTTTTTCTTTGTTATATTTTATAAATTCATCGTTAATATAATTAACAATATCCACTCCTTTTTGTGCAACTGGGTTTTGAATATTACATTGAATAGTTGGAGGAAAAATTTCGATCCGCAACTTACTTCTGATTTGATTTATTAAATTATCTCTGCTATTAATTACAAAGTAATAATTGCTTTCCAGATAAACACCGGCTGTTTTTTTAAAATCCGGCGCAGTTAATTTTGCTACAAAATTAAAATGCGGGGTAGTTGTTTTTTGATTGAATTTACCTTTGAAAAAATATTTTGTTTTTAAAAACCGATATTCAATTTCAAAATCATGAGCGGATTTAAATGTAAAATAAATGGGCATATCATAAGCTGAAGGGTCAGTTATCTGAGGAATAATTTCAAATGGTGAAGTTTTATATCGTTCTTCGGTTAGAACTTGTCCAATGTTATAATAGCTAATTGATAATGGAAGCTGATCAATAACTCTGTCTAATATCACATTCGATTTCATAATCTGAATGTTTTTCTGCAGTTCATTTTGATCCATCATTTCAGCAGATGACAATCCTGAGTTTATACCTAAAGAACTGGAAGTATTAACCTGCTTAATTAAGATCTGAGCATTCACTTCATATAATGGAGTGGTGTATCTGAGATATAATATTGAAGTTGATGTTGTTAATAATATAATTAAAATACACCAAATCAAACTTTTTCGCGCGATGATCATTAATAGTCCCGGATTAAAATCCTCTCCAAGGATTTTTTGCATCGGGCTTAATATGATTTTTTTTTCGAGCATTATTTTTTTAAGGATAAGATAGTACTATAAACCAAAACTACTGTTGTTAAAAAGGAAACAAATGGAATTATTTGTTGATTGATATCATTGAACGAAAGTGATGGTTCAACATAAATAATATCATTTGCTGCAATTTGCAGGTTGGCTTTTTTCATTCCTTCAATAGTTGATAAGTCAATTAAATATATTTGTGGATTGTGTGTATCACCCCTGATAATTTTTATTTTGAAGGCTTTACTTGAAGTTACTCCACCAGCTAAAGCAAGTACTTCAATTAATGACATGCTTTCATTGTCTAAGCTTATGACTGAACCATTTCCTCTTCCAACATAAACAATACATCGTCGATTTGTTACTTTAATTTTTATATACGGATTTACGAAATAATAGGAATATCTTTCACTCAACAAATTTTCAGCACCTGTAATTGTGTAACCTGCAAAATAAACAGAGTCAAGCATGGGTAGTATGGCAAATCCCTCATTGTGAATGGTATAATTTACCGGATTGTAATTACCACCTTGCCCCAATACATCAACCAGCTGATATCCGTTGTTTGATAAAATTTGTACTTCTAATATATCATTTGCTTTTAAAACATATTCTTTGTTTAATGAAAGGGTATCAGAAGGAGTGTATTGATAAAACTTATCGGTTTTAAACATTAAATCAGGATAAAATATCTTACAAGATGAAATTGTTAAAATACCGAAAAAACATAAAATAGTAAATACAAATTTGATTGGTTTCGAACTCAATTGAATTTTTTTGTAAGGAGACAAATGTAAGATTGTTATCGAAATTTTTGATGCTCTTTTAATAGTTTATTATAAAGATCGGAAGTGTCTTTTATTAACCTGGGGTAACTGAATTTTGAAGAAACAAAATCATGTCCTTTATCACCCATTATTTTTCTTCGTTCATCATCCTCAATTAGCATAAAAAGATTTCTGGCAAAATTAGAAATGCTTTTTTTTGATGATATTAAAGCAGTTTGTCCTGGAATAACCACATCAGTAATTCCTCCAACACGAGTTGTTACGACCGGCTTATTGGCAGCCTGCGCTTCTATTAAACTTACAGGTGTTCCTTCGTTGAATGAACAAAGGGCTATAATATCAGAGCCTGCTATAACACAATCGATATCTTTTCTCCAGGAGGTGAATGTAAATTGAGCTTTCCGTTGTTCTTGATTAAACATTACATAGTCAAGTCCGTTTGCTACAATATAACTCTCAATATTTGAGCGTTCTTCACCATCACCAATAATAAATGCGCGGACTCTTTTTTTTGTATTTTCAAATACAATTTTCATCGCATCTATAAATAATTTATGATTTTTTATCGGCACTAATCGACCGATAATTGAAACAACAATTTCATCATTTTCAATCATAAAATGATTGCGAAACTGAGTTCGTTTTTCCTTTTGATTGTGTTGGAAAGGATCAAGATCAAAACCCAGTGGTATAACTTCAATTTTACTTAAAGGAGCAACTTTAAAAATTAGTCCAAGTTCTTTTTTCTGCCTTTCACTTATAGCAATAATTCTACCGGTTCTTGCTGCCAGATATCTTTCAATTTCTAAAAACATTCTTGTTTTTAGTTTTCCAAAATAGGAGTGGAAAACATGACCATGAAATGTGTGAAGAATGACCGGTACCTTGCAATTTATTGCTGCTAAGCGACCTAATGTTCCAGCCTTTGCGGCATGTGTATGTACAATATCGGGTTTGAATTCCTGTATTATTTTCTTTATTTTTTTATATGCTTTTCGGTCTTGAATCAGATTTATATCTCTGTACATTTCAGGAATATAAATGGGTTCTAAACCATGTTCGCGTACAATGAATTCAGAGCTTTCTTCGCTTTCATCTATCATTCCTGAAATCAGTTGTGTTTCAAACTCAGGTTTTAAATACCGGGTTAGAAATGCAACAATATTTGTTGGTCCTCCTAAATTCAATCGATTAATAATGTGTAGAACCCTTGCCATTTTCTTCTGCTACAAATTAAATCAATTTATAAAAACATTTATTTTTTATTAAAGTGTAAGTTCAAGTGATAAGTGCAATTTTTTTTCGTAGCACTTCGTTAGGGGTTAAGTAGTCGTCCCTCAAATTCTCTGTAAAGCAGTACAGTATTGAACTTGTTGAAAAAGTGATGGATAAAAGAATACCGGAAAACAGGAAGATCGGTTAAAAAAGAGGCAGATTTATGAATGCTCGCAAAAACAAAAAACAGTTCGCAAATGGGTTTCTACAGCACATTTGAAGAACAATTAAATCACAATCAACCATTGTATAAATTATCAAATACAATTAGCTGGAAAGTATTTGAAAAAGCATTTTCAAAACATTACAGTGCAACCAAGGGAAAGTCCGCAAAGCCTATCCGGTTGATGGTCGCATTGTTGATTTTAAAACAAATTCGAAATTTAAGCGACGAAAGTGTGGTTGAACAATGGGCCGAGGACAGCTACTATCAATACTTCAGCGGCGAAAATTATTTTGCAGCCAAGCCACCTTGTGTACCAACAAAATTAGTAGAATTCAGAAAAAGAATAGGCACATCAGGAGTAGAGTTGATTTTTAAGGAGAGCATTAAAGTAAATGGCAAAGACGGAAACGATGAAAATTTAAGTGGAGACACCACTGTACAAGAAAAAAATATCACCTATCCAACGGATGATATATTGTATAAAAAATTACCAAAGAATGCAGAGCCATAGCAGATAATGAGTTGGTTGAACTAAGACAAAGTTATACTCAAACCATAAAAAAATTAAGTACCATTCAATGGTTCAAAAAAAATAAAAACGGCGCAGCGGCAGCAAAAAAAGCAAACAAAAAAATAAAAACGATAGCAGGTGTTTTAATCAGAGAGCTGGAACGAAAACTAACAGCAGACCAGTTAAACAAACACAGCAACTTATTAGCACTTTACAAAAAAGTATTGGCACAAAAGCGAAACGACAGCAACAAAACCTACAGCCTGCATGAGCCCAAGGTAAAGTGTTACACAAAGGGCAAGGAGCATAAACGATTTGAATTCGGTAGCTAAGTATCTTTGTTAATCACTCAATCAACAGGAGTGATTGCAGGAGCATTAAATTTTAACAGTACTGAACACGATAGCAAAACATTACCAAAGGCAATAGAACAATACGAACGGCTCACTGAAAACAAAGACAAAAATATTTTTGTCGACAGAGGTTATCGAGAACCTAAAGCAATTAATGAAACCACCATCTGCGTACCGAAGCCGGATAATAATATAACGAAAACAAAACGCAAGCGCCACGGTCGAAGAGCAGCCATAGAGCCGGTGATCGGGAATTTGAAAAGTGATTACCGAATGAGAAGAAATTTTTTTAAAGGAGTAATCGGAGATGAAATGAATGTGCTGCTTGTCGCAGTTGCGATGTATTTTAAACGAGTCATGAACCTCTGGCGTAGAGAGGCAATCAAAAGTTGGCAACTCATTTATAATTTTTTTATAGCTGCTTACTGGATTTTTATTGCCCGAAAAGTAAAATTCACTTTTTGAGGGACGACTAATTAGCAGGAATAAATCAGTGCTTTGCTTCATTATAAAAGCTGATTAACTTCGGCTAAATAAAATAACTACTATTGCCTTTAGAGATTATGGTGATCCATCAAAACAGACTTAGAGAAATTGATTTTTTAAGGGGCATTGCGATAGTTTTAGTATTGTTTCGGCATACTTTCTTATTTCGATATACCATAACTATGGGTTGGATTGGCGTCGATTTGTTTTTTGTTCTTAGCGGTTTTTTAGTGTCAGGACTTTTATTTAAAGAATACATAAAGTATGGCTACTTACGACCCGGTCGATTTTTAATCAGGCGGGGATTTAAAATTTATCCTGTTTATTACCTGTTTTATTTAGTTTACATTATCCCAATTATTTTTTAAAATGAATTCAATTTAGGCGGTGTATTATCTGAACTAACTTTTGTTCAGAATTATATTTGGGGTTTAGGATTTGCAAATTCAGTAAGCTGGTCGCTGGCTGTTGAAGAGCATTTTTATTTTGGTCTTGCATTTTTTATTTGGTTTGGTGTAAAAAAGAATTTTTTGAAATTAAGCGTTGAAACAAACAAGTCTGGTTTTAGTCAAATGGAAATAATTATTTTTATTGTAATGACGCTATGTTTAATTCTTAGGATTTTGCATAATTTAATTTTCCCTGGTCAATTTGTCAGAAGTTTTACAATGACACATTTAAGAATTGATTCATTATTAGCCGGAGTTTTAATTTCATACCTTTATTATTTTAGATTTAACTATTTAAAAAGTGTTATAAAAAAAAACCGGATTATATTATTTGTGGCTGCATTGGCAGGCATTATCTGGACTCCCTTTATAAATATGCCTCACTCATTTTTTGCTTTAACCTTTGGATTCAGTTTTCTCTATATTTCCTTTAGTATATTACTATTATATTTTTTAATAAGTAATGGAATTAATCGAAAGTTAAACTTAATTTTTTCAAAGCCATTGGTAAACTTAGTAAGTAGAATTGGTTATTGTTCTTATTCAATTTATATCATTCATGGGTTTGTAAACCTGAATTATTTTGTAATTCAAGAAAAATATAATTTTCATTTTCATTATTCTCTGAATTTGATTTTTACATCAGTAATTAGTGTGACAATTGGAATGTTAATGACCTACACCATTGAAATGTATTTCTTAAAAGTGAGAGATAAATATTACCCAAACAGAGTTAATTCTCTTCCTCGCCCGTGTCTCCCGCCACCAGTGCTTTGAGCAGTGCGGTACACGGGTGCTTTTGCGCTTTGTGGTTTGTTGTATTGCTCATCTCTCATTTTACTCTTTAACAATTTTTACCCCTTGTGTGTTTTTACCATTGTCTATACTTAAAATATAACTATCTGTTGGTAGCAACTCATTTATGTGCAACACTTCTTCATGCTTGCCTGTGGTGCGGGTTTCGTTTGTGAAAAATTATTGCGGCCACAATTCGGTTTGCTTTCAGGTGTGGTGATTGATATGATATACGACCACATACTCGCAAAGCACTGGTTTGAATTCAATGCTGATTCACTGGAATCGTTTTCGCATCGTGCATATCTTGTGTTTGAAAAATATGCTTCCATTATGCCGGAGCGAAATCAGCAATTGCTTCCATACATGCGAAAAGAAAATTGGTTGCTGAATTATGCAACCATAGATGGAATGACAAAATCATTTAATGGTATGTCGAGGCGAATCAGAAAAGGCGAATTGCTTTTGCAAGCGCCTCAATTCATTTTGGATAATGAAATTGTTTTGAAAGAAAGTTTCTTTCGTTTTTATCCGGAGCTGATGAAAGCTTGTGAAGAAGAAAAATCAAGTTGAATACTCTTAGTTAATTTTTATTTTTCTTATAAATTTTCATCTCCAGGTTCGTAATAAATCATCTGCAATAATGTTTGCCCCACTGCTTTCATGGTTGCACGATCAATCAAATCCATATTATCTGATTGCGCATGCCAGTGCGGAGCGAAACCGGTTTTTGTTTCTGTGCTGAGATTGATGATATCAATGGTTGGTGTTCCATTGAGAGTGTTTACATAATAATGATCGTCGGTAATTGCATTTGCATTTTCATTCACAAAATAATTTCCGAAACCTAATGATTGTGCATGATTCCAGAATTCGTTTATCACACTTGGCGCATACTTCATAGAGAATGCTTCTTTTGGGAAGCGCGCATTTACAGCGCCGGTCATGTCTAATAAAATTCCATAGAAGGCGCGATAGTTTTTTGTGTGCGGATGATTTGCCCAGTATTGAGTGCCGAGCGCATACTGATCCGTTTCATCCCACTTGGTTTCAAATTCCGGTGGACCGTAATCTTCTACATCGCACAACAGAATATCAATTCCCACATTCGGTTTTTGTTTTTGAAATTGTTCAGCGCATGCAATTAAAATCCCAACTCCGCTGCCACCATCATCAGCGCCATCAAATTGTTTCTTTGGTTCATTCACATCACGATCGCTCCATGGTCTGGTGTCCCAATGAGAGAGTAACAGAATTCTTTTTTTTGCTTTCGGATTAAAACTTCCAATAAGATTGATCATTGGTTTTTCTGTTCCATCGTAAACTTTCACATTCGCTTTCTGCACATATACAGTATCACAATAGCGCTTCAGCATTTTTTCTAAATAAGCGGCGCATTGCTGTTGTGCTTTTGTTCCGGGAATTCGCGGACCGAATTTCACCTGTGCATCACAATATTTATAAGAAGAGTCAGCATCAAATTCAGGAACACGAACTGTTACAACCGGTTTTGGTTTTGTTGTATCAACAGTAAGTGGTTTAGGGTTATTGCATGATGAACAGGAAGAAAATTGCACAATAAAACTTCCGATAAAAATAATTGCAATAAAAATTCTGACTACTGATTTCATCAATTGTATTTATAGAAAAGCCACTTAACAACTTCGCGCAACGAATTCTTTTTTCCGTACATCAATATTCCGGTGCGGTAAATTTTTGCTGCCATCCACACAATTAAAATAAATCCGACAATGAGCGAAACCATTGAAGCAATTACCTGCCACATGGGCGGTTCAAAACCTATTCGACCCGCCATAACTATGGGGCTTGTAAGCGGAAAGATGGATGCAAACACAGCAAGTGTGCTGTGTGGTTCGTTCGGAACATTCATCATTATAAAAAACGAAATGATAACCGGAATGGTGATGATTAAATTTAAAGAAGTATCCGGTTCATCACCTGTTGCTGCACCCACTGCGGCAAACAACGAAGCATAAATAAAATAGCCTCCAAGAAAATAAAACAGAAAAATAAATACCATCCAGGGAATGTTGATGGTTGAAACGCTTTCCTGCATTTTTCCATATGCATCCCATCCGCCCATTTGTTGCTGCATTTGCATTTGTGCGCCGGGCATCATTTGCTGTGCTTGTTGCATTTCCTGAATCTGATTGGAATACATGGATCCTAAAACAAAAAATATTCCTGCAATTAAAATTATCCAGAGTACAAACTGTGTTAGTCCAACCATTGCAATGCCTATTATTTTTCCCATCATCATTTCAAATGGTTTTACTGATGAAATAATGACTTCAGCAATGCGGTTATTTTTTTCTTCCAGCACTCCTCGCATCACCATGCCGCCATAAATAAACATGACAATGTAAATTATGGTACCCATAATAAATCCAATGCCACTTGCTAAACCGGTGTTGCCTTCCTTCTCTCCTTGGTCACTTACAACTATGGTGTTCAACGAAACACTTTTACTTAACTGATCAACCAACGCGGGAGAGATGTCAATTTTTTCGAGCTTATCGGTTCTGATAATATCAGTAAGCATATCTTCAATGCTTGATTGCGGGCCGAGCCCTAATTGTTCATCTGAAAAATATTCAATGCCTTCGGGTGTGTACATATTAAAATCAGCCGGCACATGCAGTATTCCTGAATAGCCTTTTTCCTGAAATTGTTTTTTCAGTTCTTCAAATTTTATATCGCTGTATGAAAATTCCAGGTGATCCTTGTTTTCTAATTTGCTTTTAAATATTCCGGTTTCATCAGCAACAATAATTTTTTTTGTTTCGTTGGAAACAGATGACAGAAACATCTGAACTAAAAATATAGAAGCAAAACCAACCGGTGTTAAAATGGTGGTGATGATGAATAATTTTTTGCGAACACGGGTTACATATTCGCGTTTAATAATTATGAGAATTTTATTCATGTGTGGTGGTGGTTACTTGTTGAATAAATATTTCGTTGAGTGAAGGCAGAATTTCATTAAAGCCAATGACATTGCAATCCTGATTGATTAATGTGCGAAGCAAATCTTTGGGTTGCGCATCATCCGCAATTTTCACAATCATTTCATGGTCTGTGGTTGATTGTACTTTGAAACGGAAATCGCTCATGGTTGGTGCAGATCCTTCATACTTCACCGAAAAATTATGCTGACGAAAACGCTTTCGAACCTCTTCCACTTTGCCATCTAAAATTATTTTCCCTTTGTTATAAAGCACAATGCTTTCGCAAATTTCTTCCACCTGTTCCATTCTGTGAGTGGAAAAAATAATGGTAGCTCCTTCATCACGCAGGCGCATGATTTCATTTTTAATTAAATCTGCATTTACCGGATCAAGTCCACTGAATGGTTCGTCGAGAATTATCAGTTTTGGATCATGAACAACCGTGCTCACGAATTGAATTTTCTGTCCCATTCCTTTTGATAATTCTTCCACTCTTTTGTTCCACCAGTCTTTAATGTTCAAACGCTCCATCCATTCAAACACTTTTTTCTTAGCATCTTTTGCTGAGAGTCCTTTCAGTTGTGCGAGATAAACCAATTGTTCCCACACTTTCATTTTTTTATACAGGCCACGCTCTTCGGGCATGTATCCCATTTGTGAAGTGTGATTTCGCTTCAGCATTTCATTGCCAAACAACACCTGACCACTATCCGGCATAATAATACTTGTAATCATTCTGATAGTAGTGGTTTTGCCGGAACCATTTGGACCCAGCATTCCGAAAATACTTTGTTCCGGAACTACAAATGAAACATTATCAACCGCCGGGGTTTTTAAATAAACCTTGCTGATGTTTTTCAATTCAACAATATTCGACATAGAGAAATTTACAAATTGAGGGAGCGAATGTAATAATTGAACCCTTGGATATTGAACCAAAAACCACAAGTGCAAATTTGTTCCTAAGTTTCAGACATTTATGTAACTTTCCACCCCCCCAAAAATAATTTTCCCGATAGGTGAAATCACTTGTTACTCTTGTTTTATTTCTTTCAATTACTTGCTTCGGTTACTCGCAGATGGTTGTGCCTATGCAGCAAACGCAAATAAATTTTTATTCTTTTTCACCTGAAATAAAATCAAATACAGCAGAGCTTTCAAAATTCTCCAATGAAAAATTGCATCCGGAATATGGAACACTCCCTTACAATGCCGGATGCACTGATTGTTTTGAAATAATAGAAAAGAGAACCGCTGATGAACGGTATTTTTTAAAAGACAGTACCAACGGAACTGAATTCACCATACAGAAATCTTACTTGCCAATGCATTATAAAGATGCAGATGGAAGATGGATAACAACTGATTCAAGAATTAAAAAAACCGGCGATAAAAAATTTGCTGCATTACAACAGCCATTTCCGGTTGAGATTGATTTGGAAAACGGATTTACTTCATTAGTTGGATTGAAAAAAATTATTTTCAATCAGCAAGTTAAAATGTATGAGCAGAAAGGTGAAATTATATTGAACGAACATCAATCATCAAACGAAGTATTTTTTACATCCGGCGATGATGGCGTTGAACAACGGAATTTTTTTCCGGGAATATACCGGCAGTTAATAGTTAGTCAGGGAAGTATTGAAACCAATTATGTTTTGATTAAGAATCCTGAATTGCTTGAGCAAACAAAATGGTTAATGTTTGAAGATAATTTTTTGTTGCCTGATAATTATTTATTAAAATATGCTGAAGAAGGCTATGCAAATTCTGAGGGAATATGGATTGGAGATTTAGTGGTGCTGAACGATAAAGGATTGGAAGAATTCAGAATTATTAAGCCTGAAATGTTTGATTCAAATAGTTCGAATGATGAAGATATTTCAACTAAAGAAATAGGATATAAATTAATTTATGAAAATGGAAATTGGAAATTGCAATTGTTTGTTTCTGCCGAATGGTTAAATGAAAAACACAGGGATTATCCGATAACAATTGACCCAACTGTTACAATTTCGGGAAGCTACCTTCCTATTGTATATGAAGGCAGTGGTTATGCAAACGGAACCTGGTTGAATACGACTTGCAGTTATCCAATTAATTTAATGTTTCCGGGAAATGCAGAAGCAACCAATGCCGGATTCAGTGCACGATATTCGGCGCCTGGTGCAGCCGCATGCAGCAATTGCTGGATTGAAAACGGAGGAATGAACATTGTGGGGCCATGTGGTATTTCACAAGAAGCGCCGGGTGTACCATGGACTTGTCAGAATGCCCCATTTGCAGGTACATGTACAGGTTCAAGTATTGCAATTCCACAAATTATAGATTGTTTACCCCCATCATGTTTGCCTCAACCAATACAAATTTCACTGCAATTGATGCGGTTGGTTTGTACCGGAACAGGTTGCCCGAATACATGTATTCGTTTAGATCCAACCTATTACAGTGTAACGGTTTCAGGAATTACAGTTCAGGCTGCAATCACTTCATCAATTGCCGGATTTAATCTTTGTTCAGGAACAACCGTTACATACAATTCGAACCCACAATACGGTGTTCCTCCTTACACTTATTTATGGAGTCCCGGAGGATATACTACATCTTCGATTTCAGTTGCTCCATTGGTAAATACTACCTACACTTTATTGGTGTCAGATGCATGTGGCGGAACTTACCAGGCATTGCGGTTAGTAAATATTTTACCAGCTTCAACGGCAACTTTCATAACCTCAACACCCATATGCATTACACAAACTGCATCCTTTAACTATACCGGTAATGGAATTGCAACAACTACTTATTTATGGAATTTTAATGATCCTGGTTCAGGTGCAAGCAATACATCTGCATTGCAAAATCCTACACACCTGTTTTCTGCTCCCGGCTTTTATACGGTTTCGCTTGTTGCAACTTTAGGCGCATGTGTTTCTCAACCTTATGTGCAATCAATTTTTGTAAGTCCGCAACCAACTTCATCGTTTACAATTACTCCCCCTCAGTGCATTGGTCAACCGGTTACAATAACTTATAGTGGCAATGCCTCTGTTAATGCGACTTACAATTGGAACTTCGGAACAGGAATTATCATAAGCGGTAGCGGACAAGGTCCTTACCAGGTACAATGGAATGCTGCCGGAAATTTTCCAATATCACTGAATGTTACTATCGGAATTTGCACCTCCACCATAACGAATCAAAACATACAGATACTTGCATTACCAACTGCTACAATCAATGTAACATCACCTGTTTGTGAAGGACAAAATTCATTAATAACCTACACCGGAAACGGGGGTGGAACAGCAACCTATAATTGGGATTTTGATGGCGGTACAATTGTAAGTGGATCAGGAAACAGTCCACATCAGGTTAACTGGAGCGTTGCTGGAACATATTCTGTGCAATTAACTGTAACGAAAAATGGTTGTTCAGGCACTGCTGTTCCACAAAATGTTGTGGTCAATCCAATACCGACTTCAACTTTTTCTTTTAATACAGATACAACTTGTGTTGGTACTCCTGTCTCAGTTAATTATACAGGCAGTGCTGGTGCTTCTGCTACATATAATTGGATTTTTACAGGAGGCATTCCTGCTAACGCAACCGGCCAATCACCTCCACCCGTACTATGGAATTCGCAAGGTTTAAAGAGTGTTAAGTTAACTGTTACTGAAAATGGTTGCACTTCAGTTCAAACCATTAATCAGATGGTTGTAAAACCGATGTTAACTTCCACATTTAATGCTGCATCACCGGTTTGCCCTATGCAAAATTCAACCATTTCATATTTTGGGAATGCGGGTATTGGCGCAACATATAACTGGACTTTCAACGGCGGTTTAATTGCGAGCGGTAGTGGCGGCGGACCTTATCAAATAAGCTGGCCAAGTGCCGGTGTAAAAACTATTTCACTTATAGTTACTGAAAACGGATGCATATCAGATACAACTTTTCATACTGTATTGGTTAATCAGGTACCCACATCATCGTTTACTGTCGGAACTGCTTGCGAAGATGCCAATACAGTAATAACATATAATGGTCAACTTGGTTTTCCATATGTTTTTAACTGGAATTTTGGTGGAGGAACAATTGTAAATGGTAGTGGAGCAGGCCCATATGATATTATGTGGAATACTGCCGGTACTTATACTGTAACATTAACTGTTACATTAAATGGTTGTGTGTCGACTACTACAACACAGGTTACCGTTTTGCAATCACCTACCTCATCATTTATTGTTCAAAGTCCTGCTTGTGCAGGTGGAGGAACCACTGTTACTTACACAGGTAATGCAAACATTAATGCGCCGTTCAGTTGGTATTTTTGGGGTGGAAATATAATCAGTGGTGGCGGGGCAGGGCCATGGATACTAAGCTATCCGTTACCCGGAAGTTATAACATAACACTGGTGGTTCAGGATTTTGGGTGCACTTCTCAAATGACTTCTAACACAGTTTTAGTCAATCCGATTCCTGTTGCAGAGTTTACAATTGTTCCATCCATTTGTGAAGTAATAAATACACCAATAACTTATACAGGAACAATGGCTTCAAATGCAATATATAATTGGGATTTCGGAGGTGGAATTATTTCAAGCGGTAGTGGGGCCGGTCCATATCAGATTTACTGGAATACGCCAGGCGTTCATACAGTTTCATTAGCAGTAACGATAGATAACTGCACTTCTCCAACTGTTTTTCATACTATCAATGTTATTGATGCTCCACTTGCCGATTTTAATACCACATCGCCCATTTGCCTTGATAAAAATTCAACCATTACTTTTAATGGTTCTGCAAGTGGCAATGCAGTTTTTACCTGGGATTTTGGAGTTGCCACCGTTTTGAGCGGAACCGGAACCGGACCATATGTGCTTTCGTTTTCTACACCGGGTTTTTATCCTGTGGTGCTAACCATTACTGATAACGGGTGCACTGCTACCAGTACTCAAAACATAAGTGTGAATGCTGTTCCTACATCTTCTTTTACAGTGACACCTGTTGTTGCCTGTGTGAACTCACCGGTTGATGTACAATATACCGGCACCGGAAATAATACAGGTTCATATAATTGGAATTTCGATAATGGAATAATTGCAAACGGAAGTGGTCAGGGGCCATACAACATTGTTTTTTCTGATACCGGAGATTATATTATTTCACTGTCGGTTAATCAAGCGTTATGTACCAGTGATACCAATTCAATTTCTGTACATGTAAATCCGCTTCCTGTTCCAGCTTTTTCAGGAGCTCCTCTTTTTGCATGCGATCAATTGCAAACATTTTTTACAAACAACAGTACCGGCGCCACAAATTACAGTTGGAATTTTGGTGACAACAGCTCTGATACTACTGTTAATCCGACACATGATTATTCGGTTGGATTGTATGCTGTAACACTTACTGCGTTCAATCAATTTGGATGTTCTTCGGTACTGACTATTCCAAATTATATTAATGTGCAGCCAACTCCCGATGTTCAGTTTACTTCTGATCCGGTAGCTGGTTTGGATCTGGCATTGGATGAAAATGAATTTGTTTTTGAAAACTTAACTCAGAACGGAACATCATATCTATGGACTTTTGGTGATGGCGACAGCGCCGGTATTATGCATCCAACACATATTTACAGTGATACCGGAATCTATTTCGTGACACTTATTGCATACAACGATGTTGGTTGCAGCGATTCAATAACTCAGGGACCTTATATAATTGTTCCGGGCGCATTTATTTTTATTCCGAATGCATTTACTCCGAATGACGATGGCCGGAATGATGTGTTCCGGATTTTTGGCAAAACAATAAATACAACTTCACTTCAGATTTTTAATCGTTGGGGCGAATTGGTTTACAGCGGTGATGGATACCACCAAGGGTGGGATGGAACTTTCAACGGCCAGAAATTAAATACAGGTGTATATGTTTACCGCGCCTTCATTACCAAAAACAGCGGATTGACTGTAACTCTTCAGGGTGATGTGACCTTGATAAAGTAATAGCGACACAAAAATTTTTTACCCGTTCAATCATCCACTTAAATATTTTATCGTAAAATATTATTGTGACTATTCCTCCCTTTTGGGGAGGTTAGGTGGGGCTCTTCACAAATTTTTTGCAACTTATTTTTTTGTTGTTGGAAACTGTGAGCATATAAATGCCGGAAGACAAATCGGAAATATTGATGGTGTGATTTTGTTCATTGCTCACACTTAAACTTTTTACCTGCTGACCAAGGAGATTAAAAATTTTAATTTGATTTTCTTCGGGTGAAAGATTGGAGATTTTTATTTCGTTGGTGGCGGGGTTGGGGTAAATATTTATTGCAGAACCCTTTTGTTTCACTTCAACTATTGCTGTTGTGTCTTGAATTATTATTGCTGGGTCATATCTTGTGATGTAACCAACAAAAGTTGTCGAATCAACATGAAGAAATTCTCCCCCTACATATAAACTACTATCGAATACTTCCATTGCATATACAGGATTCTCTGGTCCTGCCCCTGTAGTGTTCCAACTCGTATCGTTATAACACGATACTCTGTCATTGGGTGATATTCCTTGTCCTGCCTCCCACCCTCCGATATAAAGTTTTCCATTAAATTCTTTCATCGCATAAATTAAATCGGCACTAACTCCGCCAGGTTTGAATGTGGTATCATTCCAATATGCCAATCCGGTTGAAATGTATCCGTCACTCTGATGAAATGTTCCTCCTAAGAATAATTTGTTTTTGTAAGAGGCAAGTGAAAGAAGAATGCAATCAAACTGACCGGAGAAACCAAAACCATTTCCTACCGCACTCCAACTTGTATCATTCCAGCAAGCAATGTTTTTGCAATAAGTGCCGCCTGCATTTTCAAATATTCCGGCTGCATATAGTTTGTTGTGATGAACACATAATGCATTTACTTCAGAAAATCCACCAACTGAAATACCTCCGCCAACTTGTTGCCATTGAGTGCCTCCTTCCCATTTTACTATTCCTGAAGCATTGTACCAGGTTGATGAAGTATAATATGTTTTCCACTGAGAAAATGCTCCACCTATATATAATGTATCATTATATACACCGATGGCATTTATATCAGCATTAAATACTCCATGAACTGCAATATCAAAACTATCTAAAGAGCAAGAGAATACAGCACTGCTTAATGAACTATTCAATGCGATAAATAACCTGTTGTGAAAAATTGTTAATGAAAATGTTAAATCAGGGCCACTGAATCCATTGTAAATACCATTACTGTCATGAGTAATTAAAGCACTCCAATTTGTGCCATCCCACTTAGCAATATTTTTTACAAGCAGTGTGTCATTTGCATATTGAAATGAACCTGCTACAAACAATACATGATGAACACTATCAGTACAAAGAGCAGTTACTTTATCGCTCTGAGCATTTGTTCCACTCAATCCACCTTGCAATGGAAACCATTGCTGCGCACAGCATATTTCAAAACTCAATAAAAATAAAAGCAACAGAATTTTTTTCACGCCACTAAATTAAACCTCTGCTTCAATTGTGAATGCATTGTTCAAAACCCCACGCTCTTTCATTTTCGTTGAGCGCAGCAAATAGTATCAACTAAATTATTCAGGGCAATATTTTTCCAGATAAATTTTGGGGGTTACAATTTTTGTTCGCTTGTAAACCTGCATGGTAAAATCATTGGTGTTTCCTGTAATCAGAAAATGCGCTTTACAAATTTCAGCTAATTCAAGAAATTTATTGTCGCTGTGGTCGCTTATAATTCTGAGTTTTCTTTTTGGCCGAAATTTATTTGCGTTCAGTTCAATATCGGCAAGCAGTGTTTCAGCATTTTTTAAAAAGTCGGCATACTGTGCAAATTTTTTTCTGTTCAACACCTCATAATATTCAGCAAGCACTTCGTCAGAAACACACAACTCAATTTTTTGCTCTAATAAAAAATCATTTACAATCCGGTAAGGATGGCTTCGCTGAATAAGCGATGAAACCAATACATTGGTATCAAGAACGACTCTTTGCATTCTTTCTCACTGCATTTACTTCCTTTGATATTTCTTCCATACTCATTTTTGAGAGACCATATTTTTCAGAAAGTGCAATGCCTTTATCAAGGGCTTGCTTAGTTAATTCCTTACTCACTAATTCTACAAAATCAGAAAAAGAAAGTTTGTCTTTCTTCAATCCAAATTTGTTGAACTCAACATCGGAGATAGAAACATTCAGTGTTCGCATATTTATTTTATCTTTTTCATTACAAAAGTATTCATAAAGAGAATGATGAACAAAAATTTCAATTGTGAACCCATTGTTCAAAACCCCGTGCCCTTTCATTTTCGTTCAGCGCAGCAAATAGTATCAACTAAATTCGCACACTGTTTTTGAGAAACACCGAAACAGTTTTTAAATTTTTTATGTCAGATATCATTTCGCTTTTACCCGATTCCATTGCCAACCAGATTGCCGCCGGTGAGGTGATACAGCGCCCCGCAAGCGCCGTGAAGGAAATGATGGAGAACAGTATTGATGCCGATGCCACCGAAATAAAACTCATCATTCGCGATGCGGGCAAAAGTCTGATTCAGGTAATTGACAACGGAAAAGGAATGAGCGACACCGATGCGCGCATGAGTTTTGAGCGCCACGCTACTTCTAAAATAAAAAATATTGACGACCTGTTTCAAATCCGCACCATGGGTTTTCGCGGCGAAGCACTGGCGAGTATTGCCGCCATTGCACAAGTGGAACTGAAAACAAGATTGCGCGGCGAAGCAGTGGGAACCGAATTGCTGATTGAAGGCAGCGAAGTATTGAAACAGGAAACAGTGAGTTGCGCGGAAGGCGCTTCGCTCTCGGTGAAAAATCTGTTTTACAATGTGCCGGCGCGACGCAATTTTTTAAAAAGCAATCCGGTTGAAACAAAACACATCATTGACGAATTCACGCGCATTGCACTCGCGCACCCCGAAATTAATTTTCAGTTGCATCACAACGGAGTGGAAGTGTATCACCTGAATGCTGGCAATCTTCGTCAGCGCATTGTGGGTTTGTTCGGGCATAATTACAACGAGCGATTAGTGCCGGTGGAAGAGCAAACCACTGTTACAAATATTATTGGCTTCATTGGTAAACCTGAAGCAGCCAAGAAGACTCGCGGCGAACAATTTTTTTTCGTGAACAATCGCTTCATCAAAAGCAGTTACCTGAATCATGCAGTGACCAGTGCGTTTTATGAATTGCTGCCACGCGAGTCGTTTGCGTTTTATGTTTTGTTTTTGGAAATAGACCCGGCGCGCATTGATATAAATGTTCACCCGACCAAGCAGGAAATAAAATTTGAAGATGAGCGAATCATTTACACTTTCATTTTATCAGCCGTGAAACGCGCACTCGGAAAATATTCTGTTTCGCCATCGCTTGATTTTAATGATGAAAATCGATTCAATCAGAACACCAGTTTCTCACGACCGAATAAAGAAATGATTGATGAGCCAAATCCGAAACTGAATCCTGATTATTCGCCTTACAAACAAATTGATGCACGAACATTATCGAATCAAAACAACTGGAAAGATTTGTATTCCGATTCGCGCAAGGGAGAAGATATAGCCATCATTCCCGAAACGGAACAGGAATTTTCAACCGGAACATTTACCATTCCAAGCAGATGGGAAACCACTCCTGAAGACCAACCGTTACTAACCACATACGAAGAAAAAACGCAGGTGTTGGTTCACTTGCAGGACAAGTACATTCTCTCTGCAATTAAGTCCGGATTTATTTTAGTTGACCAGCATTCGGCGCACGAGCGTGTGTTGTATGAAAAATATTTACACCAGTTGAATTCCAATACTCCTGCCGCGCAGCAACAATTGTTTCCACAAACATTGCACTTGAGCATTCCTGATTTTGAAATTGCAAAGGAGATTATTCCGGAGATACGCGCACTTGGTTTTGATGTGCAGGAATTTGGTAATACTGATTTAGTGATTCACGGAACACCATCAGATATAAAAGATAAAGACCCATCGAAATTACTGGAAGAACTCATTGAAGGTTACAAGCAAAGCATGCAATCGCCGAAGCTCGATAAGCGCGAAGAAGTTGCATTGCAATTGGCAAAACAAGCAGCAATAAAAAACGGAACACGATTGACTGAGCGCGAAATGAAAAATCTGTTGGATGAATTATTCGGTTGCGAAACTCCTTCGCACACTGCGGAAGGCAAACCAACTTTCGTTACTTTCCATCTGCGTGATATTGAAAAACAATTTGAGAAGCTTGCTTAATTATATTTCGCAAAAAATTATTCTTAAAAAAATTTCATGAGTGATTTAAGACCTACTTCTTTCGACCGGTTTCCGATGATTGTAAAAAATCTGCTCATTATAAATGGGTTGATGTATCTGGCAACAGTGGTGTTGCAGAATACTTACAACATTGATTTATCGCAGTACCTCGGATTATTTTTTTTCACTTCAGAATATTTTAAACCGCATGAATTCATTTCGCACATGTTCATGCACGGCAGTATCATGCACATATTCAGCAACATGTTTGCATTGTGGATGTTCGGTTCTGTGTTAGAGAATGTATGGGGACCAAAACGATTTTTAATTTTTTATCTGATATGCGGAATTGGTGGTGCGCTCACACACATGGCATTCAGCGCTTACAACATTTACCAGATTCAAAACGAAATCAATTTGTTTTTTTCATCTGTAACAATTGATAATTTCAAAATTTTATTGGAGAGTCACCGCAATTTATTGTACGATGCCGATTACATCAACGAGGCAAATAATTTATTGGGTGCATGGTCGAATAATCCAAGCGACTCTTCCATGATTTTGCAAGCGAAAATTTTAGCACAGAAACTTACCTCAATGGAAGCAAACATTCCGGTGGTTGGTGCATCGGGTGCTGTGTTCGGAGTATTGCTTGCTTTCGGCATGTTGTTTCCAAATACTTATTTGTATTTAATGTTTCCACCCATTCCAATTAAAGCAAAGTACTTTGTGATATTTTATGGAGCATTTGAATTGTATGCCGGAGTAAGTGGTACACAAGCAGGAGTTGCTCATTTTGCTCACCTCGGAGGAATGTTGTTTGGTTTCATCATGATTAAGTACTGGAACAAAACCAGAAAGGATTTTTTCTGATGGCAGAAAATTTTTTAATCCGCGAAATCAAAAACACTTTTTCTCCAACGGGAAAAATGGTGAGTCGGTTAATTGTCGTGAACATCATTGTGTTTTTGGTGTTGCGGTTGATTTCGCTCTTCGGCGATTTGAGTGGAAATTATCCGCACATGAATAATGTGATTTCGTATCTCGCACTGCCGGCAAGTCTTTCAAAACTTATTTATCGTCCGTGGACATTTATCACATATGCATTCACGCACTTTGAATTATTCCACATTGTATTCAATATGCTTTGGTTGTACTGGCTCGGAAGTATTCTTTCAGAGTTTTTAGGGAATAAAAAAATTCTGCCTGTGTACATGATGGGAAGCTGGTTTGGCGGCGCGCTTTATATTTTGTTTTACAATATTTTTCCATACTTCAATAATGTGGTTGATCAGAGTTCGTGTATTGGTGCATCAGCCGGTATCATGGCAATCATACTTGCCACGGCAGTTTTATTACCTGATTATTCAATCATGATTTTTATATGGCCCATACGGATGAAATGGTTGGCTGCTATTTTTGTCGGCATCGATATTATCAGCATCAACTTCGATGGAAATGCAGGTGGCCACATTGCACATTTAGGTGGTGCATTGTTCGGTTACATTTATATTGCTTCTTACCGAAACGGAAATGATTTGTCGCTTTGGTTTAATAATGCGGCTGATGCAATTGTTTCTGTTTTTTCAGGAAGAAAAAAAATGAAAGTGACTTACACAAAAACCGATGTGAAACATTCAGAACGGAAAAAAGACATTGATAAACAAAAAAAGATTGATTCCATTCTTGATAAAATAAGTAAGTCGGGTTACGAAAGTTTAAGTGCCGAAGAGAAAGAAATATTATTTAAAGAAAGTAAGAACTGAGATTGAAAAAGCTGCTCACATTTTTACGAAGGTCAATGGTAATTGTGTCGGGGTTGATTGCACTGTGTCTGATTGTTAGTGTAAGTGCAAGTTATTTTCCTCCGGGCAAAGCATGGGTAATCGCTTTTTTCGGATTAGCTTTTATTCCGATTTTAGTTTTAAATATTATTCTGCTGATTTTCTGGATTGTGGTACGCATCCGGTATTCTTTTATACCATTTATCGCTATTCTGATTTCAACTCCTGTTTTTTTTCATGTATTTGGATTTCATTTTTCAAAACAAAAGGAAAAAACTTCTGATTCAACCGGGATTAAATTGATGAGTTACAATGTCCGCAATTTTGATTTATACAACTGGGAACACAACAACGATACAAAAAGCAATATTTATAAAATGATGGTTGATGAACAACCTGATATTTTATGTTTTCAGGAATTTTACACCAGTGATAAGGACAAAGGCTGGACGAATGAAAAGGATATTTCAAAACTGCTAAAACTGCCTGAACATTATTTCAGCATTTCAAATACTGTCGGCAAGTACGAGCACTGGGGATTGTGTACCTACAGTCGGTACCCCATCGTATCGAAAGGTTTTGTCGGAAACAGGGGGGTAAACATTAATGCCTGTATTTATGCTGATGTAAAAACTCCAGCAGGAATAGTCAGGGTTTACAATGTTCACCTGCAAAGTTTTCATTTGAATTATAAAGATTATGAAACCATCGGTTTTGAAAACGACAGTGCAATAAATATTAAGGCAGGGAAATCTATTTTCAGTAAAATGAAAAAAACTTATGTAACAAGGGGCGCACAGGTTCAGGTCATTGCTGATCACATGCATTCATCACCTTATCCGGTTTTTATCTGTGGTGATTTTAATGATACGCCTTCTTCTTTTTCTTACAACACTTTAAGAGGGACATTAAAAGATGCTTTTTTAGAAAAGAGTTGGGGAATAGGTTTTACTTATGACTACTGGCTTCCGATTTTCAGAATCGATTATTTTTTAATTGACCAGCAATGGAACATTAGAAACTTTAAAGTGATAGGTGAAGACTTATCTGATCACTACCCGATTGTATGCACTGTTTCATCAGAAGGTGAATGAGTATGATTTCTACGGATTGAATTTCGGTTTTGTGTTAAGGAATATTATTTTTCCGCCTTGAAATGATTTCTACAACCCTAAGAAAATTTATTTTCATTTTATTCCTGTTTTTGAGCAACGGGTTACTTGTGTTTTCTCAAAACAGTGATTGCCCCACTGCATTATTTTTATGTAATGAAAATACTTTTTCAGTTGCCGGAGGTGGATATAGCCAAGGAAGTATTGCCGAATCTCCCGGTTGTTGGTTCGGACATGCTGATAATGCTTCTCACTGGTACACTTTTACATGCACTCAAAGCGGAACTTTTACTTTCAGTTGTTTACCTAATCCATATGCTGATTTCGATTTCGCCATGTACAATATTACCGGTTCCGCTTCAGGAATGTGTAATTTGGGAAATATGATTTCATGTAATTATTCTGTTCCATCAGGAAGTGGCGTAACCGGAATCGGATGTGGTTTGCCATCGTGTCAGCCAACAGTCAATCTTGTTGCAGGACAGACTTATGCGATATTGGTTAACAGATGGTCAACAGGTTCAACAAGCGGATTTACGATGTCATTTGGTGGTACAGCTCAAATAGGAATTATTGCTAACTACACTTTTACCAATGCCTGCCTTGGTCAAGCTGTTCAATTTACAAATTCATCTTCTACCGGAACAGGTGTTACTTACAGCTGGAATTTTGATGACGGCGGAACTTCTGCATTACAAAATCCTTCTCATTTATATGCTGCTGCAGGAACTTACAATGTTCAATTAATTACAAGCAATGGAACATGTTCTGATACCATTGTTCAACAGGTAATTGTTGCGCCTGGACCAACTGTAACCGTTAATCCGAACCCATCATTAATATGCGCCGGACAAACAGTAGCACTCACTGCCGGCGGAGCAACTACATATAGTTGGTCACCATCAACAAGTTTATCGGCGTCAACAGGAACAGCGGTAACTGCATTACCTCAAGTAAGCACAACTTATACAATTACCGGAACTACCAATGGATGTAATGGAACCGCAACTGCTGTAATTACAGTTGGTGCATTAACTACCGTAATTAGTTTGCCTGCCGCAGCAACAATTTGTGCAGGAGATAATGTTACTCTTACGGCATCGGGTGCAAATACTTATTCGTGGTCACCTTCAAATGGCTTAAATGTATCTACAGGAAGTTCAGTAATTGCATCACCAACAATCACCACGACTTATGTTTTAACAGGAACAAATGCAGCAGGTTGCGATGGGTTTGATACAACTATTATAACTGTAAATCCGCAACCAATTATTGTTTTTAACCCTGCTGCTCCATCGTTGTGTTTTGGTGGAAATGTATTAATAGATGCAAGTGGTGCCAATACTTATTCGTGGTCGCCTTCAAACGGGTTGAGCGCAACAAACAGTTCAACAGTTACAGCTACACCCACTATCACATCAACTTATTCAGTACTTGCAACAGATATTAATGGTTGCACAAATACTAATTCTGTTGTTGTAACAGTCAATCCGATTCCGGTAATAACTGTAAATCCAAATGCTGCATCAATTTGCTCAGGCGATAATGTGGCGTTAACTGCTAATGGTGGTAATACCTATTCATGGTCGCCGGCAACAGGTTTGAATAATACAACCAATGTATCAGTCACGGCTTCTCCAATACTTACAACAACCTATACAGTTATTGGAACATCAGGTGTTGGTTGTTCTGATCAAACAACAGTAGTAATCAGTGTTCTTTCTCTTCCGGTAATAAATATTCTTCCTGCTAATCCCACAATTTGTGGCGGTGGTTCAGTGAATGTTACAGCAAGTGGAGCATCAACTTATGTATGGTCTCCTGCAACCGGTTTGAATAATTCTACCAGTGGAAGTGTAACCGCATCACCAAGCACAACAACAACTTATTCGGTTACCGGAACAGGCGCCAACGGATGCACTGCAATTTCATCAACCATAATTTCTGTTAATGCATTGCCTGTAATAAATATTAATCCTCTTGTGGCAACAATTTGTGTTGGCGAAAATGTTCAGCTAACAGCAAGCGGCGCAATTAATTATGTATGGAATCCGGCAGCTTCATTAAACAGTAATAACATTTCAAATCCGATTGCTTCACCTGTAATATCTACTACATATTTTGTGTTAGGTACCGATGCAAATGGCTGCACCGGCTCCGCTTATACCGATATATTTGTGAATGCACTTCCGCTTGTATCAGTTACTCCAACCGCCGCTTTGTTTTGTCCGGGTGCAAGTGTGGTATTAACAGCAGCAGGAGCAATTAATTATTCATGGTCACCGGCCACTGATTTAGATGCAGTTAACGGAGCAATTGTAACTTCAACACCAACAAACACAATCGGATATTCTGTAACCGGCACTGACGCAAACGGATGTTCGGCTATCGCTTATTCAACTCTTACACTTGATCCATTACCGGTTGCTTCGTTCAGCGTTATACCCGGAAGCGGATGCGAACCATTGACGGTTCAATTTCAAAACACAGGTTCAAACAGTGTAAATGCGCAATGGAATTTTGGTGATGGGTCAATTGGTTATGCCAACTCAACCACACATTCATTTCCGGCAGGTACTTATGATGTAACCATGATTGCATACAATATGAGTGGCTGCACCGATACTGTTTCACAAACTGCTGCTGTAATTGTGAATGCTACACCCATTGCCTATTTCAATATGGATCCACCTGCTCCTGGCAATTTTCCATACACTGATAATCTTTTCAATTTCAATAACACATCTGCAGGAGCAAATTTTTACAACTGGAATTTTGGCGATACTTTTTCTGACACCTCATTCAACACCTCTCATAGTTTTGGTGAACCAGGAGAATATTATGTGGTACTTACTGCATTTGCTTCGAATGGTTGCAGTGATACGGCACAAAGTCCGGTCATCATTATTCTTGGCGAACCAAAGCCCTGGATTCCATCTGCTTTTACTCCAAACAACGATGGCAATAATGACCTGTTCAGGATTTATGGAATTGCAATAGCAAAACTTGACTTCCGCGTTTATGATCGATGGGGTGAATTGGTTTTTCAAACTAATGATTACTCAGTTGGTTGGGATGGAAGTTTTCACGGATTGAAATCATCCACTGATGTGTATGTGTATGTAGCCGAAATAGAAATGTACAGCGGTGAGAAATATATTTTGAAGGGCGATGTAACGCTGATCAGATAGGTTTTTTTGTATCAATTATTAATATCTGACACCTGTAATTTTGTAGTTGAATGAGTAAGTGATTTTATCAATCGAATTTCTGTTACTAAAAGGTAATGCTATCTTTCCACCACTATAATTGAGATGCGGTTTACTAAAAGATTTTTATTCGCTGTAATTTTTTTGTTCTGCAATATTTATTTATTGTCGGCGCAAAATAATCTGAATGTAGCTGAATATAATCTCACGCAATTTCACAACTTAAAGTATTATGAACGAGGTGATATTCTCAAACAAATCACTCCCGGATTTTATCAATCAAATCCTGATTTCGGAATTTGTTTTAATGATAGTATAAACTGGTTTGAATTAATTCAGCGGCGAACGGCCACTACCCGAACCTACATTTCTTCCACTGGCGATTCCATATATGATTATGCCGCTGATGAAATAAATTATTTTAATGATGGTTGGTGGAAAGCCATTGATCCGCGATTAAGTCAATCGCAATCAGGTTGGTCTGCTGAACACCAGTTGAATCCAACTTTTCTTTTTCCGGATGGAAGCACAGCCATTTCGTTGAGTGATGATTCGAAATTAAATTTCAATCTCCATTCAAAAATAAATGGCGCAACAATTTCTTTGAACGATTATTCGGTTGGTGATAATGGAATGTACATTCATTCCGCATTTCCGGGCATTGATAAAAAAATTGTTTTCCGTAAAAACGAAATTGAATCGGATTACATTATTCAAAATGCAAATACTGTTGTTGGAAATGCAGATTTAATTATATCGGAAGAAATTAATTTGCCCGAAGGATTCACTATAAAAAAAGATTTTTTGAAAGGAGAAGAAGAGGGTGGAAACTGGATGGGTGAATTGGTGGTGTATGATACAGAACAAAAAGAAAAAGCAAGATTCAGAACTCCGGTTTTTTATGATTCAAACATAGATGCTTCACAACAAGCTAATTCATTTCTGGTTGGAACTTATCGTTTGATTGAAAAAGAAAATGGAAAATACCAGTTGGAAATTATTGTTCCGGCTGATTGGTTAAAAGATCCGCAACGGGTTTTTCCAATTACGATTGATCCGATTGTAACAGGACCAACCGCCACCTGGGCAGGTGGAATAATTTCTTCCTGCTGGTTTCCGGCCTCTTCTTCATCAACATTAAATGTTACAATTCCAGCAAGCATTACCATTACAAACTTTTTTGTTACAGCAAGTTATTATGCGAATCCGGCAAACGGAAGTTGGATGTCGGATGGCTACATGTATTTTACAACCACCTGCGGAAGAGACCCCGCAAATCCTGCTTTTTATTGGACGGTGGCACCACCAGCGGGAAATGCATCGGGTACCGCCACTCTGATTAATCAGGATATGAAGCAAACACTCTCCTGTTGTTTTGTTCCTTCGTGTGCTGCGCAAAACATTGCTTTGGTCTTACACCTTCTTCGCGATTTTGGTGGCAGCGGTTGCAACTCAACTTATATTTATTATAACCCTGTAACTATTGCTCCATTCAGCGCACATGTAGTTGGAAAAACATTAGAATCATCCAATGCATTGTGGTCGGTTAACCCAACTACGCTGTGTGCAAACAGTTGTAATTTAACAATCAGTGCAACGGCTAATTCAGGAGTTGCTCCTTATACTATGACTCATCCCTGGGCTGCCGGCTCTGTTAATTTCGGCAGTTATAATGCCGGTGGTAATCCATGTACAAGCAGCGGTAGCGGAAATATTAATCTGGTTATTCCCGGGTGCCCAACTACATGTGGTGCAACAAATATATTGAATGTTCCACCACCTGTAATTACTGATGCTTGCGGAACGGTGGTGTCTGGTTTAACTGCAAAAACAGTAACAGTAAAACCAGTGCCCGATGCAATTGCAACTCCTGCATCACAAACCGTTTGTTCAAATACACCAATGAATATTGCACTCACATCATGTGTTGCCGGAACAACTTATTCGTGGAACGGATCAAACGGAACATCAGGTAATGGAAATATATCAGCAACACCTGTTAATGCTATTTGCCCTTCAGTAAATGTGACTTATACCATTACACCCACTGCGGTGGGTTGTGTTGGTGCAACATCTACAGCGCAGGTTACTGTTGTTCCTGTTCCAACTTCAGGTTTTACTGTTAATCCGAATCCTGTGTGTACCGGACAAACCGCAACCATTACTTACAACGGTACATCATGTGCAGGAGCAGTTTTCAATTGGAATTTCGGAACCGGAACAGTAATATCAGGAACAGGAAGTGGTCCTTACCAGGTTACATGGAGCACAACAGGAGTTCAAACTGTTACACTACAGGTTACACAAGGGACATGTGTTTCCACACTTACTTCTATCAATGTCACAGTAACTTTGGGTGCAACCGTTTCAATCAATCCAAATCCTGCTGCAATTTGTACCGGACAAAATATTTTATTGACAGCAAGCGGTGCAACAAATTATACATGGTCGCCTGCTCTTGGATTGAGTGGAACAAATACTGCTGCTGTAACGGCATCACCAAATGCAACCACTACCTACACTGTAGTTGGAACAACCGCAAACGGATGCAGCAATACAAATACGGTTGTTGTCACGGTAAATCCATTTCCTGTTGTTGCAATTAATCCATCACCAGCTTCGGTTTGTTTGGGACAAAATGTGGTGCTGAATGTTAATGGTGCAGTGAGTTATACCTGGTCACCCGCTTCTTCATTATCTAATTCAACCGGAACAACCGTAACTGCTTCTCCACTTGTAACCACTACCTACACAGTAGTTGGAACTTCGGGTGTTGGTTGTTCTGATCAGGCAACTGCTGTGGTGACTGTGCTACCACTTCCAACCATAAATATTCTTCCGGTTAATTCTGCAATTTGCGCCGGCGGTTCTGTTAATATTACTGTAAGCGGCGCAAGCACTTACTCGTGGTTGCCCGCAACAGGATTAAATAATTCGACCAATGCAAGTGTTACTGCATCACCAGTTTCAACAACTACCTATTCAGTAACAGGAACAGCTGCAAATGGATGTTCATCAACTGCATCAACCATAGTAACTGTAAATCCTGTTCCTGTAATAAATATTATTCCTGCTGCGCCTACCATTTGCACCGGAGGAAATGTACAACTTACTGCAAGTGGTGCAAGCACTTATTCATGGAATCCTGCAGCTTCATTAACAAATAATTCTATTCCCAATCCGGTTGCTTCGCCAGCAGCAACAATTACTTATACTGTAAATGGAACTTCAATACAAAACTGCAGCAGCACTGCACAGGTTGTTGTTACTGTGAATACACTTCCGGTAGTTTCGTTCAGTGGATTGAATGTTTTGAATTGTTTTTCTTCACCTGTAAATAATTTAGTTGGAAATCCTGCAGGAGGAATTTTTTCGGGAACCGGAATTTTTGGAAACACTTATGATCCATCGGTTGCAGGTGCAGGAGGGCCATACACTATCACCTACAGTTATACTGATGCCAATGGATGCAGTAATACTTCAACACAACAAACATCAGTTACCTCTGCTGCTTCAATTAATGTTGCCGCAGCGGCTAATTCAATCTGTATAGGAGCTTCAATTGTTATAACTGCTAATGGCGGATTAACTTATACATGGTCGCCTTCAACGAGTTTGAATAATTCAACTAATGCAAGTGTAACCGCACAACCGGTTTCAACAATAACCTACTCAGTAACCGGAATTGATAATACAGGCTGTAGCGGAACAGCATCCATTGTAATTACTGTAAATGCATTACCATTAGTGAATGCAACCGGAACAAGTATTTGCGCCGGACAATCAGGAAATATATCTGCATCGGGTGCTTCAAATTATTCTTGGTTGCCAAATTCCGGATTGAGTTCAAATATTATTTCAAATCCAACAGCATCGCCGGTAACTACAACAACTTATACTGTTTTGGGAGTTGATGTGAATGGTTGTACGAATACTTCCACTGCCGTTGTAATTGTTTTTCCTCTTCCGGTTGTTGCAGTCAATCCAGCCGTAATTTCGTTTTGTACGGGTGAATCTGTTGCAATTACTGCGAATGGTGCAACGGCTTATTCATGGTCTCCTTCAGCGGGATTAAATACAAACAATGGTACAAATGTGACCGCAACATTATCTTCAACTACTATTTATACAGTTACAGGAACAGATGTGAATGGTTGTGCTGCAACAGCAACAGCAACACTCACATTTGATGCAACACCAATAGCTTCATTTACTGTAATGCCATCAACCGGCTGTGAACCGCTGAAAGTATTATTTCAAAACACAAGTGCTAACGGAGTATCTGCCATCTGGCATTTTGGTGATGGAACCAATGGTGCAGGAAATTCAACACAACATTATTATGCTGCCGGAACTTATGATGTGATGATGATTACGGCTAATGCAAGCGGATGCAGCGATTCAACAACTCAGCTTTCAGCAATTACATCATTGCCCGGTCCTATTGCAAATTTTTCCATGGATCCGCCTGCTCCTGGAAACATGATGTACAGCGATAATCTTTTCAACTTCATAAATATTTCAAACGGAGCAACTACTTACAATTGGAATTTTGGAGATCATACTTCTGATACTTCATTCAACACCACACATAGTTTTACTGAGATGGGAGAATATTATGTGATGCTGACTGCAACTGCTTCGAATGGTTGCAGTGATACTGCGCAAAGTCCGCTCATTGTTATTGAGGGCGAACCCAAGCCTTGGATTCCATCAGCGTTCACTCCCAATAATGATGGAGCAAATGATGTTTTAAAAATTTATGGTGTCGGAATTTCATCACTCGACTTCCGGGTGTATGACCGCATAGGCGAAATGGTTTTTCAAACAAAAGATTATGCAACAGGCTGGGACGGAACATTTCTTGGTATGCAGGAAACAACCAATGTGTTTGTTTATGTTGCTGAAGTTGAAATGCTGAGCGGCAAAAAATATATATTGAAAGGTGATGTAACACTGCTCAGGTAATTTATTTTACTTTTTTTTTCTAAGGCTGTTCTAAGAATTATTGCCAAGGCTGGAAAATGAAAATTTCAAAAGGAAAATTTAAAATTATTTCAGCGGTTGTTTTACTTACAACCACACTGACTATATTTTATTATGTGCATGAATCTTTTCCAAAATCAATACGAGCGGCCACAGCTATAATTGGAACACCAACAGCTATTGTATCGGGCCTTTCGTATTATCTGAATCTTGGAATTCCGGTTTATGAAACTCCGTGGGCAGTAGTTCTTTCAAATTTTATTTTTTCGGTTCTTATAATTTTATTGATTGATAAAATATTTTTCAGAAGAAAAAATAAATCAATGAAATTGTAATTTTTTATTGATGGATTTTTTTTGAACCCATTTGAAAAATGAAAAGCCCTCCGAAACTTCAGAGGGCTTTTCATTTTGTAACAAACCGACTGATTTTTTTATTTCACAACCACTAATTTCCGAACAATAATTTTATTGCTGCTTTTAAATGTTAAAGAATAAAATCCTGCTGATAATGCAGAAGTTGAAAGTTGAAGTGTATGAGTTCCGGCAGAAATATTCGTTTCATTGGTTGTAAAAATTTCCCGTCCGTTAAGGTCAAACAATTGAATGCTCACATTTTCATTTGTTGGCAAATAATAGCCAAGTGTCACATATTCATTTGCCGGATTCGGATAGGGTTCAAAAAAATTAATTTCGTTTTCAATTGCTGCAATACCATTTAAAGTTCCCAATACTTTAAATTCAAAAACACCCGCTGGTGCAACCAACGGTTTTGCAACCGTTCGGCCACTAATACTGGTAGCCTCGATGTAGTACCAGATTTTTGTGCCTGCAATTTGAGCAGGAATGTTTGCCACAAAAGTATCGTTAACTGCTGGTGACATGTTGAGTATGCTGTAACCAAGAGCAGTGTCAATGCTCCAGTAAACTTTTGCAGTGTTCACTCCGCTTGTGGTTTTGATATATGCCTTTACTTCGTACGGATTTACTGTTTCATAAGTATCGAACAAGTGCGCATGCGAAATAAATATCGGATCAGCCACGCCAATTTCATGTGTGATGCAATGTAACGCGCCACTGTAACCAATAATGTTGTTGCAATTAATCATGTGCACATTGTATCCGGGCATGCTTTCTTTCCATATCCTTAAAGCTGTTGTATCATATTCGGTATAATAACCAGGAACTAAAACTATGTTGTTTAAAATGAGTGCATTGGTGTAGGTAAGGTAATCACCATTGCCCCAGGCATTTCCGGGATAGTCGCCATTGGTTTGCGGCGGTTGCGGAATACGAATCACATTGTATGGTCGGCCGTAACAATTTAAAAAATTTGTAGTCACATAATTCAAATTCGTTTCTATCTGGGGTCCGTCAGCTACGCCGGTTGGATACTCGCCCATCAATAAAGTTTCTTCATTCAGCAATTTCATGTGCATGTCAATGTGATGAATGCCATCGTAGGGTAATGTTTCCATTTTTATATAGCGGGTAATTCCCATGAAATGTTTTTCAATGGAATCAACATCGGCTTCAGTAAGATTCATTCCCCATCCTCCACCGTTTCCGTTTTCATCCAACACTAATTTAGATGAGAAAGCGGTACCATGCCCATCAGCCATCCAGTTGCCACCGGTATGTACAATTTTGTTTGGCGATACTGTAGTCCTGTAAACCGGAATGTTCATTTCCATTGCAAGGTTTAAAGGTTGTGCATCGTCGTTTGGCCGGTTCATCCGATTGTATTTCCAGTCTACTAAAGAAAGATTGCTTACTTCATTTTCATAAATTGTATTTGGCCCGTAATCGCGCGCCCATATGTAATCGGTACTTGCTTCATAACAATGAATGTTGGTGAGCGGTACACCCTGACTTGTTAAATAATTTCTGGTTGAAACTGAATCAGCAGTAGCAATATATACGATGCCGACTTCCTGTGCATAATCTACAATTTGAGCAAGTATCGGAAGCTGACCGTTTGCACCCTGAGTATATGTTTCCCAACAAATAAAAACGCCCTGCATTTCTTCAAACTGGCCTGGTGTTCTTACCGCAACAGTTGGTGGTGTGGTGAATTGTGAAAATAAATTGTTCTGTAAAATTTTCGGAATTGCATTGGTTTCAGATGGAGTCATTACATGAACTGATTGTTGCGCAATAGAAAATTGTGCAATTGCAATGAGCAGAAATATTAAACTGATTTTTTTCATTGTAGAAAGTTGTAATGATTCAAATGTAAACGATGCTTTGAAACAAATAATATCTTTTTAATTGGCGTAGTAGTAAAGGGTGGAACAGTTTTCTTTTTGTAAAATGTTTTTCGCTTCGGTTTGAATTTCGGCTGCAGTTACTTTCCGGTACAACTCTTTTTCACTGTTAACCAAATCTGCATCTCCTAACAATTCAGCATAAGCCAGACTCATTGCTTTGTGCAACACTTCCATTTCAGCAAATTCAATTTGCGATTCCACTCTGTTTTTTACTTTTTCCAATTCAGTTGCATCCACCCCTTTTTCTTTCAGGTAATTTATTTCATCCTGCATGGCGGCTTCAGCATCTTCCATCTTCACACCTTTCACTAATTTTCCTTCAAACACAAATAATCCGGGGTCAATGCTTCCGGTGATGTAAGCACTTACTTCACTGAATAATTTTTTTTCTTTCACCAGACTTTGATACAAGCGCGATGATTTCCCTGCTGATAAAATATCGCTCAGCAAATCAACCGGATAATATCTTTTATCTAATCTTCCCGGCATGTGATAAACTTTATACAATGCATCCAACGGAACATCAGCTCTTACTTCCAGTTTCCGTGCTTCAGTTTGTTTTGGTTCGGCGGGAATGTTTTTTTCAATTGTTGGGTTGGAAGGAATGCTTCCGAAATATTTTTCTGCCAATCGTTTTACTTCACTCACTTCCACATTTCCTGCAACAACCAATATGGCATTGTTCGGACGATAATTTTTGAAGAAGAAATTTTTTACATCATCAATGGTGGCATTCTCAATGTGTGAAAGTTCTTTTCCTATTGTCGGCCACCTGTAAGTATGTGTGGTGTATGCAAGCGTTCGCAATTTGTGCCACACATCACCATATGGTTGGTTAATGTAGTGCTCCTTGAATTCTTCACTCACTACTTTGCGTTGCACTTCCAAAGCGCGACCTTCAAAATCCAATTCCAGCATTCGGTCACTCTCTAACCAAAAGGCAGTTTCAAGATTATGTGCCGGAAGTGTTTCGTAATAATTGGTGATGTCGTTACTGGTAAAGGCATTGTTCTCGCCACCTGCGCGTTGCAGCGGCTCATCAAACGACGGAATGTTTTTAGATCCACCAAACATTAGGTGTTCAAACAAATGAGCGAAACCGGTTTTATCTTCAGTCTCATCACGCGCGCCAACATTGTATAACAAATTAAAAGCAGCAAGTAGCGTGGTTGTATCGCGGTGAACGAGCACCCGCATTCCATTATCAAGAGTAAATTTTTCGTAGTGAATCATTGCGGCGAAAATACTAATTTGATGATATGATAATTTAGTTCGTGAATCATTTTAGTTTTTAGTTGAACTCATGAATGCTTCGCATTTGATAATTTGATGATGAAATACAAAGGCAATTTACCGCAGATGAAACATCCCGATGTATTTGTCGGGAGAGGCAGAGTCGCAGAGGTATTTTTAAATAATAAAAGCTATCAGTGGATTGCTAAAAGCTAACCGCTATTTTTGCTCCCGATGCAATTAAAAGATTTATATAAAAAAGCTCTCAACTTCAATTGGCTCTCAATTGAAGAAGGAATTTTTCTTTTTGAAAATGCACCGACTTCCGAATTAATATTTATCGGAAATGAATTGCGCTTCAAACAGAAACCTGAAAAAATAGTCACCTGGATTATTGACCGCAATGTGAACACAACCAATGTGTGCATTGCCAATTGCAAGTTCTGTAATTTCTATCGCAGGCCAGGTCATGAGGAATCTTACATCACCACCATTGAACAATACAAGCAAAAGATTGATGAAACTTTTCGGTTAGGTGGAGAGCAGTTGTTATTACAAGGTGGTCATCATCCTGATTTGGGTTTGAGTTTTTATGTTGATTTATTCAAACAACTGAAATCGCTTTATCCGAATTTGAAATTGCATTCGCTCGGTCCGCCCGAAATTGCACACATTACAAAATTAGAAGGAAGCACTCACACTGAAGTGCTAAAAGCTTTAATTGCCGCAGGATTGGATTCACTCCCTGGTGCAGGGGCCGAAATATTAAACGACAGAGTCCGCCGTTTGATTTCAAAAGGAAAATGTGGTGGGCAAGAGTGGTTAGATGTAATGCGCGCCGCACATCAATTAAATCTTACCACTTCGGCAACCATGATGTTCGGTCATGTTGAAACTGTATATGAGCGATTCGAGCATTTGAGTTGGCTGCGGCAAGTGCAATCAGAAAAACCAACTGATGCCAAGGGATTTTTAGCATTTATTCCATGGCCGTTTATGGATGAAGGAACATTGCTCAGTCGTGTTCGTGGAGTAAAAAATCATGTTACAGGTGATGAATACATCCGCATGATTGCGATGAGCAGAATCATGTTGCCGAATATTAAAAACATACAAGCGAGTTGGTTAACCGTTGGAAAAGAAGTAGCACAACTTTGCTTGCATGCAGGCGCAAATGATTTCGGTTCCATAATGATTGAAGAAAATGTAGTGAGTGTGGCCGGAGCTCCGCATCGGTTTACATCAAACGGAATTCAGGAAAGTATTCGCGCCGCCGGATTTACTCCGCAGTTGCGCACTCAGCAATATGAGTTCAGAGAACTGCCAATTGAAACCGAACAACAATTAATTACTTATTAATTTTTTGTTCGGTGATATCGAATAAATATTTTAATCATCAACTATATAAACAAAATAAAAAAAGTCGCACGAGGATTCTCCGAGCGACTTTCAATATTTTATTCTGAAATAATTATTTGGTACCTGATGTACGGTATAAATTAAATTGAGCGGGAGTTAATATTACCTGCAAAGAAGTTTCGCGCTGTTGTATCAATGTTTGAATCTGATCGTTTGCCAAATGCTTATCGTTGTTATTCGATTCAACCACCTGCTGAATTTGTTGTAAACTTTGTTGGTACAGAACAGTTACCTGATCTTTTTGAGCGGGACTTAAATTTAATTGCTGTGTCAATCGAGATGTAACACTTTCAACTTGTGTATTCTGTCGAGGAGGTAATGAAGAGTTAGTTGAAGTTTGTGCTTCGCAAATTCCTAAGCTGATTATGATTATTAATGCTGAAAAAAAAATTGTTCTCATTGCTGCATGTTTTTTCGCTTTCAACGGGACTAAAAATATTTGGTTACTTAAAATTTTCTGTCTGCATAAAACTTTTAATAAATAAAAAAGTAATGGGGTGCATTAAAACACCAAAATTATGTCAGGTCCTTACAGAACAAGGCTACAATTAACACCCAAAACCAAGGTAAAAACTCAAATGCGGCAACGATTAGTTGTTAGTGGCAGCGTATTGGCTGTTGCTTTACTATTTGGCATTGGCGCATTTATGTACGGAAACTTTGGAAACTCAACCGAATCGTTTGCAGCCATCAGCAGCAACATGGGTTTCGAAAACAGTTTAACTGACTGGACAACAGCAAGCGGAACCTGGGCTATAAACAGTACTGCTGCCAATTACCGTAGCGGAACAAAATCGGTAAAGAATACAGCAAATACAACCAGCGATAAACAATTAAAAAATGCGAGCTGCACCATTGCAATTCCTGCTTCCGGAACTAATTATATTACGGTTTCCAGCTGGATAAAAGCTAGTTCAACAAACGGGAGAGTTCGGTTTGCCATTTATGATGTAACGGCTTCAGCTGAAACTATATCACCAACATATTATTCCACAACTACCTCGTTTGGCTATTCATCCTATACCTTCAGTGCAACAAACGGCCATACCTATTACCCGATTTTATATGCAAAAAACAATACTTCGGGTTCAGTAGATATTTATTTTGATGATGTGATGTGTTATACTGCAACTTCTGCAACGGCAGATGTAACTGCACCTACAGCGGTTTCAGCAGTATCAGCCACATGTTCAGGAACAAGTAATACAATAAATTTTACACAAGGAACTGACGCAAATTCAGGTGTTGATGGTATTTTAATTCTTCGACAAGCAGGGTTAGTAGCCACTGATCAGGCAGTAAGCAATCAAACTACTTATTCAACAACTTCTACCACCGGCCCAACAACTGTTGGAAGTTATTCAGTCATATATAATGGATCTTCTGTTTCTTCTTTTACCGATAATCCTGGTGCTACTGGTTCATATACTTACCTGATATATATGCGCGATAAAAATTACAATTATTCTGCACTTACTTCTGCAGCCAGAATCTGGGTTATGAATGGTACAACACTAACTGCTACTATTGCTGCAAGCTCTTCTATTGATGGATTATATATTCCTGCCGGCAATACATTAACAATTGGTTCTGCTGCAACCTTAACCATGAGAACAGGAGCGAACATAACAGTAAGCGGAACTTTAAAACTCCAAGGAATAATTACAAATAACGGAACAATAACATTTGCCAACGGAAGCACTTTTGAGTACAACAGAAACGGAAGCGCAACCGCCGGCACCGGAATACCAACCGCTACATGGGCTTCAGGATCAACATGCCTTGTTTCAGGAGTTACAAGTACAGGACCTTTAAATACCGGACAAACTTTTCATCACTTTACCTGGAATTGCACAGCGCAAACTGCAATTGCAACTACATTAAGCACTACATTTAATTGTAATGGAAACCTATCAATTCTTAATAGTTGTGTCGGGGGATCAAATGTTAAAACAGTATGGTTAGATGGAATAAATCATATAAAGGGTGACATTCATGTGTCATTAACCGGAAATTTGAATTTTGATTACGGGAGTTTGATTTATTTAGATGGAACCAGTTTACAATCAATTGACAATACTGGTTCAAACCTTTGGTTTCAAAATGTTACAATTGATAATGCCACCGGAGTGAAACTGATTGATAATGTACTGGTCGATTCACTCACTATTTTACGAAATGGAAATGTTGATTTGAATGGAAAAACATGGGCACTTGAAAACATGGCAACTATTCAACGCGAAAACGGAACCATGAGCGCTGAGCCATTACCAAATGCATTTTATGATCTCACATATAAAAATGAATGTACAACTGGTGGCGAATTAGTTGCAACTTATACCGATGCTGTTTATCGTCTTCGGTTAGATTTAACCGGAACTGTAACACTTGCAAAAAATGCGTATGTAAACAGCACACTCACTTTTGTAAGCGGAAAATTAGCAACAGGATCTTTTGAAGTAAATATGATGACCAGTTCAACAAGCAGTATTTCCGGCTATGGAACTCAGAGCTACATTTATGGAAATCTGAGAAGAACAGTTGGTGCATCAGGTGCATACATTTTCCCGTTAGGCACTTCAACTACTTATCAGCCCATTACAATAACACTGGTGGTTCAGGTCGGTATTTCAAATCTGCTTGGAACCTTTACTGCTTCTGCTCCGACTCCTCCATCAGGAATAGTGGTGAGCGGGGTGGCAATCAGCGGAATGTTAAATACCGGTTACTGGACTGTTACACCAAATGCAACCATGACAGCCGGAACTTATACTGCCACATCACTTATGAGTGGTTATACAAATACGGGTTTAAATTCAAATACAAATTATTATTTATTAAAACGGCACGATGCATCCAGCGCCTGGGCTGCTGTGGGAACACAAATACCTGTTGTTGGTCAGGTGGTTGGTAGTGCACTGCAGGCATCATCGAGCTTGCTTACAACCTGGTCTGATTTCGGGGAGGGATATGGAGGTGGAAGTACATTGCCTATAACACTATCGTCATTTACAGTTAGCATGATCAACAATGATTATGCAAATCTTCAATGGGTTACTTCAGCTGAATTGAATAATGAATATTTTGATGTGCAACGAAGTGCTGATGGTAAAACATTTGAATCCATTGGAAGGGTAGAAGGTATGGGCACCAGTTTGGTTCGTCATGATTATGAATTGAATGATGAGCAACCATTGGATGGAATGTCGTACTACCGGTTGAAACAAGTTGACTTTGATGGAACATCATCTTACAGTCCTATACAATCGCTCAACAATGTACAGGTGGTTTTAACATCGGATGATGTTAATGTTTTCCCGAATCCTGCAACAACTGAAATTAATGTGGCAGTGCAAATGAAAAAAGAAGGTGATCAGGAAATTCAGATTGTTGATTTGGCCGGCCGGTTGGTTTACAGCCAAACACAAAATTTTTATGAAGGACAAAACCAGTTTAAAATGCCGCTCGATAATTTACCCACGGGATTTTATTTTGTGAAATTCAGCTCAGGTAACAGTGAGCCGGTATTGAAAAAGTTTTTGAAGAATTAATCAGTATATTATAACAAAAAGCAAGAGGCTGATGCAGGGCATCAGCCTCTTGCTTTTTTGTAATTATGTTTATTAAAATCTATTCTTTAATAAAACTACTATTCAGGTTTTTGATGCCATTATTAATGTTAATGAAATAAAAACCGGCAGGAAGCTTTGATACATTCAAATTCAGAAACGAACCTGAAACTGTATTTTTCAAATATTCTTTCCCATCAATTCCAATAATAGTTATTACTGAATTCGGCATTTCCATTCCACTTAAATCAATAGTTAAATGATCAATGGTCGGATTCGGGTACAATGAAAAATCAGCCCCACAATTGATTGTTGCCGAAGCAATAGGAGTATAATGAATATCACCATTTTCATCAACCTGCATTAAACGATAGTATGCAATTGAGCATAAAGGTGAATGATCAATAAAAGTATAATCATGTGAAATCTGGCTTGTTCCATTTCCAATTACTTTTCCTAATTCAATAAATTCAGAACCATATTCACTGCGCTGAACTGAAAAATAACTGCAATTGATTTCAGCCTGTGTGTTCCAGAACAAATCAACTTCTTTATTATCAACCGCTGTAGCTGTAAATGTTGTTAACTCAACCGGAAGCGGATTTCCACCAATACCAATTATGAAATCTGAAAAACTGGTAACAGCAGTTCGCAAGGCGGTAGCTGTTCCTCCACCAATTGATTGAGTTGCATTATTATGAAACCCATTTGATCCGGCTATTGTAGTACCTGACCATAATGAAGCAGCATTTGGTCGTTTGATTACGCCTAACTGATTGGCGTTGCCCGAAAAATTGCTGTAACCCCTCTGATTTAAAGTGATATCATAATTAACCGCAGTATACGCATCAGGAGTTATGGTCCAGAAACCACTATTTAAAACACCATAAATTCCCGATCCGTTTATTTGAGTAGCCGGAAAATTCGGATATGTTCCTGTAATTGTAGTATTGAAAAAAGCTAAAATAGAATTCATACCCGATGAACTATTTAACTTGACAGTAGCTAATTGATAATTAATAGTTCCAACCGGGAAATTATAAGTTCCTGTTGCCGCAACAGAGCGGCGAAGATTTCCAACCACATAAGAAGCAACTGAATAGGATGAAACAGAACCCACCGCATTATTTATAACGGAAACCTCATTTGCACCGGTAGTTAATTTTCCGTTGGTTAATTTCAGTTCAGAAGAAACGATAATATTGTTATTTACCGAAACTCCATTTGCATTATTGATTTCTAATTTATAAAACACCTCGGGTGAATTGATTGTTTGTGCTGCAGCTGTTCCGGCAAATGAAACCTGACTGGTTCCCTCTGTAAATCCTGCAGTTCCATAATTTGTCCAGTTGCCTTTCAATGAAATGTTATTGTTGAATGAACTTAAATTGGTAAATGAGTTATTTAAATTAAGTATACTTAATGACCCATTAAGGAAAAGTGTTTGGCCCGTGCTTACCAATGGATATAATTGAACAGTGGTAATTGGAGCAGCCGCATCGACATCAATTATTAAATTATTTAAATGTGCAATGGTAATTCCTGTACCTGCAAAATCACTGATGTGAACATCACCCGATCCGTTAATACAATCCATTTTTAATGTACCTGTGAAATTAAAGTTGGCAATTGTTGAAGTTGCACTTCCTAACTGAACATCGTCACCTACAGTTAATGTATTTCCATTGTCGGTTATCACTGCAGTAGAAGTATGATTAATTAATAAATCTTCAGTAATTACTGCATCTGTATTTCCGGCAGCGCCTGCAAATTGTAATGAACCAGCAGTTTTTACTGATGTTAAGTTTAAACACTTTATTAATTGAGCATTACCATTTATTATTTGATTAGAAGTTGCACTGCTCGTAGATAAATTTAAAAAGTCAAGACAATTATCATTGAATGTTCCGCCATTTTGAAGTGTAATGTTCTTAGCAAAATTTATAGTTTTTACTGAAGTCGAAACATCTAAAATCGAAGCATCAATTACAAGGTCACCATTCACATTTATATTGCCATTTAGGATAACACCTGTTGAGTTATTTAATTTTAAATTATAAGCTGTAATTGCAGGCAGCGTTTGAACTGAAGTTCCTACTAATTCAAGATCTCCACCAGTATGTGTAAATGTGCCACCAATCGTTAAGTTACCATATAAATCTAAAATGCCACCAGTTAAAATTGATAAAGTATGACCACTTTGAATATTCAGGTTATGACAGGTAGCATTTGGGGAATTAAAAATTGAAGGTTCAAATGACAATACACCTGTTGGTATGATCACATCAGTAGATGGTGTAGGTACACCTCCGCACCAGTTCAATGGGTTATTCCAATCTGAACTTACACTTCCTATCCATTGCCCTGCTGGATTTACAGTGACAACCACACTATTTGAAGCCGAACAGCCAGTTGATGTTACAGTTTCAGTTAATGTATAGGTAGAGTTAGCAATTGGTGATGCATTAGGATTTGAAATAGTAGAATTATTCAATCCGGTTGATGGAGACCACGAATAAGTATTCCCAACTGTACCTCCGTTTCCAATTATTATTCCTGACCCGCTGCATACCGAACTGTTAGTTCCTGCAATTGCAGTTGGGTTTGGGTTTACTGTAACAGGAATTGGTGATGTTGGGGTAGAACAGCCATAATTGTTAGTTGCTGTTACAACATAAAATGTATTTACGATTGGAGATACGCCTATAGGATTATCAATAGCAGAGGTAAAACCTGAAGGAGCAGAAATCCAGTTATACGCATAGTTGGTCGAGTTACCGGAAATAGTAATGTTATCAATGGCCCACGCGCGGTCGTTCGATGCAGTGAATAAAAATCGAACATAAAAAGTAGGTAAACCAACATAAGCATTTAACGAAACAGTAGTTGCTATAAAACCATTGCTTGTACCAACATCTGTTGTTGAAGTATAAAGTGTGGTCCAGGTTGATCCGTTGGTTGATATATCAACTTTGATATTATCACCCGAAGCTCTTGCATCATAAAAATGGTAGAATTCTAAACCTAAATTAGAAAACCCAATAGTGCTCATGGCAGGTGATTGCAGATAAGTTGAAGTCGTAGTGCCAGCACCTTGATTACTATTAGATAAATAGAATTGAGAATTATCATTCGAATTATAGGTAACTCCCGAAGTATATCCATTTGGACGAAGTGTCCAGGAAGCGGCAGCAGAAGAGCCGACATTATTTATGACTGACCAACCACTAAAAGAACCATTAAAATTTTCTCTTTCTAAAACGGTAAGATAGCTGGTTGCTGCAGAAAATAAATTTACACTCTGTCCCAGGCATATAGCGTTGGTGGATGAAGAAGCATTTAAAGATCCTGTAAATGTATATGGGTTAATGTCGATAAATTGTGTGTCTGCTACAGCCAGGCAACCACCTGTTGCGGCAATAGTATTTATTACTGCATAATTTCCTGGAGTTGATGCAGCAATATCAATAACACCATTTGCTGCAATACTCAACAAAGCTGAAGATGAAGTAAAAGTACCACCTGCTGCACCTCCGGTGAAAACAGGTGAGGATGGAGCCGCATTTACACTTTGACACAAACCATTTGTTACATAACTAAAATTTGGATTTGGTGCACTGGTAATTGTAATTGAAGTGGTTCTTGTTACTACTGGACAAGCTCCTCCTGGAGTCATTGTAAGTGTAATAGTATATGTTCCACTGGTACTTGCCGATAAATCTATTTGACCTGTGCTTGAACTTATAAATACTAATCCGGCAGTTGATGTAAATGCATCAGCAAAAGCGCCACCGCTCAAAGTGGGAAGTGGATCGGCTTCAGAACTGCAAAAAGGCGTTGTAGGGTAACTGATTGCTGCACCGCCGGGTACTGCTCCAATATTTACAACAACAGGCTTAATATCGAAGCAACTTCCAACAGTGCTTTTAATATAATATGTTCCATTTACAGTTACAGCAGTAGGAGTGCCTAATGCAATTGTTGCACCCGCATTGGTCCAATAAGTTAATGCACCACCACCTGAACTACCGGCAGTTACTGCAGGTAAAGTTAAATCCACATTTCCGGTACAAATTGTTTGATTTGTTATTACAAGGACTGGTGTTGGTGCCACCGTTACGGTTGGTGTGGTACTTAACTGAACTGAGCAATCAGCATTATCATTTGTTGCAAGTATGTTAAAAGTTGTAGTGCTTGTTAATATTCCGGTTGGGAAACTGATTGTCCCTCCGGTCCCTGAAATTGCATTTCCGATATCTATATTACCGGTATTATTTCTTAGTTGATAATTTACTCCGGTTTGAGACAATGCAACATTAATAGTTGTTGATGAACCCAAACATATTGTTGGTAAAGTTGCAGTTGTTGAAAGTGAATTTGTTGGTAATGATGCCACAGTTACGCTTACACTTGATGATACCGAACATCCATTAACATCAGTTACTGTTACAGTATATGAACCATCATTAGCGGCACTTGCAATTGCCGTAACTATTGGATTTTGTAAAGTTGAAGAAAAGGCACCTGGACCAGACCATGAATAATTGAATGGGCTCATGCCACCAGCTCCGTTAGCATATAATTGAAGGGAATTACCAACACAAGTTCCGTTATTACCATTTGCATCAGGTGTAACTGAAAAACTTATAGGTGAAAGTGTTCCGAATGAAATATCATCTAAGCCAAAATCATTACCTCCTAAAATTGTTTGCAAATCCACGATAGAAATAACAGCACTTGTTGCCGAACCTGAATTCCACGAACCATAAAAGCGAACCCAATTGTCAGGACCATTTGGTAAATATGCAACAGTTCCTACCTGTAAACCATTAACTTTAAATTGCAATACTGCATTATTTAAATTAGAAATACTTGTTGCCCATGCTGAAAAATAATAGGTTGTGTTTGGAGTAACAGTTGCTGTTTCAGACCAAACAATACTACCTGTTGCCGGATCTCCATTAATGATCATGAAGTTTCCGGATCCGCCATGCGCGGTGCTAAAAAGTAAATTGTGATAATTATTCGCATTTGTTCCAACGCCATAAAGCCCTTCAGGATATAATTCAGTATTTCCGGCAACATCAGCTTGATAAGTATAATTACTTGTAAATCCCGTATTTCCTGCGGAAAAATTTCCATTCACTACAAGTTCAGTTCCAGCTGTAATAGATGCCGAACCGGTACATCCGGCGGCACTTGTTACTGTTACTGAATAATTTCCAGCCTGATTTATATTCGTTAATGAAGCAGTTCCTCCATTGTTCCAACTATAATTTGAATAACCTAACGATGCCTGCAAAGCTACAAATCCTCCACCTGTGCAATAGTTTGGAGTAATTGCTGGGGAAGGTATTGGACTAACTGTAAAGTTAGATAAGCTGTAGGCTGTATTAGCGCCAATTACAACTGACAATAATCCTGTAGTGGCAGCTGCAGGTAATGTTACTGTTATTGTTGTTGAATTTACAACAGTAAATATTGGAGCATTAACTAAATTGAATCTGACTGCAGTGGCGCCTGTTAAATTTGTTCCTGTTATTGTAACAACAGTGCTACTGCCAACACAGGCAAATGTTGGACTAAATGAAGTTATTGAAGGATAAATTAGAATTACTCTTCCATTCGCTCCGTTACCTCCAACACGATTAGCTGTATTATTTTCATCACCGGATCCACCGCCACCTGCACCTGGAGCATTTCCAGGATTTCCGGCAGTATTTGTAGCGCCTCCATCACCACCTGCACCACCACCAACAGGAGCCGCACCACCAGCACCTGGAGTAGTAGTTCCGGCTGCTCCATTATTTACAACTGCAGAAGTATTACCCGCAGAAGAACCACCACCACCACCAGTTCCATTTGTATTATTTCTTCCTGCTCCACCATTGGCGCCTGAATATTTTGTAGTGCCAATACTTGATCCTGCAGCACCTCCATTACCTGCAACTCCACCATTAGTGCCAACGGGTTCAAGACCAGCCGCACCACCTTTTGCCAATATCGTAATAGCACTTGCAAACCAAGAATCGTTGCCGGGATTTCCGTTACCACCTGCAACTCCGTTTCCACCATTTCCTACTGTATAAGGATAAGGAAACCCGGGACTTACAGTTATAACGGACCTGCTAAATGCACCACCGCCACCGCCACCTCCTCCTCCGTAATTAGAAGAGTTTCCACCACCGGCACCGCCGCCACCCCAGCATTCAACAGTAATGGAGGTAATTCCATTGGGGCAGTTCCAAATTCCGCTACCGGAATTATAAGTCTGAGTTGCCTGAGAATATGCATTGTTAATAAATGCTAAACAAATCAGGGTTAAAAAACTAACTAATGTGTAAATTTTTTTCATAAGTTTAATTAAATTTGAGTGACAAATAATTACTGTTTTTAGGAGCGCAAATATTTTAATATTATGAGTTATCGGCATTGTTTTTTCGACGAATGATAGATTTTGCAGGTTAAAATTCATAAATAATGGTATAATTTTTTCCAAAACAATGTTCTTTAAACAGATTATAAATAGAGTTCAACAAACTTTAATAAGTTTGTAAATGACAATTAAACCTAAAAGTCAATTTTAATATTAAGAATGCCAACTACACTACCTAAATGAAAGAAGTATTTTGGAAACCACTTGTCAGCGAAAGTGATGTATTTATTACACCAATTTATTTTCTGCTTTTTCTAATATTATTCATATTTATTAGAAATATGTTATATCCGAAAGATAAATTAATGCGGAGATATTTTATTCAGGGATTAATGTTAAAAATGTTTGGGGCAATCGGAGTTGGAATTGTATATGCTTTTTATTATGGCGGAGGTGATACAAATGAATTTTTTAATAATGCCTCCGTATTCTATAGTGCATTCGGAGATAATGTAGCTGATTTTTTTATTTTATTGTTTAACGGAAACGAAATAAACCTTCCCACCAATGAAGATTATATGTCTTGGATGTTTTTCAGAACAGATGACAGTTCCTATATGGTTGGTAAATTTGCCGGAGTTTTTTCATTGTTCTGTTTTGATAATTATCTACCAATTGCATTGTGTTTTGCAGCCCTGTCTTTTACAGGTGTTTGGGCAATGTTTACCACTTTTGTTGATGCATTTCCAAAACTAAAAAGTCAATTTGCTATTGCCACTTTATATATTCCTTCTGTTTTTTTTTGGGGTTCAGGTGTTTTAAAGGATTCAATAACACTGGCGTGCGTTGGATGGGTAACTTGGGCTTCCTATAATATTTTTATTGGTCGAAGGAAAACATTTAGTTCAATTATAATGGGTTCTATAGCCGTATATTTTTGCCTTAAAATTAAACCTTATATCATTTTAAGTTTTGCTCCATCATTAGTCTTCTGGGTGTTTTTAACTTATAGAGATAAAGTAAAGTTGCAGTTTTTAAGAATAATGATGGGTCCCTTTGTAATTCTTATTTCTTCTATTGCAGGGTATTTTGTAGTGAATAAATTGGGAAACGATTTTCAATCATATTCTATGCAAAATGCACTTGGTACTGCCAGTAATTTCCAATCGTACCACGGATTTTTAGCTCAAACATCCAATGCTTCTGGTTATTCACTGGGGACTATGGATGGTTCAAATTCAAGTATTATAAAAAATATTCCGGCAGCAATTAATGTAACTCTTTTCAGGCCATACCCTTGGGAAACAAGAAACCCTGTTATGTTGCTTTCAGCTTTGGAAAGTTTTGCATTATTAATTTTTACCATTCGGATATTTTACAGAACCGGAATTGGAAGAACTTTTAAAGCTATTGGAAGTAATGCCACTGTTTTCTTTTGTATTTTCTTCTCATTGTTTTTTGGGTTTTGCATTGGTTTTACAGCCTATAATTTTGGTGCCTTGGTTCGATATAAAATTCCGTGTATACCGTTTTTTGTTGCCGGATTATTTATTCTCAATCATATAACTGAGGTGGAAAATGCAAAACGAATATCAGAAAAAAAACGATTCTGATTTCTGTTATAAATCAAACTAAATTTTTAACAATATTTTTTACCGACTCTGAATTGCTCATGGTGTAAAAATGTATGACAGGTGCTTTTGCATTTATCAGTTCCTTGCATTGCTGTATGGTCCATTCAATTCCAACTTTTTTAAAGTCTGCATCAGTCGTGCATTTTTCAAATTCATGAATCAATTCTGATGGAATATCTACATTAAAAATCCGTGGAAGATTCGAAATTTGTTTTTTTGTTGTAATGGGTTTCAATCCCGGAATTATGGGAACTGTAATTCCGATTTCTCGACAGGCTTTAACAAAGTCAAAAAATTTTTGATTGTTAAAAAACATCTGAGTCACGATGTAATGTGCGCCTGCATCAACCTTTGCTTTCAGATTTTGTAAATCAATATTCATGTTCGGCGCTTCGTAATGTTTCTCGGGATAACCAGCCACACCAATACAAAAATCTGTTGGCATTGCATTGTTCAGTTCTTCTTCCAGATAAATTCCTTTATTCATTTTCACTGTTTGCTGAACAAGTTCTAGCGCATTTTTATGCCCGTCTTTTTGCGAAGTAAAAACTTCTTCGCTTTTCATTTTATCTCCGCGTATTAAAAGCACATTGTTGATCCCGAGAAAATCGAGTTCAATCAACAAGTCTTCTGTTTCATCAATAGAAAAACCACCACATATTAAATGCGGTACAGCATCAATACTATACTTAGTCATAATGGCTGCGCATATACCGGCAGTGCCAGGTCGCTTACGAACTATTTTTTTTTCGAATAATCCTTCAGCGGTTTTTCTGAAAATAAATTCTGAACGATGATATGTGACATTAATAAACGGAGGTTTAAATTCCATCAGCGGATCCAGCGTATTATATATGGATTGAATGCCAACACCTTTTAATGGCGGAAGTATTTCAAATGAGAACAAAGTGTTTTTTGCCTGTGCAATGTGTTCGGTAACTTTCATAAAAAATTATTATGATGGAGAATTCAAGGTTGCGAAAATAACATTTGCATAAAAGCAGATAAATAAATTTAATAATTTATGAATTGAACTTTAAACATTCACCATTCACAATTGTCATCCTGATGAAACAACCCAGACCTTAAGTCGGGAGCTTGTCGAAGGACACCATTCACTAATTTAATTTATACGGTGCCACCATTTGAAATTCAGGAATAACAACTTTGAATTTCGCATTGTCAAATAATCGTTGCATGGTATAGGTGCCATTCATTTTTCCAATCTCAGTTTTTAATGCAGAACCTGAAACATATTGGTGTGATGCACCGGGATCAATAACAGGTTGCTGACCAACCACTCCTTCGCCTTCAACTTCGCGTGTAATTCCATTTGCATCAGTAATGTTCCAGTGACGGCGCAATAATTTAACCGCATATTCACTTTCGTTGGTGATGGTGATGCGATAAGCAAACATAAATTCACCGGATGATGGTTGAGAATAATCGGGCTGATAAAAAACTTCAACACTGATACGAACACCTTCTGTAATTTTTGTTTGCATTATTTTTTATAATTGAATTTCCGAAAGTATGAAACGGGAGTTAATGACAAAATATTTTTTTATTTCTTACTGATAAATTCCTGAACTGCCTGAGTGGCTTCTTCTAAAGCAACATATAAATCATCGTTTACAATAGTGCGGTCAAAATATTCTTCAAACTCTAATTCATAATGTGCTTTGTTAATGCGCTCTTCAATTTTCGAAAGTTCATCGGTTGCTCGGTTGCGTAATCGCTGATCTAATATTTCGGTTGATGGTGGTTTAATAAAAAGTGAGAGAGCGCTTTCACCAAAATTTTTCTTCAATGTAATTGCTCCTTTCACATCCACATCAAATACCACTACCAATTCTTCTTTCCATAATCTTTTTACTTCTTCCATTAGCGTTCCGTAAAAAGTGTGGTGATACACTTCTTCATATTCAACAAACTCTTTGTTCAGCACGCGCTCATTGAATTCTTCCACTGAAATAAAATAATAGTCAATGCCATCTATTTCGCCCGATCGTGGTGATCGTGTGGTAGCCGAAACTGAAAACGCAAGTTCAGAAAAACGCGACAACAAATGTTTTACGATTGTTGTTTTGCCTGCACCTGACGGAGCTGTAACGATTATTACTTTTGGAAGCATGACGGCGAAATTATAAAAAGCGCGAAGGTTTAATAATCAATCTCTTCATAAGAAACACTGTTATTGGGTGTAGCTGTTTCCGATTTTTTTATTCCGTAAGTTGCGTGTGAGGCAAGTATGAAATAATAATCATCAGGTAATTTGTTGAAAGAAATTTTTCCGCTGTCGTTTACCGTTCCGGTGAATTTTATGTTTTGATTCTGAGTGCGGTCGTTATCAGTCAGAAATAAATAAACCGTTACACCGCTTAAAGGTTTTAAAACATGACTGGTGTTTTCGCGCATTACTGTAATTTGTAATGAAGCACTGTAAACGGGTGTAATGATTTCGTTTTTGTTATCGCCTTTGCAGGAAATAAAAAAAATAGAAATTGAAAGAAGAAAATTGAAAATTATTTTCATTTACAATTTTTCCAGCACCCGATTCATATTCACTTTTTCATCCACAATTTTCAAAACATCAGCCACTGCAATTCTTTCCTGCTGCATGGAGTCGCGTTGACGAATGGTAACAGTATCATCCTGCAATGTTTGATGATCAACAGTAATGCAGTATGGAGTTCCGATGGCATCGTGTCGGCGGTAGCGTTTGCCAATTGTGTCTTTCTCTTCGTAGTGACAGAGGTGCGATGTTTTTAGTTTGTTAAAAATTTCCATTCCCTTTTCGGGCAATCCATCTTTGTTCAACAGTGGAAGCACGGCAACTTTCACCGGCGCAAGGGCAGGAGGCAAACTCAAAACAGTGCGCTCACTTCCGTCTTCTAATTTTTCAGTTTTCAATGATGAAGAAAAAACAGCTAAGAACATTCTGTCTAATCCAATACTTGTTTCAATCACATACGGCACATAACTCTCGTTGAGTTCAGGATCGAAGTATTGCAATTTTTTTCCGCTGAATTTTTCGTGGCTGCTTAAATCAAAATCGCTGCGCGAGTGAATGCCTTCTAATTCTTTAAAGCCAAACGGAAATTCAAATTCAATATCGCAAGCCGCTTTTGCATAGTGCGCTAATTTCAAATGATCGTGAAAGCGATATTTTTTTTCGGAGATGCCGAGTGCACGATGCCATTTTATCCGTTGCTCCTTCCAGTAGTTGTACCACTGCTCTTCGCTGCCGGGACGAATAAAGAATTGCATTTCCATTTGTTCAAATTCGCGCATGCGGAAAATAAATTGCCGCGCTACGATTTCATTCCGAAAAGCTTTACCGGTTTGTGCAATGCCGAATGGAATTTTCATTCTTCCGGTTTTCTGCACATTTAAAAAATTTACAAAAATTCCCTGAGCGGTTTCAGGTCGCAGATAAATCGTATTTGCTTCTTCGCTTACTGAACCAATAGAAGTGCTGAACATTAAATTGAATTGTCGCACATCGGTCCAGTTGCGGGTGCCGCTGATGGGGCAAACAATTTCCTGATCAATGATGATTTGTTTTACATCGTCGAGATTATTTTCTTCCAGTGCCTTTTTAAAGCGAGTGTTGATGTCATCAATCTTTTTTTGATTTTCTAACACTCGCGGATTGGTGGAACGATACATCGCTTCATCAAAACTTTCCCCGAAGCGAGCACGCGATTTTTCTACTTCCTTTTCAATCTTCGCTTCAATCTTCGCAATGTGATCTTCAATCAGCACATCAGCACGATATCTTTTTTTCGAATCTTTATTATCAATGAGCGGATCATTAAACGCATCCACATGTCCGCTTGCTTTCCAAACCGTTGGGTGCATAAAAATGGCGGCATCAAGACCCACAATATTTTCGTGCATCTGCACCATTGACTTCCACCAGTAGTCGCGAATGTTTTTTTTCAGTTCCACACCATTCTGTCCGTAATCATACACCGAACTCAGCCCATCATAAATTTCACTCGATTGAAAAATGAAACCGTATTCTTTTGCGTGAGAAATAATGTCTTTAAAAAAATCTCTTTGTTCTGCCATAGCGCGCGAAAGTAATTCGGAGTTTGTAAAATTTTGAAAATGGATTTATTGATGTTGAATAAAAAGGAAACGAAAGATATTTTAACAATCTGATTTTTTAAATCAATAGAAGGAATTACAATGAAAAAAATATTTTTCCAATGAAGGAGTAATACTTGAAATCGAATTTTAAATGATATAAATTGCAAGTGTTAATTTCGAAACCTGAAATTTTAATTTCATGACCATGAAAAAGTTTTACCTTCTTTCTGTTTTCCTTTTTTTCAGTGCATTTATTTACGCGCAAATTCCGCAAGCATTAACCTATCAGGCGGTAGCACGAAATGCTGCGGGTTCTGGATTAATTAATACAAACATCAGCGTTCGCATTTCCATTAAAGATGTAACATCAACAGGGCCAACTTTATATTCCGAAACACATGCGGTAACAACTAATCAATTCGGATTATTTACAGTTGCTATTGGAACAGGATTAATTCAGTCAGGAGTTTTTGCAAACATTGATTGGGCAGTAGGTTCAAAATTTATGAAAGTGGAAATGGATGCAACCGGCGGTTCAAATTATATTGACATGGGAACATCACAACTGTTAAGTGTGCCTTATGCAATGGTTGCAGGAAGTGTATTGAGTACAAGTACCGGAGATGACTGGGGAACTCAAACTGCAATAACAAATACAACTATTGGCGGAAATGGAACAACTGCAAGTCCGCTTGGCATTGCACAGCAAGGTGCGGCAACAGGACAAACATTAAAATGGAACGGCTCACAATGGGCTCCGGCAAACGATGCGGTTGGTTCAGGTGGCGATAACTGGGGAACACAAAGTGTAATTACCAATTCAACACTTACAGGAGCAGGAACTATTGCATCGCCTATTGGTATGGCACAACAAGGCGCAACAACCGGACAAACTTTAAAATGGAACGGTACCGCCTGGGCTCCGGCAAATGATATTGATAACGATGCACAATCTTTAACATTGGTTGGTTCATCACTCACAATCAGCAATGGAAATACTGTTACACTTCCATCGCAAATAAATTATTCGGCAGGTGCGGGTGTAAATATTTCAGGAAATGTTATCAGCAACACCGGCGATTTAAGCAACACCAATGAATTGCAAACACTATCAGTTTCCGGAAATCAATTAACTATATCAAACGGAAATACGGTAACAGTTAATGCCGGAAATAATTATACAGCCGGAACAGGAATTAATGTAACAGGAACAGTTATCTCCAATACTTCACCTGATCAGATAGTTTCTATTGCAGGAACAGGAAGTGCAATTGTCAGTGGACTGTATCCAAATTTTACTGTGAATGCTACGGATGCACAAATACTTTCAATAACCGGAACACAAATATCCATTTCAAATGGCAACTCAATAAACATACCCACACAAACTGTTTATACAGCAGGTTCAGGAATTGGAATTGCAGGTAATGTAATTACAAACACATCCTTAAATACCGATGGACAAACATTGTCAATCTCGGGTTCAACATTAAGTATTACCGGCGGAAACTCAGTAACTATTCCGTTACAAACCCCTTACACCGCAGGAACAGGAATTGGAATAGCAGGAACTGTAATTTCAAATTTAAATCCTGATCAAACTGTTGTTCTAACTGGAGGGGGCGCAACTGCGATAACCGGAACATACCCGAATTTCACCATCACTTCAACCGATACTGATACCGATGCACAAACTATTTCTTTATCAGGAAATGATTTAAGTATTTTAAATGGAAACACAATTACACTTCCGGCTCAAACCCCTTACACTGCAGGTACAGGAATTGGAATTGTAGGAACAGTAATTTCAAATTCAGCGCCTGATCAAACTGTAGCTTTAACCGGCACTGGTGCAACAACTGTTTCAGGGGTGTATCCGAATTTTACAATCAACTCAACTGATACTGATACCGATGCACAAACTCTTTCTCTTGCCGGAAGTGATTTAAGTATTTTAAATGGAAACACAATTACACTTCCTGCACAAACACCATACACTGCAGGAACAGGAATTGGAATTGCGGGTACAGTAATTTCAAATTTAAATCCTGATCAAACTGTAGCTTTAACCGGCACTGGTGCAACAACTGTTTCAGGGGTGTATCCGAATTTTACAATCAACTCAACTGATACTGATACCGATGCACAAACTCTTTCACTTGCCGGAAATGATTTAAGTATTTTAAATGGAAATACAATTACACTTCCAACCGGAAGCACATACACTGCAGGAACCGGAATTGGAATTGTTGGAACAGTAATTTCAAATACAAATCCTGATCAAACAGTTATTCTAAATGGAACTGGTATGTCAACAGTTACAGGTTCTTATCCTACCTTTTCTGTTAATTCAATTGCAAATACTGACGCCACACTTTCAGGTAATGGCACTTTGATTTCCCCACTAAAAATTTCACAGCAAGGCGCCAGTGTTGGAGATGTATTGGTGTGGAATGGTACAACATGGGTGCCGGGTACAAGTGTATCTGCTACTACTTCTTCTCCAGCTGAGATTGTCTATAGTACAGGAAGCTTGAACACTAATGCAACCTGGCAAACAATTCCAGGATTAATAATAAATATAAATGTTCCTGCAACCGGTACTTACAAAGCATTGATAGCATATGAAGGAGGAGCTTATGCTACTTCTCCTATTAATGACGGAGGGCATCTTGCTTTAAAACATGATATTGACGGTACCACAATACAGGTACGGTCATTAATGGTTGACAGCCCTGGAAATTTTAACGATGGATTGCGATCATTTGGTTATACATCAGTTTCCGGTATCTTAACTCCCGGGCCACATACAATTATAGTTCAAGCTTATTTACTTCAAGGCAATCCTGTTTCTATAGGGGCAGCAACTAATGTTGAATTCCTCAGATGTTCACTTAGTGTTGTGTTATTATTACAATAATGTTCATTTAATATTTTATAACATGTTCCAAAATCCATTTCAATTTTAATTTCACAAACTTTAAAAATTTAACTCAATGAAATATCGTACAATAATTGTTCTCACACTCTTTCCATTTCTTTCTTCAGCGCAATTCAGTCTTACACCAAGTGTAATTGCTTCTTATGGCAAGTGGTCAAACAATGGAGGCTTCACTCTCTCTGCTACAAGCGGCGAAATGATGATTCAAACATTTACTGCCGGAACAAATATTCTTACACAAGGATTTCAACAGCCTGATGAAAAAAGTATCGGCATTCAGGAGTTGAATGAAGATGGGCTAACCATAAAAATTTTCCCGAACCCAACTTCTGATTTAATAACAGTAAACTTACAATCTGATAATGCAGAATTGTATGGAATTATAATGTATGATGTACTTGGCCGAACACTTAACCTTCCCGGAACATTGGATCGAAGCCACACTCAACTTCAACAATCATTTAATTTAATACAACTTCCATCAGCCACTTATTTTCTATGTGTAGTTAATGCACAAGGAGAAATAAAACATTCATTTAAAATTCAAAAAATCTCTTACTAATAAAATTTTAACCATCAACAGAAAAATGAAACGCTTATTTACACTAATTTCACTTTGCCTCATCAGTGCATTTTCATTTGCTCAAATACCACAGCAATTAACTTATCAGGCAATTGCCCGAAACTCCGCCGGAGCTGCCTTGGTTTCAACAAACATCAGCATTCGAATTTCAATTAGAGATGTTTCGGCGACCGGAACAACTCTGTATTCTGAAACTCATACTGCTACAACTAACTCTTTTGGGTTATTTACACTACCGGTTGGAACAGGTACTATTGTTTCAGGTAATTTTTCAACCATTAACTGGGCTACCAATGCAAAGTTTATGAAAGTTGAAATGGATCCCGCAGGTGGTTCTTCATATACCGATATGGGAACATCACAATTGCTGAGTGTGCCTTATGCATTAGTAGCTGGAAGCAGCATAAATAATCCTGCCATTGCTTTGGATGATTTGACTGATGTGAGTTCAACAGGTGCAACCACTAATCAGGTTTTATTGTGGAACGGAAGTCAGTGGGTACCCGGCAACATCAGTGGCGGCGACAATTGGGGAACTCAAACCACGGTAACCAATTCTACATTAAGTGGAAACGGTACTTCAGTTTCTCCGCTTGGTTTAGCACAACAAGGTGCATCAAGTGGTCAGGTTTTAAAATGGAACGGAACAAACTGGGCACCGGGTGCTGATAATGTTGGAGCAAGCAGTGGTTCAGTAAATGTAACAGCGCGATTAACCGGTGATGGTACTTTGGCAAATCCTCTTGATCTTGCACAACAAGCAGCAACTGCAGGCCAGGTTTTAAAATGGGGCGGAAGCAGTTGGGTGCCTGCAAGTGATGGTGATGCTCAAACCTTAAATCTTATAGGAAATACTTTATCATTAACAAATGGCGGAAGTGTTGTATTGCCTACAGGAACAACATATTCAGCAGGAACAGGAATTAATTTAGGTGGAAATGTAATTACCAATACTGCGCCTGATCAAACAGTTGTTCTTACAGGAACTGGTGGTACTACAGTATCTGGAACATATCCAAATTTTACTATTAACTCAACCACAGGTGGAGGATCTTATACAGCAGGTGTTGGTATCAGCATTTTAGGAAATGTGATTACCAATACATCATTGAATACCGATGCACAAACACTTTCAGTTTTAGGAAATCAATTAACAATATCAGGAGGTAATTCTGTTACCATGCCAACCGGAACAACTTATACTGCAGGCACAGGAATCAGTTTAGGCGGAAATGTTATTACTAATACAGCACCTGACCAGACTGTTACTTTAAATTCAGGAACAGGAATATCCGTTACTGGTTCGTATCCAAGTTTTACAATTACTGCTACAGGTGGAGGTGGAGGAATTGCAGGTTCAGGAACAACGAACTACATACCTAAATTCACTCCAAACGGAACAACACTTGGTAATTCGCAATTGCGCGATGATGGAACATATATGGGAATTAACTCAGCACCAAACGGAACTGATAAATTAGTGGTTGTTCCCGGAGCATCGGTTACAGGTGGAATAAAAATTAACTATACAAATCCCTCTGCAAATACTTATGGTATGAATGTAACAAGTCTTCATGGTAATTCTTATATTGGATATACCGGCACTATAACTTTTGGTGCATTAACCGCAACTGATCCTGAAATTTATGGTTCCTCAAGTACAGGTGTATCAGCAGGAATTTTTGGTGCTACAAGTGGTACAAACTTAAGTGCAGGTAATGTTGGATTATCTAACAACTGGCATGGAGGATTTTTTGGTTCGAATGATGCAACCGGTGGAGTAGGAGCTTTAGGTTTATATAATGGCACAGCAGCAAGCCAGGGATTTCTTGGAATTTATGATGGAACCGCAGCTGAAGGAGCAGGTATTTATGGTAATAATGATCGCGCAACTGGTGTTTCGAATTTCGGAGTATATGGTGATTACAATGGAGCCGCATATGGTGTTGGTGTTGTTGGCATTGGTTTTAATGGATCAATTCCAAATGGATTGGTAGATTATGGAGTTTGGGGTTCTGCTACATCTCCGGGGTATGCAGTATATGCATTTGGTGATTTAACTTGTACCGGAGCTAAAAACGCTTCAGTTGGAACTTCTAAAGGAAATCAATTAATGTACAGTATCGAAAGCCCTGAAGTATGGTTCGAAGACTTTGGAACTGCAACTTTAGTTAATGGTGAAACCACAGTAAATCTCAGCGATCTTTTTCTTGAAACAGTTTTCATTGATGCCACTCATCCTATGATTGTTACAATAACACCACAAGGAAATTGCAACGGAATGTTTGTTGAACCCGGAACTACTTCTTTCACTGTAAAAGAATTAGGTGGCGGAATTTCAAATACTTCATTTAGTTATCGCATTACCTGCAAGCGATTGAATTATCAGGATCATAAATTTGGCTCTGATTTAACCTGGGGTAATGGTGATACCCGCTCGAATTATCAATATGTTTCTCCAAAACCAATTGATTATAACGAAATGTTGCAAATCAGTTTACAAGCAAAATCAAATAATAAAAATGCAGATAATTCTAAAAAACTGCAATCAAAACTGAATCTTGTAAATCCAAGATAAGTTTTGTTTTTTTTGAATAAATTTTCAGACCGCACTACAAAATGGTGCGGTCTTTTTTTTTCAATAATTTTCAATGGAATTAATCATATTTCAATGCCATTGTTTTTGGCTATGTTTGACTAACTGATATTTAAACGAGAATAATAATTTTTTTAATTCCGAAAAAAATGAAATCTGCTGCCATCACAATTTTGTCAATCCTTGTCGTTATAACATTTTCAAAAGCGCAATTTCCTGAATACACATTTACCAATAACGGAATTGATAAAGGATATTTTTTTTTACGCCTACTGAACAAAACGGAATGGATCCAAGCGGGCACTACCTTGCGTTAATGGATTATACCGGTAACCTGATTTATTTTTTTAATGGAAATTATCAGTCAGGATCTTCCATTTCCAATTTTAAAATCATGAATAATAAATTATTTAATTTTTATAAGGGCGGTTTGTTCTTTTTAGCTGATAGTAATTTTAATATCGTGGATACCATTTCAGCAGTCAATGGTTGCACCAATGATTCGCATGACATGCAGTTGTTATCAAACGGAAACTTTTTAATTCTTGCCCGTGAAAAAGTAATTATGGATCTCAGCGGGTTCAATATGTTTACACACAACCAAACACCGGGTGATAGTGCTGCATTGGTTACATGCGGTGTTTTGCAGGAATTTACGCCAGCAGGTCAGTTGGTTTGGGAATGGAAAACAAGAGATCATTTTGCCTTTGATGATGTGAATGAAATTTGGCTGAATGAACCTGATACTTTCGACTGGACTCATTTAAATGCAATTCAGGAAGATGCAGATGGAAACATTTTAGTCAGCAGCCGTTTCTTTAATGAAATATTTAAAGTCAATCATTCTACCGGAGAAATCATGTGGCGATTCGGAGGAAATCACAATGAGTTCACTTCCATAAACGATTCAATTCCATTTAAAGGTCAGCACGATATAAGGGTTTTGCCTAATGGTAACTATACCTTGTTCGATAATGGTTATTTTTTTCCTAAACACAAGGCAAAGGCAGAAGAATTTATTTTGGATACAATCAATCATACTGCAACTTTTATCCGAATAATTTATGCAGCCGATTCAGGGTTCAGTAGTTCGCGTGGCAATGCTCAGTTCTTAGCTGACGGAAAGGTGGTGATTGACTGGGGAAAAATGAGTAATGACAATTTAGTTTTTTCGGCAGTGGATACTGATGATGTTGAAATATGCAGGTTTGCTTTTTCAGATTCATTAACTTCTTACCGAACATATTATTATTCCGGATTGCCCTGGAAAATAAATCAGCCGGAGATTTCATGTTTTGATTCTCTCGGTTTTATTTTATTAAGAGCACCCGCAGGTTACGGTAATTATTTGTGGTCAACCGGCAGCACCTCTTCTTCCATTGTTGTACAACCATTGGATACTGTTTGGGTATATGTGAAAACAGGTACAATGGGTGGAATGCTTTCTTCATTAAAATATATTGCAGATCCGACTATTTCCTGCGAAAATTTTATTCCGAATTACAATGACGATATAGTAAAAATATTTCCAAATCCGGCTTCAGAAAATATTATTATTTCAGGAAAAGTTATTTCTGAAATTGAAATTGAAAATGTAATCGGACAAAGAATATTTACAGAATCTTACTCAGATAGTTTCCTGACCCGTCAGGTATCAATTGAAAATTTTTCTCCAGCCATTTATTTTGTTAAACTGACAATTGGAGAAAATAAATTCGTTTATAAAATAGAAAAATTATAATCAGCACTTAATTCATTGAGCAATTATGCAAGCAGACAATGATTATATCGAAACGAATAAACAACTCTGGAATAAAAAAACAGACTTTCACATTGATTCGGAATTTTATGATATGGAAAATTTTCTGAAAGGAAAATCTTCGTTGAATGAAATTGAATTAAAATTGCTCGGAAACATTGCCGGAAAATCAGTTCTTCATCTTCAGTGTCACTTTGGTCAGGATACTATTTCTTTAAGCAGAATGGGTGCACTTGTTACTGGCGTTGATTTATCAGACCGCTCAATTGAAAAAGCAAAATCGATTGCGCAATTACTTGGTGTTGATACAGAATTTATTTGTTGCAACATTTATGATTTGCCACAAAACCTAAATAAACAATTTGATATTGTTTTCACCAGTTACGGAACCATTGGCTGGCTGCCGGATATAGATGCATGGGCAAAAATTGTTTCCATTTTTTTAAAACCAAACGGGAAATTTATTATGGCTGATTTTCATCCGGTGGTTTGGATGTTTGACAATAATTTTGAAAATATAACTTATAGCTATTTCAAATCGGAACCCATTGTGGAATTGGAATCCGGAACTTATGCCGATGTAAATGCAGTGGTAAACCTTGAGTCCGTTACATGGAATCACAGTACAAGCGAAGTATTAAACAGCCTGATAAAAAACGGATTAGCAATAAATTCGTTTGATGAATTTGATTATTCACCTTACAACTGTTTCAATCAGGCAAAAGAAGATGAGCCAGGAAAATTCCGGATTCCAAGATTTGAAAATAAAATTCCAATGGTGTTTGCTATAGTTGCTGCTAAAGAAGTCAGATAGGATTAATCAACAATTGCTGATAAATTAAACAGCATAATTTTTTTCTGAATTCAATGGATTCTGATTAAACACTTTACATAACGCCATATAAATTTCAGGATATCGGTGCATGAATTCTTCCGGCTTCTCAAAAAAGCATTCCACATTCACAGCGCAGAATTCATCCATGTTGGTGGCGCCGTACCTTCTGAAAAATGAAGTGTCGCCTTCCTGTAATTTTTGAAAAGCTGTTTTCGAATTGTTCTTCCATTGAGAAATATTTTTACAAATGCGATGACTGGAATTAGTGTCGCATCTGAGAGTAAGTTTAAAGGCATGTGCCATTTCATGAATGCCGAGATTGATTCCATCTTCCGGAAAATCAAATCCTTTTTTTATATCGGGTCAGCTCAGCCACATTACTCCTCCTTCTGTTGTCAATCCTTTCACATCATGTTGTGCCATCTGCGACCATACTGCTTTCGGAAATACACGAATCAATTGAATGTGCTCAATGTAAAATCCGCGAATTCGAAATGTGAGCTGTACTGCACTTGCTGAAATATAAGTTTTCACTTCATCAGATATTTTTATTCCATCGCCAAAAAAATGTTTGTTAATCATGAACACAATTACCCGGTGATAGAAATAATTTTTTCCGGTGACAATTAAATTTTTGTAGTACTTAATATTATTGAGTTCGTTTAGAATGTTTTGTTGTTTCTCTTTCGAAATAAACAGATTAATAAATCCGAAATAGTGTATCAGAAAAAAATAAATCACATCGCGCATTACATAATAAATAATATAAAGAACAAGCGAAAGTATGAATGCGATAATACCGACCGCGAAATAGGAATCGTGAGGCAAACTCAGTCCTTCCTTTTTTCAGAAACAATCACAAACAAATCTTCATTTGCTTTCTTCATCATATAATGTTCACGGGCAAATTTTTCAAGGCTCGCCATATTGGTGAATAGCTCCTGTTTTTCCTGCTTCACAATTTTAATCTGCTCGGCGTAATATTCTTTTTTCGAACGCAAATCATTTAACTGTGTGTGCAGTTTGTATTGATCAATAAAATTATTCCGATCAAAGAAGGTGAGCCAGATTAAAAAAAATGCTGAGGCAAGCACAAACTTATTTTTCATGTACCATGGAATATTTCCGCTTCGGATATTTACAAATAATTTTTTCAGCTTATTTTTCTTGGCCATAACAAAAATGATTTCTTATCAGAACGAATAACGAGGAAAATGTTGAAAATATATCTTGTTAATTTTTTTAAACCACACAAACTAAAGTGAATTGGCAATGAGTTTGGACATTGCAGATTTTCAAAGTCATGATAGTTTGGCTATTTATGCTGTTACAATGCAACGAGATACTTTACCGTCCCGACTTCATCAGGATAAACTCCGGCGCAGAGGCGCTGAGAATTTATTTATTATGTCAATCAAGATCTGCGTATCTGCGTCTCATCGGTTAATTTTTTTATGCGTTGTATATCTTTCGCTATTCCAATTTCAAACAAACGCACAAACAGCAGAAGAAAAACAAAAGCATTATTTCTACCTCGAGCCGAATCTGATGTTTGGAAAAATTGTGAAGAATTACAGCGCTTTTCCAAAATCAAATTATCGCCAGACACTTTATTTGGATTTTGGTTATTATGATAACCGCGCATACAACCCTGCATCAAAATATTACAATGATCCTTCTTCGGGTTTTTCGTTGGCTTATTCTATTCTTGGTAACGATTCGGTTTTCGGACGCGAAATGGATTTGGTACCGTTCATTGATCTGAACGCATCCAGGCAATTGAAAAACTCAGTGCATTTTAAATTCGGAATCGGTGCTTCGTATTTTACCAAACATTACAGCAACATTACCAATCCGGCAAATGAACCGATTGGCTCCGCTTTTACATGGGCTTTCGAAGCATTTATTTATAAGAATATTATTACACGCAGCCATTGGAATTTTAAAGTCGGCGGCGGATTTCTGCATTCTTCAAACGGACATACGCAATTGCCAAACTTTGGAATTAACTCGATGATGGTAAGTATCACTGCACGGTATTTTCCTAATTCACTCAACCTGGAAAATGTAAAAACAGAAAACAAGATTCAAGTTGACCGCACAAAACATTTTTTTATTCAATCAAGATTTGGTTTGGGGTATCATGAATTCGGTGGAACAACAGGACCAACCGGAGGCCCAAAGAAATTAGTTTACACAGGATTAATTTCCGGTGGAATTATTTTCAGGCAACATTTAAAAATCAGAGTTGGATTTAATTATCGGTTCTACGAACATTACTACGAATATATTTTGCATCATCCAGCTGAAGTTTTAGTAAATGATTCTTCAAAACTATTTTTCACTCATCCGCGATGGAATGCATCAGCTGTAACATTCATTGCAGGAATAGAATTTTTGTATAACCACATTGGGATGGATATTGAGAGCGGAATAAATATTTCGAAACCGTTTTATCCGCGCTTCAATGATTTGTATGAAAACGATGATCAGCCTTTTTATTTTCTGAAAAGTTTTTTTGCCACTCGTTTGGGATTGAATTATTATTTAATTAATACAAAAAAAAATCCACGCAATAATGTTTTCGTCGGCGCGCACATCAATGCCAATTTTGGTCAGGCCGATTTTTCAGAAGCGAGTATTGGATACACTTTCAGATTGAAATAAAATAAACTAAGCAGTTAGAGCGTTAGGCATAAAAATCTCCAACATGAAAAACACAATCGCTTTCATTTTGCTTTTTACCTCAACTCAACTTCATGCAACGGGTATAACTTTTTCTGATGCATTGAAACAAAACCTGATTACTTTAACAGTCACTGGCATTGATTATAAATCTGATTCGGTTTATGTTTCTTCTTTTTATGGGCCATGCATAAATCTTCAGGTAAAAAACATCAGTAAAGTTTTAGTGAATTTATATGAAGCTCCCGGAAGGTTATTAATGCCAGATGATTCCGACCAGCAAACAATTATGATGAGTGAAGTAATTGCCATCACGCTGCAACCCGGACAAGAAGTGAAAAAAAAGATTCATGGATTTTGTACTGAAGCGCATGACGGCGCACCGAACATGAATACGATTTTTTCTTTCGGTTCATTAGCAAGCGCAAACCTTTTTAATCTGAGTAAACTTTTAAGCGATAAAAAATTATATGACTTTACGGCTCAACAGGCAGTGTGGTGTTTAAGCAATGATGATAATCCGGATTACATTTATTCTGATGATGATACTGCAAGCGCAAGTGTGTTGCGAAAATTTGTTTGCAAGGTGAAAGGAGTTCCTTACACGAATACGCCGCGGGTAAATAAATCAAGTCCTCGACTGCGATACATTGAAGGGCAATTTGATTATACGATACAAAAACCAAAAACCATTTCGCTGAAAGTTTATAATCAATCAGGACAATTAGTAAAAAATATTGTGGATGGTTTGTTACAACCTGCAGGAGATTATACTTACAAGTACGATTTTACTATGCCTTTAAATGATCCGTCGCAACCTGATCAGTTTATAGTTGTGAAATTTTATATGAATGGACAATTGCTTTCGAATTCAAAGCATGTCTTAACACAAGCTCATTAATTGAAGCT
>CANJII010000017.1 GCA_947474435.1 Chitinophagaceae bacterium | reverse complement strand
GGGGCGGTTTCTTTGACCTCGCTAAAAAGCAGGATGATGTTCGCGAAGCTGAACTAAAAACTGCCGACCCCGATTTCTGGAACAATCCGCAAAAGGCGCAAACCACGCTGAAGCAAATTAAAATTAACAAGGGATGGATTGCAGATTACTCTGCTGTGGAAAGCAAGGTGAACGACCTTGATGTGCTGTATGCCTATTACACCGAAGGCGAAGTAACTGCCGAAGAAGTGGAGCAAAATTATCAGCTTGCGTTGAAAGCTGTTGACGACCTTGAGTTTAAAGGAACATTCACCGACCCTGAAGATGCGCTTGGTGCGGTGGTGGAAATTAACAGTGGCGCAGGCGGAACCGAGAGTCAGGATTGGGTGGAGATGATTCGGCGCATGTACATTATGTATGGCGAAAAGAAGGGTTGCAAAATTTCGGATATTGATACGCAGTATGGCGAAGTTGCCGGAATAAAATCAACCACGCTGGAGTTTGAAGGCGAGTTTGCATATGGGTTTTTAAAATCAGAATCAGGAGTGCATCGGTTGGTGCGCATCAGTCCGTTTGATAGCAATGCGCGGCGGCACACTTCGTTTGCTTCGGTGTTTGTGTTTCCGTTAGTTGATGATACGATTAACATTGAAGTGAATCCGGCAGACATTACCTGGGATACTTACCGCGCAGGTGGTAAGGGCGGACAAAATGTAAACAAAGTGGAAACAGCAGTACGATTGCATCACGCTCCTTCGGGTATTGTGCTGGAGTGTCAGGTGGCACGCAGTCAGTTAGAAAATAAAGAGCGCGCCATTCAGATGCTGAAGAGTAAATTGTATGAAGAAGAAATTCGCAGGCGCAACGAGAAGCGCGATAAAGTGGAAGCAGGCAAAATGAAAATTGAGTGGGGCTCACAAATACGCAACTATGTAATGCATCCTTACAAATTAGTGAAGGATGCGCGCACCGGTCACGAAACCGGAAATGTGCAATCGGTTATGGATGGCGATATTGATGAATTCATTAAAGCGTTTTTGATGGGGAAAAAGAAGGGGCAATAGACCTTAGACAGAATAATTAATACAATCCAAATTATAAAAATTAAAAACATAAAATGACAACCTTCGAAGCAATCGTACTCGGTATCATTGAAGGACTCACAGAGTTTCTTCCGATTTCATCAACCGGTCACATGATTATAGGAACCGCCATTCTTGGAATTCAACCCGATGATTTTGTAAAAATGTTTACAGTAAACATTCAGTTTGGCGCTATACTAAGTGTGGTTGTTTTATACTGGAAAAAGTTTTTTCAGTCAATGGATTTTTATTACAAGCTGATTGTCGCATTTATTCCTGCTGCAATTTTCGGTGTGTTATTGGATAAATACATTGATGCATTATTGGGAAGTGTTGAAGCAGTTGCGCTTGCGCTTTTATTGGGCGGAATAGTTTTATTATTCATTGATAAATATTTTGCAGCAAATGAAAAGGAAGGTGAAAAAGATATCAGTTACTTATCTGCATTGAAAATTGGATTCTTTCAGGTTATCTCCATGATTCCGGGCGTATCAAGAAGTGGTGCAACCATAGTTGGCGGACTTTCACAAAAATTAAATCGCAAACAAGCGGCTGAGTTTTCTTTTTTTCTTGCTGTTCCGACAATGGCTGCAGCAACCTGTTTCAAGTTATTGAAGAATTACAAATTGATTGATGCATCAAACATTAAATTATTGTTGATTGGAAATGCAGTTGCATTTATAGTTGCACTCATTGCAATTAAAGCATTCATTGGTATTTTGAATAAATATGGTTTTCGCTGGTTCGGAGTTTACCGGATAATTATAGGTGCAGTTATAATTATTCTTCTCGCACTAAAGATTAATCTTGCAGTGCTATGACATTGCAGGAAATAAAAGAAGGAAGTGTTTTATTAATTGATAAACCGGCAAGGTGGAGTTCGTTTGATGTGGTGAAAAAAGTGAGTCTGCTTACCCGACCAAAAAAAGTGGGACACGCAGGAACACTCGACCCGCTTGCAACCGGACTAATGATAATTTTAACCGGAAGCAAAACAAAAGAAATGCTTGAATTAAATGCGGGTGAAAAAGAATATACAGGAACCTTTTTTATTGGCGCCACCACTGAATCGCATGATTTGGAAAGACCCGTTGATGCCACTTTCCCAACTGAACACATTACCGATGAACTGATTTATGAAGTTGCTAAAAGTTTTGTCGGGGAATTTGCACAAACTCCGCCGCTTCATTCTGCAAAAAAAAGAGATGGTGTTCGCTATTATAAAATGGCACGAAGAGGCGAAGAATTTCAACGGATAAAATCGTGGGTGGAATTAAAGATTTTTGAAATTACACGAATCGCTTTACCTGAAATTGATTTCAGAATCGTGTGCAGCAAAGGTTTTTATGTTCGTTCGTTGGCGCATGATTTTGGTGAGAAACTTTTAAGTGGTGCACACATAATTGCATTACGCAGAATTCGGAGCGGAGACTTTAATGTGAAAGATGCTTATACCATTGAGTCATTTACAGAATTTGTGTTAAAGGAAAAAGAGAATTATCAGAATGAAAGTTTATCGCAGCATTAATAGTCTTCCACTGTTTAAAAATCCAGTACTCACCATTGGAACTTTTGATGGTGTGCATGAAGGTCATCGTCACCTGATTCAGAAAATAAAATCGCTGGCGAGAGAAACTAATGGTGAATGTGTACTCATTACTTTTGACCCGCATCCGAGATTAATCATTCATCCTGAAGATAAATCACTTCGCATTTTAACAACATTGAATGAAAAAATTTCCTTGCTCGAAACAGAAGGTGTTGACCACTTGGTTGTTGTTCCGTTCACTAAAGAGTTTTCTTTGTTATCAGCAAAAGATTATTTGCAGAATTTTCTGATAGAAAATTTTCATCCCTGCATTATTGTCACCGGTTACAATCATTCATTCGGTCATCATCGGGATGGAAACATTGAGATGCTTCGGAAATTTGAAAATGAATTTCATTACAAAGTAGAAGAACTGAACAAACAATTGGTTGATGATATCGCAGTAAGCAGCACCCGCATCCGAATTGCATTGAATGAGGGTGATATTGAACTGGCAACACATTTACTTGGCCACTCGTACTCAATTGCCGGAACAGTCGTTCATGGTCAGCAACTCGGAAATAAAATAGGTTTTCCAACTGCAAACATTGCTGTTAAAGATTCACTCAAATTAACTCCTGCAGATGGTGTATATGCAGTTTATGTAAATTATAAAACTGCAAAACTGAAAGGAATGATGAATATTGGATACCGGCCAACAGTAGATGGCATGCATCATAAACTCGAAGTTCACCTGCTTGATTTCAATAAAGATTTATACAATGAGGAACTGAAAATTCATTTTGTAAAACGATTGAGAGAAGAGAAAAAGTTTTCTTCCATTGATGAACTGAAGGAACAATTGAAGTTGGATAAAGAGAATACGATTTCTGTTTTGAAATAAATTGAAATGAAAATTCTCCTCCTATCCTTCACCCGATCTGAAGAAAAATACATTGTTGAAGGTGTAGCTGAATTTGAAAAGCGGATTAAAAAATACAATTCGTTCGAAACAAAAACTATAAAAGCCAAAGCCGAATCAAATGCAACTGAACAATTAAAAGCAGAAGCAAAATTGCTGGAACAGTATTTTACTTCAGATACAATTGTTGTGTTGCTCGATGAAAATGGAAAACAATTCACCTCCAAAAAATTTTCAGATTTCCTTCAATCAAAAATGAATACCGGAAAAAAGAACCTGATTTTTGTCATTGGTGGAGCCTTTGGTTTTTCTGATGATGTAAAAAAGAAATCAAGTGATTTAATATCGCTTTCATCACTCACTTTTCCGCACCAGTTGGCAAAACTTATTTTCTGCGAACAATTGTATCGTGCATTCACCATATTGAAAGGAGAAAAATATCATCATCAGTAATATTTTAGACTTTTGATTTAAGATTTTTGAATTTCGTTTTAATAGAAAGAAAACAATTTCAATCACCTCTCAAATTTGACAATTCACCAATCCCATTAGTATTTTGCGCTCATGATCGTTTACATCATCATCATTTTCACTTCGCTGTTTTCGTTTCTTGCATTGCAGGATGTCAATCTTATGAATCGCTTCATTATGTATCCTTATGCTGTAAAGCACAATAAGGAATGGTGGCGGTTTATTTCATCCGGTTTTTTGCACGCCGACTTCATGCACCTGTTTTTCAACATGTTTGTGTTGTATTCTTTTGGATTAGTATTGATTCAATACTTCGATTATTTTTTTGAAGGGTTATCAATTTACTATTTTCTGGTTTTGTACATCGGAGCAATCATAGTTTCTGACCTTTCATCTTACATTAAATATCACGAGTCACCTTCTTACCGTTCACTTGGAGCTTCCGGTGCTGTGAGTGCGGTATTGTTTGCTTTCATTTTAATAAATCCAATGTCGCAGGTTTTAGTTTTTTTTATTCCGATGCCGGGTGTTTTAATGGGAGTCATTTATCTCGGCTATTCATGGTACATGGCAAAGCGCGGTGGTGACAGAATTAATCATGATGCGCATTTTTATGGCGCTCTCTTCGGATTTTTATTTCCTGTTTTATTGAAACCCGAATTGTTTTTAGATTTTATTGACAAAGTAAAATTTGCACTTCACTTATGATAATCGATTTACGAAGCGACACAGTAACAAAACCAACTCCTGCCATGATGCAGGCAATGATGAATGCTAAAGTTGGCGACGATGTATTCGGTGAAGACCCAAGCATAAATGAATTAGAGGATTTAGCTGCGAACATGTTTGGAAAAGAAGCTGCTATCTATTGCCCTACAGGAACAATGACCAATCAGATTGCGATAAAGACTCACACCCAACCAATGGATGAAGTGATAGTGGAGAAAAGCAATCATGTTTATTTTTATGAGTCAGGCGGAATTGCTTATCACTCTCTCTCCTCCGTTCGGTTAATCAACGGCGACAGGGGAAGAATTAAGCCCTCAGATATTTCTGAAAACATTAATCCCGATAATATTCATCACCCGAAAACAAGATTGGTGGTGATTGAAAATACCGCCAATCGCGGAGGCGGAAGTTATTATCAGTTGAATGAAATGAAAGCGTTGAGTGAAACTGCTCACAATAACAATCTCAAAATCCATTTAGATGGAGCAAGAGTTTTTAATTGCTTAGTTGAGATAAATGTTTCGCCAAAAGAAATAGGACCAATGTTCGATAGTGTGAGTGTTTGTTTATCGAAAGGATTGGGTTGCCCCGTTGGTTCGGTGTTGTTAGGAGATAAAAGTTTTATTGCAAGTGCCAGAAAATACCGCAAAGTTTTCGGGGGAGGAATGCGACAGGCAGGATTTTTAGCTGCTGCCGGAATTTATGCTTTACAAAATAATATTCAGCGATTAAAAGAAGACCATAAAAGAGCAAAATCATTAGCGGAAATTTTAAATAAAACCGGTTGGATTGAATCGTTAATGGCCGTTGACACCAACATTTTAATTTTCAAACTGAAACCGGAATTCAAAGCAGAACTATTAGTGGAGAAATTAAAGGAGAACAACATTTTCTGTTTTGCCATTGGAGGAAATTCAATCCGCATGGTTACTCACTTGGATTTCACTGATGAAATGCTCAATAAATTTTCTGAAATTATTTCCAAAATAAAACTCTGAGTCGTTCGACTTAACAATCATATTTTATATTTTGAGTTGCCTGATCACTTTTGCTAATCGTGCTGTTCCGCTTTCATCATCAAGCGAAGCATCCCGCATTTATTCTGAAAAAGAATTTTCAGAAATAGAACTCACATGGAATTCTTTAGTGGCGAATCATCCGCATTTACATTCATCACATCTCAATGCCATCCGGAAAACCACCGGCAACGATATGAATTTTTACTTCATCATTTTCAGCAATGAAAAAGGTGAGAATATTGGTGCAGCATATTTTCAATTATTGAGTTTCGACCATCGTCATTATAAAAATTTCTTTAAAGAAAATTCTGTTTTGAATTGGATGGAAAGAAAAATCATTGACAACCGGTTCAGCATTCTTGTTTGTGGAAGTTTTTTCAGTATTGAAGGCGCAGGATATTGTTTCAAATCTGATTTAACCAATGAACTTGCTCAACAATTAAATTCAGCCATAAAAATTTTAGCAAAAAAAGTTCGCGCATCATCTTTATTGATAAAAGATATTCCGGATTACGATGTTGATGTTTTGTCGTCACTAGGATTAAGTAAATACGAAGGCGATAAAACCATGCAATTGTTTATTCCTGAAAACTGGAATTCCATTGTTGATTACGAGCATTCGCTCAAGCACAAGTACGCTCAGCGGTTTCGTTCCATCCGGAAAAAACTAATTGGAATTTCAATTGCAGAATTTGATGAATCAGAAATAATGCTTCATCAGCAAAAACTGTTTTCATTATTTGAAAACATAGTGGAGAAACAAACCATCCGTTTAGGCAGAGTGCATTCAAATTATTTTTCTGAATTAAAAAAAGTGTATGGCGATGCTGTGAAAATATTCAGCTTCTTTAAAAAGCAGGAGTTAATTGCTTTTGTCATTCACCGGTTGCATGAAGAATCAAAAGAATATGAAATTCATTTTGTTGGGTTTGATAAAGAAGAAAATCAAAAACATTCGATCTACTTCAATATTCTTTTTCATGGAATTGAACAAGCCATTTTAAATAAATGTGCTTGTATGGAAATGGGTCGAACTGCCATAGAAGCTAAATCAATTCTCGGAGCAATTCCCAGAAAAATTAACGGATATTTTTATTTCTATAACCCTATTGCCCGAAGGCTCTTTAACATTTTACAAAAAGCTTTTCTAAAAAACACCGAATCAAAAGTGGTTGAAAGACATCCGTTTAAACCGGTCTGATATTCTTGAAAAATATTTCAGAAAATTTCAGTCTAAATTAAAACTGTAAATAAATTATCGTGACTGTTCCCCTCTCCTTGAGAGAGGGGTTAGGGGTGAGGTTTTACGGAAGAATAATTTTCCAAAGAAGTCCAATAATATTTTCACCAAATCATGGTCATGATTCTCTCCTTTCATTGCTTATTTTAGCGCTCCCAAAAATTACAATGGCAGAAATTTATCCCGGCTTAGAAACTATTGATAAAACTCACGACGAAAGTCGGCAGGGCGAAGCACTTTCAATTGCACAACCCGCAACCAAAAAATCAACAGGCAAATTCCTGTATGTTGAAAGTTATGGTTGCGCCATGAATTTCAGCGACAGCGAAATCATTGCTTCTATTATGGTTGCTGAAGGTTTTTCAGTTACAAAAAATCACAACGAAGCCGATGTGTTATTGATTAACACTTGTTCCATTCGCGAAAAAGCGGAAGACAAAATCAGATTACGCATCAGTGAATTAAAATCTGTAAAGAAGAAAAAACCAGGAGCGCTCATTGGCATAATGGGTTGCATGGCTGAGCGCTTGAAAACTCAATTGCTCGATGAAGAAAAAATGGTTGACCTCGTTGTTGGTCCTGATGCATACCGTGAATTACCCTCCCTTGTGAAAAGTGCTGAAGATGGAACCAAGGCGATAAATGTTTTACTGAGTCGTGAAGAAACTTATGCCGATATAAATCCGGTTCGATTGAACAGCAATGGAATTGTTGCTTTCATTTCCATTATGCGTGGATGCGATAACATGTGTTCGTTTTGTGTGGTGCCGTTCACTCGTGGTCGTGAGCGCAGTCGCGATGCAGAAAGTATTGTTCGCGAAGCTGAAGATTTATTTAACAATGGTTATCGTGAAGTGACTTTGCTCGGACAAAATGTTGACAGTTATAAATGGGAAAACGAAGACTCGAACGAAACAATTTCTTTTGCAAATTTATTAGAGATGGTTGCTAAAGTGAATCCGTTGTTGCGTGTTCGGTTCAGCACTTCTCATCCGAAAGATATTACCGATGATGTTTTGTACACCATAAAAAAGTATCACAACATTTGCAAGTACATTCATTTGCCAGTTCAATCGGGCAGCTCCAGAGTTTTGGAATTAATGAACAGAACTTACAATCGCGAATGGTATAAAAGCAAGGTAGATTCTATCAGAAAAATTCTTCCTGATTGCACCATCAGTGCCGATATTATTTCAGGATTTTGTACAGAAACTGAAGAAGACCATTTGGAAACACTGAGCATGATGGATTATGTGCGCTATTCTATGGCCTACATGTTTACATACAGCGAACGCCCCGGAACACTTGCTGCGCGAACATTGAAAGATGATGTGCCGGAATTAATAAAGAGTCGTCGCTTGCAGGAGATAGTTGATTTACAACATGTGCATCAGGCAGAAGACAATAAATCAGAGCCAGGAAAAGTTTATGAAGTTTTAGTGGAAGGAACCAGCAAACGATCGAAAGAACAATTGTTCGGAAGAAATTCTCAGAACAAAGTTTTAATTTTTCCAAAAGGAAATTTAAAACCGGGAGACTACGCAAATGTGAAAGTGATTAGTGCAACTTCCGCAACTCTGATTGGTGAAGTAATTTAAGTCAGGAATATTTTTAATAGTGATTTGATTTTTTAATAAAAGGAAAAAGAAAAGTGGAATTACAATCATTAAAAAACCGATTTGGAATTATAGGCAACAGCCCTGCTTTGAATCATGCATTGCAAACTGCCATACAGGTAGCACCAACTGATTTAACAGTTTTAATCAATGGTGAAAGTGGTGTGGGCAAAGAAAGTTTTTCTCACATCATTCATCAACTAAGTAAGCGCAAGCATAATCCGTTTATCGCTGTAAACTGTGGAGCAATTCCTGAAGGCACCATTGATTCCGAATTATTCGGTCACGAGAAAGGTTCGTTCACGGGTGCGCACGAAGCACGCAAAGGATATTTTGAAACCGTAAACAGCGGAACAATTTTTTTAGATGAAGTGGGAGAATTACCAATAGGAACACAAGCAAGATTGCTTCGTGTATTGGAATCGCAGGAATACATCAGAGTGGGTTCGTCAAAAGTTTTGAAAACAGATGTGCGTGTTGTGGCTGCAACAAATATTAATTTGTTAGATAAAATTTCTGCCGGACGATTTCGCGAAGATTTATATTATCGTTTAAATACCGTTCCGATTCTGGTTCCATCGCTGCGCGACCGGAAGGAAGATATTCCAACTTTGTTCCGTAGGTTTTGTATTGACTTCGCTGAGAAATATCACACCGACCCGATTCAATTAGATGATAATGCAAAACAGTTATTGACGAATTATACTTTCCCCGGAAATATTCGTGAATTAAAGAATATTGCAGAGCAGGTTTCTGTTCTTTCAAAAAATAAAATTGTAAGTGCCGAAGAGTTTCGGCAGTTCATTCCCGATACCCGCCAAAATAATTTACCGGTACCAATGTCTCATTCCGATAATCAGAATTTCATGTCGGAACGGGAAATTCTTTACAAAATGCTTTTTGAAATGAAGGGCGATTTGAATGAATTGAAAAAAATTGTTTACACCGCAGTTCCCGGAGGCGATTCAATGAAAGGAGTTTCGGATTACAAGGTGCAGCAAGGTTTTTCTCCAATGCAAACTCACGAAATGGCAAAACCGATTGTGATTGATACAAACAATAATGTTCACGAAATTCAAGTGGAAGAATCATTGTCGTTGATGGAGAAAGAAAAAGAAATGATTATTAAAGCGTTGAAGAAACACCGAAGCCGCAGAAAAGATGCAGCCCGCGATTTAGGAATTTCCGAAAGAACTCTTTATCGAAAAATTAAAGAATACAATATTGCAGAATAGTTAAAAGTGAAAAACTAAAAGTGAAAAATTATTTGCGAACGGCGTACTGCCTACTGTTTACTGCCTACTGCCTACTTGCTTCATGCGGGATATACAGTTTCACAGGAGTAAACACCACAGTAAAAACTGCAACCGTTCATTTAATAACCAATCAAGCAGCTGTTGTAAACACGGGATTGAGTGGAGTGCTGACCGAAAAATTAAAAAACAAAATCATCACAAACAGTCCCATTGCAGTGGTGGAGCAAAACGGCGAAATAGATTTTTCAGGAACCATCACTTCCTATCAAACAAATCCGGTTGCAGCTTCTGCCAATGAAACAGCTGCATTGAATCGCTTAACTATTATCATTAATATTGAATGCACCAATAAGAAAGACGATAAACAAACCTGGACTCAGAGTTTTTCAAGGTATGCCGATTTTAATAGTTCGCAGGATTTGAGTAGTGTTGAATCAAAATTGGTGGAAGAAATTGCCGACCAGTTAGTGGAAGATATTTTTAATAAAGCTTTGGTAAATTGGTAGCGTGGAAAAAAAAGAATTTTACAACTTAATAAAAACCCCGTCTTCAGTTTCGGAAATTCCGAAAGAGAAACTGAATGAATTAATTAACCAGCATCCCTGGTTTGCATCTGCACATTTATTAAAAGCCAAGCAGGCACAATTGCAAAATCATTCTGAATTTGAAAGCATACTATCTACTGCAGCAGTTTATGCAAATAACAGAATCGCTTTGTTTGAATTGATTTATCCATCGTCGCCTGAAAAAATACTGCGCAACGATTTTGAAATTCCGGAAATAAAATCAAAGAGCAATGGAGAATTAATTGCCCAAACCATTTCCGAAACAATTATTGTAACAGAAGCAGAAATAGAAATTACGCAGACGGAAGAATTACTTGAAAAAATTATAGCTAAAGAAAAATCAGAAGAAGAAAAACAGAGCAAAGAAATTTTTTATGAAGTAATTATTGCGTCCGAAGTTGAATCCAATTTTCAGATTGAAGATACTGATACCGATGAAGTAATTGTTGCAGGTGACCATGAAGAAGAAGGAATTATGGCAGTTGAAAATGCTGCGCGAAATGAAAAGGAAGAAAATTATTTGGAAGAATTTGTAGCGGTGAGTCAGTCTGGAAATCTGGTTGAGTTTGTTGCAATGGAAATTGATGAAGAAGCTGATGAACCGGAAATAGATAAGAACGAAGTTGAACTTGCCTCAACAAAATATTTAGATGAAGAAATTGAAAATAGCGAGGCCGAAGAAGAATTAAAAGATGCTGAAGTCGAACTGCTTTCTATCTCAGAGTATTCTCACAAGAATGAAGAATTTGAAAATGAAGAAGAAGGAAGTGCGGAAGAAAATATAGATTCAGAACTGGAATCATTAAAAGTTTTGGAAGCACAAAACGCAACTGAAATTATTGTTAAAGAAAAATTGTCGGTTACCATTTCATCAGAAATTAACGAAGAACATTCTTTCCTCGATTGGTTGAAAAAACTTTCCGGCTCGAATGAAATTGTTGAACCACAAAAAAATATTGAAGTTGTTTCTGCTCCCATTTCTTCAGAAGCAATTTCTGCCGAACAGGAAGCAACAGAAGAAGCCCTGATAGATTTCACTCCAGATTTATTATCAACAAATAACGAGGAAGATTTAAGGGTGATTGATAACTTCGTTCATTCCATAAAAGAGAAAAAAGCCGAGCCCAAACAATCTTCGGTTATAGAACGGGCAGAGAGGAGTTTGATAAATTCTGATGAGATTGTAACGGAGACCCTGGCGCGAATTTTAACTGCCCAGAATAAGTATCAAAGTGCCATTTCGATGTACGAAAAGTTGAGTTTGAAATTACCACACAAATCACATTACTTTGCCGCCCTCATAAAAGAATTGAAAAACAAATTGTAATCATGTTAGAAGCCATTATCATCATCATCATCATTGCCTGCGTACTGTTAATTTTAGCCGTATTAATTCAAAACCCGAAAGGTGGAGGATTGAGTCAGTCATTCGGCGGATTCTCAAACCAAATGATGGGTGTAAAACGCACAACCGACTTTTTAGAAAAAACAACCTGGTCATTAATAGGTGGAATTGCTATACTTAGTTTGGCAACTATTTTCTTTATCAATCGCAGTTCAACAACCGCGACTACTGAAAACCCATTGAAAGATTTAGCACCAACTTCTACTCCGCTAAATCAACAACAGCAGCAACAACCGGCAGCAAATCAAAATGTTTCTCCGTTGCCTGTTGATTCAACCAAATAATTTTTACTTCCCTAAATTATAGAGGTAACGAACCAAGGTTCGTTTTGCCACGGGTAAAAATGTTTCCATTAGCGGAAATTTTTCGTGGCTTTCAATCACGAATGTACCAGGAGAAAATATTTTCTTTTCGGTTTTTATAATTGTTGACTTCATATTCTCATAAGTGTTCGCAATGCTTTTAGTGTAGGTGCAGATGTATTCCACCTTTATTCCACGATACATTTCTGTGCTGTTTTCAAAAAGTGCAATTTGATATTCGTAAACTTTTGTTTGGCGACTTCCTGTTCGAGCTAAAAATAAATATCCGAATTCAGGATTAACCGGAACCAATCCGATTGGAAAAATCTGTAAATCATTTTCAACTGAAGCATATAATTCTCGGCCATCATTCATAGTTGTTTGCAATTGTGGAATGGCAAATTCCAGAATGGTTTCCAACTCTTCAATGCATTTATTTTCAATCATCAGTTTTTCGTATTGCAGTTTGAAATTTTCAAAATCAATTTTCGAAATTTGTTTTGGAAACGCGCTTGCCACAATTTCTTTATTCTCTTTCAACTGTTGCAGATAATGATGATGTGAAATAATATCAGACAAGGTCGGATACAATTTTTTTTCATCAAACTGCTTACTTACTTCCTGCAGATAATCGAGCAGTAAATATTTTTTATACTCGAAATCAATCCAACCTTCTGTAATCCAATTTGGGCTTAGATTTTTCATGACCGATGGTTTAAAAGTTTATACGGTTAAAACTGCATCATGGTTTACTTTTTTTCATTGTATAGAAATGAAGTTAATTAACAAACCAATTAAGTTTTGTATAGCGCCGATAATAAAGTGGTGGATAAAAGCATTTGTTCGTTTTTAAAATTTACATCACTCAGCAGCAATTTTATTAATTGTGAAGGCTGGATTCCCGAATCAAAAAATTGTTTTAAAAAAAATTTTTTTATGAATAAAATAATTGTGCTCCTTCTGTTCATGCTTCCACTTTTTTTTGAAGTGAATGCACAAAGCAGAATTGATTCAGAACAAACTGAAATTATTCAGTTCAGTGTTTTAACAAATACTTCTTCCAAAAAAATGGAAAGCAGTCAAGTACTTCAATCAAAAATTATTAATGAGAAAATTTCTGCTGATACACATCCATTAAACGATGAAGGAATTATTCAATTTGATATTACAGATGCTGATGGAAAAATTATTTATTCTGTTAAACAGGATAATCCATCTTTTATAAATTATGAATATTCAAATGAAAAAGGTGAACTCGGTCACTATAAAAACATTGAACCCCAGGCAACTTTGCTGGTGAAATTTCCAGTTTTGAAAAATGCTGCTTCGATTAAGGTTTATCAAATTGATGCTGACGGGAAACAGATTCTGATTTCATTATTCACCTTTCAAAACAATTTGTGGAAATGAAAAAACTTATTCTTCTGTTGCTGATTTTTATTTCCGGAAAAATTTCTGCGCAAACATTTCCTGTTACAACAATACTTTATAACGGTCCTTCAAGCAATCACTTTGATTTGGTTTTTTTAGCTGATGGCTTCACTTCGGCAGAACAAACAAATTTTATTACACAGGTGAATACAATTACGACAACAATATTTAGCACCTCGCCATACAATTCATATAAAAATCTATTTAATGTTTATGCCATTCAGGTAAACTCATCAACATCAGGAATCATGCATCAGGTAACTGCTACTGATTGTGCATCGGCAAATCCAAATGTTCCATCTTCAGGTACTGTATCTTATTTCGGAAGCAAATTCGATTATGGAAATATTCATCGGTTAGTAGTTGCCACAAATACAACAGCTATACAAAATGTTTTGCTTGCAAATTTCCCTGCTTACAATAAAGCAATTGTGGTTGCCAACTCAACTTATTATGGAGGTTCAGGCGGAACTTATCCATGTTGCACAATCAACAATGCAAGTTCTGAAATTATTATTCATGAACTCGGTCATTCCATTGCAAACCTCACTGATGAATATACTTCCGGCGGTTGCGGTACCATTGAAAAACCAAACTGCACAATGGAAACAAATCCAACTCTGATAAAATGGAAAGCATGGATTCCGGGTGGCATGCCAATACCAACTCCGGCTGCTACAAATTGCACTTCAGTTGGATTATATCTTGGTTCGAATTATTGTCCTAGCACTTGGTATCGCCCGATGTGTAATTGTAAAATGTTAGCTCTTGGTCAATCTTTCTGCAGTATTTGTAAGGAAGAATTGATTGTGTCATTTCTGAACATGACTAATCTGGTGAATAGTTATTCACCGGTAAATACTTCAACAATAAATATTGCGAGCGGAGGTTCACAAAACTTTTCTTCAACCATTATTCAAACAATTCCAAACACAATAAAATCACAATGGCTATTAGATGGAGTTGTTGTCGGTACAAATATTCTATCCTACACTTCTATCGGAAATAATTTAATTACAGGAATTCACACGCTTACTTTCAATGTTTGGGACACAACTTCATTGGTAAAAAAATTAGTTCCAACTAATTCTGTTTCATGGACTATATATAAAAGCGGAACCACAACAGTTACACTTTCAACTTTCAATCCTGTTTGTGTGAATGCATCTTCATTTACATTGACAGGCGGTTCGCCTACCGGAGGAACTTATTCAGGAACAGGTGTGAGTGCCGGAATATTTAATCCGGCAATTGCAGGAGCTGGAACTTTTACAATTAACTATACTTATAATTCTCAATCAGCTTCGCAAACCATTCAGGTGAAAGCATTGCCTGTAGTTACAGTTTCTCCAACGAGTACAAGTATTTGTTCAGGAACTTCAACCACAATTACTGCAAGCGGAGCAACAACCTATTCATGGTCGCCTTCAACAGCTTTGAATTCAACCACTGCAGTAAGTGCAACGGCTTCGCCAACTTCAAGTATTACTTACACCATAACAGGAACTACAAATGGCTGTAGTAGTTCTTCTACAAAAAGCGTTATTGTAATAACATTACCAACATTAACTATTTCAGGAAGCAATGCAATTTGCAATGGCTCATCAACAACATTAACTGTAAACGGAGCAACAACTTATTCATGGTCGCCTGCAACAGGTTTAAATTTAACTTCAGGCACAACAGTTATAGCTAATCCAACTTCATCACTCACTTATGCAATTTCAGGAACTGCAAATGGTTGTACTAAAATTCAAAATTTTACTTTGGCTGTCAATTCAATTCCAACAATTACATCATCAGTCAATACAACCATTTGTTCAGGCACATCAACCACACTAACAGCAGGTGGTGCAACTACTTACACATGGTCACCCTCAACAGCTTTAAATGTTACAACTGGTTCAAGTGTTATGGCAAATCCAACATCCAACATCACTTACACAATTACAGGGAGCAATGGATGCACTTCAACCAAAACAGTTTCGGTTTCTGTGAATGCTTTACCAACAGTTTCTGTAAGCGGAAATAATTCTACCTGTTCAGGAAGCAGTGTTAATTTAACTGCGAGCGGAGCAATCACATACACATGGTCACCATCAACAGGTCTTTCGGTTACAACAGGAACTATGGTTTCAGCTACTCCAATTTCTACTATCACTTATTCAATTACAGGAACGGCTGCGAACGGATGCACAAAATCTTTTGCCAAAACTATAACCGTTAACGCATCGCCAATTGTTTCAACATCTGGCAATATTGCAATGTGTACTGGTTCTTCAACAACATTAACCGGAAGTGGAGCAACTACATATTCATGGTCACCATCAACCGGATTAAATATTACTACCGGTTCAAGTGTAAATGCAAATCCTGTTTCATCAACTACATACACTGTAATTGGAACATCGAATGGTTGCACTAATACAAAAACTATTGCAGTTACCGTTTCATCGGGTTTGGTTTTAAGTGTGAGCGGTGCATCTTCAATATGTTCAGGCAGTTCAACCTCACTAACAGTTACTGGTGCTTCAACTTATACTTGGTCGCCATCCACATCATTGAATACAACAATGGGTGCAACAGTTTCTTCCACTCCAATTTCAAATATCACTTACACAATATCCGGAACTTCAGGAGCATGCAACGCATCAAAAACCGTCGCGCTTTTTGTAAATGCATCTCCAACAATTTCAGTAAGTGGTAATTCAACAACATGTTCCGGAACAAGTACGAATTTAACAGCAAGCGGTGCATCAACATACTCATGGTCACCATCAACCGGATTAAATTTAACTTCAGGTTCAAGTGTAGTTGCAAATCCGGTTTCTGCTATCACTTATTCAATTACAGGTACAGCTGCGAATGGTTGTGCAAAAACTTCTACCAAAATAATTACTGTAAATGCATTGCCTTCTATAACATATACTTCTACCAATCCAACAAGCGGGCAATCAAACGGAGCAATAAATATTACAGTAAGTGGCGGACAAACTCCATATACTTATCTGTGGAGTAATGGTGCTACAACTGAAGACCTTACTACTGTTGCAGCTGGAACATTTACGATTACGGTAACTTCTTCAGGTGGCTGCATTAAAACACAAAGTGTAATTCTTACGAATACAAGTTCAAACTGCAATGTAACTTCTACAGCAAGTTTTATGAATACAAATTCAACAAGTACAATTGCCATGTGGGGAAGTGTGACAGGTGCTTACAAATATAATTTAAGAACCAGACCCGTTGGTTCAACGCTTTGGACTTTGCAATCAACCAATGGAAATAATACAGCTGCAACCGTTAGCGGATTAATGCCAACTACACAATATGAAATTCAAATTCAAACACAATGTGATGCAGCCGGAACTAATCTTTCTGCATTTTCTGCTTCTTATAATTTCACAACATCAGCGGCTGCGAGAATGGAAGTTATGGAAAATGAAAATAATTTAGACTTTGGTCTTTTTCCAAATCCTACATCTGATATTATTCATCTGGAACTCTCCAATCCGGGTGAAGAAACTTATGACATCCGCATTTATGATATGGCCGGAAGAGAAATGAAAATTGAATCGATGGAAAAAGGGCAAACGGAATTGCTCATCCAACTACAGGATTTCCCGCAGGGATTATACAGTCTGGTAATCATAGGTCAGAACCTGAGAGAAGTTCGAAAGATGCTAAAGCAATAAGCTTTTTCAGATATAATTTTCTCTGAACACCATCTCTGTTGGTGACTGAATTCCTGCCAGAGGAATTTGATTTTCGTGTGTGTGAACCGGAATTAATTTGCCCAAATCGCTAAAGTCGTTGGCAGGCGAGTTTACAGGATAGATGGTCCAACCATAGATGGAATCAATGTTATTGAAATCCTTCTTGCGAATCCAGCAACCCTGCATATCGAGTCGAAACAGCTCAGCATCCTGACCATAAATAGGAGAAGCTTTCTCCCAAACCCGTCGGATTAATTGTCCATTTACTTCCATTGCCCGAGTAAGGTAATAATATTTATTAAACATTTTCAAATTGTTATTTAACAAGTGTTGATCTAAGCGTTTTAGTTTTATTCGACTTCGAAAATTTTTGAAGTTTAAAATTGAATCCGTGTAATACGATCAAGCTGTCTGCTTTATTACAATTTGAATTGTAAAATTTTTATGACAATCGGAAATCTAATTTTCTCCGTTGGTAAATTGAAACAACAAAGCCACTACTCGGTCGTTTGAAAGATATAAGTTTACAATAGATGAAAACTCAAATCATTAATTCAATACAAAAAATTATTTCTGTTTTAATACTCGGAATATTTCTGAGTTCAGTTTTTTCATCTTGTGCCACAACTAAAAAAGATTGCAAGGGGCACACCAAGCATCGGCTGGCTAATGGTGTTTGGTTATAATTTTTGTTTTCTTCCAATGAAAAATTTACAATTGAATAATTGAACATTTGAATAATGAAGGTTGTATCATCGGGCGATATTAAGAAATCCATCCATGAAATAAATGTTGCTGATTTAGAAATTCCACTTTAAAGGGAAAAGTGGAATTTCTTTTTTATAGAATAAAAAATTAACTCTCCCTTACCAACAACGATTTTGCAAAATTCCGCAATCCGGTTTTACTTATTTCCGGAATATCAATTTCATCTAAAGTCAACATCGCGTCTTCATAATATTTTAACATTTCCTGTTCGGCTAAATCGCGAATGTTGAGTTCATAATACAAATCCATAATGCCTTTTACTTTTTCTTTCGGGTCGAAAATTTTTTTCTCCAGCCATGTTCTTAGTTGAATTCGCTGAGATGGATTTGCTTTCTCAAATGCTTCAATTAGCAACAATGTTTTTTTATTTTGAATAATATCTCCACCAGCTTGTTTCCCGAATTTTTTTTCATCGCCAAACGAATCGAGAATATCATCTTGTAACTGAAATGCAATTCCTAATTTTTTTCCGACTTCATATAATCGTTGTGCATCTTCTTCATTCGCCTCTCCTACTATCGCTCCCATCTTCATTGCACAACCTAACAACACGGCAGTTTTCAGTTCTATCATTTTCAAATACTCAGCAACACTTACATTGTTTTCATTTTCATAATTCATATCCCACTGCTGGCCTTCGCAAACTTCAATAGCAGTTTTATTGAACAGCTGAATTAATTCTTCTATAGAAGCACCGGAGTTTTTTATTAAATATTCATAAGCAAACACCAGCATACTATCACCTGAAAGAATAGCACTGTTGTAATTATATTTTTCGTGAACTGTTGGCTGGCCTCTTCGCTTCGGAGCATTATCCATAATGTCATCATGTATCAAAGAGAAATTATGAAACAGCTCCACAGCCATTGCCTGCGGCAAAGCTTTCTCAGCATCGTGACTGAACATTTCGCAGCCGAGTAAAACCATTGTTGGCCGCATGCGCTTGCCTCCTAATGAAAGTATGTATTGAAATGGTTCGTATAATTCCTTCGGTTGTTTTTCAAAAGATTGTATTGCTAAATACCGATTGAATATTTCCTGTAATTCACCAATTGATTTCATCGGTGTAAATATCAGTACGAATTTTCAGAAATTTGAGAGAAGAAGCTCAAATAAATTAATATTGAATAAAAACACAAAGGAACATACTGTCTTTTTACCACTCGAATAAAATCAGTGTTAAAAACTTGTGTTAAATAATTGTTGCAAAGGATAAACGAAAACCTATAACTTTGGCGCACAAAAAAATTCTCAAAAAACATTTATGAAAAAAACATTCCTGATTCTGTGTGGTGCCGGGCTCATTTCGCTCGCAGTTGCAAGTTGCAATCAAGCACCTAAACCAATGGATGCAGCGGCAATTACTGCTAAAGCTGATTCAGTTTTCAATTCAAAAAAACAAGGCCTTGTTGATGCGGCAAATAATGCCTGCATGACTGCCAGTGCTGCGAAAACAAAAGCTGTTTGCGATTCTATCTGTAATGCTAACGGAGTAAAAATGTAAACCCATTAATCACAAACTGAAAAACGAAACAACAATGAAAAAATCAATCATACTTACCGGAGCCATTGCACTTGCACTTGGTTTCCAATCGTGCCAGAAGGGCGATGATGGTGCTCAAGCCGCTAAGGACTGGGCAACAATTGACAGTGTTTCTAACTTGAAAGCAACTGCATTTTCTGATTCTTTAAATATGGAATGCCTGATGGCTGCAACTGCTAAAGGAATGGCAATGGGAGATTCAATGGTGAATGCATCAAAGAAAGGTGGTAAAGGTGGAAGCAAACCAAAAACTACAACTGTTGTAACTCCTCCTCCTCCGGTTGATCCTAAAAAAGATAAAATGGGTGGAAGCAATACAAATACAGATGTCAAGAAAGATAAAATGGGGGGAACACAGCAAACGAATACCGACGCTAAGAAGGATAAAATGGGTAAGCCTAAATAATACTTCAAAAAAAATTCCAATAAAAAAACCCGTTCAGTTTGAACGGGTTTTTTTATTTAGCTTAATTAAAAATCTTAGTTTGTCCAGGTTGATGTGCAAACATCAGAAAGACCAGAACCAGTATCAGTTACTGTATAGCTCCAGGTAATAGTATGTCCATCAGTGCTGATAGTACCAGTTCCGCTAACTCTGAAACCATCATTATCAGGCTCTTGAGTTGGAATTGTAATGGTTGTTCCGCTGATAGTTGCATTAACAACATTTACGAAGCTATTCCAAACATTAGTGATTTTAACATCAAAAATACCAGATCCTGAAGTTACACTTACACCATAAGAAGCAGAACCTGAAAGGCTGCAACCATCTTGTGCAGTCCATGCACCTTTAAATTTAGCTCTGTTTTCAGTACTGCAATCAGTTCCTTCATAACCAGAAGCACAATTACAAGTACCTTCAACGCATGTTCCGGCGTTTAAACAAGTTACATCTTTACAAGGGTCAGTACAAGATGTGTAAAAAGTTACGATAGCCAATGAAAACACCATTAAGATGCCGGCTGTTAAAATGCTTAGTTTTTTCATTTTTTATTTATTTGTTTTTGTTTAGAATTTAAGCTGCAAAGATATTTTTTCATTTGAACCAATCAACTTTTTGTAAAATCTTAATTAAAACTTTACTCACATCTGTTTTACCTTCGTTCTAATGATTAATCAGTTTAAAAATTTTATTCAATCAAATCAATTGTTTTCTGAGGGGATTCCTGTTTTAGCAGGTGTAAGCGGAGGAGTTGATTCAATGGTTCTGGTTAATTTATTTTCCCTCATGAACCAACCATTTGCCATTGCTCATTGCAATTTTCAATTAAGAGGTGATGAATCAAATGCTGATGAACAATTTGTAAAAGAACTGGCATCAACTTTTAATGTTGAATGTTTTACAGAGCGGTTTGACATAAAAGAAGTTGCACGGGCCGAAAATATTTCCATTCAAATGGCTGCAAGAAAACTCCGGTATGATTGGCTGGAAGACATCAGAAAAAAAAATGGTTATCATTTTATTGCGACTGCTCATCACCGAGATGATTCGGTTGAAACTGTTTTAATGAACTTAATAAAAGGAACAGGAATAAAAGGATTGCATGGAATTTTGTCGAAGCAAGGGAAAATTATTCGTCCGTTATTATTTACAGGGAAAGATGAAATAAAAAAATATGCTGGAAAAAATAAAATAGCATTCAGAGAAGACAGTTCGAATAAAAAAACAGATTACCAGCGAAACCTGATTCGGCATAAAGTGATTCCGTTGCTCGAAGAAATTAATCCTTCATTTAAGGAATCCTTTGACGCAAGCATTCAACATTTCAAAGATGCTGAAGCAGTATATGATTTCGGTATTAATAAATTCGGGAACAAATTATTGAAGCAGGATAAAAATACATGGTCAATTGATATTCCGGCATTGCTCCATTCGCCTGCACCTGCAACTATCTTATTTGAACTGTTGAAGGATTATGGATTTGAAGAAAAAATTATGAAGCAGATTTTTGATTCTCTGAAAAGTGAAAGCGGAAAAGAATTTCTTTCATTAACTTATAGAATAATTAAAGACCGGAAAAAACTTTTTATTGTCGAAAATATAATATCTGACTCATCGGTTTATCTGATTGAAAAAAAGAAAGCGCAAAATATTTCTATTGGAGAGTTTGAAATTGAAATAAAAATAAAGGAATCATCGTCGCGCAACCGAAATGGCTTACTGGAACTGGATGCTGATAAAATTTCATTCCCTCTCATACTTCGCACCTGGAAACCTGGCGACTACTTCTACCCTTCCGGAATGAAAATGAAAAAGAAAAAGCTGAGTAATTTTTTTGTTGACTTAAAAATTCCTCTGCATGAAAAAGAAAAACAATTGGTGATTCAGGATACTGCTGATAAAATTATTTGTGTTGTTGGTTTACGAACCGACGAACGATTTTCTCATTCAAATTCAACCAAACAATATTTGACTGTAATAAAAAAACCGCTCTGAAAAAAATAATTCAGAGCGGCTCTCATTTTTTAATTTATTAATCAGATTGCTATTTCTCTTTAGAGCAGCATTCTTTTTTACCCTCTTTACAACAACCTTTATTTCCTTCTTCACGGCATTTGCCATCATTCGCACAATCAGTTTTGCATTTGTCTTTACATTCGGCGCAACACAAGCCGCTGTTCATTTCACCGCCATTCTTGCAGCAATCCATTTTCTCTTTTCCATCACAATTTCCCATTTCACCTTTACAATGAGTTGAATCCATTCCATCCTTGCAACCTCTCATACCCATGTGACCTTCGCAATTCATTTTCATACTGTCACATTCGCCACTCATCATTCCATGTTCGCAACATTCCATTTTGTGCATGCATGCATCTTCACCTCCATTACCCACACTTGAATTAATAAACGGATGACCTATTGATGGAGCAATAACCAAACTCACAATTGACATCAACTTAATTAATATATTCATGGATGGACCTGAAGTATCTTTGAATGGATCGCCAACTGTATCACCGGTAACAGATGCTTTATGTGGTTCTGATTTTTTATAAAAAGTTTCTCCGTTAATCACCGCGCCTTTTTCAAAACTCTTTTTTGCATTGTCCCATGCACCACCTGCATTTGATTGAAACATTCCCATCAACACACCTGATACTGTAACACCGGCTAACATGCCACCCAACACTTCAGCACCAAAAGTGAATCCCACAATAATTGGAACTGTAATGGCTATTGCACCCGGCGCCATCATTTTCCTCAATGAAGCCTGAGTTGAAATAGCAACGCACTTATCATACTCAGGTTTTCCGGTTCCTTCCATAATTCCGGGAATCTCGCGAAACTGACGACGAACTTCTTCCACCATTGCCATTGCAGCCTGACCAACTGCAGAAATAGCAAGTGATGAAAAGATAAACGGAATCATTGCACCAATAAATAACCCTGCTAATACATCTGCCTGGTAAATATCAATTTTATTGATGCCGGCAATTCCTACAAACGCAGCGAACAAAGCCAACGATGTTAAAGCGGCACTCGCAATCGCAAAACCTTTTCCGGTTGCGGCGGTTGTATTACCAACAGCATCAAGTATATCTGTTTTTTCACGAACTTCTTTTTCCAACTCACTCATCTCTGCTATACCTCCTGCATTATCAGCAATTGGTCCGAAAGCATCAATGGCTAATTGCATTGCAGTAGTTGCCATCATACCGGCAGCGGCTATTGCTACACCATACAATCCTGCGAACATAAATGAACCATAAATTCCGGCAGCTAAAACAATAATAGGCGCAACAGTCGATTCCATTCCCACTGATAAACCTGCAATAATATTTGTAGCATGCCCTGTTGACGATTGACGAATAATAGAATTCACAGGGCGCTTTCCCATTGAAGTATAATATTCAGTAATCAAACTCATTAATGTTCCAACCACCAAACCAAGAATCACAGCACCGAAAACTCCCATCTTGGTAAACTCATGTCCGCGAAGATTTAAAGTATCAGGCATTAGCCAGTTGATTAAAAAATAACTTGATATAGCTGTGAGAATAATGGCTCCCCAGTTTCCCTTATTCAATGCTCCTTGAACCACTGAAGTTGTTGCTTCAGCAGTGTCTTTTATTTTCACGAAGAAAGTTGAAACCATAGAAAAAATAATTCCCATTCCGCAAAGCATCATTGGAAGAAGGATTGGAGATAAGCCACCGAAATTATCGGTAACTGTTATTTCTCTTCCTAAAACCATAGTTGCTAAAATGGTGGCAACGAATGAACCGAATAAATCGGCACCCATACCGGCAACATCTCCAACATTATCACCCACATTATCAGCAATGGTTGCAGGATTGCGCGGATCATCTTCAGGTATTCCTGCTTCTACTTTTCCAACCAAATCAGCGCCAACATCGGCGGCTTTTGTATAAATTCCTCCACCTACACGGGCAAAAAGCGCAATGCTTTCGGCACCCAATGAAAAACCTGTCAGTACTTCGAGAGCGCGCTGCAAACCTTCAGCACCGTTGCCATCAGCGAACATATAATATAACCCAATGAACAAACCACCCAAACCAAGAACCGCCATTCCGGTAACTCCCATTCCCATTACTGAACCTCCGGTGAATGATACATTCAATGCTTTTGCTAAACTCGTGCGCGCTGCATGAGCAGTACGAACATTTGCCTTAGTTGCTATGCGCATACCAATGTATCCTGCGGTTGCTGAAAACACAGCTCCGATTATAAACGCAACAGCAATCAGCGGACTTGAATCAGGATTTGAATAACCAAGAACAGCAAGCAGTATAGAGGCGATTACTACAAAGTAGCCGAGCACCTTCCATTCAGCTTTTAAAAACGCCATAGCACCTTCGGCTATGTAGTTCGAAATTTCTTTCATGCGTTCGTTGCCCGCATCTTGTTTTGTAACCCATGCCGATTTCCAGGCAGTAAACAGCAATGCAACAATTCCGAAACATGGTATCAGGTAAAAAAATGGACTCATTCTTTAAATTTTTTTGGTCGGCAAAAATAACTTTCATCACCTCATATCCAAAAGGTGAATTTTCATGTAGTAAATCAGTTAGTCGAAAAAAATTGCTGCATAAATATTTCACAACATATATTTGGAAAAAACCTGAAACGATTATGACAAAGACACAGGAATTAGAACTGATAGAAGATTACAATATTGATGTTGATGGTTCGAGCGTGATTGTTCATAATGATGACTGGCACACTTTTGAAGAAGTTATCCGCCAGTTGAAACGAGCCATTCATTGTTCCACTCAGCGCGCCGAAGCAATTGCCATAGAAATTCATACCCACGGAAAAGCAAAAGTTTATTCCGGTACCATGGAAGATTGTTTATTTATAAGTGCCGTGCTCGAAGAAATTGATTTGATGACTTCGGTGGAAGCTTGAGTCATTATACGGTAATTGGAAAACTGAAACCAGTTCATTTCGGTCGAAAGTTTTCCTCTTCTATATTTATTAATAACTAATTGTTAAACACTATTTCACCGCTCTAACCATTCTGTCATTTCTATTTATATCTTTTTTCAATTCTCCATTTTTGAAATTATTTTCTTTCAGAAGTTTTACTACATCATTTCCATATTGCTGATTCACTTCAAAAAATAATTGACCTCCATCATTGAGGAATTTTTTTGCGAACTCAATAATCCTTCTGTAAAAAATTAATGCATCATCTCCAATAGCAAACAATGCTTTATGTGGCTCAAAAGCAATTACATTTTTATCAAGAGATGATTTTTCAGTTTCACTAATGTATGGTGGATTACTGACTATAATATCAAATTGACTATTGAATGGATTTTCTAAACTTAGAATATCTGATTGAGCGAAATGAATTTGCTGTTTTAATAATTCAGAATTTCTCTTTGCAATTTTCAAAGCACTGGAACTAATATCGGTTGCTAACACATCTGCATCGGGAAAATTTTCTTTGATTGAAATTGCAATACATCCACTCCCTGTTCCAATATCCAATATGTTTTGTTTTTTATTGGAAGTTGATTCTACAATCCATTGAACAAGCTCTTCTGTTTCTGGTCTTGGTATTAAAACTGATGCGTTTACTTCATATTCATTTCCATAGAAAAAAGCTTTGCCGGTTACATACTGGACAGGTTCATGATTTTTTAATCGTACGATTATCTGATTCAACTTTTTATTTTTCTCCAATGAAAATTCTTTATCCGCATCAATCACAATGTTGGATGGTTTCAAATCAAACACATCTTCAAAAACAATTCGTGCAATCATTTCCGCTTCATCTCTTTCATAAGAATCATAAATGGAATCGAGTAAGTTTTGAAAAGCAAAATTGATGGTCATTGAATAATTGATTGCGCAAATAAAAAATTTCTTTCGGTTAAATACTTTTTCAATTTGCATTTTTACATTTGAACAAACACTTTCACCATGAAACAGCAAATCGTTTTTCTTTCCATAATTTTTATTTCTTTGAACGCAATTGCACAAACTGAAACTCCAACACAATCAACCACTCCACCGTTAAAAGACAGAATAGTTGGCAAGTGGATGTACAAGGGAACCGAAGAATTTGCAGTTCTAACGCCTGCCGATTCCACTCAGAAAAATGATTGTGTGGAAATTACTGCTGATGGAAATTATATGATGGTAGTAAATGGAAAAGAAGAAACTGGAGCTTACAAATTAGTTGAAGCTTACAAACAAATTTATTTTTCAGCGAACGCAACTAAGAAAACAAAAATGTTCACCATCAAATCTTCGTTGAACGGAAAATTGGTTCTGGATTTTCAAACTGCTGATTTAATTCACACCAAGTATCAATATGAAAAAGCGAAACAATAATTCTGTTTTTTAAAATCATTGTTATCAAAATCATTTTTAGTTAACAACAGAAGTTGAATCTTTGCCGCCAATAAAAATGGGAATGACAAAAAATAAGAGGATAGGTGTGTTTACTTCAGGTGGCGATTCTCCGGGTATGAATGCCGCCATTCGCGCTGTGGTACGAACAGCAATTTTTAACAACCTCGAGGTAGTCGGAATCAAAAGAGGATTTGAAGGAATGATTGACGGCGATATGATTGAGATGAATTCGCAATCAGTCAGCAACATTATTCAGCGTGGCGGAACCATTTTAAAAACTGCGCGCAGCAAAAGATTTCTAACCGAAGAAGGAATGAATCTCGCAGCTGAAAATTTAAAGAAGCACAATATTGAAGGATTGGTGGCGCTCGGTGGTGATGGAACATTTCGTGGTTGTTTCGAATTCAGTATGCGACATAACATTTCAAGCATCGGAGTTCCCTGCACCATTGACAATGATTTATTCGGAACCGATTTTACCATTGGATACGATACTGCAATCAATACTGCCATGGAGGCAATTGATAAAATCCGCGACACGGCAGATTCGCACAACCGATTATTTTTTATTGAAGTGATGGGACGAGATGCCGGATTTATTGCATTGCGAAGCGGAATCGGCGGAGGCGCTGAAGCCATTCTGGTTCCTGAAACGAAAACGGATATTCCGCACCTGATTTCAATTCTGGAAAAAGGTTGGAACAGAAATAAATCGAGTTGCATTGTGGTGGTTGCTGAAGGCGATGAATCAGGAGGTGCATATGATATTGCAAAGCAGGTAAAAGAACATTTTGATTATTATGACACACGCGTTTCCATTCTCGGTCACATGCAGCGTGGTGGAAATCCAACCTGCATGGACAGAGTGCTCGCCAGCAGATTAGGTGTTGCTGCAGTTGAAGCATTAATTGAAGGGAAAGAAAATGAAATGGTTGGTGTAATACATCGTGAAATTGAATTCACCCCATTTGAAAAAGCCACCAAGCACAACCTTGATATCAATTTAAATCTTTTACGAATTCAGGAAATTCTTGCTACCTAAATTATGAGCTACACCATTATCCGCAATGCGCAGATTGTTAATGAAGGAGAAATAAAAACGCAGGACCTTTTAATTAATGGCGAACGAATTGAAAAGATCGATGAAAACATTTCCATCAAATCATTACATCGTGAAATTGATGCGGAAGGAAATTATTTATTTCCCGGATTGATTGACGACCAGGTTCATTTCCGTGAACCGGGAATGACACAAAAAGCAAACATTTATACTGAAGCAAAAGCTGCAGTGGCAGGTGGTGTAACTTCATTTATGGAAATGCCGAACACCATTCCTCCGGCAACCACTCATGAATTGTTAGAGCAGAAATATGAAATTGCAAGTACTCATTCACTGGCAAATTATTCTTTTTATCTCGGAACTTCCAATTCCAATTTAGAGGAAATAAAAAAAACTGACCCATCAAAAGTTTGTGGAATAAAAATATTCATGGGTTCATCAACCGGAGATTTAGTGGTTGATAATCCCAATTCATTGGAAAATATTTTCAAGCACTCTCCTACTCTGATTGCCACACATTGCGAAGATGATTTGCGAATAAAAGAAAACACCATTCCGCTTCGCATGCATTATGGCGATGCCATTCCAATGCGCTTTCATCCAATTATCCGCGATGAGAAAGCCTGTTATGATTCATCGAAGTATGCCGTTGAATTAGCTAAAAAACACAACAGCCGTTTACACATTTTTCATCTTTCAACTCTGGATGAAATTGCATTGCTGGAAAACATAACTCCATTAGCGGAAAAAAGAATTACTGCTGAAGTTTGTGTTCATCACCTGTGGTTCGATAGTAATGATTATGCAACCCTTGGTACATTGATAAAATGTAATCCTGCCATCAAGGGCCCGGAGCATAAACCAAAATTATTGCAGGCATTGAAAGATGGTTTCATTGATGTTCTTGCAACAGACCATGCGCCACACACCATGCAGGAAAAAATGATACGCACTCCCGATGGAAGTATAAATTATTTTAAAGCTCCGAGTGGTTTACCGCTTGTTCAGCATTCGTTAAATATGTTATTGGAGTTCTGGCACAACAAACAATTGCGACTGATTGACATTGCAGAGAAAGCCGCGCATAACCCTGCCATTTGTTTTGGTGTAAAAGAAAGAGGATTTATTCGCGAAGGATATTTTGCTGATTTGGTTTTAGTGAATCCGGAAAAAGAATGGGAAGTTCATTCTGATAATATTTATTATAAATGTGGTTGGTCGCCATTGGAAGGTTTTAAATTCAAAAGCAGAATCACTCACACATTTGTGAATGGTCATCTGGTTTATCATCACGGACTTTTCAATGAAAATAATTTCGGGAAGAGATTGGAATTTAATAGGTAATTTATTTTTCAATCTTAGAAAAAAAACAAGTTTCGCTAATCCCATTTATTATTGGTGTTAATGTAAAAGAATTTGTTTGAGTTAATCCTTATTATGCGTTCGTGCTACTCTCGTCACGAAATTTTGTCGTTCAATGTTTGCAGTCATGTTTGTTTGTGGTTTCATTTGTTAGCAAATCGTCCTTGATATTTATTGTCCGCGAAAGATAAATAGTTTTCCATTTGTAATAGGTCGTTACTGTTTTTAATTTTCGTGTTGATGTATCTTGCTTCACTGTCACTCTTTATAGGATTTTTTCAGTCAATCTCAATAAAGTCAGGTTGAATTTGTTTAACTGTATCAATGCATGTCCATTTGGGAATACTACTTGACCAATTAATCATCTCATTGTATTAGTTCTTACAAGAAAATAATAAGAGGAATAATGAGAATAAAATAGTAGTTCTGAAATTCATGTTTACTCTGAACTTAAATGTGTTTTCTAATTTCTTCAAAAGTCACCTTAACCATTTTAGCACAGGCAACAAATTTATCATTGTAGTTGTACTTATCTATAAACTTACCATCATCTGAATATGCTACTGTCCATGAGCCATTTCCATCTTGACCAAAACCCCAAGCCGGACTGTGCCGAATATCTTCTGAATAGTTAATCCAATCTTCAATAAGTTTTGGTTTTTGTATTAGGTAATCAGAAATGTTTTCAATTGTCACCAAAGAAAATAGGTTTGAATATCCGCTTTGCATCATAACTCCAAGTGGAGTTTGATTCTCTGTCCGATAGATGGTTGGAAAGTCGCCAATTATTTTAATGCAATTCAGCAAGTCTGTATTCTCCATTTTAGTTTGTCAGTTTAAAGTTTTCGCTCTTGTTGTTGTTCCATAATTTCATCTCTCAACAAATATAACCAACCCAATCGGGAGTAATTTGTTTAAACTTGCACGAATAATTGTTGCTGCAATATTTCCATCTTTTTCCATTGATGCAATTTTCGGGTTTTAAATTTTACATTCGCCGCCAACCCCCGAAAATAAAATGGCTGACAACAAAGACTTAGATTTTACCTATACCACCATTGATAAAATATTTCGCTTGAGCATGGGCGAAACCGGTGATTACTCAGGTGCAAAATACGATGGCGATTTTTCCATGACACTGGAAGCAGCGCAAAAAGCAAAACATAAATTCATTGCCGACAGTTTAAATATTTCCAATGGAAGCAAGGTGCTTGACATGGCTTGCGGCTGGGGACCATTTTCTAATTACATTACTAAAGACCGTGGTGCAAAAAGCCTTGGCTTAACATTATCACAAGGTCAGGCGGATGCATGCAATGCAAATGGTTTGAATGTGATGGTGAAAGATTGCAGATACATTACACCAAACGATTTCGGAACTTTTGATGCGGTTACCTGCATCGGAGGATTGGAACATTTTGTTTCAGCGGAAGACTGGAAAGCGGGAAAGCAGGAAGAAATTTATAAAGATTTTTTCAAGAAAATTTACGACTTGTTACCTGTTGGTGGTCGTTATTATATGCAGACAATGACCTTCAGTAAAAACATGATTCCGTATTCGGAGTTTGATATCAATGCTGATAAAAATTCTACTGCTTACATCTGTGCCTTGATGGAAAAAGAATTTCCGAATTCATGGTTGCCTTATGGCCCTGAGATGGTGATCAGAAATGCAGAGCCGCATTTCAAACTGATTTCAAAAAGCAGTGGACGATTGGATTACATTGAAACAATCGGACAATGGAGAAAAAAATTCCGTCAGTTCAATCTGAAAAAATATTTTCTGTACATGTCGTTGGTTCCGAAATATATTTTTAATAAAGAATTCCGTCATCAGGTTGCAGTTTTCAGAGTGAGTCCGAACCGTGTTTGTTTTGAACAGGAAATTATGGATCACTATAGATTGGTGTTTGAAAAAATTTAATTCTCTTTAAATAGATTTTATAAAATAAAAAATGCCGCTTCAAAATTTTTGAAGCGGCATTTTAATAAGTGTAGTATCAATTAATATTTAACAACCTTCTGTACTGAAGTTTTATTTTCCGATTGAAGAGAAAGCAGGTAAGTTCCTGCTGCATATTTTGAAATATCAATGTGATGAACAAAGTTTTTTCCACTCACATTATTTTGGTAAAGAATTTTTCCATCTATAGAAGTAATTGTGATAGTGGATTTTTCATCAGCATTTGTACAGGCAATGGTTAATTGATCTGTTGATGGATTTGGAAAAACCAATACTTGTGAATTAATTGTTGCATTGCTAATTCCACTTGCATTGCGATAATCAAAGGCAAATTTTCCGGGAGTAACTCCGGCAACAAATGCATTCAATAAATTTCCATTCTCATTATAAATCAACACCAACCCATACGAACTGAAATCTGTTTCGGAAGCATATAAATTTTGATTCAGCTCATCAGTTGCCATAGCATAAATGGAACGATTGATAAAAAGAGAATCGCTAATGCTTTGTGCATTCACATCAAATCGCCCAATAAAATTTTCGTTATAAGTCTGGTAAGCAATTTTTGAATTGATAAAAGCAGAACCCTGACAACCTCCTGCATTATTCAGATTAGTAGTCACCACATTTGAATTTGAAAGGTCAATGCTGCTTATTGACGCAAAAGAATAATCACGGTTGTTCACTGTGTAAACTTTGTTGTTGTCGTTCAAAATATTTTCAGGATTTATTCCATCAGCTCCTAAAGAAATTTCAGGCATGTAATTCTGGTTAGTTAAATCAACCCGGCCAACAATTCCAACAGCGCCACCCCATACGAAACCATTGTTAATGGCTATGTAGGCAATGTTATTTTTTATCACAATTCCATCCGATGCATAATGTGGTCCATTCAAAGTATCTAACTGATAAACAAAACTCAAATCAGATTTATTATAAACCTGAAAGTAAGAATCGTAGGTAGTTAAATATTCTCCACGAGTCAATAAAATTTTATCGTTCCACAAAGCCAGTTTACGAATGCCATTTACCGTTTGAGTTGAAAGCAATTGATGTGTATTCAAATCATACTTGAGCAAAGTATTATCTGCCGACACATAAATATTTGCATCATCAACCACTACATCCGATGCAAAGCGGGCATTGTCAATTGTATCAAAAACCGAATACACATTTGTTTGCGGATTATAAGCTCCGACGGTCACAGGTTTATCTATTTGTTGAAGAATGTAATCATACCGGCCTTCGTTTAAAACGATAACCTGATTAAGTGTTTGCTGAGCATTGGCAATAACACTGCAAAAAAGGATGGTTGCAAGTACTAAGTTTTTTTTCATATTTGTATTGATTTATGTTTTATTTATTTTTTTCTGTTGTTGGAAAAATAGTTGCAACAGTCATCAGAGAAATAAATTTCCACTGACTTTTGAGCAGCTTTTCTTCCGAAAGCTTTTTTGCGGGTGTTAAAACCAACATTCAATTTTGTTTTGGCAGGTCTTCTGACTCATCTGTTTTGCAAACCGCCTTCCCGGTTTTATTCAGTGGCATTATTGATTTGCAATTTCAAGACTTACAGCAGCGGAGACTGTTGAGGCATTTCACCTCATTCCCTTTTTCATTCCTTACTTCATTCAGGAAACCACAACGGGTGCGAATGTAATCGGCAAACTCTTGACAATTATCAGCATTCAAAAAATAAAGATGAATAGATATTCACAAATCAATTACTCATTCGTTCGTTTCATTGCGGCAAGTTTCATTTCATTTGCCAACTCAGCACCCAGGTAATTATCAATAAAATTATGAACGAGGTACATAACCGGAGTTAACACAATAGCAGCAAAAAACTTGTAAGTGTAATTGAATAAACAAATTGCTAACACTAAACTCATGCTCCAACCCTGCCCGACATAAAACGCAATGAAGAGTACAATAAAGCTATCAACAAGTTGTGAAACTAAAGTGCTGCCTGTTGCACGAAGCCACATTTTCTTTTCTCCTGTTTTTCTTTTTACCCAATGAAAAACAGTTACATCAACCACCTGACTAACTAAAAATGCAGTAAGCGAACCGAAAATAATCCACATCCCTTGTCCGAATATTGAATTGAAGGCAGCAGTCATATCCGGAACACCTTTACCTGCATTAACACCGGTCCAGAAATCAGCAGGCGAAAGCTGCATGGCGAAATAAAACATAATGAATGCATACAAAATTAAACTGACAGCGATATAGGAAACCCTCCTCACTCCTTTCGGGCCGAAATATTCATTGATAATATCTGTCATAATAAATTCCAGGGGCCACAATAAAACTCCGCAAGTAAGATTGAATGAAATTCCATGTTCGCCAAAAATTGAAGCATTGAGTTGATTCAGCCCCAAAGTTTTTTCAAGAGAAAATATTTTTACTCCGATGCATTCGGCAATCAAAGCGTTGGCAACAAAGAATGAACTGAGCACCATGAAAACTTTAGTGCTTTTAGTTTGCAGTGAAATGTGCATCGTTTGAATTTAAAAATTTGCGAATGCAAATTGCAGAATAATTTATTTATTCAGTTGATTGCTTTAATATTTTTCATATTTACTTTTTTAAACAGCTAAATGCATCACATAAAAATTTTTACCGATGGTTCTTCCAGAGGCAATCCGGGGCCAGGTGGTTACGGAGTCATTATGATTTCAGGTAATCATCGAAAAGAATTATCGCAAGGTTTCCGTTTAACAACTAATAACAGAATGGAATTAATGGCTGTGATAATTGGATTGGAAGCAATAAAAAATGCTGATTGTGTTATTGATATTTATTCAGATTCAAAATATGTGGTTGAATCAATTGAAAAAAAATGGGTTTTCGGTTGGGTTAAAAAAGGATTTGCCGGAAAGAAAAACCCTGATTTATGGAAACGGTTTTTAACTATCTATGCAAAACACAAAGTAAAATTTCATTGGATAAAAGGTCACAATGAGCATCCTGAAAACGAACGATGCGATGTATTGGCAACTGAGGCAGCTGACGGATATGAATTACAAATTGATACAGGTTATCAGTCAGGAAAATAATTTCAGATAATTATAAAAATAAAAAAAGTCACTTTCATTTCTGAAAATGACTTTGATTATTCAGGTTAGATTAAATTTATTTTGAAATCACAAATTTTTCTCGCTTAAATATTTTCCCTCCAGCAATTACCTGGTACAGATAAACACCACTAGGCAAATCAGAATAATGCAATGAAACTGAACGGTTGTAAGAAGGCAGCTCTATTGCCGAAATTTTCTTTCCGCCCAAATCATATAACTCCAGCCAGCCACTTCCTTCATATGGAAAAAAATAATTGATGTTGAAATTTCCATCGCTTGGATTTGGAAATAAACTGATTTCAGAATTTCCAGAATTCGTTTCCGGTTGATCACCAATTCCTGTTGCATTTACCGAAGAACAAGTGTGAGGTGTGCCGATAAAAACATTGGATGAAGCTGCGATTCCATTTGTAACATCAAACATATTTGAAACCATAGAAGTATAGGATGTATTTATTGTTTGTGATGAAACAGTGGATACAGTTAACGACACCGGTGATTCATGACAAAATCCATTTCCGTTTTCATCTATCGTGCAGAGGTAAGCCCAGTAAGCCATTCCGGTTACTGCATAAGTGTGTTCTGTTAGGTGGCAGATATCGTATGCATCATCATAACCGGCACCATTGAATTCATTATTGCCAGTTGACTTTTGCCAAACCAATGTACCATTCGCATCAACCCTAAACAACAATGCATTAACATTTTCATCCTGATTCAGATAAATATTTCCGGTAACTATTGCACCACCATCACTGGTTGGCGCCATGTCATTGATAGATTCAATTCCATTGGTGCCATATCTTTTAAACCATAAAAGATTTCCGTTCAAATCTGTTTTTAATAAAAACGGGTTATTGGATGCAGTAGCACCTCCAATGTAAGTACCTCCTATAATCAAACTATTATCTGATGTTTTTATAAATGTTTTAATCACCGGTTGTTGTTGGTCTGAGAATTTTTTTCCCCACTGAATATTCCCGCTTGCGTCAGTCATGAATAACGAAATACAATTTGAACTTCCATCATTCAATCTCCCTGAAACAAACATGCTTCCATCAGTATTCACAATAATTTTATTGGCTGAACCGGTTGAACCATTGAGTGAATAATCTTTCATCCACAACAAATTTCCTTGTGCATCGGCCTTCAATATTAAATGATTGGTTGAGCAACCACCACCTGTTAATATTACTCCGTTGTCATTGTCAGCAGCTAACCCATAAATAAAATCAGAACCTTGTTTATGCAAAAACTTAAACCATTCCAACGAACCATCAGCCGACATTCTTATCAATGCAATTTGCGCCACACCTCCTGTTGTATCGGTTGACTGACAAGCAGCAACGATATCACCATTTGAAGTTTCGCAAAGTCCTGAAATAATTAAATTAGTTGTTTGTGCTATTCCTCTCGCCCAAATAATATTTCCGGCTGAATCAGATTTTATAAAATTTTTCCCATCAGACACCACCATGTTTCCATCCTGAGTTCTGACTAATTTTTGAAAAGTTAATCCCTGATAAGATCTGAAAGTTACATCGTTACCGGAAGCAATGGTGTTCGGTGAGCGGGAAAATTGAAAAACAAAAACGACCATTCCTGCAATTAATGCAAGGCAGAAAGTTCCAACCATTAACGCCCGCATTGTTCTTTGGCGGAGTGATTGTCTTGTTTTTATTAGAAAGAGGAGTCGAATTCTTCTCATGCGCAAGGTGTTTAAGATTCTGAATCGCAGAAGTCATACGATTCAATATTTCAAAAGTTCCTTTATTTTTTTAAAGGCAAAACCCTTGCTTGCTTAACTAAAAATCAGGTATTCGTCTTAAATAATTTAACTGCGAGCGCCAATAAAATAACACCGAATACTTTTCTTAAAATTGAAATCCCACTTGGTCCCAGGATTTTCTCCAATCGATAAACATTACGAAGAACCACATAAACAAAAAACAGATTAATAAGAATAGCAACAATAATATTTTCAACATGTTTGTATTCAGCACGGAGAGAAAGTAAAGTTGTTAGTGTTCCTGCTCCTGCAATTAACGGAAAAGCAATTGGAACAATCGAAGCAGTTTTTGGCGATTCATCTTTACTGAATTTCCATCCTAAAATCATTTCGAAAGCAAGAATGAAAAGTATAAATGAACCTGCAATAGCGAATGATTCAATGTCAATTCCAATTAAATCCAAAATCGAATTTCCTAGGAATAAAAAAACAATCATGATTGACCCCGAAACAATGGTAATGCGCAATGGATGAATCTCGCCGACCTTGCTCCTTAAATCAACAATGATGGGAAGCGACCCAATCACATCAATTACTGCAAACAAAACCATTGTGATGGTTGCGATGGCTCTGAAATCAAATTGCATTTGTAAATTTTTATCTGAAATAAATGTGTAGTAAAATTAAATGAAGAAGTCCCGATTTGATTTACAAACCGAGACTTCATTATGTTTAGTATTGAAAAACTGTTTCTTACTGTTACGAACGAACTGTTTGTTCTACAGGATGTGTTTTGGAAATCAATCCGGGGCAACCACTGCGACGGCCACAAGATGATAATGCCAACACTCCCATTGTTAAAACTACTAACATGATTACAGTTTTAACTTTTAAGATTTGATGCTTCATGAAAATTGGTGTTTTTAAATAATTCTAAGTCTATTACGATTAAATTTCTTTAAAGGTTCAACGAATGTACATACATTTTATTGCAATAGGAGGAGCAGTAATGCACAATTTAGCATTGGCACTTCACACACAAGGACATAAAATTTCAGGTTCCGATGATGAAATCATTGATCCGGCTTATACGCGATTAAAAAATGCCGGTATCATTCCTGAGAAATTCGGGTGGTTTCCGGAGAAAATTAATAAAGAATTGGATGCTGTGATTTTAGGAATGCATGCATATGCTGACAATTCTGAATTGGCAAAAGCAAAAGAATTGGGATTAAAAATTTATTCCTTTCCTGAATACATCTACGAACAGAGCAAGAATAAATTAAGAGTAGTAATTGGTGGCAGTCATGGGAAAACAACTATCACTTCCATGATTATGCATGTGTTGAAAGCAACCGGAAAAGATTTTGATTACATGGTGGGTTCGAAACTTGAAGGATTTGAACTGATGGTAAAACTGACTGCCTCCGCTCCTGTTATCATTTTAGAAGGCGATGAATATCCGGACTCAGCATTGAACAAAACCCCGAAATTTTTATTGTACAAACCGAATATTGCATTTATCAGCGGTATTGCCTGGGACCATATTAATGTGTTCCCGACTTTTGAAAATTACTTCGAGCAGTTTCAACTTTTTCTGGATATGGTTCCGGCTGATGGAAAAATTATTTACAATATTGAAGATGCTGAAGTGAAAAAAGTGGCTGATAAAACTTCAGCTACTTCTGAAAAAACTCCTTACCGCACTCCGAAATATGTTATTGAGAATGGAACTACTTATTTTTTACACAATGGCATTAAAACTTCGTTGCAGGTCTTTGGTAAACACAATTTATCGAACATGGCTGGTGCATTTGAAGTATGCAAACAGTTGGGTGTAACAGAAACAGAATTCTTTTCTGCCATTAAAACTTTTAACGGAGCTGCTAATCGCTTGGAGAAAATTGCAAGTAATAATCAGGTGACCATCTTTAAAGATTTCGCCCACTCTCCTTCTAAACTGAAAGCAACAATTTCGGCAGTGAAAGAACAATTTGCCGGAAGAAAAATTATTGCCTGTATGGAGTTGCATACCTACAGCAGCTTAAATAAAGAATTCATAGCTGAATATAAAAACTGCATGGATGGCGCTGATGTGAAAGTTGTTTTCTTCAATCCGCACACCATTGAACTCAAAAGATTAGAAGCAATCAGCAATGACGAAGTGAAAAAATTATTTGGTCACGATGATTTAGTAGTGATGAATAAAAAAGAGGAGATTGAAAATTTTCTTCATCAGCAGACTTTTGTGAATTCAGTTTTGTTGCTGATGAGCAGTGGAAATTTTAATGGAATGAATTTGCCTGATATGATTCAGTTTGTATTAAAACAGACTGCGTAATTCTTCTTTCAACATTCAAGTTGAATATTTATTTAACCCCTTACGGGTAACACAAATTCGTTTAGGTTTGCGCCACTAAAAAAATTATGAATCTTAATCTTACAAAGCCCCTCGCCTTTATTGATCTGGAAACTACCGGCATGGATTTTTCAAAAGACCGCATTGTTGAAATTGCTGTTGTGAAAGTGATGCCTTCAGGTGAAGTACTTGAATATTGCGAGCGCATTAATCCGCTTATACCTATACCGGCAGAAGTGGTAGCCATACACGGAATTACCAATGAAGCTGTGAAAGATTGTCCTTCGTTTGCTCAGGTTGCTCAGAAATATTTCGATATAATAAACGACAGTGATTGGAGCGGATACAACAGCAGTCGGTTTGACTTTCCGTTTATGACCGAAGAGTTTGGACGCGCTGGGTTTATGTTTGATAACTCAGCACGCAGAATGGTGGATGTGCAACGAATATTTCATTTGATGGAGCCACGAAATTTGAGTGCGGCATACAAATATTATTGTGAAAAGAATTTAGATAATGCACACAGCGCTTTGGCTGATACACGAGCAACTTTTCAAATACTTGAATCGCAACTTGACCGTTACAGTGATAAAATAAAAAACGATATTGACTTCTTACACAAGTTCACTAAGGACGGCGATTTCGTTGACATGGGCCGGAAAATGTATTTCAACAAAGGCATAGAGACTTTCAATTTCGGAAAGCATAAAGGTGTGCCGGTGAAAGATGTTTTTAAAAAGGAACCGAACTATTATGACTGGATAATGAAGAGCGATTTCCCCCTCGACTTTAAAGAAAAAATAAAAGCGATCAAAGAGCGTATTTAAATTCACCACCAAATAAGGAAATCAAAACAATAATTTAAATTGAAAGACAGTCTCGTAATTATTCCGACTTATAACGAGAAAGAAAATATCTCACGAATGGTGAAAGAAGTATTTTCTCTTTCACTCGATGTGCATTTATTAATTATTGATGATGGCTCACCTGATGGAACTGCTTCGATTGTTAAAGATTTACAAACACAATTTCCCAACAGATTATTTTTAGTGGAGCGCACCGGAAAGTCAGGATTGGGCACTGCTTATATTCTTGGTTTTAAATGGGCGCTCGAAAAAAATTATCAGTTCATTTTTGAAATGGATTGTGATTTCTCTCATCCACCAAAAGATTTATTGCTCCTGCATGAAGAAGCTTTAAAAGGAACTGCTGTAGTTATTGGTTCAAGATATTGCCGTGGCGGAAAAGTAAAGAACTGGCCATTGGGCAGGATCTTAATGTCGTACTTCGCAAGTGTGTATGTGCGCATCATTACCTGGATGCCAGTGACAGATACCACCGCAGGTTTTGTTTGCTACAGAAAAGAATTTTTAGAGAAACTCGATTTCAATAAAATCACTTTCATCGGATATGCATTTCAGATTGAAATGAAATTTGCTGCATGGCGACTTGGTTTTAAGATGAAAGAAATTCCAATCACTTTCTCCGACAGAGTAGAAGGAGCATCTAAAATGAGTAAAGGAATTTTCAAAGAAGCCATTCTTGGTGTATTGAAAATGAAATGGAAAAGTTTATCGCAGAAAAATGCTTATGGGAAGTAGCAAAAATTGAAATTGTATGGTTTGCTATTCGCATTTTCAACGAATCCTATCAGTATTATAAAATATTTTCAGCTCTGTGAATCTCCTTGTAGAAATATTAAAAGAACATTCGCGCAAGCAAGCAGAAAAAATTGCTGCTTATATCGACGATGATGAAAAACGATTTGCTCAATTGATGCATTTATTTTTGGGAAATACCTATCGTGTGACACAGCGTGCCGCCTGGATAGTCAGTATTTGTGCAGAACGAAATCCGTTTTTGATTGAGCCATTTCTTTCGAAGATGGTCAATAATTTATCAGGTAATGTTCATGATGCAGTGAAGCGAAATACGCTGCGGATATTTCAGTCTATTGAATTACCAAAAAAGTTATTTGGTAAAACTGTCGATTTGTGTTTTCGTTTTTTGATGGATGATGATGAACCCATTGCAGTAAAAGTTTTTGCCATGACAGTTGCCGCCAACATCTGTAAACATGAACCCGAATTAAAAAACGAATTGCAATTAGTAATTGAAGACCAATTGGAAAATGCGAGTGCCGGATTCAGAGCAAGAGCAAAAAAAGTTTTTAAACAGCTCAGGTAAAAAAAAGCGAGGGCTTATAAAGCCCTCGCATCAGTTATTCAAAATTATTATTTACCAATATTAATACTTAACACGGGCACTGTGGATTCAGTTACTATATTTCGTGCGGCACTGTGAACAATCATTTCAGCTATTGCGTTTTCCTGTTCTGTAACAATAAAAATCAAATCAGCATTTACTTTTTCAGAATACGATAAAACAGATTCAGAAATGCGCTGGTGACGAATCATTTTAGACACATAATCAATTCCGTTTTTTTCAAGTAATTTTTCTATTTCGTCAACTTGCTCTTTTAAATCTTTAATCTGCACAACCAACTCGTCAAAAAATGCAGTAAGAGCGAGAATGTGAATTTTGCTTCCGAAGGCCTTGGCCCACTCCATGGCAAGACCAACTTTTTCCATGGTTTCCTTGCTGTTATCAATTGGAAGAATGATATTTTTAAAATTAATTTTCTTATTAATTTCTTTAATGGTAATAATTGGACAAGGCGCGTTATTCACCACCCGATAAGCAGTTGAACCCAATAAAAACTTCCCGATTTTACGAATCCCGCTGCTGCCATGCGTTCCCATTACAATCATATCGGCCTTTATTTCTTCGGCAACCTCTTCTATCCGTTCATGAATTTTACCGGAAACAACTTTTGATTTTAAAGTTACACCCAAAAGGTTTTTATCTTTTGCTTTAATCTCGTTTATTTTTTCATTGATGCCTCTTTCCATTAAATCAGAAATATTGAACGCTGAATTTTTTGGTAATTCAGGGGCATCATATACATGAAGCAATGTTATTTCAGCACCGGTGGTTTTTGCAATACCTGCTGCATAATCCAAAGCATAAAGTGAGATTTCAGAAAAATCTATAGGGACTAATAATTTTTTTAATGGCAATTTCATTTGAAAGTGGTTTTATTTGAGGCTGCGAAAATAATGCATAACAAATGAAGCCGATAGCCGAATCAGAACTCATTTTAAATTCCGACAGAAGTGTCTATCATTTACAACTTTGCGAACATGAAATTGCCGATACTATAATTACAGTTGGCGATCCGTCGCGGGTAAAAGAAGTTTCAAAACACTTTGATAAAATTGAAGTGAAAAAACAAAACCGCGAGTTCGTAACTCATACCGGTACCATTGGCAAAAAAAGACTTTCAGTTATATCAACCGGAATAGGCCCTGATAATATTGATATTGTTTTAACCGAATTGGATGCATTGGTTAATGTTGATTTAGAAGCACGATTGATTAAGAAAGAAAAAAAATCGTTACAGATCATTCGTATCGGAACATCAGGCGCATTACACGCTGATATTCCGGTAGATAGTTTTGTGTCTTCGTCCTATGGTTTAAGCTTAGATAATCTGCTGCACTTTTATCAACCCAAACTTTCGAAAATTGAAATAAATATTGCCAATGAATTTTCAAAGCAGGTTTTAAATATTGATTCTAAAATTCATCCAAAAGTAATTGCAGCAAGTGATGATTTATTAAAACTGTTCAAAGAAACCGAAACTAAAATCCCGAAACTCGTAACCGGAATTACAGTTACCTGTCCAGGCTTTTATGGTCCGCAGGGCAGAGTGGTTCGCAACAAACTCGCCTATCCGAATCTGATTGATAATCTGAATAATTTTCACTTTAACAAATTGCGAATTACCAATTTCGAAATGGAAACATCTGCTATATATGGAATGGCGCGTTTGATGGGGCATGAAGCTTTATCACTCAATGCAATTGTTGCTAACCGAGTATTGAAAGAGTTTAGTAAGAACGGACATAAAGCAGTTGAGAAATTAATTTTATTTGCTTTAGAAAGAATTTGTTCATAGTAAAATACAAACGCATCCTCTATTTATTATAAGCTTTCTATTTAATTAGTTTTTTTTTCAACGGGGTTTCTAAAATTTTCCTGGGTAAATTATTGTTCGAACAGTTCCTCCTTTTCTGAAATTTACAAATTCGATTCAACTTCTTTCCATAAATTTTATGAGATAAACTCTTTGCGTATAAAAATATTTCCCTTACTTTTCAGAAAACCAAAATCACATTTTAAAATTTTTTCGCCTATGAAAGTTTACGATGACAAGCACATCAAGAACATAGTGCTCTTGGGTGCAACGAAAAGCGGTAAGACCACCCTTGCCGAAACAATGATGTTTGAAGCCAAATTAATTAACCGCCGAGGGTCGGTGGAAGAAGGCACAACGGTTTCAGATTATCATGAAATAGAAATTGCCAGAGGCAATTCAGTGTACGCAACTCTAATGCATACCGAGTGGCGCGATTTTAAAATAAATATCATTGACACACCCGGATTAGATGATTTCATAGGTGAAGTAATATCTGCACTGCGTGTTGCAGATACAGGAGTGATGTTATTGAACGCTCAACATGGAGTTGAAGTTGGCACCGAACTGATTTGGAATTATGCTGAAGAATTTAATAAGCCTATGATGTTTGCAGTAAATCAACTCGATCATGATAAAGCAAACTGGGATGACTCAATAGACTCTGCAAAAAAAAGATTCGGTTCAAAACTGGTACTGATGCAGTATCCGTTAAACACCGGAAAAGAATTTGATTCAATTATTGATTTGCTGAAAATGGTGCTGTATAAATTTCCATCAACAGGTGGCAAACCCGAAAAATTTCCGATACCTGATGCAGAAAAAGAAAGAGCAACCGAACTTCACAATGTGTTAGTAGAAAAAGCTGCGGAGAATGATGAGAAATTAATGGAGCTGTATTTTGAAAAAGGAACATTAGATGAAGATGAATTGCGCCTGGGAATAAAGAAAGGAATGATGAAGCACGATTTGTTTCCTGTATTTTGTTTATCGGCTAAGAATGATATGGGTAGTGGTCGTATGATGGGCTTTATTGACAATGTAGTTCCATGTGCTGTTGAAATGCCAGCTGAAGAAACTGCTGATGGGAAATCGGTTCCTTGCGATGCAACAAAACCAACTGCATTGTTCACTTTTAAATCATTGGTTGAACCTCATCTTGGAAATCTTACTTTGTTTAAAGTAGTGAGTGGTGAAGTATCAGTTGGAACAGAATTATACAATGAAGCTAACGGAACGGTGGAGCGAATCAATCAACTGTTTATTATGGATGGTAAAAACAGAAACACCATCAACAAACTATCAGCAGGTGATATTGGAGCAACATTGAAATTAAAAAACACGCAGACCAATCAAACATTGCATGCAAAAGGATTTGATGTGGCAATTAAACCAATTGAATTTCCTTCAACAAGAATTCAGGTTGCCATTGTTGCGCTCAACAAACACGACGATGAAAAGTTAGGCGAAGTGTTACAGGAAATTCATCGTGAAGATCCAACACTCACCATTGAATATTCAAGAGAACTGCGACAAATTATTTTAGGTGCGCAGGGCGAATTGCATTTAGCTGCAACAAAGTGGCGACTGGAAAATATTTATAAACTCGAAATTGAATTCGAGAAAACAAAAATTCCATATCGCGAAACCATTCGCAAAGAATCGAAATCAAATTACCGTCATAAAAAACAAAGCGGTGGTTCCGGTCAGTTTGGTGAAGTGTATATGCACATTGAACCGTGGTTTGAAGGATACATTCCGCGCAAAGAATTTAACATTCGTGGAACTGAAGTTGTTGATCTGGATTGGGGTGGTAAATTGGTTTACTACAATTGCATTGTTGGTGGTGCCATCGATCAGCGCTTTATGCCTTCTATTTTAAAAGGTGTGATGGACAGAATGACTAACGGTCCCATTACAGGTTCTTATGTTCGTGACATTGCCGTTTATGTGTATGATGGGAAAATGCATGCTGTTGATTCAAATGACATGGCATTTAAAATTGCAGGAATGATGGCATTCAAAGAGGCCTTTCAAAATGCAGAGCCAAAATTACTGGAGCCCATTTTTGACCTTGAAGTTTTGGTTCCCGAAGATGATATGGGAAGTGTGATGGGAGATTTGCAAACCCGTCGCGCCATTATTCTTGGTATGGATTCGCAAAACAGTTTTCAGATTATTAAAGCAAGAGTGCCTCAATCTGAATTAGATAAATATTCAACCACCCTTCGTTCGCTTTCACAAGGTCGTGCAAGTTTCCGATCTAAATTAGCTGAGTATGCAATTGTGCCCGGCGAAATTCAAAAGAAACTGCATGAAGAATATGAGAAGGTTGATCATCATGAGATGGCACATTAAGTAATACGATTTATTTATTGCGGCTCAATTACAAAACGAATTGAGCCGCATTTTTTATCAACATGAATTTGAGAAACTTCAATATCATTTTGCAAAAACAACACAGAACCTACATTAGCGGTCCTATAAAAAACAAAAAGTGAATTCAATTAAAAAAATCTTTATTCTCATTGTTTTTGCAGCCACTGCAAATTCAGCGAACGCTCAAATACTTTTTACCCGAACAAGCGACAGCACCTGGAAATTCACAGGCGAATTTGGTTTGCTAACAGGCTCTTATACTTACGATCAGTTTGCACCTGATTTTTATTTAGAAGGATTTCAATTTCAATTAAAGAAAGGAATTTATTACCGGAAAGAAAATATAAACAGCGCATTTCGGTTATCAGTGATTTTTTCAAATGGTAAAATTCATCACATTGCAAAACAGTATTATGAAATTAAGGATACAATAAATTTAGATGGTCGCTGGAAAAATTCATCTATTCAAATCGGCTTTGAAAAAAACTTATATCATCAGAACAATTTTGTTTTTTATACCGGCATTGATGCCGAATACCGAAAACATAAATTCACAGGGTCGGGTAAATCAATGTTTGATGAAATGAATTTTCAACAAAATATCAACTCGTATGGTATGGGTGGTGAATTATTTCTTGGAACCCGTTTCATTATAACCAAGAAAATAAAACTCTCAATAGAAACTGCATTTTCCGCTCTTATTATTAATGAGCGATCGAATCGGAATTACTTATTGTCAACTATTCCATCAACGGTCATTACTTCAAAGCGATTTTCGGTTGAACCTTCTCCATTTAATCGCATCAGTATTGGTTATCAGTTTTAAGTATTGAAGTGTTTAATCTCGCGTGAATAAAAAATAATTTCAGTTTTTATTACACTAACGAAGGTTCTTCTTCTTCAATAATATCTTTTTCGAATTTCAAATTGCCAATAATAAATTCCTGACGCGCAGGTGTATTTTTTCCCATATAATATTCAAGCAAATGCTGAATGCTCATTTCGGGTTTCAGAATGATGGGGTCTAATTTTATTTCATCTCCAATAAAATTGGCGAACTCTTCCGGTGATATTTCACCCAATCCTTTAAATCGTGTAATCTCGGCTTTGCCCGTTAATTTTTTTATCGCCTTTTGCTTTTCCTCTTCTGAATAACAATAAATAGTTTCTTTTTTATCGCGAACACGAAACAATGGTGTGTCGAGAATATAAACATGACCGTTCTTCACCAGGTCAGGAAAAAACTGTAAGAAGAAAGTCAGCAACAACAATCGAATGTGCATGCCATCCACATCGGCATCAGTTGAAATTACTACTCTGTTGTATCGAAGATTTTCCAAACCTTCTTCAATATTCAAAGCGTGTTGCAGTAAATTAAATTCTTCGTTTTCGTAAACAATTTTTTTTGTCAGGCCATAACAGTTGAGCGGTTTCCCTCTCAAACTGAATACCGCTTGAGTTTCCACATCTCTTGATTTGGTAATTGAACCACTTGCTGAATCTCCTTCAGTTATGAATAGCGTGGTGTTTAATACATTTTCTTTTTTCTGATCTTCATTCAGGTGCAACCGGCAATCGCGCAATTTTTTATTGTGAAGGTTTGCTTTTTTCGCGCGCTCATTTGCGAGTTTACGAATGCCTGAAAGTTCTTTGCGTTCGCGTTCGCTTTGCATAATGCGATGCAACAACGCATCAGCAGTTGCAGGATTTTTATGGAGAAAATTATCTAACTCCTTTGTGAGAAAATCAATTACGAAACTGCGCATGGATGCACCACCTTCTGAAACAAACTGTGAACCCAGTTTTGTTTTTGTCTGAGATTCAAACACCGGTTCCTGCACGCGCACACTAACAGATGCAATGATTGATTGCCTGATGTCATTTATGTCGAAATCCTTTTTATAAAAATCGCGAAGTGTTTTCACCATACCTTCCTTGAATGCCTGCAAATGTGTTCCGCCTTGCGTGGTGTGCTGGCCGTTTACGAATGAATAATATTCTTCGCCATACTGATTGTCGTGCGTGAAAGCAACTTCAATGTCATCGCCTTTCAAATGAATAATCGGGTAACGAATCTCTTCCGGATTTGATTTTCTTTTCAGCAAATCCAGCAATCCGTCTTTCGATAAATATTTCTTTCCATTGAAATTTATATTTAGTCCTGCATTCAGAAAACAATAATTCCATATTTGATTTTCAACAAACTCAGGAATGTAACGATAGTTTCGAAAAACTTTTTCATCCGGAGTAAACTCAACATAAGTTCCGTTTGGCTCCGCTGATTTTTCCTCCTTGGTTTGATTCTTCAGCACTCCGGTGAGAAATTCAGCAACTTTTGTTTTGCCATCTCTCCACGCCTGCACTTTAAACGATGATGAAAGTGCGTTCACTGCTTTTGTTCCAACACCATTCAGTCCAACACTTTTTTGAAATGCATTTGAATCGTACTTGCCTCCCGTATTTATTTTACTTACACACTCTACTAATTTTCCCAATGGAATTCCTCTTCCGTAATCGCGGACTTTTGCGGAGTGATCAGTTAATTCAATGTCAATATTTTTTCCATAACCCATTGTGTATTCATCAATGCAGTTGTCAATGGTTTCTTTCAACAACACATAAATACCATCATCCATCGCACTGCCGTCACCCAGTTTACCTATATACATTCCGGGCCGAAGGCGAATGTGCTCCTTCCAATCAAGCGACTTGATGCTGTCTTCGTCGTACTTAAAAATTTTCTCAGCCATTATTAATTATTCGTTAAAACTCTTTTGATAAAAAAAATCCTGCGTTGCAATGTAGCCTTACGGTTAAAAATATAATTTGACACCTTCGCACTAAAAACTGTGGATATTCTTTGAAACAGAATTTCAAATTTTCATTGGTGAATTAAGGTTAAATGTTCCGATAAATTACTGCAATTAATTCAAGTGGCTATCTTGCACAAAATTTATTTATCGTGGCCAAAAACTTTTTAATTCTGCTTTTCTTTTCTTCTGCTCTGAATCTTACTGCCCAACAATCTTCAATTCCTGATAAACCGAAATTAATTGTTGGAATTGTGGTTGATCAAATGCGCTATGATTTTTTATATCGTTTCTATTCAAAGTATGGTGATGGTGGTTTTAAAAGATTAATAACTCAGGGTTACAATTGTAAAAACACCCAATTCAATTACATTCCAACCTATACTGGACCAGGGCATGCCTCTATTTATACAGGAAGTGTTCCTGCCATTAATGGAATTATTTCTAATGATTGGTATGAACGAGAAACAAATTCAACAGTATATGTAACAAGTGATGCAAATTATAAAACCGTTGGTGCCGATAATTTATCGGGCAACATGTCGCCACAACGAATGCTCACAACTACCATTACTGACCAACTACGATTATCCACTAATTTTCAATCGAAAGTGATTGGAATTTCACTGAAAGACAGAGGAGCAATTCTTCCCACAGGTCACACTGGTAACGCCGCCTACTGGTTAGATGGATTAACAGGGAACTGGATTACCAGTTCATTTTACATGAGCACTTTACCAAAATGGGTGAGTGATATTAATGCTGAGCAACAACCAAAAAAATATTTATCTCAGGAATGGAATACACTGCTGCCCATTGAACAATATACTGAAAGCACAAAGGACAGTATTCAATATGAATCATCATTGCCATCTGATACAAAACCAATTTTTCCACATCATCTTTCTGATTCTACCTGGGTGAAATATGATTTGGTTAAGTATACTCCTTTTGGAAACTCGATGTTAAAAGATTTTGCAATTAATTCCATTAAAAATGAAAAATTAGGAAAAGGAATTGCAACCGATTTCCTCTCTGTCAGTTTTTCTGCAACCGACTATGTTGGTCATTTATTCGGACCAAACTCCATTGAATCGGAAGATACTTATTTAAGATTGGATAAAGACCTTGCTGAATTTTTTTCGTTCTTAGATACATGGATTGGAAAAAATAATTACCTCCTGTTTTTAACTGCTGATCATGGTGTGGCGCCAATTCCCGGACTGGCAAACGATTATCGAATTCCGGCTGGAGTAATAAATGAAATTGCGTTACTCGATTCAATGAAGATAATATTGAACAACACTTTTGGCGATACAGGAATTATTCTTTCTTATGATAATCAACAACTCTACCTGGATCATTCTATTCTCTATCATAAAAACATTTCAATTGAAGGTGTATTGAATTGGATTCAGCCCTTGTTAAACAGACAAAAAGGATATTACAATTCATTTGTTATTGAAGATTTGAATGCGACAACAATGCCTGATCATTTAAAATCAATTTTGAACAACAGTTATTTGCCAAAACGCAGCGGCGATATAATGATTCTGTACGATCCATACTGGTTTGGCGGCAGAATGAAAGGAACCACACACGGAGCAATTTTTTCTTACGACACTCATGTTCCGTTATTGTGGTATGGATGGAAAATAAAAACCGGAGAAACCGGAACACTCAATCACATTACCGACATTGCTCCTACCCTTTCGTATCTGTTGAACATTCAGGAACCGAATGGAAATATCGGAACAGTTATAAATTTTAACAAGTAGTTTATAATTCAGAAATTGAATTCTGAAAGAGAAATTTTAAAATCATTGCAACTAATTCCCGGAGTTGGAAAATCAATTGCCGGTGATTTTTACTTACTCGGAATAAGAAGTGTAAGCGATTTGAAAAATAAAAATCCACAACAGTTGTATGATCAGATGACTACACTCACCGGTGCGCAACACGATCGTTGCCTGCTTTATGTTTTTCGTTGCGCAGTGTATTATGCCACAACAAAAAAACACGATAAGAAAAAACTGGATTGGTGGTACTGGAAAGATTAAAAAAAAGGAGCTTCAGAAAAATCTGAAACTCCCTTCTGTTGGTTTTGGTTTGGTTTTACTACAAAACTTTCGAGAAAAACTTTAAACAATCATCGCGTAGTTCGTTAAACAAATATTCAAACCGGTCGATGGCAGCTTTGTGTTCTCCGAATTCAGGATCAGGATTATGATCAGCTGCGGTAATGTTTTCTTTTATACTCGATTCTAATTTGTTTTCATACTGCTTAATGTTATGGCGCAGTGTATCCATTTCGTTTTGTTGAATGATAATCTGATTTTGAAAATGTTCAACCATCGCCAACACATCGTGATTTGAATTTTTTGTCGCGACTTCTGATAATCTGTTTTTAAAAATTTTTAATTCGTCTTTAAAAAATTCCAATTTGTTTAACCATGTTTTGTATTCATGGTGTGTGTGAATTGAATCTAATGTTATCATGGGTTTATGAATTTTGATTAGTGAAAGTTAAATAAATTTTTTACAAATTTCAATTTTAGGTTAAAAATAATTTCTGATTAAAATCATAGGTGTGAATAAATATATATTTCGAATCTTCACAACTTTAGTAAAATTTTAAAAACAAAAAACTCATTTACTCAATTCCTCATTGCTTATCTGTATCGACTTTTTTTGAATCAACTTTTCTCAGGACAAGACATCACTAAAAAAAATCCCTTCTGCATTTCTGCAAAAGGGATTTTAATTTTTTAATTTACTGATTTTATTTTTTATCAGAAATAGTAGTATTGCTTACTTCCTACTGACCACAAGTTTCGCAATATTGTTTTTTGATTAATGGATTATCCATTATCTGGAAACTAAGTTTTGGCGATCCGAACAATTCGCAGTAACGGGTTTTGTTTTTCGATGCTGCCCTCGACATGGCTAAACGGAAGTTGCGTGAAAATATCTGATCAGGAAAATGCGCAGCAACACTAATGTATGTAAAGAGCAATTGCTCATCAGGATTTTCGTCGGTTACATATGGTGCTAACAATTTTAATGAGTAAGCAAGATCATCGTGCTTGATAAAAATGTAAGCCAGCTTTAATGAGTTCTGCCAGTTAGATTCTTCAAGATTAAAAATCTTTTTTATCCGATCCATGCTTGCCTGCAATGTTGGATTTAAAACTCCGGCATCAAGTGTATCTACCTTTTCAATTACTTTAAATTGCCATTCAAGATTTAACGCATCGTTCATTTTCTGAGTTATCATGCCATTGTACAAACCATTTATGGTTGCCTGTGTGGTGGTAATTTCCTTATTGTTTACAATGGTTCCGGTTTTTACATAACTCATGGTTTTGTTCCAGCTTACATAATCATTACCCGACATTGTTTTATTCATCTCTTCAAGTTTTGTAACCAATGCAGCGTGAATAGAATCTTCGTGATTCACTCGTGCATCAATATACATTTTATTTATGTTCAGATTGGCATAAGGCGGTTCCTGTTTTAATTCAACATCCAGAAATGGTTGTGCATCATACTTGCCTTCCACAATTTTTTCCACTATGTATCTTGAAATTCTTTTTGCCTGTTCAACATCTTTTTTATCCAGTGCTTTTTTATAACTGTTGTAAACATATTTCTGCTCGTTCTTTCCTTTCAGATCAAAAGTTACTTTCATGGTAATGGCAGCAAATCTTTCTTTAGATAATACAGGTTCTAACTTAGTAAGCATTTCGCCTTTCAATAATCCTTTTACTTCTTCTTTGGTCATGGCAGCCAAATTTTTAAATTCAGATTTTTTTACTGAATCTTTAAACATGTCCCATGAGTCGCTGGTGGTAATAACATAAGTCACTTCTTTCTTCTGGTATTTTCCTAAAGCATCCACTATACTTTTTGCGCGTGACTGCTGCAACTTCGCATTCAATAAAGAATCTCCTTCTAACGAAGAGTGTGCATCAATGGTAATATCGCTCACAATAAAATCGGGTTGATTCAGTGCTTTTAAGAATCCTTCAATGTCCTTTGTATCGTAAGTTGCTTTTCCCTGTTCAAAATAAATGATGAATTCCAATTCCTGATTTTCGCTTTTCGGCTGGTACCTTTTCGGATCCAACATGGTAAGCGTATCGGGATAAACAGTGAGCGGTATCAATCCTTCAGCTCCGCCATCTTCCAGGTAACTTCGTGTAATTGTTTTGCAGGCCACCTTATCCACTATGTAAATAATATTCATTTCGTATGGAACAGTGTTCAATGTGTTTACATACTTAGATGGAATTTTTGCAATGGCTCCTTTGTAAGTATTGTTTTTCGGATCGAGTTTATTGTTCTCATTTATTTTAAACAATTTAGCCTGGTACATCGGCTTAAGCATGTATCCTTTTGATGAAAGATTGTGGTCGGTAATATTTTCGTTCGCACACGGATATGATTCTTTCAAAACAAAATCAATGGCAATTCCATCTTTCGCATTGCGGAAATATTTTTTAAACTTTTTAAAGTTGGGATATTCGAGGTAAACTTTTCCGTCTTCAACACGAACTGATTTTAACAACTCATCAATGTCAGGAAACTTCTCACAGGTCTTGCATGTCTTTTCATCAAAAACATATAAGCCTCTGCGGCTTTTGCTATAAGGAATTGGTAAAGTCTTACGGAATTTTACTCCGTTATTAAATGCATCAACACCTCCAAACACTACTGAGATGTACACTTTTTTATTTTCTTCATTGTAAAAACTTCCGATACCGCAGTAATAGTATTTTGGATTTTTAAGAATGTCTTCAAACTTTTTTCCCTTAGCCATTTTATCAACCGCATCGGCTGCCACCTGAGTATATGTGTACATAACCTTTGCTTTTCCGCCCGGAATATCAACAGATACTTCTTTTACTTTGGTAGTGCCTTTGTATTTTTTATTCAGGTCGCCGGCAAATCCTTCTTCAATCGTTATTTTTTTTGCTGTTGCATATCGTTCAGCCAGGTCCATTGCCGATTTGGTTAATATGTCGTTAGTAATCATGCTGTCAACGCCTGACTTCCATCGCACTGCATTCATTCCTCCCAGCAATTGCTCAACAATGGCATCGTTGCTGTAACTCATCGGATCTATTTCCTGTGCTTTCATTTGGAAAGAAACGCTTGCAAAAGCAAGTAGCAGAAAAACTCTTTTCAGAGACATGTGTGTGTTTATTTATTTAGTTTAAAATTGAAGCTACGATTTTAGACAAAAAAAACTGAGTGATTGCGAAATATTTCAAATTGTTAGTAAAAAAATTACTATCGGTTGTTGATTTATTTTTTGCATTAATGATTGTAAAAATAAAATGCTTAAATGGATTTAAAAATGATTCATATCAATTGAAGAGCCCAAATGGGGTAAATTCATTTACCGTTTTCCATTTTCATTTAATAAAAAAGCCATAGTAAATTTTATTTACAATGGCTTTTGAAAAATATTTTCTCTTGTTATTAATTCAGTTTTTCCAGTTTAAAATTTTTAATTCCGGAAGAAGATTTTACTGATAAGAAATAAATACCTGACGACAAAACCTCCGCATTTATTACCCATTGATTTTTGCCTGAAGAAATTGATGTCCAGACAATTTCACCTAAAGTATTAAACAACGAAAGCGATTCAATTTGTTGCGAGCCTGAATAGCTCAAATTAAAATTATTCATTGTAGGATTTGGGAAAACAATCCAACCATCAGCATTGATTATATTATTGATACCAACCGAAACATCTAATGTTTGTGTGGTAGTGTCGCAGCAATTGCTGTTACATACAATCAGTGTAACTGTGAAATTTCCATTTGTATTATAAATATGATTTGCAGTTTGTCCGGTTCCTGTAGTTCCATCGCCAAAATTCCAGTTGTAAGAAATTCCGGTTGTGGTGGATGTGAAATCATAATTAGCAATACTATTGGTATAGGTAAATGATGCAGCACCTAATTCAATTGTAGCGGTTAACGGCACCCTTGCGCTTGTGCAACCGGGTTGTTCAATTTGCCAGTTGTATAAGAAATACCAGCGCACCGGATCATTGGCTGTATTTCCAGTTATGGAAATAACTCCAGGAATGGTGTACGGGTAGTTTGCGCCATCGCTGTTGCGATAAAAATTTGCAGGGCCTAAGACTCCTAATTGATAATTTGTTCCGATTGCAATATTCCAGTTTAATGTTACGGTTTGATTTCCTGAAGGAACATTAATAATTGTATCGTGCAAAATATTTCCAGCACCATCCTGCAATTCAAAAGTTCGGTTACCGGCCTGACTTGAAACCACATCGCATGAAATTATTTTAAAAGGTGATAGCGCATCGAATATCTGGTAACGGTCAGTATTGTTATTATAATTATTTCCTGCACCAAAACTGTTATCAACCGGACCAGCAAATACCGGTATTGATTGAACTTCTTCCTCTACATAATAAATTGTGGTGTTATTTAAAACAGGTGTTGTAAAAGCAGCACCAGTATTAACAAGATTGCCGCCGGTTGGCGCGTCGTACCAATTTAAAGTTCCTCCACCTTGTGCTGTAGCGTTTAAAACAAATGAAGTCGGGTTGCAATTTGAATCATCAGTTGTTAATGGTGGCGATGGAAGGTTAATTGTTATGTAAGAAGTTTTTATTTCAGTGCCTGATCCTATTGCATTGTCAGCAATAAGCGTAACTGTAAAAGTTCCGCTGGCTGTATAAGTGTGAGTTGGATTCTGTTGAGTTGAACTTCCACCGTCACCAAAATCCCAATCCCATGTGGTTGGTGATTGAGTTGTTAAATCAGTAAAATCAATTGTTCCATCGCAGCTGATTGTTTCTGTTGTTATAAAATCCACATTAGGTATTGCGGTTTCGCATATCCAGCTTGCTGCAAAGCCCGAAGCAGTTACGCCTCCATCTGAAGTACTGACCAAGGTTAACGCATTTCCGGTTGATATAATAGTTCCTCCATTTGGCAAGGCAGTATTATCATATTGACCTATTAACGGACTTGCTGTTGACGGACCATCATAAATGTACAAGTAGTCATAATTATTTTCATAGTTGAACGAAGTAAAAGTTAAGGTGACTCCTGTTGCATTTGTTGGTGCAATGGTAATTGTGTCTTCATGATTATCAGTATAATTTCCTGACGGTCCGCCATTATCGTAAAGTAATCCATCACAACTGATTAAAGTTGCATTGTTATTCACAGGCATATTATAAATGCAAATCAATGTTGAATCAACATTTATTAATGAAGTATAAGTGATTGAATCCATTCCGCAAATTCCACCATTCACAACCAGCTTCACATCATAAGTTCCATAAGAATTATAAGTATGTGATGGTGAGATAAGATTTGAAGTAGTACCATCACCAAAGTACCAAGTATATGATCCGCCATTTGCACTTAAATTCTGAAAGTTAAATACAGCAGGTGTTATACATGCAGTGTTCACATCAATACTGAAATCCGCCACCACTGTTGGATCAAAAACATTTCCAACACCAACAGCAAACCAGGCATCAGCAACCATTTCAACTTCAGGAGAGCAAGGGCCGAAAATATCGGTAGCTGCATTTAAAGTTGATTGCCGCGCATCGGCATACTGTGCATTTGCAAACATATAATCTGTCCAGGCTTTGTATAAAATATCGGCAGCATCGGCCATTGTTAATCCTGCAATATTGTAAGCATCGCCATTGTCATTTGTGCCATTGCCACCAACTGACATTAAATAAAACCAATAATTTAATACGCCACTGTTGGTATGCACACCTCCGTTATCCGGTCCACCTGCAGCAACCCAGTCAGGCCCCAAATATGTATCAGGCTGGCCATATAAATGCGGATTGCTCATGCTGCGAAATGGTGTTCCAAAATCTTCACCGATTAACCAATCAGCAGTTGCTCCTCCTGCATAAAATTCAACCGCAGTACCAATGCAATCACTATATCCTTCATTCAATCCACCTGGTTCATCCTGATAATTTAAACCACATGTATTCTCTGTTACTCCATGAGAAATTTCATGGCCACAAACATCCAATGCTGTTAGCGGACCTCCATTACCATCACCATAAGTCATTTCCTGTCCATCCCAAAATGCATTGTAATAACCAACATCATAATGAACATAACTAATAAGTTTCATTCCCAAATCATCAATACTGTTTCTATTATGATTAAGCCAGTAATAATCATAAGTCATTTCAGCACCAAAGTGAGCATCGCCTGCGTATTGATCCAGATTTGCATTCACATTATTCCACATGTTATCTGAATCAGTAAAATCAACAGCTAAAGCATAATCAAGTCCGGTTTCCATATTATATGTTTCAACTCCATCACCACGACTTGCTTCGCGTAAACGATAACCTCCGGCAAAACTATCCGTGATAATTGTTTGTGTTCCTACATAACCGGTAACAGCAGTTCCCGTTGCATCAACATGTTCTATGCGGTTTATTTTGTTAACTATAACTCCTGTATTCGCATCAACAAAAACATAATTGCGGCTCAGTGGAATAATTGCATACACATCAAAACGGTAACACAAACGAAAATTTTTATCGTCGCCGTTTACTGATGCAAAAAAAAGTTCTCCTTTCGGATTTTGTGCCGACGAAATATTTTGCTTTTGCTCCAATGACATATTCTGATAAACCGGACTTTGCCAGCGATATGTTTTTGCATTTGTATTTGCAATGGCAAAATTCAGGGCAGTTGATTCATTTAAAGTAACATCAGTAATCGCATCAATTTGGGGAACAAACCAACCATTGCAGGCAAACACTTTCCCATTCTTTACATGTGCTATCCACATTGTATTCGTAACAGGCACACCATTCCAGGTTTGCTGATAATGAATGTGCGATACATTCTGTTTGTCAACTGAAGTCTGCAATTCTTTTAATCCGAAATCATTCGAAGTTTTAAATGAACTGCGAATCCATCTTTCGAAATATTGAATTTCAATTTCTTTACCCGGGCTTAAATAAATAAAAGAAGGAAAACCGGTTTTATCGTTCGTACTAATTTTACTGGTACCACTTATTAATTGGTTAGCGGCTGCACCTGTAATTTCTTTTGCGTGCGAATTAATTGTTGCAAAAAAAATTACAACAACTGTAATGATTTTTTTCATTATGGAGTTTTGATTTTGGAAGCCCCGAAAATAGCCGACCAAAGCAGTAATGCAAACTTTCATTTTATAAGCAGAAAACATTTAGTTCTATGCCTACTTTTAGCTTGTTTTGCGGTCCATGAAACAGAAAATTATTATTGCAATTGATGGCCATGCTTCTTGCGGAAAAAGTACACTTGCACGGCAGTTGGCATCAAAACTCGGGTATATTTATGTTGACTCTGGGGCAATGTATAGAGCGGTTACCTTATATTTTTTGGAAAATGGAATTGACTATCGAAACAAAGGACAAATGCTAAGCGCGTTAAAAAATATCAATATCAGTTTTCAACACAATGAAAAAAACGAAATGCCGGAAACTTTATTGAATGGCAAAATTGTAGAAAAGGAAATACGCTCCATGAAAATTTCTGCAGAAGTAAGCCCGGTGAGTGCAATAAAAGAAGTGCGTGAATTTCTGGTGGCGCAACAACAACAAATGGGAATTCACAAAGGATTAACAATGGATGGAAGAGATATCGGAACAGTGGTTTTTCCGCATGCAGAATTAAAAATATTTCTGACTTCAAATGAAACCATCAGAGCAGAAAGAAGATTTATTGAATTGCATAAAAAAGGAATTGATGCAACTTTGGAAGAAGTAATTCACAACCTTGAATCGCGCGATTATGAAGACAGCCATAGAGTAGCGAGCCCTTTATTCAAAGCCGGCGATGCAATTGAATTAGACAATACCTATCTTAGCGAAGAACAACAATTGGAATTTGCTTTGAATCTTGTAAATGAAAAGATTTCGGAATTAGAAAAGATCATTAGTGAATAATGAATAATGAATAATGAAATTCAGATTGTTTTTAAAAATAAGAGTGGAGAATTTTAATGCCAATGCTTGATGATATCAGAGGGGAAATGAATTGGAAAAAAGTGATTAAAGCAAAATGATGAATGTAAAAATTGACGATAACAGCGGGTTTTGTTTTGGAGTGGTTTATGCCATTCAAATGGCGGAAGATGAATTGGAAGAAAACCAACAACTTTACTGTCTTGGTGATATAGTACACAATGACATTGAAGTAAAACGATTAACCGATAAAGGATTAAAAATTATTAATCACGAAGACCTTCAAAATCTGCATGATTGTACTGTTTTAATTCGCGCGCATGGCGAACCACCTGAAACTTATTTAACTGCTTTAAACAACAACATAAATTTGCTGGATGCAAGTTGCCCTGTTGTATTGAAATTACAGAACAGAGTAAAAACCGCGTACGATAAATTGCCTGAAGCAAAATCACAAATAGTGATATTTGGAATCCCCGGTCATGCTGAAGTGAATGGATTGATGGGGCAAACTGATAAGAATGCAATCATCATTACCTCCGAAGCCGATCTGGATAAAATAGATTATACAAAACCAATTATATTATTTTCACAAACAACAAAAAGCACCGATAAATTTTATAAAATAAAACAACAGATTGAAGAGCGTGCGGCATTAAATGGCAATCAAAATGTATCGGCTAACGATACTATTTGCAGGCAGGTAAGTAATCGTGAACCGCAGTTAAAAATATTTTCATCAAAGCATGATGTGATCATATTTGTTGGTGGTAAGAAAAGCTCGAATGGAAAAGTTTTATTTCAGGTGTGTAAAGAAGCAAATGCCAACACCTTTTTCATTTCGTCATCAGATGAATTGAATACCGATTGGTTTTTAAATTGCGAATCGGTTGGAATTTGTGGAGCCACTTCTACCCCATTGTGGCTGATGGAAAATGTTGCTGAAACGATTAAAGAAAAATTTTCGCTGACTTCGGTAAATTGATTTCAACAACTCTGTTATTCGCTGTAATTGTTTACCAATAAAAAAGTCATGAATATCGGAAGTTACTAAACATTGATAAATCTTTATTTATCGAATCAAGGTAACATTTCCTTTCTTTAATAACTCTACGCCATTGGCGCAAGTGCCTTGTATGTACCAAACATATACAGCAGGATGGCAAAGTTTTCCCTGCCAGGTTCCATCCCATCCTTCGCTTACATCATGTGTTTCAAATACCATTTCGCCCCAACGGTTAAATACTCTGAAGGCCGATACATAACTCAATCCAAAAGTTCTGATTCTGAAAACATCATTCTTGCCATCGCCATTCGGCGTGAAAGTATTTGGAATGTACAATACATCTTCAGCACAGGCCAGATTAATTTTTACATAATCTTCAGCCTTGCATCCAAACGAATCGGTAACGGTTAATTTATAAGTTATCGGAATATTTACATGAGATGCAATCGGATCCTCACAGGTATTGCAATCTAAAAATGTAGAAGGCTCCCACAAAATATTTCCACCATTTGTATATGCATTCAGCTGATAGGTTTGACCATAAAGCATTTCAGCATCAGCTCCTGCAAAAATTTCTGGAATCTGATTTACAGTTATAATAACTGAATCCGTGGAGGTAAAACAAACACCATCAGTTGAAGTTACAATGTAGGTTGTTGTTATAACAGGTGAAGCCGTTGGATTGGCAATACCTGTATTATCCAATCCGGTTGGTGGAGACCATTGATAATTGTTTCCACCGGTTGCATTCAATTGCATCATTTCACTGTTACAAATCATGGCATCAGGTGATGCAAGTATTGTAAATGGCATCATCAGTTTTACCGACACAGTATCAGTAGCCATACAACCAAAATTATCGGTACCGGTTAAAGTATAAGTAATATTGGATAGCGGCACACAAGCAGGATTTGGTATTTGTGTATTGTTAAGATAAAGTATAGGAACCCAGTTATAGGTTACTGCACCGGTGCCTTGTAATTGTGTTGCATTCGGATAACAAACAATGTGTGAAGGTCCTGCATCAACATTCGGATATGGGTGAACTAAAACTTGTATTGTATCACTTGCATTGCATCCAAATTGATTTCCAACCAACACCACATATGAAATTGTTGAAGTTGGTGATGCAACAGGATTTGAAATAGCCGAATTACTTAATCCGGTGGCTGGACTCCATTGATAAATTGCACCTCCACTTGCGTTTAATTGCACTGAACTTCCTTCACAAATATTTTCATCAGGTCCGGCTGCAGCCGTTGGCAGCGAATTTATAATTAACGAAACAGTAGTGGTGTCCTTACAACCGGTTGCGTTTGTTCCAATGATGGTATAGGTAATAGATGTTTGAGGATTCGCAGTTACAACAGTTCCAATGGTTGCACTTAAACCGGTTGATGGGGTCCATGTATATGTTAAAGCTCCACTTGCAGTTATTGTAGTTGATTGACCGATACAAAACATTTGTTGTTGTGCAACTGCAGAAACAACCGGAACGGGATTTATTAAAACCATTGTTGTATCACTAGCAGTGCAGCCGTTTATGTCTGTTCCTGTTACGGAATAAGATGTATTAACAATTGGATTTACAGCAATGGTATTTCCTAACGCATTTGTTGACCAATGATAATTTGTTGCTCCTGCAGCTATGAGGATTGCAAAATCTCCTGGGCAAATTGATGGTGCGTTTGGTGTAATAGTTAAAACCGGTAATGGATAAATTACAACAGGTATCTCATTGGTAGAAAAACATCCGAATGAACTGAATCCGGTAACAGTATAAGTAATGTTAGAAAGAGGATTTGCTGCAACAATACTTCCTGTTGTTGTACTCAATCCAGTTGATGGACTCCAGTTGTAAATTGTTGCTCCGCTTGAATTCAATGTGGTTGATTGTCCAATACAGAATGTTGAATCAACTGCAGTCACATTTATTATTGGCAATGGATTTATGGTTACAACCGATGTTGAAATTCCGGTGCATCCATTTATATCAGTTCCGGTTATGGTGTAAGTGATTGTTGATGTAGGATTAGCTATTACTGTTGCGCCATTAGTTGAACTTAAATTTGTTGCCGGACTCCATGCATAAGTACTCGCACCTGTTGCTGTCAATGGTGTCGATAAACCAAAACAGATGGAGGTATCTGAACCAGCAATAGTTGGAAGTGTATTTACTAAAACACTTTGCCCAGAGGTGGCAGTACATCCGTTCAAATCTGTTCCGGTAACAGAATAGGTGGTTGAAGAAATTGGTGTGGCTGTTACTGTACTGCCGGTTGCTGCGGATAAACTTATTGCAGGACTCCAGTTATAAGTTAATGCACCACTTGCATTTAATACCGCACTTGTATTTAAACACAATGTGGGTGTGGCTGTTGATGCAATTACAATTGGTAATTGATTTACTGCAACCGGAATGTTGTTTAATGCCGAACATCCATTCACATCGGTTCCGGAAACCGTATAAGTAGTTGAAATTATTGGTGAGGCTGTTATTATACTTCCTGTTGTTGCACTCAATCCGGTGGATGGACTCCAGTTGTAAATTGTTGCTCCGCCAGCTGAAATAATAATTGATTGATTAATACAAAAAGAATCTGCTCCGGATGTAGTAATCAGCGGAAGCGGATTAATAGTTATCAAAGAAGTATTAATTCCAATACACCCGTTTGAATCTGTTGCTGAAACTGTGTATGTAATAGTAGAATCAGGAGTTGCAATTACACTTGCTCCTGTTGCTGTATTTAAAAATGTTGTTGGCGACCATGAATAAGTGTTCGCTCCAGTTGCGCTAAGTGTGGTACTTCCTCCAATACACAAAACCGGATTAGTACTGGTAATGTTTGCCACCGGCAATGGATTCACATACACACTTTTCATTGCAGTATCTGTGCATCCATACAAATTTGTTCCGGTAACAGTGTAAGTAATAGCGGTATTAGGTGTTGCCTGAATACTGTTTCCTGTTGTACTTGATAATCCTGTTGAAGGACTCCATGAATAAAAATTTGCTCCTGTAGCTCCAAGTGTTGCACTCGAGCCTAAACAAACAAATGAAGTATTCGAAAGTGCATTTACTGTTGGATTTGGATTAACAATCAAAGGCGTGTTAGATGCCGACGAACATCCATTTGCATCTGTTCCGATAACAGTATAAATGGTTGTTGAATTTGGTGTTGCGTTAACACTGCTTCCGGTTGAACTGCTTAAAGTATTTGCCGGTGACCAGATGTAGGACTGTGCTCCCGATGCAGTTAAAATGGCACTTTGTCCAAAACAAATTATCGGATTATTTGCAAGCACACTTAAAACAGGATTTGGAGAAACATTTACAATCACCGAATTCATCGCAGTACACCCGAATACAGTACTTCCTATAACAGTATAAGTTGTTGTTACAGAAGGATAAGCTGTAACATATGTTCCAACAGTTACACTCAATCCGGTTGATGGTGACCAGGTATAAGTTGATGCACCGTTTGCTGTAAGTGATGTTGCTTCGCCAAAACACAATGTGGGACTGATTGGTGTTACACCTATAATTGGAATTGGATGTACAACAACAGTTGAAACAGCATTGGCCACACAACCCGTAGTATCAATTGCAACAACAGAATAGGTGGTCGTAACAGTTGGAGAAGCAGTTACAGATGAACCGGATGTAGTACTTAATCCTGTTGCCGGGCTCCATGAAAATGTGTTTGCTCCCGTTGCAGAAAGTGTTGTATTCTCTCCATTACAAATAACAGGATTTGTACTTGCAATGGTTATTGGTGGTGCAGGCGAAACAATAATATTCAATGAAGTCGTATCAGCACAACCATTTATATCAATTCCAATTACAGTGTAGGTTACTGAATTATTCGGAGTTGTTTGCACAACACTTCCTGTTGTATTAGATAAACCATTTGATGGACTCCATGTATAGTTAAGGGCGCCAATTGCAGTAAGCATTGCGCTTGACGAAGTACATAAAATAGAAGAAGATGCTGTAGCTGAAATTATGGGGTTGGGAAACACACTTACAACTACAGATGAACCGGCACTGCAACCATTTACATCAAATCCAGAAACGGTATAGGTTGTTGTAATTGAAATTGTGGCGTTAACAGAATTACCGTTTGTGGATGATAAACCGATTGAAGGACTCCACTGATAAGCAGCTGCGCCTACAGCATTTAATTGAACGGTACCGCTTGAGCAAATAGTACCGGATGATGATGAATTAATTATAGGCAATGGATTAACAGTTACAATCGAAACAGCATTTGCCGCACAGCCAAAAGCATCTAATGCCGCCACCTGATAAGTAGTGGTAACTGTTGGTGATGCAATAACTACTGAACCAGTTGAAGTATTCAGATTTTGAGAAGGACTCCATGAATAAGTACTTGCCCCTGTTGCTGTTAAAGTGGTACTGTTCCCGACACAAATAACAGGATTGGTACTTGTTAATGTAATCGGAGGTCCGGGAGATACTACTATATTTATGGTTGTTGTATCAGCACAACCTGTAGCATTTACACCAACAATAGTATATATAGTTGTTAAGGTTGGATTAGCTAATACAGAACTTCCGGATGTAGCAGATAATCCGGTTGAGGGACTCCAGGAATAGGTTGAGGCGCCACTTGCTGTTATGGTTGCGTTTGAACCAATACATAAAATGTAATCAGTGGCAACTACTGAAATTACAGGTGGATTATTTACAATTATTGTAACAGGAGCCAACGCACTGCACCCATTCAAATCAGTGCCTGTTACAGTATAAGTTGTTGAAGTTACTGGTGTTGATGTCACAGTTGCTCCGGTTGAAAAATTTAATCCTGTTGATGGAGCCCAGATATAGGTTGCTGCCCCGATTGCATTCAGTTGAATACTTCCACCTAAACAAATATTTCCATTGGGTACTGCATTAACAATTGGTAATGGATTTATTGTTACAAGTGCACTTGTCGTATCAGTACAAAAGCCAACAGAACCTATAACAGTATAATTTGTATTGATAACCGGGCTCACAGAAATTGAACTGCCGGTTGAACCATTAGACCATTGATAAGTCTGTGCTCCGGTTGCATTAAGTGTAGCAGTTTGTCCCAAACAAACTGAAGTGTTGTTTAAAACAATTACAGGATTGAGGAGCGATACTATAGGAATGCTCGCCTGCCCGCTGCAACCGCTCGCATCAGTTACTGAAACAGTGTATGTAATATTTGCAAGAGGTGAAGATGTTACTGAAGTGCCTGTTGTTGCATTCAAATAAGTGGAAGGACTCCAAGTATAATTTGTTCCGCCAATAGCATTCAAAATAGTTGAATGACCAAAGCAAACGCTATCATTAATTGCTGAAACATTTACAACAAGGTTTGGTGCTATATGAACAAATGCGGTGGTTGTACCTGAACATCCATTTACATTATAACCTGTTACGGTATAGGTGGTACTAACTGTTGGTGAGGCTTGCACTGATGAACCAGTAGTAACATTTAAACCTGTTGACGGGCTCCATGAATAAGTACTTGCTCCGCTTGCATTAATCGTAACAAAAGTTGTTGCACAAATTGTACTTGATGGTGCATCAACACTTACCAACGGAATTGTAATAGGAATTGTAACTGTAGCGGCACATCCGGCAACCGATGTAACTGTTAGCGTTACATTATAGGTTCCCGGTCCGGGATATGTATGAACTGGATTTGTTACACTATTCATTATTGGAGAATTATCTCCGAAATTCCACGACCAGTTTGATGCAGTACCATTTTGAACTATTGTTGAATCAAAAAACAAAACTGTATTCAAATTACAATCAACCTGGTATCCAAAATCAGGAAGTATTAAAGTTGGCTGAACAATGGCGGAAATTGTAGCCACACAACCAGTGACAGAAGTTAAATCACAGGTATAAACTGCACCGATCTGCGGATTATTTACAGTAATAGTTTGAGTGGTGAATCCACCGGGCATCCATAAATAATTAAATCCAGGTGGAGCTGTTAATACCACTTGATTTTGACCGACACAATACTGTGTGAGTACTTCCAATGGTGCACAATAAGCATCAATGTATGCGTAACCGAAATGACCGCCCAATGCACAATCACCAACCTGGAATTCAATGGTGATAACCTGATTCATATAGGCAGTTAAATTTATTCCAACAGTGGTCCAGTTTTTATAATGAACCTGTGACGCTGATGTAACTATTCCTGGTAAAAATCCTGCGTTGTTTGAATCTGCTACAACAAGGTAGTGACCGCACAATGCGTTTGGTACATAATTACCGGCCTGATCAAGCACACTAATTTCAAATCGAGGCTTTTCACCGTGGGTGTGTTGCGTTACATTATAATTCGGATCTTCCAATACCACTGCATATTGGTAAACAAATAACTCGGATGCAGGTGTTACTGTAAAAGTAAACCGGAGCATTTCTGATTTTGAACCCGGAAATGGTCCGGGATTATTCTGTGCATAAAATGAATTTTGAAAAGCACCTAACCGTGCTGAAAAATTTCCACCTGGCGCAACTTCTATTAAATTATTAAAAGTATTCGGATCAGTAATGGGAGTTGTTATTACATGCCGAGGAGGAAGCAACCCACCTGAATTTAAAAGATTATTAATTACAATGGGACAACAACCGCCTGGATTGTTTCCAGAATTTCCATTTGGAGTTCCGGTACCTCCCTGCCAGTTTGAAAAATCTCCTTGTTCAAAATTTGAATTGGTGCAATTTGTTGATTGACCTGCTGCTTGAAAACAATTCAGTATAAAAATAAAACCTGTGAATAATAAAATTTTAATTCCAACAAGTATTCCTTCATTGTAAAGTCTATTCATGAGACTTAAATTTAAGATGAACTTGTTCTGTAAAATCTCTTTTCATTTCAACACGGCGACCACACATTGTAGTGTGTTTTACGAATGGTTTAAATTAAGTTCCACTAATGTAGAAGAGCTATATATCAGCGAGAAATAAAACAGGCTGAACAGGTAAATTGCTTAGTCAGAATCTAAAAAAAACCGTTCGTTGCACTTATACTCCCGAAACTGAAAAAAGATTTACAATTAATTTCTACCGTAAATATTTTTTCTGATACATTTTTTAAAAAAAATTTCAATGGCATTTTATTGCTTCAGCCATCGCATTCATTTTAACTTTGTGTTTTTAAAAATGATTTCTTCAGAAAATTTTATGCATCGTTGTTTCGACCTGGCTAAATCAGGATTGGGAATGGTTGCACCCAATCCAATGGTGGGTGCATTGCTGGTGCATGATAAAAAAATTATTGGCGAAGGATTTCATCATGAATTCGGAAAAGCCCATGCTGAAGTGAATGCGATAAATGATGCTGAAAAAAATTATCCTGAAAAAATTTCTTCGTCAGAATTATATGTCAACCTCGAACCGTGTTCTCATTATGGAAAAAATCCGCCTTGTGCTGATTTGATTATTCAGAGAGGAATAAGAAAAGTTTTTATTTCCAATTACGATACCAATCCATTGGTTGCCGGAAAAGGAATTGAAAAATTAAGAGCGGCCGGTATTGAAGTAGTTACTGATATTTTATCTGAAGAAGGTAGAAAATTAAACAAACGGTTTTTTACTTTTCATGAACAAAAAAGACCATTCATAATTTTAAAGTGGGCGCAAACTCCAGATGGATTTATTGCCCCTGTTACGAAGGAGCGATTTCAGATTTCGGGAGTGCAATCACAAGAACTGGTTCATAAGTGGCGAAGTGAAGAGCAATCTGTATTGGTTGGAACGGAAACAGCGCTGACTGATAATCCGCAATTGAATGTGCGATTTTGGAGTGGGAAAAACCCGATCAGAATTGTTATTGATTCAAAACTTTTGCTTCCCGAAATTTTGAATTTATTCAATCATGAAATTCAAACCATCATTTTTAATTCAATAAAAACTGAAGAGCAGAATAATATTTCGTTCGTAAAATTAAATTTTAAAACTTCTATTCTGAATCAACTACTCTCCCACTTGCATTCAAAAAATATTCAATCCATTATTATAGAAGGTGGAACCGCCACACTGCAAAAATTCATTGACGAAAATTTATGGGACGAAGCAAGAATTTTTACTGCTCCGAAAAAATTAGTCTATGGAATTAAAGCACCGGTTCTTTCAATTGATAATTTTAATATTGAAAATCTTTTTGTTGGTGAGGATGAGTTGAAGATTATAAATAATTTTTCTTAATTCGGTCTAATCTCAATGTGAGATAAAAAAGACTTGTTCTTTATTCAGATTTGCAGGTTTGGTTTGTTAGCACAAGGCACCGAGTCGGAAGAATCAAAATTATTAAATGGCACTTCATTGCCAATCAAGAGAATCGGGTATGAGTTCTGTTCATTGTTTGTTGTTGTGAATTTTGTAATCGTTGGTGTTACACTTTTTTATTCTGTAAAAAATATAATGAACTCATACAGAACAGTTGCATACAATACCAAGTTGGTGGTTTGGAGCATTAACATGGAAGGAAAAATATATTTTGCTTTTACAGCAGATTATAAACGTAAGTTCATGAAGTCAAAAGAAACAAAAAAGTCATTTGAATAAATCCTATTTCTTATTGGATCTCGAATGCAACTACGAAGTACATCATGAACTACGAAGCATATAACAAAGTAAAATAAAAAAATAAGGTCTTATGAGTAAGTCAAATGAAAACAAAAAAGTCTTTTGAATAAATCGAGAACAACAGGAATCAAATTTTTTTATGTCAGCTGTCAGGGTGCAACACTTTTTTAATCGATTAACAAATAGAATCAACCCAAGCCTGTGGATAGAAAAAAATACCAAGCCACTGTAAGGCGACTAACAACGGCAGAGCCAAACAGACTTCTCTCCTTGCTATATATGCTTTCTCTTCAGAAACCGTCCTCTTGGCTCATCTGCCACATAAAGTACAATTTCCGAATGCAGGAACTGTGCAGCATCGGCTGAATCTTTCACTTTGGAAGCACTGCGGCCTAACATTTCTGATTCAAAAGCAGTTAGCACACTTGCCCGCACTCCCGCTTTTCTCCACGGAGATAAAGGTCCGCAACCTGATGTGATTGCACGAGCCAGGTACAGAGCATCGAGAAGTGCCTGATTAGCACCTTGTCCTTTAAACGGACTCATAGGGTGAGCTGCATCTCCTATCAGCGTAGCTTTCCCGCATTGCTGTAATAATTCCGGAGAAGGTAATTCGCGGTCATAAACAGGATAACCTGTAACCTGCGCTTCCATTGTGGCTGCTAAAATCTGTGGAATGGGATTGTGCCACTGCGTTCTTCGACACGCTTCTGCTTTCAGTGAATGAGCACCTTGCGCGCTCAATTCCTTCGCTTTCTTTTCGGGCATAGGGAAACTCAGTTGCCACATAACAGATTCGGAATCGTTGGGCATAATGTAAATGCGTTCATTACCATTGGCTGTTTGAAATACTGTGGCAGAGTCGAGTAAGGAACTTTCCACCCCTTCAAGCTGCTTCAACGGACAAATACCCAGTATAACAATACATCCGAGGTAGCGCAAAGGGGTTACCTCCTCACCAATCAGCAACTTGCGCACTGCACTCCGAATACCATCGGCACCCACCACCAGATCTGCTCTGGCATGCTTCATCTTACCATCCACATTAAATTGCAGCTCAACACCTTCACTATCGCTATCTTTAAAATCTACTAAATGGTGCCCCCACTGCACTACATCATTTCCGTAGAGTTGATTTAGCAATGCTAAGCGCAACGACTGCCTTGCAATGTGCATATTTATGCGGCTCGGCGATTTTTTTGCATCTGACTGCTTCCACTTTCGCATGCCCCATTCGCCAATCACTTTTCCGCCTGTTGTATGTACCACATGTCTTCTTGAAATCACCGCTTCTTCTAAGGAGAAAATACCTAATCCCTCAATGGCTTTGCTGGCTTGTTGTAATGTGAGTCCATAACCTTGCGATCGGGTTTGGAAGCCACTATCGCGCTCATAAAGGGTGAAAGGAATTTTTCGATGCAAACATGCCACAGAAAGCGCCATTCCTCCTATGCCTCCACCAATAATTGCAACATGCGGATAGTTTTCTTTGTCGGCTACAGGGGGATGATCAGCATGAATTAAACCGGAACCGTTACAGTTCTGGCACGAATATTTGTGACCTTTCGGTCGAACCGGAGCCGTGCCTTCACCATTCGTTTTTTCAAATTGCTCCATTGCCTGCTGGTATTGCAGTCGCACCTTCTTTCGCAGCCGCCGGGTTCTTTTTCCACGCCCCAAACAATCCAGGCAGATAGTCCAGTTAGCATTTTCAATTCCGCCAGTGTTACACTTTTCCATCATCAAACAAAACTATGATTCTTTTGATTTAGCTCATAAGACTTTTTTGTTTTCATTGGTCTTCATGAACCTTCGGTTTGTGTGAGCAATTCTGTTGTGCGCGATTTGTAATCGAGCTCAGCTAAGTATTACGGATTGAATCCGCAGCAGATTACAAATATTATTTCTTGATGTTTGTCGATTGCAAATCGAGAACAACTGGGTGAATACAACGACTTAAAGTCGTTTAATTTTATTGCACAAGGCTGTAAACAGAACGCAACGGGTATGATTGATTAAGCTGATTTGACTTTCTGTAGTATGAATGATGTAAGAGGTTTTCAAAATTGTGTAACTGTATTTATTGAAGCGTAACCACTTTTGCATCGTAATAAATTTTTATTACACCTCGTTCGCGGGAAGCGGAAAATAAATTTCAAACACATGAAAGAAGTTCAAAAAGAAAAAGTGGTTACAACTGACACCCAAAATGGTGAGCAAACCACTTCAAAAAAAACACAACCACCGTTACAAGAAACCATACTATTCCTGATAAAAAAAACGAAGTGGTGAAAACAAAAACCACCGATGATGGCGAGAACACAAAAACCAAGGTAACTTCCAGCTTATAAAAAATACATTTCAGCAGGCACGGTTTACAAGCCGTGCTGAACTGAATAACTTTAAACAAACAAAATAAAAATCAGAATTTATGAGAGGTTTTTTCAGAACCGCATTGGCGGGTTACGGTGCTTACAAATGGGGCGGAGGTTGCCTCGGTACCATCATTGTATTTGCTCTGTTATTCTGGATACTGGGATATGTGAATTGCTGAGTTGTTTTTTGCCTCGCCAAGCAGTGCCCGAAATAAGATTCTCCCACAACTGGCTAACTGCAATTGGATTTTAAAAAAATATACATGTGGTTATTTACCGCAAGAGTGGTGTACTGGTGGTGATTGAGGGGGTATAACAGTTACTACAACACGGTTACTTACCGTGTTGGAAAAACCGGAGCATATTGACCACCAAAAACCGGTGCAAACTGACCAGCTGATTTGAGTTCCATTTTGTAACATTTTGTGGTGTGAGATTCAAGGTTGTTTTTCTTACTCGCTTAAGTTTTCAATTTCAGTTTTTTGTTGTTTTCG